>JBAQGO010000039.1:0-47472 GCA_049287825.1 Vitreimonas sp. | reverse complement strand
GCCGCGGATACGCACTGCGCGGCGGCGCGCCCGACTTCTTCGTTCTTGGCGTCCAAGTTGAAGCAAGTCGCCGCGACCTCGGCGGCATAACTTGCGTTCCTGTCGATCAGCTGGCCGACGACGCGCTCAAAGCTAGCGGACGACTCTTGCCGATCGGCGCTCGCACGCTGGCGCTCTTCGGTTCGCGTTTGCTCAAGCCTGCGCTGAAACTCGTCATGCGCGGCGGCAAGCTGACGCTTGTGCGCGTCCTCTTCGTCCCTGCGCTGAAGCGCAAACATGTCCTCGCGATAGCTCGTTTCATCGGCCATCGCGGGTCCAAACACGGCCGACGCCGCGTCGAACGCCGCCTTGATGCTATCAAGTGCATGAAGCGCCGCGTCGTCGTCCGGATCCGTTTCCAGCGCCTTATAGGAGGCATAAGCCTGCTTCACCCAAACGGCGATTTTCTTGTCGCTCTCCAGCTCCAGCCTCGACGGCGCGTGATGCTGATATCTTGGCCAGAGAACGCGATCCGCTTCAGCCTGTTTGATTGCCTCGCTCGAGAAAGCGCCGGTGCGCGACGAAATCAAACGAAGTGTCGCTTGCCAATCTGACAACAATCCTTCGTAAGAGACGATCGCTCGCGGAAAACCGCGTGTGCTCGCCTCGGCATCGAGAACATGGCGAAGCCAAAGCAGGCTTGCAAACGCAGCTCCCTGCCCATCACGATCGTGAAGCGAACGGATTACCGCAAGCGGGTTGCGGAACGGGAGCACGAAGACAGGCTGGATACGCAGCTCGCGCAAAATGTCGATGTAGAAGCCGGCGAACCGGCACAAGCGCGGTTCCTTCAGCAAGAACGCGAGCCCATCGTCGTACTCGTCAGCCAACCGACGTTTGATCTCCTCGCGATAGTACTGGCGCCGCTCCTGCGGCAAACTCTCAAGATCGAGCGGACGCCAATCGTACCATTGACTGCCTACTTCACGTAGCAACTCTTCATGGAGACTTAGTATCGTCTCGGGCTCCCAATGGCCCTGCTCATTGCCCGCTCGTGCGCCAAGAATGTTTTTGGGGAGACGCAATCCAACCAAGCTCAGCACGTGTGTCAGCGCACTGGTGCCCGAACGATGCATGCCCAGCACCAGGATAGCGTGGCGCTCCGCCGCGCCGCTGCGGGCCGGTCGTCCATACAGCCCTTCAGCCATGGTTCCCACCGGATTGGTCCTCGCGAACGTCTATGCCATAAGGGAAACTGTGTCCACGACTCCCCGCTGCACCAAGGCCGCACACGCCACAGGAGATTCAGTTGCTCGCGGTTATGAGGGACGGGCAGTTTCATCAACTTGCTCGGCGCATCATGCGCGGCATCCGCACACTATTGGGCCATGCCTCCGGCGGCATATTCGTTATCGCGCGAACAGTCGATCGCGCACTTTCGGCGCAAACACAGGAAACAGCGCCGCTTTGCCTTGTCTCGCATGACGCTTACCGTCATGGCGCGCAACTCTTGCTGCTTGCCTTGGCGCAGATTTTTTTCACTCGCTTTCGGCGCAGACTGCACATTGTAATTCTCGGTCCGGGGCCGCTGACGCAAAGCTTTCGGCGCTTCGGGACGGTCTACGAGCTTGACGATGGCGCAGGACCGCGTGCGCGGGCGCTGGCGCACCGTCTTACGCGCGCCGGCGTGTGCGATGCTCTCTGCAGCACGACAGCGTCTGGACTCTTTGTTGAGACGTTGGCGCAACACGGCGTGCGCTGCGTCGCGCTTGTCCACGAGCTTCCGTCGCTCATCGGCGAGAAACAGCTCGGCGCGCATGCCCATGCGCTTGCAAGATCGGCCGCCGCCGTCGTGTTTCCGTCAACAGTCGTGCGCGATGCCTTTCTCGTGCCGCCCACTGGCGCCGCTATTGTCCGACCGCAGGGAATTGCTCCGCGGCGCGCCTTTCGCGCGGGGCAGATCACCGCCTTCCGATCTATGCTGCATCGGACCTACGGCGTTCCCTTGGACGCCAAAATTGCGGTCGGAGCAGGATATGGGGACACGCGCAAGGGCATCGATTTATTCGTCGAAATGGCTTTGAAAGCGCTAACCGTGATCCCGGAGTGCCATTTTCTCTGGGTCGGCGATGTCGAGCCAGAAATGCGCGACTGGATTGCGCGCCGGCTTAGCAACGCCGCTGACGCACGGCACTTTGCATTCGTGCCCTTCACCAAGGAAGTCGCACAATTTTACGCCGTGGCCGACGTGTTCGCACTGACATCGCGTGAAGATCCCTTCCCCTCCGTCTTGCTCGAAGCGATGGATGCCGGTGTGCCGTGCGTCGCCTTCGCCGGCGCCGGCGGGTTCGATTCTCTCTTCTCTACGGGCGCCGGCATCCTGGCGCGCGCCAACGACACAGACGCCTTCGCGGACGCTGTGATGCGCATTTTTCGATCGAGTAATACCGAACGCGGGGCCTTCTCCGCCGCCGCAATCGCAGTCGCGCGGCCCTATCGCATGCAGCGTTACGCGCATGACCTCGACGCGCTTTTGGGCTCCGGGGCTCCTCGCATATCCGTTGTCGTCCCCGTGTACAATTATGCACAATATCTTCCCGAGCGATTACAAACCATCCTTGCCCAGAGATCGCCGGTTTATGAGATCATTGTGATCGACGATTGCTCCGACGACGACAGTGCCGAAGTCGCGCGTGATGAGCTCGCAAACGCCGCGGTCGACTATCGCGTCATCGAGAACCAGCGGAGGTCGCAATGCGTGTTCGAACAATGGCGCCGTGGCGTTCAGGAGGCTCGCGGCGAGCTAGTGTGGATCGCCGAAGCTGACGATGCATGCGATCAAACGTTTACGCAAATCGCAAGCCGCGCATTCGAGAATGCCGACGTTGTGTTGAGCTATACGCAGTCGCGCCAGATCGACGAGCGGGGCAAGACGTTGGACCAGAACTATCTAACCTACGTTTCCGATGTGGACCCGAAGCGGTGGCGGACCGACTTCGTAGTCGACGGCATCGACGAAATACGCCAGAGCCTTGCGATCAAGAACATAATTCCCAACGTCAGCGCCTGCCTCTTCCGAAGGTCGGCGCTCTCGACCGTTTTGGAAAAAGACATTGACGACATATGCAGGTTCAAGACTGCAGGCGATTGGCTCACCTATGTGAAGATCGGCGCTATGGGAAAGATCGCGTTCGATCATAGAGCGCTGAACCGGCATCGTCGTCACGCGCGAAGCGTGACGACGAGCCTACTCTCGCGATCTGAGGCACTTCGCGAGATTCTCAGCGTGCAGGAGCTCATTGGCTTGGAGTTCGACATTTCCCAGGAGGTCAGAGCGCGAGCCAAGGCGTACATCGAACGCCTTGAAGTGCAGTTTGGTCTTACAGCTAACGAGCGCTCCAAATGAGCGTTACAGGCGCGAGCGTGGCCAGAAGTCATCTCGCACGACAAACGCGTGACGTGGACAACAACGTCGCGATTGTTTAAAAATTCAATTGCCGAAGCTTGATTGGACCCATCGCAAAGCTTAGCACGGGCTGATCCGGCGCAAGCGCCTAATTGCAAGAGTCATGAAAGGTCTCGAATGAGAACTCTGTTCCTATCGTTGGCCGCTCTGTGCTGCCTTTCCGCGTGCGGGAACCAGGAGCCTGCGACCACGACGACGGCTACCGCAACAACTACGACCGCGAGCACGACCGAACAGCCCGATGCCGCGCGAGCAGCAGCCATCCAGGCAGCCACGCAAGAAGCGCGCGCGGGCCTGCCGCGTTTCTGGGAATTGCAACGCGCTAATGACGGCGAGGCCTTCTGGCTTAAGGTAGCCTACGCGACGCCAGACGGTGGGAGCGAGCAAATCTGGCTAAACCGCGTGCGCGGCAGTTCGACTGGCCTAACCGGCGTCATACAGAACCAACCCACGAACGTGCCTTCGCTGCAGCTCAATCAACGCGCGCCAATTAACGTCAATCAGATCACCGATTGGTCGATCACCCGCAATGGGCACACCTATGGGCACTACACGACACGCGCGATCTATGCGTACATGTCGCCCGAGGAAAAGGCCCGAAACAGAGCGTTCATCGATAGCCTCGCGCAGGGCTTGCCTTGACGCGAAAGCCGGTGGGGGCGACCCTCATCACCGGCGGCGCGGGCTACATTGGCAGCCATGTCGCCTGGGCGTTCGCCGACGCCGGCCGCGAGGTCACCATCGTCGACAACCTCTCGACAGGCAAAAGAGAAGCCGCGCCGCCAACGGCTGATCTACACGTTTTTGATCTCGCTGACACCGCGCGGCTCAGCGAGCTGTTTGCGCGCGGCGCGATCGAGTCCGTCATCCATATGGCGGGGTCGATCGTAGTTCCGGAATCGGTGACGGACCCGCTCACCTACTACGCCAACAACACGGCAAACAGCATCAGCCTGTTTCGGGAGGCCTTGCGCCACGGCGTCAAACGCTTCGTGTTCTCGTCCACCGCGGCCGTGTATGCCCCGACGCAAAAGATGGTGGTGAGCGAGGCCGACGCGCTCGGCCCCCTTTCTCCGTACGGCTTGTCGAAGCTCATGGTGGAGCAGGTATTGGCGCATAGCGCCACCGCCTACGGCTTGCAGTACGCGGCGTTGCGCTACTTCAACGTCGCCGGCGCCGATCCGTTGGGCCGAACTGGCCAATCCACACCCAACGCGACACATCTCATCAAGGTCGCGACTCAAACCGCACTGGGCCAGCGGCCCCTGCTGACGATCTTCGGCACGGACTACGACACGCCGGATGGCACATGCGTCCGCGATTTCGTTCACGTCAGCGATTTGGCCGACGCCCATCTTGCTGCGCTGAAGAACCTAGAGGCCAGCGGTGAGTCACATGTGCTCAATGTTGGTTACGGACGTGGCGCGTCGGTGTTGGAAGTGGTGGCATCGCTAGAGCGGGTTACCGGCCGTCGGCTGCCAACCAAGATTGGGCCGCGGCGCGCAGGCGACGCGCCAGCGTTGGTCGCAGACTCGAGCCGCATTCGTCGCACGCTCGATTGGCGCCCAAAGTTTGAAGCCTTGGACGAGATTGTGGCAGCCGCGGTCGCTTGGGAAAAATCCTCCGCCGCATGAGTCAACCGCGAACTACTGGCTCAACAGGCGATACGCAGTTTCAGCGAGAAACGCCCTGCCATGCGCTCGATCCGGCTCAAGATATGCGCCCTCCGCCCACTCATTCCAGGCATTGATGAACACAAAGCGGCGATCAGGCGGCAGCGCGCGCTCGGCGTAGTCCGCGGCCGCCGCAAGCCAAGATCCATAAGCTTCAGGCGTGGCGCCGTGATAGGTGACGCCCGCGCCGGGACGACGCGCCTCGTTGTCCCAACCAGGCATCACCCCTGGAAAAATGGGCACGTTCCGATCAGCCTTCATGCCGCGCAAACGCGCAGCCTCCTCACGAACTAGGTCCTGGTAGCTGAAAACCTTGCCGGCATGATGCAGGTTCAACCAGCGGAGTTCTTTTCCCATCATCGACGCTTGAAGAGCATGGGGCGGAAACTCCGCCAGCGCGTCGAACCCCAAGGATTTTGGTTCGAAGAACCCAAAGGCGTTTGTGGCAATCAGATAGAGTCCTGGCCAACCCAGTTTGCGCGCTTCGGCGCGCCATATCTCGGTCATCGCCAACGCATCATCAATGATATCTGGCCTGTAGACGACCAGGACCGGCCTGCCTTCGACGCGAAGGTACCGCGGGTCGCTCATGTGGCGCGCAAGATCAGCAAAGATGCGCGTGTGATTCTCTGCACCGTGATTTTGGGCGATCAAGATATCGGTCTCATCGCCATCCCATCGCCGGGTCCAGTTTTCGTTGGCCCAGCACAAGCAAAACCCGATATCGATGCTGGGGTCTTTTAGGAAAGTCTCGATGGGTGCTTCGAGCAGACGTTTTCCATCGAACCAATAATAGTGAAAGCAAAAGGCGCTAACACCGTGTGCGCGCGCCAAGTCTGCTTGTTTTGCCATCACTCCAGGCGTGCGCAAGTCGTAGAAGCCGAGCTCACCGGGTAATCGGGGCTGGTAGTGACCGACGAACTGCGGAATGGCCTTGGTAACGTTGACCCACTCGCTGAACCCAGCGCCCCACCATGCGTCGTTTTCTCGGATCGGATGAAATTGCGGCAAGTAGAACGCGATAGCCGTTGCGCGCGGCGATGGGGATGACCTTCTATCCGGGGCGAGCTCAGCGCGCGCGGAGTCGCGCGCTACAGCCAGGCGATTCTCGAAATCGAAGCGCAGTGCGGCGCAATTCTCATCGGATGCTTCGGTGAACACGCGACCGCTGCTGACGCTTTCCGTCGAAGCAGTGTTGGCGGCCTTTCGAATACGCGCCAACCACTTCGCGCGTCTACTCGGGGCCAGAAGTCGCCGCCGAAGAACATGGGGGATTGCGCCAAAGCCGGCGCGGGCAAGATTCAGCAAAGCATCTCGAACGGTTGGCGGCGCATTCGACAATGCGTCCTCAGTCAAGATCCGCGCCCGAACAAAGACGAAGCTTCCGGCATCGGGAAACTCAATCGCAACCGAATCTACGCAACGGTTGGCCACAAAAGCAAAGCGATATGCGCCGTTTGACACTTCAGTGGCGGCGACGCGGGAACAGCCGCCTCCGGCAGTGGCAAGCACCAACTGCGGAGAAAGCGACCCCTCAATGGGTCGAGCCAAGAACTCCACGAAGTAGGACCCGGGAGCGAGTTGCGCGTTTTCTCCAGTTTCTATGCAAAATTGCGCAGAGGGTGTAGCGGCGCGGCGCGCGGTTAGCACCGGGTACGCCGGCGCGCCGTCGCTCGAGAGATCGCTCAACGCCCCCAGCTGCAGCAGCATTTCAACCACGGTCGTCGGCTATTCTATGAAGGTAGGCTCCGTACGATGATTTCGAAAGGGAATCCGCAAGCCGCCGCAGCTGCGCGCGGTCGATGAAGCCTTGGCGGTAGGCGACCTCTTCCGGGCAAGCAATCTTCAAACCCTGGCGCTTTTCCAACGTGCGGACAAATTCCGACGCTTCCAAGAGCGAGTCCGGAGTGCCTGTGTCGAGCCACGCATAGCCGCGGCCCATCTGCTCAACCACGAGATCACCGTGCTGGAGATAGCACCGATTGAGATCAGTTATCTCCAACTCACCCCGCTCCGAGGGTTTCAACGTCCGAGCCAAGTCCACAACTTGAGAATCGTAAAAGTAAAGGCCAGTCACGGCCCAACTCGATTTGGGATGTTTTGGTTTTTCCTCAATCGAGAGCGCCACAAGACGTTCGTCGAATTCGACAACACCAAACTGCTCGGGATCGACGACCTGATATGAAAACACGGTCGCACCGCGCGTCCGCGCTGCGGAGCGCGTCAACAAATCAACGAGGCCATGGCCATAAAAAATATTGTCGCCGAGCACCAATGCAACACCGTCGCCAGCGATGAAGCGCTCGCCAATCAAGACAGCTTGGGCAATTCCGGCTGGCGTAGGCTGCTCTGCGTAACTAAATTCCACGCCCCATTTCGAACCATCTCCGAGGAGTCTGCGGAAAGTCGGCAAATCAGCCGGCGTGGAGATGATGAGAATGTCGCGGATGCCTGCCAGCATGAGCGTGCTGACTGGATAATAAATCATCGGCTTATCATAGACCGGCGCAAGTTGCTTGGAGAGCGCCAAGGTCATGGGGTGCAGGCGGCTGCCGGAACCGCCCGCCAGAACGATGCCCTTCACTCCACGCTCCAATCGTCTGCCGAGATCTGATCTAAGCAGTCTATCAGCGCTTCCGAGAAGCCGCGCAAACGCATTCCGTGATCGGTTGCGAGGCGAGCGCTGTTCAGACGCGAATTTACTGGCCGCTTAGCGGGCGTGGGGAATTCAGCGGCGCTGATGGACTCGACCTTCGCTGCGGGGCCGCCGCGCGCCGCCGACTGCTTGAAAATCTCCTCCGCAAACCCGGCCCAGGAGGCGAACTCCGGGCCACCGCAATGATAGAGACCCCTCGCTTGCGGCTGCTCCGACAGAGCGAGAACGACGTCCGCCAGATCATCGACAAAGGTGGGTCCGCCGAACTGGTCGGAAACCACACG
The DNA here is from genome assembly GCA_049287825.1 of Vitreimonas sp. Classification (GTDB taxonomy): domain Bacteria; phylum Pseudomonadota; class Alphaproteobacteria; order Caulobacterales; family Aquidulcibacteraceae; genus Vitreimonas. The sequence continues at coordinate 39,414 of JBAQGO010000039.1, read as the reverse complement.
CACAGCACCGCGCGATTTTGCCAGCCGAAGCATTGTGCGGACGAAATTGCCGCCCTGTGCGCCGTACACCCATGACGTACGCAGGACCATCGCGCGTTCGTTGTTCGCAACCACGCGCTGCTCGCCCGCAAGCTTCGAGGCGCCATAGACATTGATCGGCGATACCGCATCGTGCTCGACGTAAGGCGACGCCTTTTCGCCGGAGAAAACGTAATCCGTCGAAACTTGGATCATTGCTGCCCCCACATCTTGCGCGGCGGCGGCGATCTCGCCCGGCGCTTCGGCGTTTAAGCGAAACGCCAGAGTGTACTCGGTCTCTGCTTTGTCGACCGCTGTATGCGCCGCGGCGTTGATCACGACATCGGGCCGCTCCGTCTTGATCAGGTCAATCCCGCTTGAGTTTCGCAGGTCAACGCGGGGCCGGCCAAAGCTCGCGACCCTTCCCTGTGAGCGTCGAACCAGCGCCCGCGCGAGCTGTCCGCTATTGCCAATGACGATGATCTTCACGCGGAGCTCTTTGAGCTGTCCGCCAGTCCTTGCCGCGACTTCCCGACGCCGGCGGCCCGCAGCGGAGCCCACCAGCTTTCGTTTTCAACGTACCACCGCACCGTTCGCGCCAACCCGGTTTCGAACGTCTCTTCCGCCCGCCAACCGAGCTCGCTCTCCAGGCGCGTTGCATCGATGGCGTAGCGACGGTCATGGCCCGGTCGATCGGTGACAAATTCCACGAGCGCCCGATGTTCCCGGGCCCTTGGCGCGTGCGCGTCCAACAAATCACAGATTAAGTGCACAACGTCGATGTTGCTGCGCTCATTGCGCCCACCGACGTTATAACTGCGCCCTGGCTCGCCTTTTTCGGCGATGAGACATAGCCCGCGCACGTGATCATCGACGTAGAGCCAATCACGCACGTTTTTGCCATCTCCATAGACAGGCAAAGGGCGCCCCTCGATCGCGTTTAGAATTGCAAGCGGAATCAGTTTTTCCGGCAGTTGATAAGGCCCGTAGTTGTTCGAGCAATTGGAGACAATCACCGGCAAGCCGTAGGTGTGAGCCCAAGCGCCAGCCAGGTGATCGGACCCCGCTTTGCTTGCGGAGTAAGGCGAGCGCGGACTGTAGGGCGTGTCTTCTCGAAACAAGCCGACGTCGCCCAGCGACCCATACACCTCGTCCGTCGAAATGTGGACGACGCGAAACTTCTCTCGCGAGGCGCGGTCCATTTGTTGCCAATACTCGCGCGCCGCTTCGAGAACATTGAAAGTTCCAATGAGATTGGTTTCGACAAACGCGGCCGCATGCGTGATCGAACGATCGACGTGACTTTCCGCGGCGAGGTGAAAAACGACGTCCGGTCTGTATTGCGCAAACACCGTTCGCAGGCCGGACATATTGCAGATGTCTACGTGTGCAAAGGAGTAGCCCGGCGCCTGCGCAACGTCGGCCAACGAAGACAAGTTGCCGGCGTAGGTTAGCTTGTCGACGACAACAGCGGACCAGCCTAATTCACCAATTACATGGCGAACCAGCGCCGATCCAATAAAGCCCGCACCACCTGTAATGAGCGCCTTCATCATTGAACCCGTCAGAACGCCTCTTCGAGCTCGGACAGGCGCGGATAGGTGCGGTCGCGATCCGCCATCACCACAGCTTCGGCGCCAACGCCCCAATCGATAGCCAAGGATGGATCATTCCACGCGATGCCGCGCTCGTGCTCGCGACTGTAATAGTCGCTGACCTTGTAACAAACCTCGGTGTCGGGCTCGAGCGTCAGGAAGCCGTGCGCGAAGCCCTTAGGCACAAAGATCTGCTTGAGATTGTCGGCGCTGAGCACAGCCGACACCCACTTACCGAACGTCGGCGAGCGCCGCCTTAGATCAACAGCGACATCCAGCAGCGAGCCGCGCAACGCACGCACCAACTTGTCTTGCGATTTCGGTGGCGTCTGGAAATGTAGGCCGCGCAGTGTGCCCTTCCTGCTTGAAAACGACTGATTGTCCTGGACAAACGCGACGCCGTTCAACGCCGGCGCCAGCGCCGACACGTTGAATGACTCATAGAACCAACCGCGCGAATCCTCGAAGCGCTTCGGCGCGAAGGTCCAGACATCGGGTATGGCCAAGCGTTCGATCACGCTACTGCCTCAAGAGCGAACGTTTGGTTTATATAGGCTTCCCATACCTCCTCGGGCGAGCCCGACATTACAATCTTGCCGGCGTTCAACCACACGGCACGGGTGCAGAGTTGCGCAGCGATCTCGCCGGAATGGGTCGCCAAGACCAAACCCTTGGCCTTGCTGAACATATTTTGCACGCGGCGCGCCGCCTTTTCCACGAAGTGAGCGTCGCCCGCTCCCAGCACCTCATCAACCACTAGGATGTCGCGCTCAATGCTGGTGGCCAGTGCAAATAGCAATCGAATTTGCATGCCGCTCGAATAGGTTCGCACCGGCAAATTCAAGAAGTCCCCAAGTTCGGTGAAGTCGGCGACATCTTCAAACAGATCCCTGCGCGCCGCCCGCGTCACGCCGAGCAAGCGGCCAATTAAGTCCACATTTTCCGCGCCGGTCTTGTCGGGATCCAGGCCGGCGCCGGGATTTATGATCGCCGCGTGGTCGCCGCGAATGGTTACTCTTCCGGCGTCGGGCAGAATTAGTCCCGCGCATAGCTTCAGCATCGTCGTTTTACCGGAGCCGTTGCGGCCGATGAGGCCAAGCCGCTCTCCTTCCTTCAACTCTAGCGAAACACCGCGCAATGCCTCGACGATCGGGATTTGGCCGGCTTCGCGCGCAACGCGCCCAAACGAGGCCCGATTGGCGGCGTAGCTCAAAATCGAGCGCTGACGGCCGGTCGAATAGATCGGGTACCGCACCGTTACATCGTCGATTTTGATTAGCGTCATGTGCTCAAAGCCAATGATAGAGGCGCTTTCGCGAGGCCGCGAAAACGACAAGGCCAGCGACGAAAAGAAAAACTGCGCCCGCTGTCGTAATGAGCCAAATATCGAGCGGCGGCGCCCGCCCAAGAAGCGGTTCGCGAACAAGCACAAGAAAATAGTAGATGGGGTTTAGGTGCACGATCCAAAGATTTGCGCTCAGTTGGTTCGCGTGCCAAACGACCGGTGAAAGCAGCATGAGGAAGCTAGTGGCAACCTGCATCGCAGGCTGCAAATCGCGATAGCGCGCGCCCATGACGCCCAAAAGCGCGCCGGCGCCAGCGCCAGCGACGAGCACGATGAGCAATGCAGGCGCGACCAACAATGTCTGCCAGCCAATTTGAACCGGCGCCGAATGCATCGCCCATAACCCAAGCATCGCGACCACGAGCGCGAGCAAATGATGAAAGAACGTGAATAGGTAGCCAAAGGATCGGCGCCACACGTGCAGCAACCACGGCAATTCGTAACTCTCGATCACACCTTTCGCCGCGATGAATGCGTTCGGCATGTCGATGAGGTATTGCGAGATAAGCGTCCAGACCGGGAATCCGGCGGCGAGGTAGAGCAGATATTGCGCCGGGTCCATGTGGAAGAGCCCAGAGAAAACGACTGCGAAACCGGCAATCATGGTGGCCTGACCGATGGCGATCCAGAGAGGTCCCAGAACCGTTCGGCGATATCTGCCGTGAATGTCGTCCAGCGCGAGCCAAGCCGCCAAAGGCAACCGGCGCATGGAACCTCCGAGGTCCCTTAGGGCTACCTCCGCGCTCTGCAACTTGTTCTCCCCGCCATACAACCTTGCCGCCGCTCTAGCGAACGCAAGCCTAAAAGTCAGCACCTCACTTGCATGGAAGGTCCTCTAGGCATGACCTTCACACGCGGAACGATTTTGAGAAGTCCTGATTACCGCGCGCGCGAACAAGGCCACGTTTGCCCGCGTGCAAACAGCCAAAGTGGGAAATGGACCGTACCGAATTCGGCCGAGTCGGTGGCGTGCGCCGAACGGAGCAAAGGCGAAAAGGCGACGATAGTTCGCTCTCGAATTCCCCAGCCGACATCAAAAATAGGTTGGATTCTGAGAGCGAATTCGACCGGCCGCGCGGCCGCTTAGACTGGCGGCATGTCAGATACAACCCGTCTCACCCTTCCCTATCTCGCCGCCGGCCAAGCCCAGAAGCATGTCACCGTCAATGAATCGCTACGGCGGCTCGACGCCTTGGTGCAGCTCTCGGCGATATCGGCCACGACCGCCGCTCAACCCGGTTCACCCAGCGACGGCGACATCTATCTGCTCCCCGGCGGTAAAACAGGTGCAGCTTGGGGCGCGATGGCGGATGGCGCGCTGGCTTATTATCGCGATGGCGCCTGGGAGCAGCTCACGCCGAGGCCGGGCTGGCGCTGCTATGCACAAGACGTTGACGCTCTCTACGCGCGCGGCGCGTCGACATGGCAGCGCATTGCTGCGCGCGAAGAGCGCCGGATCATCTTTACGCCTGGCGGCGACGGCGTTGTTTCGATTTACCGCATCGACACAGCGCGCGCGCAGAACCCGCGCACCGCAGCCATCAGCTCTATTGTGTCTGACGTGATCACGCTGACGACAACCGACGCCGGTCTCTTCTTCGGGGCCAACATGGCGGGCGTCTCGTATCTGCGCATTTGGAACACCTCCAAGACACCCAACCAATCAGCCTGGGTCAAGCAATCGCCCGCCAATAACCAGCTCAAAGTCGTCGACGCGGCGGCGCTCAGCGGGTGGGCCGCTGGCGAAACCATCCAGATTGGCGATCCCACCAGCGTGACGCCGAACCGCTTCATCGCGCTCGACATCAGCCCGATGATGCAAGCGGTGCTGGGTCGGGTGTTCCGGCAAGCTGGCGTGCTCACGCGCTGCATTGTGGCCGGCGCGTCGGTGCAAGCCTCGGTGGGCATTTGCGAAGCTGGCGTTACCGGCACGGCGCAATCGACGAAAAGTTATACCGATGGCACGCTCGGCCTTGGCCAAAATATTGTTCCGTGTTCCGTTTTGTCGCCGATCTCCAACTCGAATCTGGTCTTCGTGCAAGAAGCCGTCGCCGGCACGGCCATCGGAATCTGCGGTGTATCCGCGCTCGGCGTTTTGGTTTAGCCGCCGCGCCTAATAAGCTCGGCTTCCGCGCGCCGCACACCCTCGCTGTCACGCTCGCGCATGCGCCTTGCCGGAATCCCTGCGTAGACACCCCACGGTGTCAGTTCGCCTCGCACGAGAGACAGTGCGCCAACCGTTGAACCCTCGTGGACGTTGGTCTTCGGTAGCACCACACTGTTGGCGCCAATGCACGCATGCTTACCGATATAGACGCGGCCCGACTGCACGGCGCGGAGATCCCCCGGAACCTGCGCGCCTATCAACGCGCTAGCCACGAAATCATCGCTGGCGGAAAGGATGCGAACGCCGTGCGAAATATTTGCGAAATCACCGACGGTTATCCCCTCAGCGCCGGCCAGCAGGCAATGGCCAGCGATATGCACATAGCGGCCGATGTGCATTGGCTCGCGCGCCGACAAGATACAGAACGGATCGATCCGCGCGTGAGCGTCTACCGACATGTGCTCGCAGCCAACGAGAACGCAAGTTTCGTGAATGAGCGCGCCTTCGCCGATATGAGCAAAACCGAGCGCGGCGAGTTGATCTGACGTGAGGAAAGCTGCGTTGCGCATACTATGCATTTATGTCGAATTCTGCGGCTGCGTAAGCGCGCAATATCTGTTGTAGCCGTTGGTTGACTGGATTTTCATACCGCCGCGAAAGGACGTGCGGCAAGTTCTCTGGTAACACCATCTCCTCCCGTTTCAGTTCATCGTTGCGCAGATAATGAATCACGCGAGCGTCGTCTGCAGCGATCTGATTACAGATGAGATGGCGAATATCGTTGGCCAGATTGTATTGCGGCGACAACGTCTCGAGGCGCATTCCGGCGCGAAGTGCGACTATGGTGACTGCCAGTTGGCAGCGCATGAAGGTGGGAAAAATCTCAAGAAAGCGATTGTGAGTGCCCCAGATCTCATCGCGAAATATCGCCAGCGCCGGCTGCGTGAGCGCAACGAAACCGAGATTGAAGTAGGGCGGCGCGAGTGGCCGCAGTCGCTCGATATCCATAGAGTGGCGATGCCATTCCTGCGGCGACGCCGCTTCGAACGCAGCAAGCAAGGCCGGCCACAGCTCGTTCGGATCGACGTTAGCGAGCGGGCCATGATCGGGATGCGGCGGCGGATAGTGCGCCATGTGACCAGCGACGACGGCCCGTGTTGCGTCGATGCTGGTCACCAGTGGATCGAGGTCGCGCGCAAGAACGGTGTCCGCGTCGCTCAAGATCAACAAGTCGGCTTCTGTTTCCGGAACGTAGCGATAGTCAGCCGTCCCATGAATGCCGTAGCGGTCGAAAATCTCGCGCGGCACACAACGCCATTCGACGTTGCGTCCGAGGCTCCAGTCGTTTTCCCTCACGATCGCGTCGTGCGTTGTGTTGTCGCCGACGACGACCAGCAGTTTTGCATCGGCATAAATGCCGCCAAGGCGGCGCAACGCATGCTCAAAGAAGCGCACCTGGTGAAAGAAGGATCGCGTGGGCGAAATCGGGATTCGGAATTCAAGCGATCGCACCGCGCTCATGGGCGGCCCTCGACGCTGGCGCCGAGGGCTGTATCGACAATGTCGAGCATCTCCTCGGCCTCACCTGCAGAAAGCCAAGAATACACGGGAAAGCAGATCATGCGTGCCGCCAGATCTTCCGAAACGGGACACGGAGCGTTGTGAAATCCAGGAAGCGTCGACAATGAGGGCGAATAGTAGCGGCGCACCTCCATGCCGCGCGCGGCGGCCGAAGCAATCGCCGCGCTTGCCGCATGCGCACTCGGCGTCAACAGCGGAAACATTTGCCAGCAGCTATCATTGGGCGCATCCGTATAAGCAAGACCGTCGTAGCGCGCGCACACATCCATATATCGCGACGCGAATGCGCGGCGCCTGGTGAGACGATCGCCGAACGTGTTAGCGACTGCCAGACCAACCGCAGCCTGCAGTTCTGACATCTTGCCATTGATGCCCCACGGCAGACTTGCACGGCCATTTAATAGACCGAAGTTGAGAGCACTGCGGAGTGCCGGTTCGTTGCTTTTGTTTGCGAATATTGCGCCACCCTCGCCAATACCAAACGGCTTAGTGGCGTGCATCGAATAGACCTCAAACACATCCGGTGAGGTCTCGACATTGGCGCGCGCAACGCCGATGCCCGCGGCGTCATCAATCACCAGCGTCGCATTATGAGCCTGTGCAACGGCCATATGTGCAGCGAAATCGGTTCTCAATCCGAATGGACACAGCAAGATTGCGGCGCGCGCACCGGTCGTCATGAAAGCCGCCTCGAGGGTTTCCGGCGACACACGCCAAGTGTCCGGCGAAACATCCATGAGCACCGGCTGTGCGCCCGCCATTTTCACCGCCGACAGGGTCGCCGGAAAAGTGAAGGCTGGAATCAGGACTGGGCCTTCGATGCCACGCGCGATCAGCGGCCCCGCCAGGCCCGCGGTGGCGCTAGAAGCGACGACGCAGCCTGTCGCTTCGAAACCCCAGCGCTCGGCTAAGACATGCTCCAGGCGCCGGGACAGTGCGCCGAAATTGCTGAACCAGTTTGCGCAATACGCCTCTTCGGCGTATCCGCGCCATGCTTCTATCGGCGGCAGTTCGGGGCGCACGGCGGTAAAACGGAAGGCAGACTTGCTCGCACCCATTCCCGGCTCGCGGCCTGCACGCGCGCAAATCACGCTTCCATTTGGTAGAGCCCCGGTTGAAAAAAGTCGAGCCGGCGCTCACCGATTGAACAGCTTGGTCTGAGCAGGTACGCAACCGCGTGCCTGATGCGCTCGCGACGATCATTATGGTTACGCACAACGCCGCGCGTTGGCTGCCGCGGTGGACGGCGGCGCTTAAGGCGCAGACTGAAACACGCTGGAAGCTCGTGGTTCTCGACAACGCTTCCCGTATTGAGGAGCGGCCTAAATCCGGAAGTTTACCGGCGGGCGCGCGCCTCATTCAGAGCGAAGAAAATCTCGGTTTCGCCGCCGGCAACAATCGCGCGGCGCAAGGGGCCGATACGCCGTACCTGGTGCTTTTGAACCCTGACGCGTTCCCGGAGCCCTCCTGGCTCGGCGAGCTGTTGGCACTGGGAGAGAGATATCCGCAGGCCGCGGCGATCGGTTCAACGCAAGTTCGCGCTGACGTCGACGGCGTGTTTGACGGGACCGGCGATGTGCTGCACGCGAGTGGCATCGCCTATCGATCGAATTTCGGTCGACCGCGCCGAGCGCCGCCCCCGCTGGGCGAAAGCTTTGCAGCTTGCGGCGCAGCCTTACTGATCCGGCGCGAGACGTTCGAGGCGATTGGCGGCTTCGACGAGCGCTACTTCTGCTTCTTCGAGGACGTCGACTTGTGCTTCCGGCTGCGGCTGCAGGGGCACATCGTACTGCAATCGCCGGATGCTATCGTGCATCATGTGGGCGGCGGATCGACGGGCGGACGCTCCGCCTTTGCGCGCTTTCACGGCGCGCGCAACCGGTTTTGGACCTTCGTGAAATGCATGCCGGCGCCGCTATTTTGGCCGTTGCTGCCGGTGCACTTCGCGCTCAGCGGCGCTGCTTGCACGGCTGCGGCGTTCACGGGCGGCGGCTTAGCGGCATGGCGCGGCTTCTTCACCGGCATCGCCGGCGTTGGTCCAATATGGCGCAGCCGCCAAGAGCTGCGCCGAAGCCGCAAAACCAGCACGGCCGCCATCGCCCGGCGATTGGCGTGGAGCCCGTTTGTGTTCTTCGGGCGCAAGCCGGTGATCTTCAGGATCGCGGCGAAGTGAGCGAGAGCACGGCGCCGACCAAGCCGGCGAGGCCGCGCTCAATCGGATTGCCTCCAAACTTATGGAAGTAGCGGGCCATCGAGCGCGCTTTGTGTGCGGAGACAACGCGCGGATCAATCTCGCTCGAAGAGCGGCGATGGACGCCGTGTGGACCAGGCAAGAACACGACCGGCCAACCGCGCTGCTCGGCGCGGCGACAAAGATCCACGTCGTCGACGTGCAGGAAGTAGCCTTCATCAAATCCGCCAAGGGCCTCGAAGTCGGCCTTGCGGATCGCCAACAGGGCGCCGCTAATGCAATTCACTCGCACAGCTTCGCGCGGTAGCGGATCGGCGTGGCGGTTGAAGTCGCGCAAGAGCGGCGCCCAACTCTCAAACCGCGAGAGACGAGTGACGGACACGAACGCCCGCCATGTCGTCAGGCGCTCACGGCGGGAGCCCCGTTCCGGCCGGCCTTCGACATCGCGGAGGTCGCCGCCGACGACGGCGGGGGGCGGCGCGACCTCCAGCGCCGCAGTGATGCGGGCAATCGCGTCCGAGTTCAAAACAACGTCTGGATTGACGAAAACGAGAGGATCGCCCCGCGCTTGCACAGCACCCAAGTTGCAGGCCTTGGCAAATCCGACATTGCCGTGCCCGCGCAGAACGCGGACGCGGGTGTTTTGAGCGGCGAAGGCGTCAATGACCTCAGTTTCGCGCGCTGGATTGCCATTATCGACGACGACAATATCTCCAACGCCGCCCGCGTGGCCGGCGGCTTCAAGGCAATCGCCCAGCACGCTTCCAGTTTTGTAAGTGACGATGATGAGACTGGCGCTCACGCCGCTTCCCTACGGAAGCAAGCGCGCTCAGTCATGCGTGCTTCGCACACTTGAAAATGAAGTTAGAGGCGCTCGTGCGCCAGCAGAAGGGCCGCGAGCTGTGCATTGCCATCGGTGTGCACCGGAGCGGCCACCGTCGCCACGTTCGATAGGGGCACGGTCGCTGTGTTCAGCGCAGTCGCCATAACCGGCGCAGACGAAACTCGCGTCGCTGAAAGCAAGGCGTGATGCATCGCCGGCATTGAGGCGCTTAGGCCCTGATGCTCGGCGATGGTGCGGACGTAATCGATTTTGTCCTCGGTTGCGGCGCGCGTGATTTCCAGCGAGGCCGCCGTACGCGCGAGTTCGCCACGAATGTCAGTGAGTTCAGTTTGAGTCAGGGGCGACGGAAACGGCGGCAGATGCGCGTATGGATCTTCGCTCGCGCGCGCCGTGTGATCGAGGCCCAAACCCGACGCAACGCTGGTGCCAATGATGCCGCCGAAGCCTGCCGGCGAAAAAGCCGTAGCGGCCAGCACTGTGATGGCGACGCCAGTCAGGCCCGATTTTATGACCGTGTCGCGGACCTCACGCGCATATTCTGGCAGTTCCGACATTGTACGCTCCGCCGCGCTCGCTTGCAGGGCGCATGTCCGCACCCTCGCACCCCTGTACAAGGCGAGCCGCAAACAAAGCCTAAATTTTCAGCGGCGCCAAGCACTAAGAGCCCTTTCCGTGGTGACGATGCTGAAATGTTGCCTACGCTTTGGGGACGTGAGAACGCTGCCTCGCAAGGGAGCACAAGGCGAATGAAGCTGCGGTTCGATCTGGGCGTGGTAGCGCGTTCCCTCTTCTTCGTGCTGTTGCCCTGGCTCTGCACCGTCGCAATTCTGGGGGTAGCTTCCTTCGTCAGCGTGGCGGGCTTTCTCTCGGCGCGGCTCTCGCTATTGCGGCAAGTCGTTGAAAAGAGGCCGCTGCCGCTGCTGCTTTTGCTCACCTTCGCGGCTTGGGTGACCGCCTCCGCTCTATGGTCAATCTATCCGGACCACATCCAAGCGCCGAAACTTTGGCTCACCTTGGCGGGCGGCCTATTGTTCGCGGGCGCCGCATCGCGCGACCTAGTTAGCCGGCGTTTGACCATCTCTGCGGCGACGGCCGCGTTCGTCGTCCTTGGCGCTCTGCTCGGCGCTGAGGCGCTCTGGGGCCGGCCGCTCAATCACGCCCATCATCCCGATTTGGACATAGGCACCCTAGACCGTACCACTGGTAGAGCCACCAGTGTGCTGGTGGGCATGACTTGGGCTGTCGCGGCGGGGCTCGTGGCCTGGGGCAAGCGGTCATGGCCGCGCACGATTGGCGCGGCCGCCATGCTCATACTTGGCGGCGTGATCTCCTTGCAGTTCAACGAAATCTCCAACGCCGTAGCGTTTGGCGTTGGCTTGACCGCATTTGCGGGGGCGCTGATCGCGCCGCGTCTCGCGGTGCTCGGGGTAAGCGGCGGGCTTGCGGCATGGGTGTTGGCGGCGCCCTTCGTTACGCCGCTTCTCTTCAGCGATCAGCGCATTGTTGACTTGCTACAGACGAGCGGCGCAGCGCGGGTTGTGATCTGGCGCTACGTCGCGGGACGGATTCCGGAAAATTTCTGGTTCGGGCACGGCCTCGACGCCTCGCGCACCGCCCCGCAATTGTTGCCGGTGCGCCCTGATTACTCTGTCGCCGCCATCCCGCTACACCCACACAGCGGCAGTATGCAAATCTGGTTTGAACAAGGCGCGGTGGGAGCAATGCTGGCGGCGGCAGTGTTGCTCGTGGGCGGATGGTCATTGTCCCAGCGTTTCGGCGGTGATCGCGTTGCAGCGGCGGCGGCGGCGGCGACGATCGCTTCGCTTGGGGTCATCGCCAATCTCAGCTACGGCCTATGGCAAGAATGGTGGGACGCGGCGATGTTGCTTGCGGCGGCGCTGGTCGCCTGCTCTACGCCCGGAAATCCCGCCTCCAAGGCTTGAGCGGTTGATTTCGCCGCGCACCGCTTCTACGCAGCCTGCGCCCACCGTGGGCTGACACTGAGCAGGAATGGCGCCCGTCCTCGTCACTGGAGCAGCCGGATTTATCGGCTATCACCTTGCAGCGCGCCTGCTCGATGAGGGCCGCCAAGTCGTCGGCATCGACAATCTCAGCGATTATTACGATGTTGGCCTGAAGCGCGCACGGCTCGAGAAATTGCGTGGGCGCAATGGGTTTTCTTTCGAAGAGCTCGATATCGCCGACGATGCGGGCCTGCGTGCACTGTTCTACAAGCACCGCTTCGAGCTTGTGTTCAACATGGCCGCGCAGCCAGGCGTGCGTTACTCGCTGATCAACCCGCAAGCGTACGTGAAGTCGAACATCCAGGGCTTCGTGAACATCCTCGAAGCGTGCCGCCACAACGATGTGAAGCACTTGGTGTTTGCGTCATCTAGTTCAGTGTACGGCGCGGTGACGGCGATGCCGTTTTCTGTGCATCAGAACGTCGATCATCCCGTCAGCCTCTACGCCGCGACCAAGAAGGCCGACGAGCTGCTGGCGCATAGCTACAGCCACCTCTTCCGCATTCCGACAACCGGTCTGCGCTTCTTCACCGTCTATGGTCCCTGGGGCCGCCCCGACATGGCCGTGTTCTCGTTCACGAAATCGATCATCGCGGGCGAGCCGATCGACGTGTTCAACAACGGCGAGATGCAGCGCGATTTCACGTACATCGACGACATCGTCGAAGCGGTGGTGCGCGTTGGCGATAGGCCAGCGGCGCCGGACCCACAATGGACTGGCGATGATCCAGACCCGGCGGGCTCCAGCGCGCCCTATCGCATCTTCAACATTGGCAACCATTCGCCGGTGAAACTGATGCGGCTGATCGAAGTGCTGGAAGAAAAGATCGGCAAGAAAGCCATCAAGCGCATGGCCCCGATGCAGCCGGGCGACGTGCTCGCGACCTACGCCGACGTTGACGACTTGGCGCGCGCCGTGGATTTCGCGCCACGCACGCCGATCGAGACCGGCATCGAGCGTTTCGTTGCATGGTACCGCGATTTTTATCGCGTCTGAGCGGCGAGCTTCGGTTCGAGCCGCAGTACTTCCGAGAAACACAAGAACAGATGGTAGAGGATCGAGGCCGGCACCGCCTTAGCGATCGGCCGGCCTTCGCCGTCGAACTGATCCATCCACAAGCCACGCGGTTCAACGGCCAGATAGCGACTGAACAAGAGACCCAGCGTCTCATTCACCGGCACGCTCGGATCGGCGCCAGTTAATTCAAACAACGCCAGATGCGCCTTGATACGCTCCGTGTTCGGCCAGCTCCGCGATGTCAGCTCAATCGGCGCGCCATCATCGCGGATCGCATCAATCGCGGCGTGCGAGTTTGGATCGACGCCGCGCTCGCCAAAAGCGATCAGCGCCCGCATCGGCTTGGTCATATCTTCGCCAGTGACGCGCTGAAACTGCGCCAAGATCCACGCCCATTCGAAATGGTGCCCAGGCTCCAGCACGCGTCCTTCCTCGCCGGAAATACGCCGCCAATCGTCGCCAAAGCGTTCGCCCAAGGTGTGACGGTCAAAGAACTTGTCTTTGAAGAGACCCGCCACCTCGCGCGCTTGATCAAGAAACCGCGCTTCGCCGGTTGAGTCGAAGAGCGACAAGCTCGCCTCGATCAAGTGCATGTGCGGGTTCTGTAACCGCGGTCCCGTTGGCGGCAGCCACGGCAAGAACCCGCCATTCGGCGCGCGCATCTTGTCCTGCACGTAGTCCAGCGTTTCGTGCGCGACCCGTAACGCGTCGGCATCTTTGGTGAGCCGATAGCGCCAGCTCAGCCCGAACAGCGCAAAAGCAATGTCGTACAGGTCAGGCGTCGGGTCCTTGACCTCGCCTTGTCGCGTTAGCAGGCGAACGAAACCGCCATCCGGCGTGCGCGCTTTGGCCAGCAGATACTCGTAAGCACGATCAGAAAGCGCCGTGCCTTCGGTCCATCCCAAGATCGCCGCGTGTGAGAAGGCGTAGAGCTGACGGCAGGTGACGCGTACGCGTTTGAAGTCGACGCTTGTCGGCTGGCCGTCAAAAGTCAGCTCTTCGAGGAAACCGCCAAACTCACGGTCAATCCCGTGCTCAGCCCAAAACGGCAGCGCTTCCTCAAACATCCAGTGCCGAACGCGTGCAAACGGGATTTCTGTCATGAGGGGCGGCGCCAAACGGAACTGAAATCGAGCACCATCATTCCCTGCCTTGCAAGTTTAGCTTTCACGACGCAAGCAGGCGGGGAAAACTGATCACGCGATGACGCACAGAATCATCCCTGCCATTATGTCCGGCGGCGCCGGCACGCGTCTCTGGCCGCTGTCGACGGAAGCCAAGCCGAAACAATTCCATAAGCTTGGCGGTTCCGGCACGATGTTCGCCGAGACGATCAGCCGCGTCCGTGGCGATATCGGCGATTTGTCCTTTGTCGCGCCGATCGTGCTGAGCAACGCCGCGCACGCCGGCCTGGTGGAAAGCGAGCTTGCGGCCAACGGCGTGGCGGCTTCGGCTGTGGTGCTCGAACCCGTGCCACGGAACACCGCTGCCGTTGGCGCCATTGCGGCGGCGCTGGCGCAACAGATCGAACCCGGCGCGCTGGTTCTGCTTTTGCCCGCCGATCATCTGATAACAAAGCCGGAGGCGTTTCAGACAGCGATCGCCCGCGCCGCGCACGTGGCGCGCGAACGAATTGTGACGTTCGGCATTACACCGGACCGCCCTGCCACGGGCTATGGCTACATCAAGGGTGGCGCTAAACTTTCCGAGGGCGTTTTCGCCATAGACACCTTCCGCGAGAAACCCAGCGCGGTCGTCGCTCAGAGCTATCTCAACGAGGGCGGTTATTCTTGGAATGCGGGCATTTTCCTGTTCGATCCGCACGTGATGCTGGAGGAATTTTCCGCCGCCGCGGATATCCGCGACGCAGCGCTTGCTGCGCTCGAAGCCGCCGAGCGGCGCGGCGTCGAAATTCACATCGACGCCGATGCGTTCAGCCGTGTGCCATCACAACCGCTCGACATTGCGGTGATGGAAAAGACCAAGCGCGCGGCGGTCGCGCCATGCGACATTGGCTGGGCCGACGTTGGCTCGTGGGACGAGATGTGGCGGCTCTCAGAGCAAGACGAAAAGGGCAACGTCCGCCACGGCCAGAGCATCGTGATCGATGGTTCTAATAATCTGCTGCGTAGCGAAGGCGTGGCAATTTATGCCGCAGGCGTCCATGACTTGATTGTGGTCGCGACTCCGGATGCGGTGATCATCCTTCCGCGCCAGCGCGCGCAGGACGTCAAGAAGTTGCGCGAGCAAGCGAAGCGCGAAAGCTAGCCTAGCAAATCCTTGGCCACATCAACGACCGCCTCAGCCGTGATGCCGAAGTTTTCATAGACGTCTTTGGCCGGCGCTGAAGCGCCGAAACTGGTCATGCCGATGAAGGCATGCAGGCCGAAGGCTTCCATCCAGCCCTGCCCGATCGCCGCCTCGACACCGATACGGACTTCATCGTCGTCTCCGCAGATATCGTCCTGGTAGGCGTCACTCTGTAGGTCGAAGAGTTCAAAGCACGGCGCAGAGATCACGCGCGTAGGGATGCCCTGCGTTTGCAGCATCTCGCGCGCCTTCACCGCGAGCGAGACTTCGGTGCCAGTCGAATAGATCGCTACCCGCGAAGCGCCGCCTTCCGCCTTCATCAGCTCGTAGGCGCCCTTGGCGCTCAGGTTTTCGCTGGCGTCGCCGCGCAGACCCGGCACGGCTTGGCGCGACAGCGCCAACAAGCTCGGCCCATCGTGGCGAGCGATGGCGATCTGCCAGCATTCGGCAGATTCAACCGCATCGCACGGGCGCATCACATAGAGGTGCGGAATGGCGCGCAGCGCCGCGAGGTGCTCGACAGGCTGGTGCGTCGGGCCGTCTTCGCCAAGGCCGATGGAATCGTGTGTCATCACGTAGATCGAACGCACGCCCATCAGCGACGCCAAGCGAATGGCGGGGCGCGCGTAGTCGGAAAAGCAAAGAAATGTGCCGCCGTAGGGGATGACGCCACCGTGCAGAGCCATGCCGCTCATAGCCGCGCACATGCCTTGCTCGCGAATGCCATAGCGGATGTAGCGGCCCAAACGGTTCTCGGGCGTGAAATCGTCCGCGCCAGTTTTTGGCTTAGTATTGTTGGACCCCGTGAGATCGGCTGAGCCGCCCCACAATTCCGGGCACACGCCAAACATTGCATCGATCGCCGCGCCGGAAGACGCTCTTGTCGCCAGCGCAGGCTTCTCCGCCGCCATCTTGCGCGCGTGCATGGCGAGCGCGGCAATCGCCGGTTCGGCGTTGAGCTTGCTCATCGCCTGGTCGAATTCCTTTTTGCTCGACGAGAGCGCCAGCCGCGATTGCCACGCCTCGCGTGGGGAGGCGCCGCGTTCGCCGACCTTGAGCCACGCGGCACGAATGTTGTCCGGCACTTCGAACGGTCCGTAGGGCCAGTTCAGCGCCTTCTTTGCAGCCGCCAGTTCCTCGGCGCCGAGCGGTTCGCCGTGCGCGTGCGCGGTGCCTTCTTTCTTCGGCGCGCCGAAACCGATCACTGTCTTGCAGTCGATAAAGGTTGGTCGATCGGATTTAGTCGCCGCCTCCAAGACACGCGCAACATCGTCACCATCCAAGCCATCGCAAGCGAGCACGTTCCAGCCGCTGGCGGCGAAGCGCGCGCGCTGATCGGTGTTGTCCGACAGCGCGACCGCCCCATCGATCGAGATCGAGTTGTCATCCCAAAGCAGTGTGAGCTTGCTCAGCTTCTGGCGCCCGGCCAAAGCGATGGCTTCCTGACTGATGCCTTCCATCAAGCAACCGTCGCCGCAGATGCACCAAGTACGGTGGTTGACGAGATCGTCGCCAAAGCGCGCATTCAGATGCGCTTCCGCCATCGCCATGCCCACCGCATTTGCGATGCCCTGCCCCAGCGGTCCTGTGGTAGTCTCGACGCCTTCAGCGAAGCCGTACTCCGGGTGGCCTGGCGTTTTCGAATGCAGCTGACGGAAGCGCTTGATTTCCTCAAGCGTCATGTCCTCGTAGCCGGTGAGATGTAGCAGCGCGTAGAGCAGCATCGAGCCGTGGCCAGCTGAGAGCACGAAGCGGTCGCGATCGTGCCATTTCGGTTGGCTCGGATCGAACTTTAGAAACTGCGAGAACAGGACTGTGGCGGCGTCGGCCATCCCCATAGGCATGCCGGGGTGACCCGACTTGGCCTTCTCGACCGCGTCCATCGCCAGCGCACGGACCGCGTTGGCCATGGTGCGAGCATCGACGCCATCGACGGATTGAGCTTTTGCCATATCTATTTCCTGTCCACGCTGTTCTTTAGCGGCGATTCGCGCGCTTGGCCCGGCATGCCGGGGTCGCTAACAGCGGAACGCGGTGGCGGGAATATTGGAAGCGAACTGAAATGAAGATTTTCATCGACAGCGCTGACGTGAAGGAACTGCAAGCCCTGGCGCAAACGGGGCTGATCGACGGCGTCACCACCAATCCATCCTTGGTGGCTAAGGCCGGCGGCAACATCTTTGATGGCCTAAAAGCCATTTGCGCGGCCATCCCCGGCCCGATCAGCGCCGAAGTGGTGGCCTCAGACTACGAGACCATGCTGGCCGAGGGCCGCAAGCTCCGGACTATTGCGCCTAACATTACCGTGAAAGTGCCGCTGACGCCGGATGGGCTCAGGGCCTGCGCCACGCTCAGCAAAGAAGGCCACCCGGTCAACGTGACGCTGTGCTTCTCAGCCGTGCAGGCGCTGCTGGCCGCAAAGTGCGGCGCGACCTTCATCTCGCCCTTCCTCGGTCGCCTCGATGACGGCGGTCAGGACGGCATGGAGCTGATCCGGGAGATCCGGGCGATCTACGACAATTACGGCTACAAGACGCAGATTCTGGCTGCTTCAATCCGCACCACATTGCACGTGCGGGACGCAGCGTTGGCGGGCGCTGACGTTGCCACTCTGCCCCCTGCCATCTTCAAGGCGCTCTACAAGCACCATCTGACCGACGCGGGCTTGGAAGGCTTCGCCAAGGATTGGCGCGCGACTGGGCAATCGATCCTGTAGGGACTCGAAGGCCGGAGCGCGCGGCCCCTGCCGCGCATATCCCCGGTACTTTCGGCTAGGCGGGCCAGGGCGCCCGCGCTCCAACGTTAGCGGCCGGCTAGGCGGTCGAGGCGGTCGATGCTGGCTTGGCTCGATTGGCGAGCCGCTTCCATCGAGCGCTGCGCTTGCGCGATCTGCGCGCGCACCTGCGCAACGTTGATCGGCTCAACCGCGGGGCCGTTGTGCTCGGAAGTAGCCGCCCACGCGTCGCGGATCGAGAGGCCGCCCTTCACCGCGACTGGCGCGACGAGGCCAAGCATGACCATCGCAGCAACGCCAGCCAAGAAGCTGCCGGTGACTGTACGGACGGTTGCGTTCAATTTGGCGTCGGCGGGCGACATTGTGGGTATTCCTCTTCGCGGCGGGCGCCTGTTAACAAACAGTGGCCCTTGTTGCAATTGCTACTTTGCGGCGCCGAAGAGATTTTCGCCGTGACGGACGTCACCGGCTCGACACCATACCCGCTGTCTTCTGCAGCTTGGCTCAGATCGTAGCGGAAAAAGCTGAATTCAAGGCGAATTCGGCGTTCAGTTGCTGTTGCGGTTTCATTAGCCTTGCGGTCTAACGTCGCGACCCGCGACTTATGTTGCGGCGCAGTAATGTGGCCACCACGGATAGCGTTCTCATGAGTACCAAACCGCTACGGAAAGCAGTTCTGCCGGTGGCTGGCCTCGGCACCCGGGTGCTGCCTGCGACCAAGGCAATCCCTAAAGAAATGCTCCCGGTGTTTGATCGGCCAGCCATTCAATACGTGGTGGACGAGGCGTTAGCGGCTGGGATCGAACACATCGTCTTCGTTACCGGGCGCAACAAGTCGGCGATCGAAGATTATTTCGATCGCGCTTACGAACTTGAAGATTCTCTTCGCTTGAAGGGCAAGACCGGTCTTCTTCAGGAACTAGAAAGCGATCTGCGGCCGGCCGGCTCAATGAGCTTTGTGCGCCAGCAATCGCCGCTGGGCCTGGGCCACGCTGTGTGGTGTGCACGCGATCTCATCGGCGACGAGCCGTTCGCGGTGATGCTGCCCGACATGCTGATGATGGCAAAGCCATCATGCTTGGCGCAGATGAAGAGCGCCTACGAAAAGGTCGGCGGCAATGTCATCGCCGTCGAACCGACCGATACGCCCGAACAATACGGCGTCATCGATCCCGAAAGCCGTGACGGGCGTTTGCTGAAGATGAAGGGCATGGTTGAGAAGCCGAAACGCGAAGCCGCGCCCTCTAACCTCTTCATCAGCGGCCGCTACTTGCTGCAGCCGGAAATCTTCGACCTGCTCGCCTCGCAGCAGGCGGGCGCCGGCGGCGAAATCCAACTCACCGACGCCATGGCGCGGCTGATGCAGAGCCAGAGCTTCCACGCCCTCGAATATGAGGGCCGCACCTACGATTGCGGCGACAAGCTCGGCTATCTGCGCGCCACGGCGGCGTTTGCCTTGGCGCACGAGGAATTGGGCTCCAAGGCGGCCGATACGCTGCGGACCGCGCTCGCGGACAAGAAGTGATCGAGACGTTTCTGTCCGACCGCGCCGCGCTGATGAAGCTGGCGGCCGAGCGGATGGGAGCAGCGCTCAAAGCAGGCCTGGACCTCCGCGGCGAGGCTTGCGCCGCACTCTCAGGTGGCTCGACGCCCGGCCCGGCCTACGAGCACTTGGCGGCGCTTCCGCTCGATTGGCCGAAAGTCAGGTTTGCTCTGGTCGACGAGCGCTGCGTGCCTGCAAGCGATCCCGCCTCTAACGAAGGCTTGATCAGGCGCACGCTCAGCCTGGCAATCGGCGCGGGTGCGCAGGTGCTGCCGATGTACGCGGGCTCAAGCTCTGCCGATCCGGCGAACACGACCTATGGTGCAATTCACATCGACATTGCGCTTATGGGCATGGGGGCCGACGGGCACACAGCGTCTTGGTTTCCTGGCGGCGACGGCTTGGCTGCTGCACTCGATCCGAACACTCCGCGCTCGGTGGTCGCGGTGCGCGCAACGCAAGCCGCAGGCGCTGCCGATCGGCTGACGTTGACGCGCGCCGCACTCGGTCGCGCCGACAGCGTGCTGCTGCTGATCACCGGTCAAGATAAGCGCGAGCGTCTCGAAACCGCGCTCAGCCAGAAGATAGAGGACGCCCCAGTCGCGGCGTTGTTTGCGCGACCGGAGCGTCCGCCCGAAGTGCTCTGGGCACTTTAGGGCGAAGGATGCGTCGCTTGGCGCGCGGCGCGGAATTCCGCATCCGGTCGCCACGCCGGCCACGACGATCCATCCGCCAATCCGCGCCCCACGTTGTAGAGCACAGTGAGATCCTGCGTCGCGCCGCTCATGTCCCAATCGGGAGATACTTGATCCTGCGGCGAGTGATAACGGTGCGCCACATAGTCATTCACCAGCGCCGTCCCGCGCGCTTCGCCGCCATTGACGAGATCAATCCCCGAGCCGGTGTAAAGCACTGGCACGCCGATGCGCGCAAAGTTGAATTGATCCGAACGGAAGAAGCTGCCGCGCTCTGGGAAGGGATCAGGCCGTATGCGCCGGCCCTGCGCTTGCGCAGCTGCCGTGGCGAGATCGTCCATCTCCGATTTGCCGATGCCGATGATGGTGAGATCGCGCGCGGGACCATAGATGCTTAAACCATCCATGTTGATGTTGGCGACGATGTTGCCCGGCGTGAATGTCGGGTGATCGGCGTAGTAGCGCGATCCCAAAAGCCCCTTCTCCTCGCCGGTTACGGATATGAACGCCACAGAGCGCCGGCCTGCCCCATGCTCGACGTAGTGCCGCGCCAGCTCGATCAAACCTGAAACACCCGTCGCGTTGTCGAGAGCGCCGTTGCAGATGTTGTCTCCGTTGACCGGATTACAGCGGCCCAAGTGATCCCAGTGCGCGGTGTAGATCACCGCTTCACTCGGCGCCTGCGTACCCGGCAGCACGCCCACCACGTTGTAGGAACGCGTGTGCTGGATTTGCGTGTGCAGCATCACCGAGCCGCGCAGTGAGCCCAACGCTACCGGCGTGAAACCAGGCGTTTGCGCACGATGCTTCAGCGCGTCGTAGTCCTGACCGGCGCGATGCAAAATCTCGCGGCCGACATCGTTGGTGACCCAACCTTCGACTAGCACGCGGCTCATGCCGCTATCGTCGTGCACGACATCGAATTGTTGCGTGGTGTTCGAGGATTGCACCACCGACCACGGATACGCTGCTGACGCAGTTTCGTGGATAATAATCGCGCCCACCGCGCCTTGGCGCGCGGCTTCTTCGTACTTGTAGGTCCAGCGTCCGTAGTAAGTCATGGCGCGGCCGCCGAAGCCGCGGTCGTCGCCGGTTTCGAAGTCCGGGTCGTTGATCAGAATGACAGCGATTTTGCCATGCATGTCGATGCCGGCGTAATCGTTCCAATGATGCTCGGGCGCGACAATGCCGTAGCCGACGAACACCAGCGGCGCGTTGACGATCGCCGTGTTCTCTTCAACGCGCTTGGTCCAGCCAACGAACTGATTGCCGAACGTATAGGCGCGCGAGCCATCTGAACCCGCGACGTTGAAGCTCGGTGAGTTGTCGACCAGCGCGCCGGTCAGAGGCACTTCCTGCAGGAATGTGCGCGAACCGTCGGCAGCGGTAGCGCCTGGTTGCAGTCCGATCGCGGTGTAAGCGCGCTGAATGTACGCGAGTGTGAGTTGCTCGCCATGCGTGCCCGGCGCACGGCCTTCGAATTCATCCGAAGCCAGCACGTTGACGTGCCCCACCAAGGACTCCGCCGAAAGCGAGGGATGCGAGAACGCGGGTACGGCCGCGGTGTCGATATGCGGCGCGGACGCCGTCGTCGTGCATGCGGCAAGCGCGGCGGCCGCTGCAATGAGCCAAGTTCGCATCTGTCCCCTCCGGTTCTCAAGCCGCACCGATTTGTGGGCGGCGGCGGCCAAGAGTCAAAGTTTCCGTGGCCGCAGCGGAACCGCCGCAGGCGAGCCCCATCGCGTCCCGCCGGATTTCCGCTATGAGGGTGCCTCGGAGGGACGTGATGCGCAGACGCGACCTGCTGCTCGGACTGGCCGCCGCTTCGCTGCTGAGCGGCGAAGTTGACGCTGCTGAGATCACACCGCTGCGCCGTGTCCGCCCCGGAGACGCCGCATGGCCTACGCGCCAGCAATGGCGTGAACTTGAGCACTTGGTTGGCGGACATCTCGTCAGGCCAACCTCACTTTACGGCACGTGCAGCGCCGATCTCGCGAGCCCAAGTTGCACGAGCGTGCTGCCGTATCTGCGCAATCCGTTTTACATCGGCGATCAAGCTGGCGGCACGCAGGTGTCCGGCTGGCTCGATGCCTGGCAGCCCGCTGTGAGCCCCTATGCGGTTGCAGCGCGAAACACCTCCGATGTTGTCGCGGCCATCAACTTCGCGCGCCGCCACAAGCTGCGCGTTGCCGTGAAAGGCGGCGGCCATTCGTATCAAGGCACCTCGAACGCGCCGGACTCATTGCTGATCTGGACGCACGCGATGCGGCGCGTGCGCATGCATGACAACTTCACACCTGCCGGCGGCGGCTATCACGGACCCGCGGTGACCATTGAAGCCGGCGCATTGTGGATGGACGCCTACGATGTGGTCACCACACAAGGTGGACGCTACGTACAAGGCGGCGGTTGCACGACTGTGGGAGTAGCAGGCCATATTCAGAGCGGCGGCTTCGGCTCGCTCTCGAAGCACTTCGGCACTGCTGCATGCAATCTCTTGGAAGCGGAAGTGGTGTGCGCCGATGGCGGCGTACGGCTCTGTAGTGAACGACGGCACCCAGATCTCTTCTGGGCCGTCAAAGGCGGCGGCGGCGGCACCTTCGGCGTCGTCACGCGGGTGACCGTGCGCTCGCACGATTTGCCGGAAAACTTTGGGTGGACGTTCGGCAAGATCAAAGCCAACTCTGACGCCGCGTTTCAGCATTTGCTCGCCCAATTCTTCGATTTCTACCGGCAAAACCTGTTCAACCCGCATTGGGGCGAGCAAGTGCACGTGCACGGCGATAACACGCTCGAATTCTCTCTCGTGAGCCAAGGCTTAAACGAAGCGGAATCGCGACAGCTTTGGGCGCCGTTCCTGGCTTGGGTCGCTGCTTCGCCGCAGGACTTCACCATCACCGATGAAATTGATATCGGCGCCGGCGCTGCGCGCCGTTGGTGGGACACCGAATTTCATCGCGCCAACACCCACTCAATGCAGTTCGACCCGCGCCCCGGCGTTGCATCCCACAATGCGTGGTGGAGCGGCGACGGCGACCAAGTCAGCATGTTCATCCATGCCTACGACTCGATCTGGCTGCCGCAGTCGCTTCTGCAAGGCGGAGCGCGTGATCAGTTGGTGCAGGCGCTGTTCAACGCCAGCCGCTCCATGAGCGTCGGCATCCATTTCAACAAAGGCCTGGCAGGCGGCTCGGACGACGCACTCGCGCGTTCGCGCAACACCGCGATGAATCCAGACTCGCTCGATGCTTTTGGTCTAGCGATCGTGGCGACCGGCGGGCCGCCGCCTTACTTGCACGTGCCCGGTCATCTCTATGACGACCACCAAGCGCGCGCGAACGCCGCGGCGGTTGCACAAGCAGCGGCCGCGATCCGCACAGTCGCGCCGCATGGCGGCTCTTACGTTTCGGAAAGCGACTATTTCAATCGTGACTGGCGCGAAGCATTTTGGGGCTCGAACTATGAGCGCCTGGCGCGCGCCAAGCGGCGCTACGATCCGAATGGGCTCTTCATAGTGCACCACGGTGTCGGCAGTGAAGGCTGGAGCCCGGACGGGTTCTCACGCAACCTGGTGCGCTAACCGCTCGCCGTACCGGTTCGCCTCTCTGTCGCATTTTGGCCGCGGCCGACCCTTAGAGCGGCTCGAATGCTATACAATAGCCCCGACCACCCATAGCATGACGCCACTTTGACGGGTCAGAAGTCCCTCGCCTTGGCCGCACCGCGGCGCGCTCCGATGCTCGGCGCGTGGCTGGCCATGTTGGCGCTGGCGATTCAGTGTCTCGTCATTCAGCCGCACATAGACGGCGTCTTCGCGCCGGTCACTGCGGAAACCGCCCACTTCATTGCACAGGTCACGCAGCCTGGCCATGACGCCCAAGGCGCCTGCGTCATCTGCCAAGCCGTCGCCACAACGGGCGCGTTCGCGCTGTCCGCTTCGCCGACGCTTGCGCTGTTTGAGCGCAACTTCGTCGCTTCCGCGCCGATCCCGCGCTCTACGCCAATCGAGCCCGCGCGCTCGCACAACTGGCAGAGCCGCGCACCACCCCAAGCCATCTAGCCAAACACAACTCGCCTTGAAGCACGCCACACGTGCGCGCTTCGCGACGCGATCTCACCGCGCAATGCGTGTGAATCGCCTTGGTTCAGATGGAGGACGACGTGCATTTCTCACGTTACGCGGCGGGGGCCTTCGCGGCCGCCACGCTGCTTGGGGCGCCAAACGCACATGCGCAAACCGCACCTGCGGCGCCGGCGCAAAGCACAAACGATATCACCGCCCTGCGGCACGACATGGACACGCTGCGGCAGGAGTACGAAAGCCGCATCGCCGACCTCGAAGCGCGCCTCGCGCGCGCCGAGGCTGCAGAAGGCGTTCAACCGGCGCCGCCCGCCGATCAATCCGCGGCGCCAACCGACACCGCGAGTGCAGACCAATCCGCACCTGCGACTGTTGCAAGCAACGACGCCTATGGCGCCGCGCCGCCAAGCGCCGCGGGTCCAACGTCGCAAAATCTCTACAATCCCGGCATCGCTGTCGCGCTCAACGGCCTTTTCACCGCCGCCCAGCACGACACCGGCGACAACGAACGCATCTCCGGTTTCTCAGCTGGAGGCGATATCGCGCATCCAACGCGTGGCTTCTCGCTCGGTGAATCGGAAGTCTCGTTCGCCGCGAACATCGATCCGTTCCTGGCGGGATTCTTCGACTTTTCTCTCGACAACCAAAACAATGTGAACCTGGAAGAAGCGTATATCCGCACGACAGCTTTGCCCGGTGGCTTCACCCTCAAAGCTGGCCGGTTCTTGTCCGGCATCGGTTACATCAACGAGCGCCATGCGCACGACTGGAGCTTCTCGGACGCGCCGCTTCCCTATCGCGCCTTCCTGAACAACCAGATCGGCGACGATGGCGTGCAGGTGCGTTGGCTGGCGCCGACGGATCAGTTCTTGGAGTTTGGCGCGGAGGCGTTCCGTGGTGAGTCCTATCCCGCATCCGGCGGCGCCAACAATGGCGTCGGCGCCTACTCCGCGTTCGTACACACGGGTTCGGACATCAACGACAGCTCGTCGTATCTGGCGGGGCTCTCCTACCTGCACACACAAGCGGTCGACCGTGTCGACGCCGACGGCGGCGTCTTCAACGGCAACACTGATCTCGGCATCCTGACAGCCGTCTACAAATGGGCCCCGGGCGGCAATCCGCTGGTGCGCAACCTCACGCTCGCCGGCGAATATTTTTACGGGCGCGACAGCGGCACGTTCAACGGCGTCGATTTCGATCAGACGCACACGGGTTGGTACCTGCAAGGCGTCTACCAATTCATGCCGCAATGGAGCGTGGGCCTGCGCGCGTCAGGCTTGCAGTCTGGCGATCCGGGCTCGCTGCTGCTCGCCAGCACCGATCTCAACGATCTCGGCCACGATCCGCTCGATCTGACGGCGCTGCTCGAATACGACACCAGCGAATTCGGACGCTTGCGGCTTCAGTACAGCCACGACGAAGCGTCGTCTGAAAACAACGACATCCTCACCCTTCAATACACCGTCATCTACGGGCCGCACGGCGCGCACCGTTACTAAGGACTTTCGCACATGAAAACTCTTCTCATTGCCGCCGCGACGCTGTTTGGCGCCGCCGCGTTCGCATCGCCCGCCAGCGCCAACATCAACGTGTTCGCCTGCGAACCCGAATGGGGCGCACTCTCCACTGAAATCGGCGGAGACAAAGCCAACGTCTATGTCGCCACCAGCGGCGGCCAGGACCCGCACCAAGTGCAAGCCCGCCCGAGCCTTATCGCCCGCGCCCGCACCGCCAACATTTCGGTGTGCACCGGCGCTGAACTCGAAGTGGGTTGGCTGCCGCTGATCATTCAGCAATCCGGCAACAACCACATCGCGCCGGGCCAACCTGGCTCCTTCGACGCCACCAGCGCCGTACGCTTGGTCGAACGCCCCTCCAGCGTCGATCGCTCACAAGGCGACATTCACGCGGGCGGCAATCCGCACATCCAAACCGATCCGCGCAACATCCTCTTAGTCTCGCGCGCATTGGCGCAACGCTTCGCGGCGCTCGATCCAACGAACGCAGCAACGTACACGGCGCGGCAGGCCGACTTTGAACATCGCTGGACAGCGGCCATGGTGCGTTGGCAAACGCGCGCTGCGCCGTTGCGCGGCGTCTCCATCGCCGTGCAGCACCATTCCTGGCCATACCTGGAAAGCTGGCTTGGCATCACCGAGGTGATCCCACTTGAGCCACGCCCAGGCGTTCCGGCCTCCAGCGGCTATCTCGCGCAAGTGCTGCAAACGCTGCAGACACGCCCGGTGCGCTTTGTCATCCGCGCCGCTTACGAAGATCCGCGCTCCGGCGACTTCATCAGCCAGCGCGCGCACATCCCGGCGATCACGCTACCCTTCACCGTCGGCGGCGACGCGCAAGCGACCAACCTCTTCACGCTCTACGATGACACCATCACCAAGCTGCTTTCAGGAATTGGCCAATGAACATGCAGAACCTTGAATTCGGCATCCTCTTCCCCGCCTTCTTGGCGGGGATGTTGGTGCTGGCCACGCACGTGCCGCTCGGCCAGCAAGTGCTGAACCGCGGCATCGTGTTCATCGATCTCGCCATCGCGCAGGTCGCGGGATTGGGCGTCACCGCGGCGAGCGCGCTCGGCTTCGAAGCCGAAGGCTGGCGCGTGCAGGCCGCGGCGGTCGGCGCGGCATTGATCGGTGCGCTGGTGCTCACCTGGACAGAGAAGATCTGGCCGGAAGTGCAAGAAGCGCTGATCGGCGTGCTGTTCGTGGTCGCCGCGTGCGTTGAACTCCTGATCCTCGCCAACAACCCACAAGGCGGCGAGCATTTGAAAGACCTGCTCGTCGGGCAAATCCTCTGGGTACAGCCGCAACAATTGATCCCCATCGCCGCGCTCTACGCGGTAGCGCTGCTGGCATGGTTCACCGTGCGCAAATGGCTCGGACAGATCGGCTTCTACATTCTGTTCGCGCTGGTCGTGACGCAATCTGTGCAGCTCGTCGGCATCTATCTCGTCTTCGCGAGCCTGATCGTACCGGCGCTGGCGGCGAAGCGCTTCGCTGAGCCGTTGCGCCTCTTCGTCGGCTATGCCGTCGGCGTTGTTGGTTATGTCTCCGGCCTCGTCGCCTCGTCGATCTTCGACCTGCCAACCGGCGCCGTCATCGTCGTGACGTTGTTGGCGACCATGGTCGTCACGTCGCTGCTCGCGCTCGCGCTACCCAAAGGCGCGCGTGCTGCCCCGGCCGGAGCAATGGCGCACGCCGCGGAGTAGCCAGACTTACGCTAAGCCAACAGACAGGAGCGGCGCGCGCGACGCTCCTGTCCTTGTTGTCAGCATCCGCAATGAGGCGTACCACTGCCCGCAACACTGCGGGGGACGCTTGGCGGACGTCTTCATCTCCTACGCTCACAGCAACCTGCGTCAGGTCACGCCGGTCTCTCAGCATTTGCAGAGCGGCGGCCTCAGCTTGTGGTGGGACAAGCACCTGCAGGCCGGCGCCGATTTTTCTCTAGTGATCGAACAAGAGATCGCCAACGCTGGTTCAGTGCTCGTGCTCTGGTCCGAAGACGCGCGTAATTCACTTTGGGTTCGCGCCGAAGCGACGGAAGCGCTCGACGACAACAAGCTCGTGCAAGCGCGCCTCGACGGCGTGAAACCACCACTGCCCTTCACCATTGTGCAGACGATCGATCTGCGCCACTGGCGCGGCAAGCCCGCCGATCAGCCCTTCCCTCAACTGGTAGACGCCATACGCGGCTTAGCGGGCGGACGCCAGCCACCCGTGGACCAGCGCGTCTTCGAGGGACCGGCGCTGCAGGACTTCGGTTCGACAGCGACGCTCGGCTGGGTTTCTCTCGCGCTCATCTTCGGCACGAGTCTGCTAACGCTCTCGCTCGGACCGAACGGACCCGATGCAAGACTATACGGCTTGCTAACGAACGCTGCGTTCGGCGCCTCGTGCTTGGCATTCTTGCTGACGCTCACGAGGCTCGTGCAAACCGCACTCGCGACGGGACGAACATGACCAAGTCCAATTCAAAACGCTTTGTGCGCGCGGCGTGGTCGCTTCTCTTCTTCCAGGTTGTCGCCTCGGCCGGCGCGGTCGCAGTGACGGGCTGGGCGGTGTTTCACGTGCAGACCCTCGTCGCCACGCCAAGCTCGGCGACAACAGCACCCGCGCCGGCTGAGCCAGCAACCATGACGACGACGCTCGCCACACCCGAGCAAGGCGCCGCGCCGCCCGTCGAAACAACGACAGCCTCACCGCCAGCGGATTCTGCCGCGCCGGCGCCCGCGCCCACAGCAACCGTCATCCTCGCGCAGCCAACAATTCCGAGCTGCGAACGCGTACAGCAATTTCTTCGCGTGCCCGCGCAAGCGGAGTGGTGCGACACCGGTATCGATGTGCGCGATGGGCAGACGATCTATTTCCGCGTCGGCGAAGGCCGATGGTCAAACGCCGCGCCGCCGGCGCCGTCCTACGGGCCGGGCGGCGGCGGCGCGATTTCGGGCACATGGGTCGAGGACGCTCCGCTCGGCGCGCTCATTGGGCGCGTCAATGGCGCCATTTTCCTGGTCGGTTCCAAGTCCAGCGTCGCGAGCCCAACGAACGGGCGTTTGCTGCTTGCGATGAACGATGTGCGCGGCTCGTATGGCGATAATCGAGGCGCCCTCGACGTTTTCATCGCCGTGCGGTGATCACGCGTCAGATTTGCTGATGCACGATACGACCGCCGACCATCGTCAGCACTGCGTGCGCCGCTGGAATATCCGCGAATGGCGCCTGCATCAGATCAGCTGAGAACACGCTGATGTCGGCCAGCTTGCCAACCTCCAGTGTGCCGCGATCGTTTTCCGCGAATGCCGAATAAGCTGAGCCCCAAGTGATATCGCGCAGCGCTTGCTCGCGCGTCACCGCCTCGTCCAGATGCCAGTCGGGTCCAGCATGACCTTGTAAGTCATGGCGATACGCCGCTGCATAAAACTCAATCAGCGGATCGCCGCGCTCGACGGGCGCGTCCGTGCCGGAAGCGATGATCGCGCCCGAACGCAACAAGGAATTCCAAGCGTAGGCGCCCGCGAGCCGATCCTGTCCAAGCCGCGCTGGCGCGAAGTAGAGATCGCTGATTGCGTGCGACGCCTGCATCGAAGCAACCACGCCGAGCTGTGCGAACCGCGGCAAGTCTTGCGGCGATAGCACCTGCGCATGCTCGATCCGCCACCGCGCCGCATGCAGCGCCGGAAGATCATCGGCGAAGGTTGCCTGATAATCGTCCAGCGCGATGCGGTTACCACGATCGCCGATAGCGTGCGTCGCGACCTGCGCGTGCGCCGCGCGCGCTCGACGCATGAAATCGCGTAGCACGTTGTCCGGCGTCACCAGCAAGCCGCTGCTGCTGGGAAGATCGCTGTAGGGCGCTAACAACGCGGCGCCGCGGGAGCCGAGCGCGCCATCCATGTATAATTTCACGCCACGCACCCGCACCAGACCGCTCGCATCTTGATACGGCCCGCGCTGCAAGACCGGACCGGCGTCTTCTGGAACCAGATAGATGTCCGTGCGGATCGGCAGATCGTTTTGCGCCGCGAGTTCGGCGAACAGCGCCGCTTCCTCGCCGCTCGTGCTCATGTTGCAGCCGCCGGTCCAGCCGCGCGACGCATAGAGCCGCGTCGCTTGCCGCAAAGCTTCGCGGCGCATCTCATGAGTGGGCGGCGGCAGACGGCTTTCGATCAGCGACTTGGCGTTGTCGATCAACATGCCGGTCGCCGCGCCCGAAGCGTCGCGCTCGATGCGACCACCTTGCGGATCGGGCGTTGAATTGGTGATGCCAGCGAGCGCGAGGCCGGCGCTGTTGGCGACGCCCGCATGGCCGTCGATGCGCTGCAGATAGACCGGCCGATCCAAAACAACGGCGTCGAGATCGCCATGGTTGGGAAAGCGACCCTCCGGCCAATGCGTCTCGATCCAGCCGCGCCCGATGATCGGCCCTTGGGGATGCGAGCGCGCGTAATCCGCCAAGCTCTGCCGCATCGCCGCGATGGAAGGCGTCCCGACGAGATCAAGTCTCATCGCTTGCATGCCAACGCCGCCAAGGTGCACATGCGCATCGACAAAACCCGGAAACGCCGTCGCACCGCGCAGATCGATCATGCGCGCACCCGCCGCGCCGTTGCGCGCTTCGCTCAACGCACCCACGAACACGATACGCTGCCCGCGAATGCGCACGGCTTCCACGCGCGGCGCGTTGGCGGCGCCGGTGTAAATCGGTCCGCCGTGGAGGATGATGTCAGCGCCGGGCGCCGCGCTCTCGCCGGCACATCCCGCAACTAAGGCGGCCAACGACGCCTGCATCAGTTCGCGGCGATTGAAGCGCATGGCGTCCCCTCCTGCTGACAAAGGCGTAATCGAGCGTGCCGCCAGATCAAGGCCCACGCCTTGCTTCCGCCCCGGAACAAGGCGACAAGCCCGGCCATGTCCAGCGCCGCCCACGCCGCCGACGATGTATGGGAGCCGAGGCGTATTTCATCGCTGAAGGCGGCGCGCAGGCGCTCTCGCTTGGTCTCGGGACTGCGCAGGCTCTTCGTCGCGGGCGCCGGCGCTTCATTCGCCTCCGTCTTCGTGTTTATGGCGCTCTACGCGATCGAAGGCGGTTTTCAGGCCAGCCAGTTCGCGGCCTCAGAGCCGCTCCGCATGCTCAATCCGCGCTTCATCGGCCGCAGCGAAGGCGGCGGCCCCTATCAGCTCTCCGCCGAAATCGCCGAACGCCCAGCTGGGGACAACCAACCCATCCTGCTGAACGCCCCGGTCTACCGGACTGAGGCGGGGACCATCATGCTGGCCCCGCGGGGGGTCTATTACGAGCAGGCTAAGCGGGTGGTTTTCCAGGGGGAAGTGCTCTTCTCGGACCGGGGCGGCAACCGCTTCTCCACCCCCAACATGATCGTCGACCTTGAGCACGGCACCTTGACCGGCCAGGGCGGGGTCACAGGCGCCGGGACACTTGGCGTGCTCCAGGCCGACAGTTATGAATTGAGGCAGAGCGACCGCGCTTTGGTGCTCCACGGGGGGGTCCGGGGACAAATTCCGGATCGCCGGCAACAGAATGGGGAGCCGCACCAATGAAGACCGTGGCCTTTGCGCTTGTCGCCGCGGCCTTGATGGCCATCGCGGCGCCGGCGCACGCGCAGATCAGCGAGAACGGCGGACCCGTCTCCTATTCCGCTGACAATCTACAATATTTCGATGGCGACCGCCGCCTGGTGCTGACTGGCAATGTCGACATCGTCCAGAACGATGCACGGCTGCGCGCCAACCAGATCACGCTTTACTTCACGCGTTCCACCGCGCCCGCCGGCGCTAACGGCCAAAGCCAAAACGGCGGGCTCGGTTCGGGCGACATTCAGCGCATGCTGGCGGAAGGCGACGTCTACTACGTCCGCCCACAGCAATCGGCGCGCGGCGATCGCGCTGACTACGAAACATCCACCGACAGCGTTACTTTCTCCGGCAACGTCGTGGTGGCTTCAGAAGAGAACGTCATTCGTGGTGAGACGCTGGTGCTGCAGATCGGCACCCGCCAAACCACCATCCGGCCGCAGAATGGCCAACGGGTGCGGGGCGTGTTCGTGCCCAGGCACGGGGCGCCGCAAGGCAATTCTGGCGCCAATTAGATTTTGCTTCACGAATTCTTAGCCGCGGCATGGACATATGAGCCCTGAGGGCGCTGCAAGCCGTTCGTCCAAGACCCAAGCCGCTCAAAACGGCCTGGGTGCGGTTCGAATAGCCAAAAGCTATCGCGGCCGCCGCGTGGTGAAGGATGTCTCACTCTTCCTGAACCGCGGCGAAGTCGTCGGTCTGTTGGGCCCCAACGGAGCAGGCAAAACCACCTGCTTCTATATGATCACGGGGCTCATTCGCGTGGACCAAGGGCAAATCTTGTTGGACGGCCAGGACGTCACAACGCTGCCCATGTATCAGCGCGCGCGGCTTGGCGTGGGGTATCTCCCACAAGAGCCGTCGATCTTCCGTGGTCTCACCGTTGAGCAGAACGTGATGGCGATCGTCGAACTCTCCGAGCGCAACCGCTCGAAGCGTCGCGAGATCGTCGACGGGCTCTTGGCCGAACTGCGTGTCGATCATCTCAAGGATGCGCCCGCCGCCGCCCTCTCGGGTGGTGAGCGCCGCCGCGTCGAGATTGCCCGCGCTTTGGCGACAAGGCCCTCGTTCATGCTGCTTGACGAGCCTTTCGCCGGTATCGATCCACTCGCCATCAACGACATCCGTGAGCTCATCCTGTTTCTGAAGGGCAAGGGCCTCGGCATTTTGATCACCGACCACAATGTGCGCGAAACGCTACAGATCGTGGACCGGGCTTCGATCATGTTTGACGGCGAAGTGTTGTTCGAGGGGACGCCAGACGCGATCCGCTCAGACAGAACCGTTCGCGAAAGGTATCTCGGCGACACGTTCAACTAGACGGGGGCCGCGATGGCGATGATCCCTCGTTTGGAGATGCGCCAGGGCCAAGCCCTGGTGATGACCCCACAGCTTCAGCAAGCCATCAAGCTGCTGCAGCTCTCGAACGTCGAGCTCACCGAATTTGTCGAAGGCGAACTTGAGCGCAACCCGCTGCTCGAACGCGTCGAAACGCAAACCGAAGCGCCGAAGGCCACCGATGGCGACGATGCCCAGGCTTTGGACTTCGACAGCGGCGTCACGCCCTCGGAAGCCGCGCTCGATGTCAGCGTCGCCGACATGGCGCCCGACCTCAGCCAGAATGAATTGGCGGAAGCTGGCGCAGCACCCCTCACCGATTGGTCGAAGGCGTCGTCGGGAAAGAGTTTCGACGACCTGCCAGGTCTGGAAGAAACACTCACCAACGATCTCACGCTCGCCGAACATCTCGATGCGCAGCTTACCGAAGCTGGGCTCGATGCCGTTGACCGCATGATCGGCGGCGTGCTGATCGACCTGATCGACGACTGGGGCTACATGCGCGGCGATCTGCGCGAGATCGCAGGCCGCATCGGCGCCAGTGAAACTCAAGTCGGGCACGTGCTCAACGTCATGCAGGGCTTCGAGCCAACCGGCGTGATGGCGCGCGACATTCCCGAATGCCTGGCGCTGCAGCTGAAGGATCGCGGCCGCTTCGATCCCGCGATGGAAAAGCTGCTCGCTCACCTCGATGTGCTGGCCAAGGGCCACATCGATCGTCTGCAAACCATCTGCGATGTCGATCGCGAGGATCTGGTGGACATGATCGCCGAGATTCGCGCCCTGACGCCCAAGCCAGGCGCCGGATTTGGCGGCGGCACAGCCCAAACAATTGCGCCCGATGTTTACGTGAAGGCTGCGCCGGACGGCTCTTGGCTGGTCGAACTCAACACTGACACCATGCCGCGCGTGCTGATGAACCAGCGCTATTACGCGACCGTGTCGAAGAGCGCAGTGCGCGAAGAGGACAAGCAATTCCTCTCCGAATGCGCCGCCAACGCTTCATGGCTGGTGAAGAGCCTCGACCAGCGCGCCCGCACCATCCTGAAAGTCGCGCGCGAGATCGTGCGTCAACAGGACGGCTTCTTCGTCAACGGCGTGTCGCAACTGCGCCCGCTCAATTTGAAAACCGTCGCCGCCGCCATCGAGATGCATGAATCGACGGTCAGCCGCGTCACCTCCAACAAGTACCTTTCCTGCGCGCGCGGCGTGTTCGAGCTGAAATACTTCTTCACCGCCTCGATCAACGCCGCCGATGGCGGCGAAGCCCACTCCGCCGAAGCAGTCCGCTATCAGATCAAAGGTTTGGTCGACAGCGAAACGCCGGAAGACATTCTCTCCGACGACCGCATCGTCGAAATCCTGATGGAAAAAGGCATCGACATCGCAAGGCGCACCGTCGCGAAATACCGCGAGAGCCTGCGCATCCCGAGCAGCGTCGAGCGTAAGCGCAAACTGGCGAATGGGCTTTAGCGTACCTTGAAAATCCAACCATAGGCTGTAGTAGGGTGGTTGGGGGCTTCAATGACAAACACGTTTTATGTTGAACTCGGCGCCGGGCTTGTTGTGGCAGTGCTCGGTTGGCTCGCAGGGCGATCGTCGCGTCTTCTCTATTTGGTGTTCGACGGCCTATTCACGCGAGACCTTCCCAAAATCTCCGGGCGGTTCACGACGACGTACGACGAGCCCGATCTGAACCCGCCAGACCAGAGCGGACAACGCGCAACTATCACGACACATGAAACCATCAAAGCGAAGCGAATTGGACGATACGTCTTTGGTACCATCGTTTCTAGTCGTCACAATACGGAGTACGTCTTTCAGGCACGCATCAATCGAGACGTCATTACTGGTCAATTCCGTCCCAAAATTCGTCGCCCCAGCGCAGCCGGCATTGGGGCATTTCAACTCCGCTCAGCAGATGGCGGTGACAAGAGTTTTGTCGGTCATCAATTGTGGGTCGACTACGACACGCAGAAAGTCGAAAACTCTGTCTACACATGGCAACGCATCGCCGATTGACGTCGGCCACTCTTCACATCCCCGCGACCTCTCGCAGCAGTGAATTGCTGCGCACCCTGCCCGCACCTCAAGGTTCCCGCTCCACCAACTTGAAGGGAGCTTGAAAACATCATGAGTGCATTTCACAAAATCTCACTGCTCGCCGGCGCGCTGGCGATCGTCGGAGCATCCGCATCGGCGCAAACGCCAGACACGCCCATCACTGTAATAGGCGCCATCAACAGCCCAGCGCATATGCAACCGGTCACGGATGGCCGCGACGACGCCGTTCCGGAAATGCCGGTTGTTTACGATACCCACGCGCAGAACACACCCGCGCAGGCGCAGGCAGCGTCGGCGCGTGCGAATGGCGCAAACGAAACGCCAGCTCAACCAGCATCAACTGGCGGCGCGAACCTCAACCAAGCTGTCAAATCGCAATAAACTCGCGAGCTGACCGGCGGCGGCGATCGAACGGGCATCGCCGTTGCCGACGGTCAGCGCGATATGGGTGCTGTCGAAATTCTCCAGCGCCAGATCAAAACTCCGCCACCGCCCCTCGACGTACGCAAGCGTCCAGCTGTGCGGCAGGAACGCGTTGCTGACGCCGAAATAGGCTTGCCGCGTATAAACCAAGCCGCTCGCCACTCGAGTCGGAATGCCAGCCGCACGCCCGAGCGCGGCCAGCAGCACCGCCGCCTCCGTGCAATCCCCAGCGCGGCGCGTAATGGTATCGAGCGCCGAGTAGTGCCCCGCATAATCGGGCCGCGCGATGTACGGCCTGGCGCGTTGCAGCAAAAGCCGCATCTTCTGCGTATCGGACACGTCCATCGCCGCGACCGGCGCTACGATGGCGCGCAAACGCGGATTGTCGCTCTGCATCCACGCGGTCGGCCGCAACGCATCGGCAAGCGTCTCCCGATCGGCGCCCAAACTCAAGCCGCACTCCGCGCATATGTCGACGACAATTGCGTCACCTTGCTGCGTCACGCGCTGCTCACCCGTCTGTGGCGGCGCGAAAGCGATGCCCTCGCGAAAACCGATCGTGTAGCGGATATGGCTCTGCGCCGCGGCGGGCGTAATTCGCACCGGCGAAGGCAACGCCGAATTAGGAATAAGCGGAAATGGCAAATGCGGCGCCAGCGCCGTGCGCTGATCGGCGACACGCAAATGAATCATCGACCCAAACATCGGTTGCGCGCTGTCCACGAGGCGGCCAGCGGCATCGATAGTGAGCCGCGTTACGCTCACCAACCCGCCATCATGATACTCAAAGCGCAGCGCTGAGATTGATCCGCCCGCATCCGCTGCAGGCCGTGCTTCGATCACCACATGATCCACGCTCATGGCGTCGACATTGAAATTATCGAATTCCAAGCGCGGCGTGGCGCTGGGCGACCAATGCGCAAGCAGCCCTTCGCCCCCATCGAAGCGCACATCGCGTCCGACGGCGACCACGTCCGTCCAGCGCGCCGTCGGCGTCTGGTTGAGGATGTGCGCCGTGCCGCCCTCCACCCGCACATCGGTGCGTGAAACGAAGCGCCCGGTTTGCATCGTGGCGTCGACCGCCAGGGTGCGCCCGTCACGATCCTGCCTGAACACCGTGCGCCCAATGATGTTGGTCGCGGGCTCGCCCTGCTCTTGCAGAAACACCGCCTGCGTCTCAATCACATCTCGCCCATCGCGGCGCTCGACGATCTCCGTCGAGCCATGGCCTATCGTGACCCCCGCGCCCGAGGTGATCGCGTACCAGATCGTTGAAGTGTCGGCTGGCTGAGCAGACGCCAAAGCCGCGGCGCTCATCGCCAACGTGAAAGAGAGTGAAACGAGACCGCGCATGGCGCGAGGCTGCGTGCCCCGCCTGCAGCCGGCAAAACACAAGCGCGTGCGCTTAGGCCTTCTTTCGCGTTTGTGATCGCGCGCTCTTCTTCCTTGTTACGGCGGCGCCCTTAACCTCGATCCACACGGGCGCGTGATCGCTCGACTTCTCCCAGCCGCGCACCTCGCGATCTACGTCCGCTGCTACCAGGTGCTTGGCCAACGGCGCATTCAACAACAGGTGATCGATCCGCAGTCCGGCGTTGCGGCCATAGGCGTTCCGGAAATAATCCCAGAACGTGTAGATGCGTTCGTTGGGGTGCAGCGTCCGCAGCGCGTCGGTCCAGCCTTGCGCGACCAGCGTCGCATACGCCTTGCGCACCTCAGGCCGGAACAGCGCATCATCGACCCAGCGCTCCGGCTTATAAACATCGATGTCGGTCGGCATCACATTGTAGTCGCCGGCCAACACGACGGGCTCAGTTAACGTCAGCAGCTTCCTGGCGTGCGCGTTGAAGCGTTTGAACCAGCCAAGCTTGTAGTCGAACTTCGGCCCGGGCGCCGGATTGCCGTTCGGCAAGTACAGGCATCCCACAATCATGCCGCCGATATCGGCCTCGATGTAACGGCTATGCAGATCCTCTGGATCGCCCGGCAGCACACGGCGGCGCTCAACGGGGACTGCTCCGCGCGACAGAATCGCCACGCCATTCCAACTCTTTTGCCCGTGCCAAACGGCGGCGTACCCGGCGTCACGGATCGCCGCCTCGGGGAACTTTTCTTGTGGCGCCTTCAGCTCTTGCAAGCAGACGATGTCGGGCTTCGCGAGCTCAAGCCAGCGCAAAAGCACTGGGAGGCGCCCATTCACGCCGTTCACATTGTAGGTCGCAATGCGCATCGCGCGTCATGCTTAAAGCCGTTTACCGGTTAAGCAATGCGCCGCGCTTCGATCTAAATCGACACAGCACTTCCCCGCCTGCGCGTATTGCGTGCCGCTTCAGCAAAAAAGCTGCGGTGCGCGGCGTGCATCAGGCCGCTCATAGAATAACTATGAGGAGAGAAGACGTGCGCTTCGGAAATCTTAAAATGGCCGCCGCGGCCGCTGCCTTGGCAGCCGCTGCGTTCGCCACCCCGGCCCTGGCCGGCGGCAGCAACCACGGAGGCTGCGGTTACAATTGCGGCAGTCATAACGACGGCGGCATCCGCGGCACCATCGACGTCGACGTCGACAACACAGTTCACAACAACAACAACAATTACGTTTCGGCGCAAGGCGGCCACGCCTCGAACGCCAACACCAACAACGCCAACAATTCGAGCAACGCCACCGGCGGTACGGCCAACGCCAATAACAATGGCAACAACAACGGCAATAACGGCAACAACAATTCGAGCTCGTCGAACTCGCAAGAGCAGACGCAAACGCAGACGCAAGCTCAGTCGCAAAGCAACTCGAACAACAACGCCAGCTCGAACAACTCGAGCCAGGACGTGAATGTCAACACCTACAATCAGCGCGCCCCGGTCAACACCGCGTTCGCCGCGCCGCTGGCTGTCGGCGAAGACACCTGCATGGGTTCGAGCTCGCTGGGCGCCCAAGCCGTGACCTTCGGCCTTTCAGTCGGCACCACTTGGCACGATGCCAATTGCCGCCGCCTGAAGAACGCGCGCCAGCTTATGGCGATGGGTTACGACCGCGCCGCTGTCTCGCTGATGTGCCAAGACCGCGAAGTGCGCCGTGCGATGGAAGCGACCGGTTCGTCTTGCAATCCGCAAGCGGCCCCGCCTCCGCCGCCCCCGCCGCCGCCGCCGCCTCCTCCGGCGGTGATGATGCCGCCGCCGCCGCCGCCCCCGCCGCCGGTTCACCGGCACCGGGTCCACCGCGATGGCGCAAGCTAAGCATTAGGCAAATGTGAAAACGAGAGTGGCTCCGAGCAATCGGGGCCACTTTTCGTTTCTCCTTCACACGCACTCGTGACGCATCTCGCGCCCTCGTGAATTGAGCCGCGGCCGCATTGACCTCAGCCTCATCGTCAAGCGCGCAAACAAAACGGCGCGCAGGGAGGCTCGACCATGGCGCAATCACTCGCGATGCGGGCAACGTCGCTCGCCGCATCCGCAGCACTTCTGGCTCTCGCCGGCATCGCCGCACTCACCGTGAGCTGGACGGTGGCGCGCCTCACGCCAACGCCGCAGGGCCTGGTAATCATCTCCGAGCCGGAGCCGACGATGCCGCCGCCAACGGCGCCAATAGTCCCGCGAACCCATCCTGCCGAACCAACGCGGCCTACTGATCAAGCGACCGGTGCAGCCACGACCGTGCAGGTCTCGACCAATGCAAGCGATACCGGCCCGGCCATTCCGGATCCTGGCCCGCCTACAATTTCCAATCCGCATTGGCTGCAAACGCCGCACGATCTCGCGCGTTATTATCCCGTCATCGCGTTGCGGCGCGAAATTGAAGGCGCCGTGCAACTCGATTGTCTTGTCACCACCACGGGCGCGTTACAATGCACGGTCATCTCCGAGGCGCCTGCGAACTGGGGCTTCGGCGCAGCTGCGATCCGCATTTCGCAGGACTACCGCATGGTCCCCGCAACACAGGGCGGCGCGCCCGTGGAAGGTCGCTATCGCATGCGCGTTCCGTTTCGTTTGAATCGCTAATCGGGGGATTGGCGCAACGCAATCCGGCCGAATCGCTCCTCGGAGCGCGGGTCTTCAGACCCGCTCTTTTCCTTCGCAAGTAAAGAACCGGCGAGGACACCCGCGCTCCAATTTAGGGGATTGCGCGCCGCCAATTCGACCGCATTGAATCCCGCTTACACTCTGTCTCATCCCTCACACGGGAGGTTCACCAGGCTAGCCGAGCCAAGCGAATGTGAGGGTCGCGATTGAGCGTGAAGCGCTCTTCAAACGATCGAAGAGCCAAGCTGACGGGGCAAGCGCTGTTGCTTCGGGCGCGCAGAAACTAGGGCGCCTGAGTGCAGTGCAGTTGTTGCGACGGACGTCAGGCACTTCAAGATCGACTCTCTGCAAGTCTGTGCAACGCCTTCGCG
>JBAQGO010000038.1:0-18319 GCA_049287825.1 Vitreimonas sp. | reverse complement strand
GGGCCCAACAATGGTGGCTCTACGATTCCCAAGGCAATTTGGTCTCCCACGTCACCACCTATGACGACGGCACGTTTGGGCCGTAGGAGGCAGACATTGGAGAAAATGGAGCGGGCGAGGGGAATTGAACCCCTGACATTCAGCTTGGGAAGCTGACGTTCTACCTCTGAACTACGCCCGCGCTGGCTTGGCATAGCAAAGGGCGTGGTGTGGTTCGAGGGGTTAATACCGGGCTCTGGATCGCAGCCATCCGAGGCTGCGTTATTGACTTCTCAAGCTTTTACCGCCACATCCGGCCTCAGCGACCGTTCTCGGCCATCTGAGCCAGTGAACGCGGTCCTTCGGAACGCCACCATCGACGTTCGGCTTTGAGCTTCAAGATTAGCTCGCCGCCTTTCTTCGCCGTCGCATCGTTCCTCGATTTGTGAGCCCACGCGATTGCGCGTGTTTGGCTCGAAAGTACTCTCGTGACTCAATTCAAAGACCTCGGCATCAGCGCGCCGATTCTCAAAGCGCTGGACGCCGAAGGCTATTCCACGCCCACGCCGATCCAGGCGCAGGCCATTCCGATCGTCTTAAAAGGCGTCGACCTCGTCGGCCTGGCGCAAACCGGAACCGGCAAAACCGCAGCGTTTGCGCTGCCGATCCTCGATCGCCTGGCGGCCAACCGCAAGCATGCGGGCGACCGCGCCTGCCGCGTTCTGGTGCTCGCGCCGACCCGCGAACTGGCCGCGCAGATTGGCGACAGCTTCCGAACGTATGGAAAATTCCTCGGCCTCTCGACCACGGTCGTGTTCGGCGGCGCTTCAATGTTCAAGCAGAAGCAGGCGCTTTATCGCGGCGTCGACATTCTCGTCGCCACGCCGGGCCGTTTGCTTGACCACGTCTCGCAACGCACCGTGCGGCTCGATAAGGTCGAAATCCTGGTTCTCGACGAAGCCGACCACATGCTCGACATGGGCTTCATTCACGATCTGCGGAAGATTTCGACACTGCTGCCGAAAGAGCGGCAGAGCCTTTTCTTCTCCGCCACGATGCCGGCGCCGATCGCCGAGCTAGCTGCGCAATTTCTCTACAATCCGGAACGCGTCGCTGTGGCGCCGCCGTCGACGACGGTTGAGCGCGTCGAGCAAGCGGTGATCCACGTCGATCAGAAGAAGAAGCAGGACCTGCTGCACGCGCTGTTGAAGGACAAAACCATCAAGCGCGCGCTGGTGTTCACGCGCACCAAACACGGCGCCGACCGCGTCGTTGAAAAGCTGGCAAGCGCCGGCTTTGAAGCCGAAGCCATTCACGGTAACAAAAACCAAGGGCAGCGCACGCGTGCGCTCGACGCATTCAAAAAGGGTCATGCGCGCCTTCTGGTGGCGACCGAAATCGCCGCGCGCGGCATCGATGTCGATGATGTCAGCCACGTGATCAATTTCGACCTCCCCAACGTGCCGGAGCAATATGTCCACCGCATCGGCCGCACCGCGCGTGCGGGCGCCGGCGGCATGGCGATCTCGTTCTGCGCGCCGGACGAACGCGCTTACCTGCGCGATCTAGAGCGGCTGACAAAACAGAAGGTGCCGGTGATGGAGACCGACCTTTCGCTGCGCACGCCGGCTGACGATGAGCGCGTGCAACGGCCGAAAGGCCCGAGCCGCGGTGCTCGTGGCGGCAATGGCGGACAGCAGCAGCGCAAGCATGCGCCCAAGCGCCATCACGGCACCGAGACGCACGGCAAGGCCCACGCCAAGCAAGGCCACGCGCCCTCGCATGCGCGCGATGATGGTGATCGGCGCGACCGTAAGGGGCAGGAAGTGTGGTCGAACGGCCCACGCCAGCCGCAACGCGGACGCCGCCAGCGCACGCGCGGCTAACTATCCACGCGCCAGCACGACGATGTAGTCGCCCGGCTTGTAGTCGAGCGTCTGGCTCTTGCTCGGATTGAGCATGACGCCGGACGGATTGTTCTTGTCACCGCGGGGGCGGCAAGTGCCGAAGGCCGTTTCGCCGTGGCGGCGGCAAGCTTCGATGATGGTGTAGAAATCTACGGGGCGCTCGGTCGAGATCACGTTCTCGATCGGGCGCATGTAGATTTCAGAGCCGTCTTCATCGAGCAGATCCTTGAAGATCGCTGAGGTGAATTGGCTCTCGGAAGCCTGCGCCAGCATTAAGCTGACCAGCCGGTTGCTGACCACGAAATCGTCCGCGCGCGTCACGGCAGCGAGTTGGCGATTGCGGATGTCGGCCATTTCGCTGACCAGGATGCCGCGCTTGCCGGTGGCGGTGGC
Organism: Vitreimonas sp.; assembly: GCA_049287825.1. Taxonomy (GTDB): domain Bacteria; phylum Pseudomonadota; class Alphaproteobacteria; order Caulobacterales; family Aquidulcibacteraceae; genus Vitreimonas. The sequence goes on along the minus strand of JBAQGO010000038.1, from coordinate 16,040 downwards.
GATCTCGCGCAAGTGCAGCAGCGTGACCAGCGTTTGGGTGTCGGCGGGTTGCGGCGCCAGATTGTCGCTGCAGGCGAGCACGATGATGCGATCATAGCTCGCCGCGCCAATAGCTTCGAGCGCGTGGCGATCGCGCGTGTCGGTTGCGGTGTATGTCAGGGTGACGCCGGGCTTCAGCAATTTCAGCTGTGCTAGGTCTTGCTCGAAGTTTGGTGTGGAAGCGGCCACGAGAATTTCCGAGCCCGGCGCCATGTAGAAAGAAAGCTCGCGTGCAATGGCGGGACCGCGGCGGTTCCAGCCGAGGATCAGCGCGCGCTCGACGACCTCTTTCACCCCGGCGCGTTGGCGCATGGCGGTTTCGTCGAGAAGCGGGCGGCTTTCGGCGCCGATAGCGATGGAGTCGCGATCGTCCGCGACGATGACGGCGAGCGTCTTGTCGTCGATCTTTGTATCCATTTCTGGATTGAGCCGCACCACGCCGCTTTCGTCGCAGAGACCGATCAAGGCGCCGGGGCTGACGAGCGAGATGGCCTCGCCGAAGGTTTTTCCGGTCAGTGCTGGCTCGGGGACGGCGTAGAATTCGCAGCCTTCGAAATCCAGCAGCTCGGAATAAACAGCACTCAAGCCCGCGTGACGGCTTGAGTGAACGATGACGCGCGAAATGAGATCGTCCGGCACGACGGCTTGCACTTCGCCATTGCCGATATCGCGGGCGATTTCGGCGCATTTCACGGTGCGGAATTCTGCTGAAATCTGGAAGCGCGCAGCGCGACGCTCGGGGCCGTGCACCAATGCCAGAACGATCTTGATGTTTTGCGCGTCCGCATCGTCAGCTTCCGAGGCGAGCACAATGATGGAGCGGGCGGTTGCGAGATTGACGATTTCGAGATCGGCAAGGTCGCCGGGATCGCCGCTGCGGCAGACGATGCGGGCGCGGTGGGCGCCGACCTTGGAGGCGATTTCGTCCTCCATTTCGACTTTGTCTTTGTTGGCGAGCACGACGATGGAGAAGTTTTTGTCCTTCTCGTGAGCGATCGCAAGTTCCTTGATGATGTCGAAGATTGAACTCGACCAGTTGAGGATCACTGTATGGTCGCGCTCAAGCACGAAGGAGCGGCCTTTGCGCAGCACTTCGAGTTGCGCCTGGACGCCGGCGCTTAGCACGCCAATCAAGCTGGAGACGACGAAGATGCCCCAGATCGTCACCACCAGCATGATGATGCGGAAGGCCCAGCCGCTATCGCCGCCGACATTGCCGGCGTCGATGGTGCGCATGGTGGCTTCCCAAAACGCTTCAACGAAGCCCAGGCCACCTTGCGTGCCGGGCGGTGCAATGTGCGTAGTGGCGAGAAGGATTGCGGCGATGAAGATGACGAGGAGCGAGGCCACCGCCAGCCAGCCGATGATCGACAGCGGGCCAGACGCCATGCTGAGATCGAAGGCGTAGCGCAGGCGTTGCAGGGCCCGTTTCGTTGGTGTCGAGAGATCGTCCATGCATCGCCTCCGGCGCGCACGTTCGCTGACCCCGCGCGTCAGTCAACTGCGACTGTGCGCCCGACCTCGTTTCGCGAGCGCGCCGATCAGTGTGTTGGTGTCGCCGGCGTCTCCGGCTGCTGGATGCGCTCGCAATGCATGTTGCGGCGCCCGCAATAGGCAGCGATCGTCGCGCCCCACGCCATGTTGGCGGCATTCATGGCGTCAACGAGTGCGTTGTATTGAACGCGGCGGCATTCGACAACGGCCACGCTTTGCTCACGCCATGTCTGATACGCTTGGTTGGCGGCCGTCATCTGCGCCGCGGTGGCGGTTGCACCATCAGGCGCGCTTGGCGCCGGCGCAAGATCAGCGCACGAAGCTGGCGGCGCTGCGGGACCGGCGGGGGCCGTTTGCGCTATGGCGCTTGTGGCAAGGCACGCGAACACGAGCGCCGCTACAATCGTTCTCATAATTGTCTCCCCGAGAAGTCGGGGTTTGCTTTTGCGCCGAGGCGCTTGGCGATCGCAACAAAAAACGCCGCCAGTCTCCCGGCGGCGCTCTTCGTTTCTTCTAACTGCGATCAGCCGCGGAAGGCGCTGATATACACTTCGACGCGGCGGTTGCGCGCGCGGCCCTCATCTGTGCTGTTCGAGGCGATCGGGCGGGTTTCGCCGTAGCCTTGCGCCGCGATGCGCTGACGCATGACGCCGCCTTGCATCAGGATCGACGAGACGTTCATAGCGCGCCGCTCGGAGAGATCCTGATTGTAGGCTTCCGGACCGACCGCGTCTGCGTGGCCGTACACGTCCACCGTGGTTTGCGGATAATCGTGGAGCACGTTGGCGGTATTCATCAGCACCGGCACGAATTGGCCTTTCACCGAGTCACGATTGAAGTCGAAGGTGAGGTCGGCCGGGAAGTTCAGCAATATTTGGCCTTCGTTGACGCGCGTCACGCCGACGCCGGTGCCGCGCAGACGTTGGCGAAGGTTCTGCTCTTGCTGGTCCATGTAGTGGCCGATGCCGGCGCCCGCGAGCGCGCCGATGCCTGCGCCGATCAGCGCGTTACGGCGATCGTCGCCGCCAGCCAGCGTGCCCGCGCCCGCACCAAGGATGGCGCCGATGATGGCGCCGTTGGCGGTGCGGTTCGGGCTTTGCTCACCCGTGACGCTGTCGGTCGTTGTGCAACTGGCGACAAACATCATGGCTGCGAGGCCGATCAAAATTCTGCGGATCATTCATTCCCTCCGAAAACAACTCGGGCGCTTCACCCGATCCCATACGATCTCTGCCGTCGTCCGGATGAGCCGCGCATGAACGGTAGTCCTTAACCGGGCGAACCTGGCGTTACGAAGCGTATAAGTCGGCCATCCTGTTCCATAATCTCGCCATTCACGTCCGGTCCCGACTTGATTGAGTGACAAGTCTGCATCGCCCAAACCGCGATATGTGATGAGGGCTTGGATTAGCCCGTCGAAACACCCGCTCTGCCAGTTTGAATGACCATTCAAATTGTCCATTTGCTTAACCAAGCATTGGCGACCTTTGCCGATACTGCCGAACCGTGGCCATGGCTCAGACAGACCGCGACCGGCTTGCGCTGAAGGCGAAGCGCGCCCGGGCGCTTAACGCGGTCGGGCAGGCGCGTATCGCCAATTCTTGGCTGCGGCTGGGCGCCTCCGGCATCACCGCCATCGTCGCCACATCCGTTTTGGGCAATGCCCTGCCGCTCGCGTGGTGGGTGGGCCTGATCCCCATCGTCGTTGTCGACCGCATGCTTTACGGGCGCCTGCTCGCCCGTTGTCAGCGCAACGATCCGCCCGCGCACTTGGGCGGTCTCATTGCGTTCACCGCTTTTGGCAGCGGCTACGGCAACATCCTCGCAGTGCTGCTATGGTTTGCGCCGTACGTGCATGGCGAGACCCTCGCGATCATGTACATCTTCGGTGGACTGGCGAACGCGGCGGCGTCTTTGCGGTCGTGGCCGTCCTTGTCGCTTGCAGGTTTGGCGCCGACGATCGTGTGCATGCTCGGCTTGCCGCTTGCAAACTTCATGATGAGTTCGGGACAAAACTCGCTCGATCTGGTGCCGCTGGTGGCGGGCTTCTTGTTTCTCGGTTTCGGCGTCAATCTTTGGAAGAGCTTGCTGGCGTCGGACGCTGCGCAATTGCGTGCGGAGGAAGCAGCAGAACGTGAACACCGCGCTGCCGCCGCTGCAGCCGCCGCCAAGACCGATATGATTCAGCGCATGAACGATGAATTGCGCACGCCGATGACAGCTTTGATCGGCGCTGCCGAGCACTTGCGTCGCGGCGCGCCGACGCCGGTGGCGCGCGCGCATATCTCGACGCTGGTGCAGGCGGGCGAAGTGTTGAAGCTCGTGCTGGACGATTTGTCCGATCTCGATCGGCTTGAGAACGGGCAATTGCGCATCGATCCAAAGCCTGCTGATCCGCGCGAATTGCTGCGCAGCGTCGTCTCGGCGTTTCAAGCTGCCGCGCAGGATAAGCATCTGGAGCTGTTTCTCGATATCGCGCCGGAAACGCCGGCGGCGGTCGAGATCGATGCGCTGCGTGTACGGCAAGTGTTGTTCAATTTGCTCGCCAACGCCGTGCGCTACACGGCGCATGGCGGCGTGCGCGTGCGCCTCGCGGTACAGCCGGGACCGGCGTCAGGACGCGCTCGCTTGGTGTTTGTCGTCGCCGACACCGGTGCGGGCATGTCGCGTTCGCAATTGGCGTTGATCTTCGGGCAAGGGCGCTTCAACGGTGACGGCGAGGGGCCAGGGCTTGGATTGGCGATTTCAATGCGGTTGGCGAAATTAATGGGCGGCCAACTCGCCGCGCGCAGTGAACTCGGCCAAGGGTCGGTGTTGTCTCTGGTGCTGGAAGCGCCGATCTGCGTGCGCCAGAACGCTGCTTAGTCGAGGAAGCGCGCGAGTTTCGCCGATAGTTTTTCAGCATCGCGGGTTTCGCACTCCCAGACGGCAAGCGTTTTCCAACCTTCGGACTTGAGCACCTTCGCCACGCTGACGTCGCGTGCGCGATTGCGCGCAATCTTGGCGCGCCAGTAGGCGGCGTTGTCCTTCGGCTCGCGTGCGCCGCGTTTGCAATCGTGGCCATGCCAGAAGCAGCCGTGCACGAAGATGGCTTTGCGCATGGCGCTGAATACCAGATCCGGTTTGCCGGGAAGCGCGCGACCGGCGAGCCGATAGCGACGTGCGTAACCCAATGCGCGCACCACCGCGCGAACCGCGCGCTCGGGTGCGGTGTCAGACGACTTCACCGCGCGCATGACGGCGGAGCGCTTCTCCGTGTCGAAGACGTCGGCGCGGGGCATCATGCGCTTTTGCGTGTGACGCTCACGCCTGCCAGCGGCGCGAGGAGATGTTGCGACAACCAGCGCACGGCTGACGGCGACACTGCGTCTCCGACAAGATGCAGGGCCGCAGTTTGATTGTCTGGCAGCGGATAGTGATCGGGCGCGCCCATGAGGCGCGCCGCTTCGCGCGGCGCAAGCAGGCGCGAGCGCGTTTGTTGGCCTTCAATGAATAGCAGCAATTGTCGGCTCGATCCGCCCGTAGGGGTTCGCAAGCAACCTGCGAGGCCGTCAAACCGCGCCTCAGCACGTTGCACACGCTCGCCGTGTTCCACGCGAATGCGGCGGAAGACAGCGCCCACTTGGCGTTGGCCGTCTTCACGCAATGCGTTGACGCGCGCGCGTTGTAGCGCGCTCATCTGGGAGAGCAGGCGCTCGGTCTGCTCGTCGCTGTTCCAGGCAACGTTGGCATCGTCGTCGAGCAAATCGGTGAGGCGGGTGTTGCGCCTGGGTGGCGCGGGCAGACGCCACCACACGAAATGCTTGCGCAGCGTTTCCGGCAAGCGCGCGACCACACCCCGCAGCGCTGGCGAATGAAACGGTTCACTGGGTCCAGCGCTGGTCAGCGCCGGCGGCGCACTGCGCGCGGCGACAATGAACAGCCGCGGACGCGATTGTGGCACGAAGTGTGCCGCATCAATCTCTAATGCGCCAACGCGGTAGCCCAGCCCGTCGAGCGCATGCACGAGCGCAGTGAAGTCCGCGCCGCCGTGCGAACTCAATAGGCCGCAGACATTCTCGAGGGCGAGGATGTCGGGGGCACGTTTCTCGGCGGCGAGTTTTTCGATCAGCCGGTGAAAGGCCCAGAACGCGCCCGAGCGCGGCGCCGCCAAGCCGCGCCTCGCTCCCGCGAGGGACAGGTCCTGACAGGGGAACGAAGCCCATGCCAATGCCGCTTGTCCAGGCAGATCGGCGGTCGACAGCTTCCAGATGTCGCCGACGCGCATGTCGTCGCCGCCAAATGCCGCCGCATAGGCGCGCGCCTTGGCGGGTTCGATGTCATTTGCGAACACGCAGGCGAAATCCGGCTCCAACCCCAGGCGCGCAAAGCCGCCCCCCGCGAAAAACTCATAAAGTGGGGCGCCGGAATCACGGGTCATGCGTCTATACTAACCCCGGCGAGGGCGATGGCGCGCACTTTGGCGCCAAAAGGGGTGACCCATGCGGACAACGATCCGCGGTTTCGGTTTCGGCGGGGTCGTTCTGGCCCTGGCGTTGTTTGCGTGCTCACCGCCCGCCCAGCAGCATGACGAGGCGTCGTCCACCCCGCCCACCAACGAAGAGCGCGAAGCGGCAATCGCCGCGCAGCAGCTCGCGGCCCTGGGTGGTGCGGCCGACGCAGCGACGCAAGCCAATTATACCGGCGACTTCCAAGCGTCAGGTGGGCTCGACGCGGATTCCGATGAGGGGGCCTGGGTGCTCAGCCTGCTGAGCGACTACGCTCAGTTCACGCGGCCAGGCCTCGGCGATGACGGCGGCATTCCCGGCGATCGCCAATACCACGAGCACGGCATGCGCGTGGTGGCGGGCCCGCTGACCATCACCATCATGCAGCAGCCATGTCAGGCTGGCACAACTCAGCAGCCGTATGTGGCGCACGTCTTGTTTGAAGGTGTTGCGTATGACGGATGTGCGCGACGCGGCGCGCAGCAGGGCGAGCGGCCGACTTGGGCCTCGGTGTTGCCTGATCTGATTCCGGCGATCGATGCATGCGTTGCACGCGTCACGTCGCGGCCGGCCCGCATTACGTTCGCCGGCGCGATTGATGAAGGCCAAACCAATGTGCGTCTGCGCGAGGCCGACGGCACGCGGCGCGAATGCATCGTCGATGGCAACGGCGCAGTCAGCGCCTACGACCCTATTTCGGATCTCGACCGGCGCGGCGGAGAAGGAGATCCGGAATTCCAGCGGGGCGGCAGCCAGCCGCGCGCCGAGCGCTGCCGCACCGTCACGTCCGCCACGGGCCACGATGGCGCGCAGTTGGGCTGGCTGATCCGCCGCTCCTGCTGAGCGTTCAGACCTCATCAACCGGCGCGGCTTATCGCCAGCAGTATGCGTACGCGCACGATTTTCGTGCTGATTGGGCTTTGTTTCGGGGCGTCCGCCTGCGGAAGCGCGCCGCCGCCTGAGCTAAACGGACTTTGGAGTTCGAGCCAGATGGCCTGCGCCGCCGGCGTCGGCATTCGTTTCAAGGCCGATGCGATCGAGGCGGTGTACGATACGCGCAGTGAGACGCTGTTTGCGCATCCGACCTACGAGTTGCGCGGGCGCGGGCCGTTTCGTGTGCGTATTATTTATGATCTGCCGGAGTTGCCTGGCGGGGCGCACGTGGCGGGCGCGCATGGCGTGGTGGAGTTGACGCGACGCCGGGACGGTTCGATCGCACCGACGCTGCACAATCTCCTCGACGCACGCACTGGCGCGGCGCGTGTTCAGCTGGTGAATGACCCTGCCGTCGCCGCGCTCACGCTCACATCATGTGCGCCAGGTATGTGGCGCGCAGACCTGAACGGGCGCAGCGGGCAGGGCTAAGCCTAGTTGCGGGCTTGCTGGACGTTTTGGTCGCTATTGCAGCGCGCAAGTTCTTCGCTCGAGAGCTGTTGTGCTTCGCTGCCGTAGGCTGTGACGCGAACGCCCGCTTCGTGTGCGAACTGACGGCAAGCGCGGACGCTGACCGCGTGGTTCGGGTGCGCGACGCAGGTATCGCCGCTGCAATTCCACATCGTGTTGATGGCGATGAGGCGAGCTTGCGTGGCTTGGCCTTCGACTTTGGCGGTGAAGGTCGAGCCTTGCGCGTAGGCGGCGCCGGCGAAGGCTGTGCTCAGAACAGCGGCGACGATGATGGATTTGAAATTGGTCATGTGAACCCTCCGAAAAACGATCGCGCTGCTGGGGAGGAGCGCCGAACCAGACCATGCCCTGATCGCTGACGACTGACAAGAGAAAATTGAACGAAATGAAAAATATTCACACAGGAGTGATTAGGGGGATGTGTCGGGCTGGGAGCGTCCCAATGGCATTGCGCCGCTTGGGTGGTCGTTTTCGTTGGGATAGGGCGGGTCGCGAGGCCAACACTTGGCGTTTGGCCGCCACGGCGCCGGCCGAATGGTAAATCCGGACTCCGTTCGGGCGATTTTGCGGATAGAAACGGTCAGCGGGCGCCGACCATCGGGACGGGGTGGACGCCGTTCGAGCCAAGCAGGGGTGGCGGCGATGTCGATTTATAAGTTTGCAGTTGGTGTGGTTCTGGCGCTGGCGATGATCATCGTGCTGGGGCTGAGCTTCCTCACGTTCAGTGCGCGCGATTTCCAGTTCGGCGTGCAACAAATCTCGCCGACCACGGACGGCTTGATCTCCTTCCAGCGTTTAGCGGTGGCAGATCGCCAAATCCAACAATTGCAACAAGAGTCCTCCGGCCCGCGTGGCGAGCAATTGCAGATTCAACAACGCGTCACCGCGCTCGATACGCAGGCGCAAGCCGCACAAGCCAGCGTCAACGACACGCGCGCCAGCATCGTCGGCAACATCGCCGACATCGAAGCGCGCGCCAGCGTGCAACCGGCGCAAAGCGCTGCTGCTGACGTGAGCTCGCAAGCGCTCAGCCAACGCATCAACACGTTGGCCGGCCGGCCGGGCCTGTCGCCGGGCGACCAACGCAGCGTGACTACGTTGCGCGCGCAGGTGCAGCGTATGTCTGAACAAGAAGCGAGCCACGACGACACCAGCGCGGAACGCACAGCGCTGCAGTCGCGGCAACGACTCGTTGATGGTCAGGTCGCGGAGTCTGATCGGCAGATCTTTGCGCTGCAGCAGCAAGTGCTGCCGGACTATCAGCAATATGCCCGCGTGCGGAACGAAGCTTACGCGCTGCAAAGCATGAGCCCGCTCGGCGTTAGCGCTTTCTTGGCGCAGGGCAGCCCATCGCTACTTTCACCGCTGCTGGTCGTGCTGATGGGCGCCTTGGGGTCGCTGCTGTACCTGTTCCCCGCTTATCTCAACCGGCCGCAGCCGGTGACGATGGCGGAGATCGCAGTGCGGTTGATTTTCGGGATGTGTGCGGCGCTCGCGCTTTATGTGCTGCTGAACGCCACTATCGCAGGGATTTCGATCACGCAGAATAATGCGCAAGCCTCGACGTCGAGCCTGCTCAATCCGTTCACAGTGTCGCTGATCGGGATCATCGCCGGCGTGCTGTCGGAAGACATCGCCAAGTGGATCCAGGATCGCGGGCGGGGCATCTTCACGCAGGGCGGGGCGCCAGCGGCGCCCGCACAACCCGTGGCCGACGATACCGGCTCGATGATCAATCCGCACGGCGGCCCCAACGCACCCTGAGACGGCTGACCGCGCGTTAGGCTTTCGCAAGACAATCGTCGCGCTTAGGGTGCGCTCCAAAGGAGTTCGCCCATGCGCCGCGCTGTTGTCGTTTCTTATGCTCGCACCGGTTTGGCCAAGTCTGGCCGCGGTGGTTTCAACAACACGCACGGCGCAGCGCTCGCCGGGCATTCGATCAAGCACGCGGTGGAGCGGGCCAAGATCGAGCCGGATGCGGCGGAGGATGTGGTCCTGGGCTGTGGTTCGCCGGAAGCGGCGACCGGGCACAACGTGGCGCGACTGGCGTCGGTATGGGCGGGGGTCGATTTCAAAGTCGCGGCGGCGACCATCAACCGTTTCTGCTCGTCGGGCCTGCAATCGACGGCGCAGATCGCCGGCTACATCATGCAGGAGGGGGCCAATGTCGCGATTTCAGGCGGCGTTGAATCGATATCGCTGACGCGTCTGGCCAACACCAAGCCGGTGTTCGAAGAGCGGCTGATGAAAGATCATCCGGAAATGTGGATGCCGATGATCGAAACCGCCGACATTGTCGCCAAGCGCTACGGCATCTCTCGCGAATACCAGGATGAGTATTCGCTGCGCTCGCAACAGCGCATCGCCGCGGCGCAAGCGAACGGAATCTTCAAGGACGAGATCGTCGCGATGAAGACCAAGATGAAGGTCGTCAATAAAGAAACAAAGGAAGAGAGCATCGTCGATGCCGTTGTAGATCGCGACGATTGCAATCGCCCGGATACGACGCTTGAAGGTCTGGCGAAGCTTGAACCCGTGCGCGGTCCCGGCAATTTCGTCACAGCTGGCAATGCCAGCCAGCTCTCGGATGGCTCGGCGGCGTTGGTGTTGATGGAAGAGAAGGAAGCCGAAAAGCGTGGCCTTGAACCGCTCGGCTTGTTCAAGGGCTTCGCGGTGGCAGGCTGCAATCCCGATGAAATGGGCATCGGCCCGGTGTTTGCGGTGCCGCGCTTGCTGAAGCGGCATGGCTTGAAGGTGAGCGACATTGATCTGTGGGAGCTCAACGAAGCGTTCGCGTCGCAATGCCTCTATTGCCGCGACAAGCTCGAGATCGATCCGGAGAAATACAACGTCAATGGCGGCTCGATCGCTATCGGCCATCCGTTCGGCATGACCGGTGCGCGGCTGGTTGGTCACGTGCTCATGGAAGGGCGCCGGCGCACGGCGAAGACTGCGGTCGTCACCATGTGTGTCGGCGGCGGTATGGGCGCTGCAGGGTTGTTTGAAGTCTTTAGCTGATGCGCATCGAAACGGCGCGCTTGTGGCTGGTGCAGGCGAGCAATGAGGTTTTGCGCGAAGACTTGAAGGGCGCTGACGCGCTCGCGGCGGCGTTGAACGTCGAGGCGCCGCCGGAGTGGCCGCCGGGCGACGAATATGATGCGGGCGCGATCAACTATGTGATCGCTCTGCAAGAGCGCGAGCCGGCGGCTTACGATTGGGGCTTTCGTTACTTCGTGTTGCGTGCGCCTCGGCCGCGGCTGATCGGGTGCGGCGGGTACACGGGGCCCGCGCGGGATGGCGCCATCGAGATTGGCTATTCGGTATGCCCGAACTTTCGCCGCCAAGGCATTGCAAGCGAAGCGGCAATCGGTCTGGTCGATCACGCCTTTCGTCACTCGGATGTCTCGCGCGTCATTGCGCACACGTTCCCACACCTGGTCTCGTCGATTGGCGTTCTAGAAAGGGCGGGGTTTCGCCGGGTTGGGTCTGGCAAGGAGGCGGGCACGGTGTGCTATGCCGTGTCGCGGTCGTAGGAGCGCTCGAATAGAATTGTAGGCGAGGGGCGCGATGGCGGACGTCTTCATCTCGTACAAACGCGACGAGCGCAATGCGGTCGAGCGCATCGCGCACGAACTGCGCGCGCTGGGTCTCGACGTATGGTTCGACGCCAGCATCACCGCGGGCGACGCCTTCAGCGACGAAATCGACCGCGAAGCACGCGCCGCGCGGGCGGTCCTGATCTGTTGGTCGCCGTCCGCGCGGGACTCGCGCTGGGTGAAGGCGGAAGGGATGCTTGGCTTCGAGCAGGACAAGCTCGCGGCCGCTTACGTCTCTGGGCCGGACGGTTTTCAGCCGCCGACGCCATTCAACACGGTGCATGCAGCTGACGTGCGCAGCTTTCTCGCGTCGCCTACGGCAGTGCATGCGGGATGGCGCAGCGTGCTCAGACGCATCGGCAAGCTTTGCCAGCGGCCGGACGTTGAAGCGTGGGGTGCGCTCGATCTGGATTCGTCGATCGGCGAGCAGCGGCTCAAGAGTTGGCTATCCTCCTACCCGCAAAGCCCGCTGGCGCCGGTTGCACGACAAGCGTTGCACGACGCTGAAGACTGGCGCGCCAATGCGTCGGAACGCGAGCGCTCTGCGCGCGAGGCGCGTGAGCGCGCGATTGCTGAGAAAGCAGAGCGTGAGCGCGATCTTTGGCGCGCGCGGCTGACGCGCCGGCAAGGGCGCATCTGGTCGATGCTCACCGGGGCCGGATTGGGCGCGCTGCTGAGCCCGCTCGATCTGCTGCATCCAGCGGCGGGTTGGCAAACGACCGGTCTTGTGGGCTTCGATATTGTGGTGGGCTTGGTGTTCGGCGGGCCGGTGTTGATGTTGGTGCGCTGGTTTGTGGCGATCGCGCAGCGGCGCGGCGGTGCGTATCCGCGCTCCTATTTCGACTGGCCGTTTCTGCTGGTGCTGGCCCTCGCCGCGGCTGGCGCGATCTATTATGCATTCGATACCCGCAACACCGCGAACACAGCGCTCGGCGTTGGCGCCGTGCTGACGTTCTTTGCACTGCCGATTTCGTTCGTGCTGGTGCTGCTGTCGCTCACGCTGCAGGGCAAGGCGATCGGACACGAGCCCGACCCGCCATACCGAACGGTGTTCGAGCGCTTTGGTTGGCTTCTCGTTGTCGCGCTGGCGATCGTGGGTTTTGTGCTGTTCGGCATTGGCGGCGCGCCACCGCCGCCGGCAGCGGGCAAATAGGTCACGAACTCCGCGCGTTGACGCCTTCTTCAGCGAGAATTTCTTCAGAAACTTTTCCCGTCAGCTTGTCTTCGTCATCGACGAGGCGCTTCTTCTTCCAATCGCCCTTTGCGTAGATGCCGAGCGTGATCAGCGCGATGATGATCTGTGCGGAAGGGATCGACCACCAGATTCCGTTGGCGCCGAGGCTGGTGTGCTTGGAGAGCACGTAGGCGAGCGGGAATTGCAGCACCCATTGTGAGACCAAAGTCAGCACCATGGTCATCACCATGTTGCCGGACGCGCGCAGGACGCCGGTAAGCGCGAGCTGCATGCCAAGGAAGCCCCAAGCGAGTGAGATAGTGCGGAGAAACACTGCACCGGCGGCAATGACGCCGGGATCTTCCGGTACGAAGAAGGCGACGAACGCTGGGGCGAACAAAAACACGATGACCCCCATCACCGTCAGTGACCAAAAACCGATCCAGGCGCCCAAGCGGCCGATCTGAGATGCGCGGGGCAGATTGCCGGCGCCAATGTTCTGACCAACCAACGTCGACACCGCCATAGACAAACCCATGGCTGGGATCATCACCACTTGCAGCACGTTGGCGCCCACGCCGTAGGCAGCGATCGTGAGTGTGCCGAAGCTGGCGATGAGGAAGGTCATCACCACGAGGCCGAGTGCGCGGGCGGACATTTCGATGGAGGCGGGCGCGCCGAGGAAGAAGGCGCGCTGGATAAAGGCGAAGTCAGCTTTGAAATCGCTCCACTTGAGATGGATGCCGTACTTTCCGCGGAAGAGAACGAAGAGTCCGATCAGCGCCGCGATCGCTTGCGTCGCGAGTGTCGCCACCGCCGCGCCCATCACGCCCATCGCTGGCAGGCCGAACCAACCGAAGATGAACAGCGGATCGAAGATGAAGTTGAGGATGACGGTGCCGAGCACGATCCACACCGGCAGCGTGGCTTCGCCGATGCCGCGCATGATCGATTGGAACATGAAAAAGAAAAAGTTGAACACGAGGCCCACGAACGACACACGCATAAAGCCGAGAGCGCCGTTGAAGACATCGGGCTGCACGCCGATCAGGTGCAGAAGCGCGGGCGCTGCGGTGAAGCCGATGATGCCCAGGATCACTGAGACGATCACCACCATCAGCAGCGTCTGCGCCGCGACGTGATCGACCATCTCGCTGTTCTTGGCGCCAAAATATTGCGCGATCAGCGTCGAGCCCGCGACCGCGAGGCCGGTGCCGAGCGCGATCGAGAGGAACATTACTGGAAATGAGACTGAGACGGCAGCGACTGCGGCGCCGCCGAGGCGGCCGACCCAGAAGGCGTCGATGATTTGGTAGGCCGATTGCAGCACGTTCGCCACGACGATCGGAACTGCGAGCGCGATCAGCGATCCCAGGATGGGGCCTTCGAGCAGGCGATTGGCGGAGAGTGTTCGAGTCATGGTCTGCAACATAGGGTACGAATGAGGTCTGACCATTGCCGTATCGTGCTCCACCGATAGGGGGAGCTGTCACGCGGAGCGTGACTGAGGGGATGGCGCTGATACTTGCAGGTTGCGGCGCTCTCCCCTCCGTCACGTGCTTCGCACGCGCCACCTCCCCCTGACGGGGGAGGACGAGGCATTCGCGTCAACTAGCAACTTTGTGAACCGAACTGGCGCTTGCGATCAGCGCGCCGCTTTCGGCTTTGAAGTCAGCGCGCAGAAAGATCAGCGTACGCGTCTTGCGCGTGAGACTGACTTCAATGCCGCCGGCGTCGGCCCGCGCCAGCATTTCGATGGTGACTGAAACAAGCGCGGTCTTAGCGCCGGCTTCGCGATCGGCGGCGGCTTCCAGGGCGTTGACGATGCGGACGGCGATGGCGCTGTCGGTCACTTGCGCCGCCCAATCGCCAGCATGATGCGCTCGTGCGCTTTGTCGAGGCTCGCCCATTCGCCGACACTGGCGCTTTTGCCGGGCTCGAGGTCTTTGTAGTGTTGAAAGAAGTGCCGGATTTGCGCAATCATCAGCGGGGGCAGATCGTCGGCCGTTTTCACGTCGCTGTAGAATGGGTTGAGCGCATCGACCGGCACGGCGAGGATTTTCTCGTCGACACCCTTTTCATCGCTCATCAGCAATACGCCAACGGGCCGCGCGCGGATGAGGCATCCGGCGATCACCGGCATCGGCGTCACCACTAAAATGTCGAGCGGATCGCCGTCTTCGGCGAGCGTGTTGGGGATGAAGCCGTAATTGAACGGATAGATCATCGAGGTGTGCAAGAAGCGGTCGACGAAGAGGGCGCCGGCTTCTTCGTTGAGTTCGTACTTCACCGGCAATCCGCCCTGCGGAATCTCGATGAAGGCGTTGACCTCGTGCGGCGGATTGCGCCCTGGGGGAATTTTGCGGATGTCCATGCGCCGTCTTAGTGGGGCGGGCGCGACAGCAGCAAGATAATGATGATGGCTTGCAGCACGATGATCATCGCTTGTGAGGCGATGGCGAGCTTGGCGGCGAGCTGAAGCTTGTCGGGCAAATCCAGGAAGTCGCGAATTTTGCCCATCACATCTTCTTCCTGACCGGCGCCAGGTCCGGAAACTCTGGCGCGCGCTTTTGAGCTTTGGCGGCGAAGGCTTCCATCATGTGCGGCGGCGAGAACATGCCGGCTTGCCAGGTGGCGATGTAGTCGAGGCCGTCGGCGATGGAATGATCGCGGGCGTGATTGATCATGCGTTTGGAGCCGGCGATGGCGACGGGCGCTTTCGAGGCGATCTCGGCGGCTAGTTCCATCACATGCGCGAGCATTGCCTCTTGCGTGGAAAACACATCGTTGATCAGGCCGATCTCCCTGGCTTTCGCCGCCGGTAAACGCCGGCCCCCGTACGCGAGTTCACGCACCCAGCCCTCGGGGATGAGTTTGCAGAGACGCGGGAAGGTGCCGACGTCGGCGGTCATGCCGATATTGATCTCGGCGATTTGAAAGAATGCGTCCTCGGTGGCGTAGCGAATGTCGCAAGCGCTGGTCATGTCGACGCCGGCGCCGATGCAGCCGCCTTGGATGGCGGCGATCACGGGGATGCGGGCGTTGTCGAAGCAGGAGAAGGTGTTCTGCAGTGTCAGCACGAATTGGCGGAAGCTCTCGGCGCGGGAATAGGGATCGCCGCCGCTGGCGGCTACGCCGTCGCCATCGGTGAACACCGAGAGGTCCATGCCCGCGGTGAAGTGTTTGCCGGTGGAGGAGACGACGATGACGCGGGCTTTGGCGTTGTCGTCGATGTCGCGGACGATTTCGGGGAGTTCGTTCCAAAACGCGCGCGGCATCGAATTGAACGCCTCAGGGCGGTTCAGAACGATGTGGGCGATCTTGTTTTCGATGTTGACGTCGAAGCAGCTGCTCATAGGCCAAGTCTCCGAGGGCTTGGCTAGCACGGCGCAGGCGCAGCGTCATCGCGCCACCACGCTTCCCGGGCGACGCCCGCGAAAGCGGGTGGAGACCCGGGACCCAGAGGCGCGGGCGCTGTCGTCTGCGTTTCTGCCCTCTGGGTCCCGGCTCGGCGTCGCGCTTTGCGCGACTTGGCCGGAAGCGTGTGAGAGTAGCCGCACATGCATCATGCATTGCGGGTTCAAACAGTCCGCCTTCGCTAAAGCTACGGCGAGACGCCTTCGCGTCATTGGGCTTGCCGCGCCGTAGCGGCGAAGCCGCGAAGGCGGGAGAGCGGGGCGCGCAAGAGACTTGCGCGGGTAGAGAGTAGTGAGGGGTGTCGCTTGCGCGCCCCGCGTGATTTGTTTTTGCGACCGGCGGAAACTCAGGGGCGTTGCTACCGAACCACGGCGGGCCATGCGTTTGAGAGACAAGGTCTCACTGCTTCGATAACTGAAGCAGCGAAAC
>JBAQGO010000037.1:0-8207 GCA_049287825.1 Vitreimonas sp. | reverse complement strand
GTTTCGCTGCTTCAGTTATCGAAGCAGTGAGACCTTGTCTCTCAAACGCATGGCCCGCCGTGGTTCGGTAGCAACGCCCCTGAGTTTCCGCCGGTCGCAAAAACAAATCACGCGGGGCGCGCAAGCGGCACAACCCCAAACTAAACTTCTGCGCAAGCTTCTTGCGCGCCACGCTCTCTCGCTTTTGCGTAAGCAAAAGCGTCACGCCGAAGCCTTCGGCGTAGGCGGACCACCTTCGCTTTTCCAGTCGAGGAATGGCAGCGATGAACCGCGCAAAAAAAGCGCGCTGCCGGTGAGGGCCGCGCGCCAAGAGTGTTTGCGGGAGTTCTGATTACGCCAGAGCGGCGTCGATCAGCAGGTAAGCGCGGACCAGATCCGAGCTTTCGCCCTTCTTCTCGCTCTTGGCGAGATCGGGGCGCGAGCGGAACTGGGTCGCCAGTTCGAGCGCATGCTCGTTGCGCTGCATGTGGCGCGCAACGCGGCTCACGGCGGCCGGCGCCAGCTCCGACACCGTGCGGCGCCGTGCTGATGCGCCATTGCGCGAGTTGATGGCGATGCGCTCAAGGGCCGGCGGGGCGAGCACGTCAGTGAGATCGACGCCAGCGTCCGTCACCAGATCAAGGGCGCCGTGCTTCAGCGCGGCGTCAAAGTTCACCGGCGCCTGCTTCGGTTCTGGGCGAGAGAACTCGACCAGCTCGTGGCTTTCGTTTGCGGCGACCGGCGCTTCTTCGTGGCGAGGCGCCATAAAGCCGCCCCAACCGCCGAAGCCCTTAAACATGCGCTTCGGTTCGGCGTCCGCGCGCATCGCCTGAGCGGTAGCGTGCACAACGCCGCGTGAGCCCGCGCGCGCCACCGCGGCTGTGGCCGCGGCTTGCAACGTGGTGGCTTCCGCCATCACCGGCTCAAGCTTGCGCTCAACGACAACCCGTTCGGCCGGGCGTTGCATCACAACCGGCGCGGCCTTCTTCACGTTCGCCGTCGAGGCCAGCGCCGCCAGGCGCTTCTCGATCGACGACGCATGACGATCAGCCGCCGCTTGGCTTGCTTCCGAGGCTTCGCGCGCCGCGTTCGCCGCCGCATTGAGGCGGGCGAGGGTGTCGACAGCAGCTTCCTGCATCGAAGCAGCTTCCGCGCGGATCAGTTGCGCGGCGCGCTTAGCTTCGGTGACGGCGCTGCGTGTGGTTTCGCGCACTGCGCTGGCCGTTTCGTTCGCAGCGAGCACGGCTTGGTCAGCCGATTGGCGCGCAGCGTCGGTGAGGCGGCTCGCTTGGCTCAGGCCTTCCAACATGGAGTGCATGGTCGTGTTGAGCGTCGTGGTCGCATGCGCGGCGCCATCAGCAGCGTGATGGAATTCCGCCGTGCGCTCACCCATGAGGGTCGCGGCCTGCGAGAACGACGAGAGGTGCGTTTCGAGGGCTTCCTCGGCAGCGCCAATCTCAGTCTTCACCAGCTTGGACGCTTCACGCATCAAGCGCACCTGACGGCCGACAGCGTTCGCCATCGTTTCCGTCTGGCCGCGCATGTCGGTGGTCACTTCGACCAAAGCGTCGCGTTCGCCCTTCAGCGCGTTCGACATCTCTTCGGTCGATTGACGTGAGGCCGAGACCGCTTCGTTGAAGACAGCGGCGTTGCGCTGCGCGACAACTTCCAACTGCGCCAGACGATCGAGCGCCGTCGCGACAGCGTCATTCAGCGTTTCGATTTCGCTCTTCACCGTGTCGGTCAAACGCTGCACGTTTTGCTCACCGGCTTCGAACGGTGAACGCGATTCACGCGCCATGCGCGTGAGTTCAGTCGCCAAGCGGCGCGCCTTCAGGGCTTCGCCGGCAGCCGAGGCGGCCAACCAGAAGAGCAGGGCCGGGCCGAACGCCAGTGCGACGAAGCCGGCTTGCATGGCCGGATCCATCGTCATCACGCCGTTCAGACCAAAATAGGAAATCGGGCCGCCAATCGCGCCGGCGATCCAAACCAGCGAGGCCAGCCCGCCCGCAAAGCCAGCCCAAGAGAAGCCTAGCTTCACCTTGCGCTGCGCAGGTTCTGCGTCGTACGCGCGAACAGCGGGTTCATCGACGCCGATGTCGGCGTCGCTTTCACGCTCGGCCGCAGCGTCCACGACGTCGTCAATGACGTCATCGAATTCATCCTGAACGACTGTCTCATCCGTGGTTTCGAGCTCGCCGAACACCTCGAACGGATCGCGTTCGTCCTTCTCTTCGTCTCCGAAATACATGGCGCAAACACTCCGCCGCCCGCGGTTTGCGGGCGTTAACGGCGTCGGCTGCAACGGCCATGCCAGCGAGGCGAGTGAGGTTCGCGCGGCGCGCTTGCACCAGTTTGACGCAAACCAATGGTTAAGTATGCGCGTAGCGTGCGGCGTTAAGCTTAATCGTCACGCATCGGCACGGATCGCGCCGCGCATGGTTAATTGTCGTTGACGAACGTCACCTAGTGGGGCGGGGCCACGCCGTTTTCGCCGCTATAGACGTAGAAGGCGGCCGGAGGCGCGCCGTTTTCACCTGGATTGGCAAGCACGCGGACGTTCCAACCCACAGCCAACGCAGAATGTTCGGCGAGATGTTGACCGACCACCACAATGTTGGAGGGCAGCGTGATGGTGCGTTGGCCGCCTTGGTAGCGCACGATCATCTGACGGCCGCCGCTGACATTGGTGACTTCGCCGACAGTGCCGTTAGTCATGGTGTTGCCATCGGCCATCGGGCGGCTGCCTTCGGCGAGATGCACGCCGGGCGGAAACACGCGTAGCTCGACGGAGCGCCCTGACGTGTCATCGATATTGGCGTTCGCCGTGGCGACAAAGTCGCCGACATGAATGTCGCTCGCCGCGATGGGATGGCCGATCACCAGAAGCCAACCCGGCGCGAAACCAACCGTTGACGCCGTGCCATCCGCGGCCTGCACCGTCAGCTGCGTGGCGCTGACCGCCGTCACGGTTCCGGCGACGCGCGTCCAACTCGCGGTTGCCGCAGCTTGCGCGGGCGCGGTCTGCGTTTGCGCCAAAGCCGGTGTGGCGAGCGCGGCCGCCGCTAATGCCATCAACGCAAACCGCATGACCGCCTCCTACCAGATTTCGACGCGCTCCGAGTCCGGGAGGTAGAGCGCATCTCCTTGTTGCACGTTAAAGGCGGCGTACCATGCGTCCATATTGCGCACCACGCCGTTGATCCGGTAGACGTTGGGCGAGTGCGGATCGCTGAGCACCTGATTGCGCAGCGCTTGATCGCGAATGATCTGCCGCCGCCCTTGTGCGCGCGCGAGAAAGAACCGCTGGTCGCCGGTTAAACCGTCAAGAATGGGCGCGGTCTGGCCGTTCAACGACAGATGATAGGCGTGCAGCGCGACTTGCAGGCCGCCATTGTCGCCGATGTTTTCGCCGAGCGTCAGGCGGCCATTCACGTGAATGCCGGGCAGCGGCTCGAACGAATCGTATTGCGCGGCGAGCTTGTCTGTGATCGCACGGAATCGCGTGACGTCTTCTGCGCTCCACCAATCGCGGAGCACACCGTGCCCATCGGACTTCGCGCCTTGGTCGTCGAAGCCGTGACCCATTTCGTGGCCAATGACGCCACCGATGCCGCCATAGTTCACGGCTGAATCGGCGTTGGGGTCGAACAGCGGCGGCTGCAGATAGCCAGCGGGAAACACGATCTCGTTGAACGGCGGATTGTAATAGGCGTTCACAGTGTGCGGGTTCATGAACCATTCGTCGCGATCGCTGGGGCGGCCTAAACGCGCGATATCTTTGTTCGCGCCCCAAACTTGTGCACGCTGACGGTTGCCGTAAGCGTCACCGGCGCGGATCTCCATCGCGGAATAATCTTCCCAGTGATCCGGATAGCCAATCTTCGGGCGGAAGAGCGCGAGCTTTTCCAGCGCACGCTGCTTGGTCTCGTCACTCATCCAGGTAACAGCGCGAATGCGTTCGCCATAGGCACGACGCATGTTTTCGACCAGTTCGAGAGCCTGCGCTTTGGACTCCGGCGGGAAGTGACGCTGCACGTAGATTTGCCCCACGGCTTCGCCGAGCGTGTTGTTGATAGACTGGATGGCGCGCTTCCAACGTTCGCGCTGCTGTTGCTGGCCGTTCAGTGTCTTGCCGTAAAAATCGAAATTGGAGTCGTCGATATTTTTCGGAAGCACCGCCGCGCGGGCGCGCACGAAGTGCCAGGCAATGTAGCTCTTCCAAGTTGACACCGGTGTCGCGAGGAAGAGCTGCGAGAGAGGCTGCATCGCTGAGAGTTCGGCGACGACCACTTCGTCGCTGTTGTTCAGCCCCGCTGCCTCGAAGTGCGCGTCCCATGGATAGTTTGGATTGATGGCGCGCACGTCGGCGCGGTGGCGGAGATTGTACACGCGTTCACGTTCGCGCCGGTCGGCGATCGGCCAGTGGCGTTCGGCGATCTGCGTTTCGAGCGCCAGCACCGCTTGCGCCTTGGCGCGCCCGCTGGTCTGGCCGATGAGGCCAAGCATCTCTTCGATCTTCGCGGCGTACGCCGTGCGCAGCGCGGGGAATTGCCCGTCGCTGCGGCGATAATATTCGCGCTCCGGCAGTCCCAGCCCGCCGTGCGAGACGTTCGGCAGATAGCGATCCGGATTGCCTTCATCGAGCTGCACGCTGAGATCGATCGGCGACGATAGGCCGACATCCGGACGTGCGATGAAGCGGATGACTTGCTCGTGCGTGCGCAGCGCGGCGATTTCGGCGAGCGCCGGTTGGATGGGCGTGAGGCCGGCCGCATCGATGGCGTTCTGATCGCAATAGGCGTTGTAATAGTCGGAGATTTTCTGCGCGTTTGATCCTGACGCGCCGCCGGAGCGCGCGGCGTCTTCAATGATTTCGCGCACATCGCGTTCGGCCTTTTCCGCGAGGATGTCGTTGGTGCCCCAGGTGACGCGATCGGCAGGAATGGTGTTGGCCGCCATCCACGCACCATTCACATGGCGAAAGAAGTCCACGCCGGGTTTCACGTTCATGTCGCGCGCGGTGAGATCGACGCCCCAAGCGCCGATCGCCGCAGCCGGGCGCGCGGGAATAGGCGCGGGCGCCTCGCGGGGCGTCATGCAGCCGGCGAGCAACGCCGCGCCCGAAACCGAAACACCGCGCCGTGTCAACGAAACCATGGAAACCCCCGTGAAATTCGGCCCGAGCCTCGCGACCATGGGTTGGCGGTCAAGCGCTTTTTGATCAGCCGCCCGCGAGGCGCTGCAATCGGTTGCCGCAGGCGCCGCAGTGTGTCGACAAGCGGCACTGGACGGGCCATTGAGCGCGCATGGCCCGCGCCCAAACCGCTCGACGCGCCGCACCTGAACCAGCGTCGCTTGACGCGCTCGTTGCGGAAATTCGCGCTTGCCGCGTGTGCGCCAGTTCGCTGCCGCACGAACCGGCGCCCGTGATCTGGGTGCATCCAGACGCGCGCATTTTGATTGCAGGCCAGGCGCCGGGCAGGCGCGTGCACGAGAGCGGTATTCCGTGGAATGATCCGTCGGGCGATCGTTTGCGCACGTGGATGCAGCTTGATCGTGACGCATTTTATGATCGGCGAAGCATTGCGGTCGCGGCGATGGGCTTTTGTTATCCGGGCACGGTCAATGGCGCCGATTTGCCGCCGCGCCGCGAATGTGCGGCGCTGTGGCGCCCGCGTTTGTTGCCGCTGATGCAGAAGGTCAAACTCACGCTGCTGGTCGGGGGCTATGCGCACAAATATCATCTGCGCGAAAAAGCGAAGCCGACGCTCGGCGAAACCGTGCGGGCTTGGCGCGACTATCCGAGCAACATCATTCCGCTGCCGCACCCCTCATGGCGCAACACTGGCTGGCTGAAACGCAACCCATGGTTCGAAAAAGAGTTGCTTCCTGTCTTGCGTCGCCGCGTAAAAGCCGCATTGGCTTAGCTTGGAATAGATGGCCGGTGAGGCGGCGACAGAGGGGCGCATGAGTTCGACCCGACGCAAGATTTTCGGAGGCATGCTGGCGGCAGGTGTCGCCGCGTGCGTGCCGACGGTTCAGCGCGCCGATCGCCCTGGACCGAACTTCCAGGGCCCGCACTTCGATGCCGTCGCACATCGCTTCGTGACGTTCGATGGCACGGCGTTGGGGTTGAGCGCGTGGTTGCCGCCGGCGGATCAGCAAACGACGGCGGTCATCATCGGCTTGCATGGCATGAACGATTACGGCGAGGCTACTTTCTATCTGATGGGGCCGTGGTTTGCGCAGCGTGGCGTTGCAGTGTTTGCCTACGATGCGCGTGGCTTTGGGCGTTCACCCGATCGTGGCGTCTGGGGCGGCGAACGCTTGATGACCGAAGATTTGCGCACCGCGGTACGCGTGGCGCGGCAGATGTATCCGAACGCGACGCTCGCCGTGGTGGGCGATTCCATGGGTTCAGCGGAAGCTATCGCCACATTCGGCGAACCCGGCGCGCCGAGCATCGATCGCCTTGTCCTGACGGCGCCAGCGGTTTGGGGCTGGTCGACAATGCCGCCGCTTTATTCGCTGACGTTGTGGATGAGTGCGCACACATTCCCGTGGCAGCCAGTGACGCCGCCACGCGGCGTCGTCCGCCACATCACGCCGTCTGACAACGTGCCGATGCTTCAGCACATCGGGCGCGACCGCAACATGCTGTTCACGACCCGCATCGATGCGCTCTACGGCTTGGTCGGCCTGATGGAGACGGCGTCTCAGCGCACCGACAACCTCAATGGCAATGTCGCGTTTCTCTACGGTGCGCATGACCAGATCATTCCGCGCGCCTCAGCGGTGCGGGCGGCCAGCCGTTTGCCGCCGACGGCGCGTACGGCCGTATATCCCAACGGGTATCACATGCTGATCCGCGATCTCGATCGGGAATTGGTTTACGGCGATATACTAAGCTTTATCCAGGATCCCGCCGCGCCGTTTCCGTCGCAAGCGCAACCGTTGCTGCCGGTGCGGGCTCATATCGCTGCCGAAACGCACGTTGCCCAAGCAAATCGTTAACGGCATCCGGCTAGGCTCGCGGCGCTATGGCGCTCGCGCTCAAAGGCCTGCTCGACAAGCGCAAAGTTGCGCTTGCCCGCGCGCGTTTCCACGCGTGGTGGGAAGGCGATGCGTTCGACGAAGCAGCCGCACAAGCCGCGATCGACGCGGCCGCCAACGATAAGCCACAGCCCGCACCCGAACGCAGCACCGAAGATGAACTCTTCGACGCGCTCCCCTTCGACATGCCGCCGCGTCTCACAGCGCTCGCCGCGATTTGGAGCGAGGGCCGTGTACGCCCGGGCGACGATGCATCCGAGAAGCTCGAACCAGCGCGACTTGGCATCGCGCCTGAAGGCGTGCTCGCCGTGCTGAGCCCGGGCTTGGAAGCGCCGCTGGTCGCGTTGGCCGGCGCGCACGCCGGTAAGATCGAAGCGTACGAATGGCGCGACGAAACCTTCGCGGCGCTCAAGCACGGTCTTGCAAAGGCAAAGCTGGATGAACGCATAGGGCTCGCGCGCATCGATCTCGAAGCGCATGTTTTCCCGCACGCTTTCTATGATGGCCTCATCAGCATCGATGACTTTGCTTATTGTGGACACCCGCCATTCCTGGCGTTGCAAATCATCAAAACGCTGAAGCCCGGAGCGGCCGCGGTGGTCGAGTGCTATGTCGGGCTGAAGTGCGCTGAATTTCCGACGGCGTTCGCATCGGCGTTCTCTGAACCGCAAATCCGCGCGCATGGCGATTTGTTACAAGCGTTCAGCGACGCGGGCCTTGTGCTTGAGTCCGATGAAGATCTAACGGAGGAATTTCTTGGCCTCGCCCGTGGCGGCTTCAAGCGCTTGGGCGATGTGCTCACCAACAACGCCAAGTTAGATGTAGCCGCTATGCGCGAGCTGGCTTGGGAAGCGGAGGCATGGCGCATGCGCATGAAGTTGCTGGCGCAACGCCGCTTGGAACGGCGCCGATTCATCCTCCGCCGCCCAGCGGAAGGCTCACCCGAGCCCAGGCCTCAAGCTTGACACCGCCAACTTGACGTCACTGGGCTCGCGGCTATGGTCCGCGCCCTCCGAACCCCTGGTTCCGGGCGCGTAGCTCAGCGGGAGAGCACTCCCTTCACACGGGAGGGGTCGCAAGTTCAATCCTTGCCGCGCCCACCATCGCCAAAGCCGCCGGAATCCTGAGGATCGAGCGATCGGGCGCAGTGCGTGAGGCGCAGCCTCGCGCAG
>JBAQGO010000036.1:0-76043 GCA_049287825.1 Vitreimonas sp. | reverse complement strand
CGCGAAGCTCTCAGCATTGAACGGCTGCAAGTCTTCCGCTTTTTCACCGACGCCGATAAAATGGATGGGAATGGCGTGACGCTGCGCAAGCGCCACGAGTACGCCGCCTTTGGCGGTGCCGTCGAGCTTGGTCATCACCAGGCCGGTGATGTCGGTGACGGAGCGGAAGCTTTCGACTTGGCTCAGCGCGTTTTGGCCAACGGTGGCGTCGAGCACGAGTAGGGTTTCGTGCGGGGCGTCTTCATCGATCTTCCGCATCGCACGCACGATCTTGGCGAGTTCGGCCATCAGCTCGGTTTTGTTTTGCAGGCGCCCGGCAGTGTCGATCAGCGCGACATCGGCGCTGTCAGCTTTGGCTTTGGCGACGGTTTCGTAGGCGACGCCAGCGGCGTCGGCGCCTTGCGATGATGAGACGAACGCTGCGCCGGAGCGGTTAGCCCACACGTGCAATTGCTCGATCGCCGCGGCGCGGAAGGTATCGGCCGCGCCGAGGATGACCTTGGCGCCTGCGTCGGTGAGCAGTTTCGACATTTTGCCGAGCGTGGTGGTTTTGCCTGAGCCGTTGACGCCGATGACCAGAACGATGCGCGGCTTGGGGCCGTTGTGCAGATCGAGATGGGCTTCGCGTGGTTTGAGGACCGCCGCGACTTCGGCGGCAAGCGCTTCGCGCGCTTCGTTGGGATTGTCGCGGCTGAAGCGTTTATCAGCGAGCGCGCGTGCGATGCGATGCGCGGCGGGCGCGCCCATGTCGGAGGCGATCAGCGCATCTTCCAGCTCTTGCAGCGCGGCGGCGTCGAGCTTGTCCTTGGTGAAGACCGCGGTGAAGCTTTCCGTCAACTTCGAGGATGATCTACGCAGGCCATCGAACAGGCCTTTGCGTTCAGCCTCGGTGTCCTGCGGCGCGCTCTTCTTCTTGTCGAACAGACCCCAGATCATGCCGGTGCGCCGATCAAGTGCGCGCCGTCGTGCTGGGTGAAGCGCAGGCGGATGTGTTGGCGGTCATTGCCAAACGGTTCGTAACGAACGGGCGTGAAGTCCGGAAGGCGCGCGAAACCGTGGCGCTCGACAACAGCCTCGGCTTCGCGGCCGAGCCATGCCTTGAGGTGACGATCGAGAGCAGCTGCGCCCGCGGCGCGCAGGCGCGTGGCGCGATCTTTCACAATGCGGCGATCCAGCTGCGGCATGCGCGCGGCGGGCGTGCCGGTGCGTGGACTGAAAGGAAAAGAATGCACGAAGGCGAGCGCGCACTCGTCGATGAGTGCGAGCGTGTTGGCGAAGTGGGTTCCTGTTTCGGTGGGGAAGCCGGCGATGAGATCGGCGCCGAGTGCGATCTCCGGACGCGCCGCCTTGAGGCGCTGACACAAATCGATGGCTTGCGCACGCGAATGGCGGCGTTTCATGCGCTTCAGGATGAGATCGTCGCCGTGTTGTAGTGAGAGGTGCAGGTACGGCGCGACCCGTTCGTTTTCGGTGACGAGATCGAACAACTGCTCGTCCATCTCAATCGCGTCGATCGAAGAAAGGCGCAGCATCTTCAAGTCGGGCACGTGCTTCAGAATACGCGCCACCAGATTGCCGAGTGCCGGCGCGCCCGGAAGATCGTCGCCCCACGAGGTGAGATCGACGCCGGTGAGCACGATCTCCGGCGCGCCGTTGTCGACGAGGCGGCGGACTTGCTCGACGACATCGCCGGCGGCGGCCGAGCGTGAATTGCCGCGTCCGTACGGGATGATGCAGAAGGTGCAGCGGTGGTCGCAGCCGTTTTGCACCTGCACGTAGGCGCGCGTGCGCTCGGCGTAACCGTCGATCAGGTGCGGTGTGTTCTCGCGCACTTGCATGATATCGGCGACTTGCACGCGTTCTTCGGATCGGAACGTCTCGGTACGCATCTTTTCGCTGTTGCCGATGACACGGGTGACTTCCGGCATCGCGGCAAAGCCTTGCGGATCGATCTGCGCTGCGCAGCCGGTGACGATGATGTCGGCGTCCGGGCGCTCGCGGCGCGCGCGGCGAATGCTTTGGCGCGCTTGCCGCACGGCTTCGCTGGTGACGGCGCAGGTGTTGATGATGACGGCGTTGGTGAGCGGCGCATCGCGCGTCAGCGCGCGCATGGCTTCGCTCTCGTAGGCGTTGAGCCGGCAGCCGAGCGTCACGATCTCGACATCCGCGCGCGGTGGCCGTGTGGGCGCATTCATCGTGGCTGTGAGGTGCGCGTGGGGGTGCGGTCCGTCAAGGCTCAGACGAAGGGATCGACGATCCAATCCAGCGTCATATGAGCGGCATAAGCGGACCAGAGGCTTTTGGTGCGCCGCACGATCCAACACCACAAGACCGCTGAGGCCGCGATCAGCGCCCGCAGGTCGAGCGGATATTGGGTGTGAACCGCGGCGAACGCGATGCTGGAAAGCACCGCGGCGGGCCAGAATCCGAACACCGCCGTAAGCGCCGCGAGCAAGAAGCCACGGAAGATGAACTCCTCGTAGAAGTTCGAGAAAATGTTGGCGCCGGCGATCCACGGATTGAACCGCGCGGCATGAACCGCGTCGGGCATTTCGATGGCGAAATAGGCAAAGCTTGCGAGCGCGGTAACTACACCGGCGGTCAGGCCCCAAATGATCACGCCGCGCGAAAACGCAAACGGCATCGGCGGCAGCCATTTGGCGTGTACGAGCGCGAGCCAGAGTGCCAGGCAGACGAGCGCGCTGAGCGTCGAGTAGAGAAAAAGGTGTGGGATGAGAATCCAGACGCCTTGATAGGCGGGCGATCCGAATGCCGCGAGCAGGCTGTCGCGGAGCAGCCATGTCGGTTGGAAGCCGACCGCATATGCTGCGGCCCCGCAAAAAAGAAGGACAAGCTTACGCATCATCGCGCGCATGCAAAGACGTGCGCACTCGGCGCGTCAACGCGGAGAAGGGGAGTGGATCGAACGGTGCGACGAATTACTTCGCTTCGCCGCCGCCTTCAGCTTCGCCGACGAAGTCTTCTTCGCGGGCGCCGCCGGAACGTTCGGTGATGCGGGCCGACTTGCCGCGGCGATCGCGCAGATAATAGAGCTTGGCGCGGCGGACGGCGCCGCGGCGCACGACTTCGATGGAATCGACAGTCGGCGAGTAGAGCGGGAACACGCGCTCGACGCCTTCGCCGAAGCTGATCTTGCGAACGGTGAAATTGGCGTTGAGGCCGGCGCCGGCGCGGGCGATGCAGATGCCTTCATAGGCCTGCACGCGTTCGCGATCGCCTTCCTTGATCTTGACGTTGACGCGCAGTGTGTCGCCCGGATCGAACGAAGGGACGGTCTTGCCCTTGGTGACGCGGGTGATTTCTTCTTTTTCGAGCGTTTCGATCAGGTTCATGTCAGCACAACGGGGACGCGAGTTCGCGCCCTCCTCAAGAAATGGGAAGCGGGGCGTATAGGGGATGCCGCGCGCCCTGTCGAGGGGCGGGCAGGCTCTTAGTTTGCCGTCGCGGCGCAACCCACATAAGTGACGGGATTGCCGGTCGGGACAGTCAGCCGCAGCATGGAATGCCCGGCGACGTGCCCGAGCGTAATCAGGATCGGGTGCTGCTGGGCGTCGTGAAGCGTGACCTCTCCCGTGCCCTCATTAGCGGTGACTAGCTTGCCAAGACCACTGCCAAGCCAGGTCAGGTCGGCGCTTGGGAAGATGAAGATGTCCGAGGGGTCGTCCGCGGCGGGCACGAAGACAATGCCGTGCGCTGGATGCAGTCCCGCCAGCGCGTCTGCGCTGAGTTCGTCCGGCATGGCGCTGTCGAGGGCGCGCATGTCTTCGACGGCGCCTGAACAGGCGGCAGTAAGACCAGCTTCCGTCGACGCGCCGGTTAACGGTCGCCACATCGCGGCGAGGGCGTGGGAAGCGTGCGCGATGGCCGGTGAAACCGTTGTGGCGGGCGCGGGACCCGCGAGTGGCGGCAGCGTCTGCGCCGTGGCGCTGGTGGCGATCGAAAAGGCGAGGGCGGCGAGAACGAGGCGCATGCGGTCTCCAATCAGGGCTCCGAGCGCTTGCCCTTCAAATCGGGCCGTCTTTGGGCAGTAAGGCGCGCGCGCTCGACACGGCGCCAAGCTTCGACTTTGCCGTGATCGCCGGAGATGAGGATGTCGGGAATGGCGCGGCCCTCCCATTCGCGCGGGCGCGTGTACTGGGCTTGCTCGAGCGTGCCATCGCTGAAGCTTTCTTCCTTGAGTGAGGCTTCGTTGCCGAGCACGCCGGGTAGCAGGCGAACGCAGGCCTCCAGCAAGACCAGCGCCGCGGCTTCGCCGCCAGCGAGCACGGCGTCGCCGACAGCGACCTCCCGCATGCCGCGCGCGTCGATGACGCGCTCGTCGAGGCCTTCAAAGCGGCCGCAGAAAAGAATGACGCCGGGACCGCTTGCCCAATCTTGCGCCATCGCTTGCGTGAGAGGTTTTCCGCGCGGCGACAGGTAAATGATTGGACGATCGTTACGTGCGATCGAGTCAAGCGCCGAGGCGGCGACGTCGGCGCGGATGACCATGCCCGCGCCGCCGCCGGCGGGCGTGTCGTCGACGTTCTTGTGAGGGCCTTGACCGAAATCGCGCAGCTGCACGGTGTCGAGCGACCAAACGCCGTCATGCAGCGCTTTTCCAATCAGCGACAAGCCGAGCGTTCCAGGAAACGCTTCCGGAAACAGCGTGACGACAGATGCAGCGAACGCCATGGCGTCTCCGCTGGCGCTATTTGCCTTCCGGCTCCGGCGGGGGAGGATCGAGCACCACGCGTTTGGCGGCAAGGTCGACATGCGGCACGGCCTGCTTCGAGAAGGTCATGCGCACGTTGGGACCACCGTTTGGCGGCTTGTATTCGACAATGTCGCCGGCGCCGAAATTCCACACCGCTACGATGTCGCCGAGCACTGTGCCGTCGAGCGCTTCGGCACGCGAACCGAGCAGATCAACGACGTAATACTCGTCTTCCGCAGTCGGCGGCAGGTTGGAGCGCGGCACGAAGAGGCGTTGGCCCTTCATCGCGTCGGCTTGCTCCTTCGACTTCACTTCCGCTGCCACGACCGCGACGCCGTCCTTCAATTCGCGCCAGCTCTTCGGGCGCAGCATGATCTTGCCGTCTTCGCCATAGAGCGGGCCGTAAGCGACGATGCCGACTTTCTTCTCAGTGAAGGCGCGCAAACGCACTTCGCCCTTCACGCCGAAAGCGCCGCCAATGGCGCCGACGAGGATCATGCCCTTCTTGTCCGGCGCCTTAGCTTTGAACGCAGGCACGGGCTGAGAGTCGCCGACCAGTTCGGGTTCGCTCACCGGCTTCGGCGCCGTGAGCGGTTTCGGCGCGCTGCGCATCGGGGTCGGCGCGGTGAGACGCGTTACCGGCTGCGCGCGTCCCGCGGCGACCGCGAGCGGCTTGGCTGGCGGCGGCTTGGCGAACGCTGCCGCAACGGGCGCGAGCTTCGGCGGCTTGGGCGCCTTCACGGCCTTTTCCTTCACCGGCTTGGGCGCCGGCGCTGGCTTCTCAGCAGCAACTTTGGCCTTCGCGGCCTTGGGATCGACCTTGGCGGGTTCGGGCTTCTTGCCTTTGACTGCCTTTGCGTCGGCCACGGGCGCGGCCTTCGCCTTCGGATCCACTTTTCCCTTCGCGACAGGCGCCGGTTTCACCGGCGCAGACGGCTTGGCCTCTGCCTTCTTGGCCTTCTCAGGCGCCTTCGGGACGGCCTTTGCCTTTAGCGGAGGTGCAGCTTTAGCGGCCGACTTTGGGGGCTGTGGCGCCTTGGAAACTGGGGCCGCCTTCGCGGGCGGCGCGGCTTTGGCTTTCGGCGCGACTTTCACCGGCTTCGGCGGCTCTTTCTTGGCCGCATCGCGACGCGGCGCGGGAGCGGCCTTGGCGGCAGCTTTCGGCGCCGCCTTGGCGGCCGGCTTGGACATTGGCTTGGACATTGCGGACTTCTTATTGGGCAAAGGGGTTTAGGCCTCCGGGGCGCCTTCAGCAGGAGCGGCAGGGGCGTTCGCGGCGGCGCGTTCCTGCATCTTCTTGCCGGGTTGAGCCTTGCTCGGGTTGTTGCGGGTTTCGCGCTTCATAACGCCGGCTTGGTCAAGGAACCGCGCCACGCGATCGGTTGGGAGCGCGCCTTTTTTCATCCAATCCTGAATACGGTCGAGCTTGAGGAGGACCCGGTTCGGATCGTCTGACTTCAATATAGGGTTATATGTGCCGACCTTCTCGATGAAACGCCCGTCGCGCGGGTTCCGGCTGTCGGCTACCACGATTGAGTAGAACGGACGCTTCTTGGCGCCGCCGCGAGCCAGTCTGATTTTGAGTGACATTTCTTGCTTTTCTCCTTGAACTCTTAGCCTTTTTTATTGCTGCCGGGAAGGCCCGGAAGACCGCTTTGCGGTAGTCCTTGCAGTGCAGATTGGTTAGCGCCGGGTACGCCCGGCAGGGGCCGGCCAGAACCCAGTTGTTTGAGCGCTTCGGGGCTGGGCATGCCTCCCATGCCCCCAGGCATGCCGGGCATCATGCCCCCGAACGGGGATTTGCCCTTACCCATGGCCTTGGCCATGTCGGCCATGCCTCGATGCATTTTCACCAGCTTGTTCACGTCGGCGACCTCGACGCCCGCGCCCTTGGCGATGCGGGCGCGGCGCTTGCCGTTGATGAGGTCCGGCTTGGCGCGCTCGGATTTGGTCATGGAGCGGATCATGCCGATCTGGCGGGTGATCTGTTTGTCGTCGAGCGCGGACTCGTTGATCTGGTTTTTGATCTTCTGGACGCCGGGCAACATGCCCATGACGCCCTTGAGGCCGCCGATCTGGATGAGCTGACCGAGCTGCTGTTCCATGTCGTCGAAGTCGAATTTTCCCTTGGCCAATTTCTTGGCCATCTTCTCCGCTTGTTCGCGGTCGACATTTTCGGCGGCTTTCTCGACCAGGCCGACGATATCACCTTGCCCGAGGATGCGGCCGGCGACGCGGCGTGCGTCGAACGGCTCCAACCCATCGGGGCGTTCGCTGACGCCGAGGAATTTGATCGGCAGGCCGGTGACCGCGCGCATCGAAAGTGCTGCGCCGCCGCGGCCGTCGCCGTCAGCGCGTGTCAGCACCAGGCCGGTGAGCTTCAGGCGCCCGTTGAAGCGGCGTGCGGTTTCGACCGCGTCTTGGCCGGTGAGGCTGTCGCCGACGAGCAGGATTTCAGCGGGCTTGGCGATCTGCGCGATCGAGGCCGCTTCGCTCATCATCTCTTCGTCGATGCTGGTGCGGCCAGCGGTGTCGAGGATGAGCACGTCGTAGCCGCCGACGCGGGCGGCTTGCAGGGCGCGCTTGGTGATATCTTGCGGCGACTGGCCGGCGACGATTGGCAACACGTCGACGCCAATGGTTTTGCCGAGCGTGCCCAATTGCTCCATCGCCGCCGGGCGGCGGGTGTCGAGCGAGGCCATCATCACGCGGCGCTTGTCGGTTTTGGTGAGCCGCAGCGCGATTTTCGCGGAGGTGGTGGTTTTGCCGGAGCCTTGGAGGCCCGCCATCATGATGACGTTCGGCGGCTCGCCCTCGATGCGCAGGCGTTCGGGCGGCTGATCGCCACCGAGCGTATCGACCAGCGCGTCGTGGACGATCTTGATGACCTGTTGGCCCGGCTTCACCGCCTTGATGACGTTTTCGCCGACCGCTTCGGTGCGCACCTTAGCGATGAAGTCCTTCACCACTGGCAGCGCGACGTCAGCTTCGAGGAGCGCCAGGCGCACTTCCCGAAGGGCCGCATCGACGTCGGCTTCGCTCAGCGCACCCCGGCCGGTGAGCCGGTCGAAGACGCCGCCTAGCCGTTCTGTCAGCGCCTCAAACATCAAAACTCCTAACGCCAAAAGCACTTTAACCCCGCCGGACGATCACGTCGGACGGGGTGCCTCGCCAGCCTCCTGGGTCCCTCATATGGGTCCGTGGGCCGG
This sequence comes from Vitreimonas sp., assembly GCA_049287825.1. Lineage (GTDB taxonomy): Bacteria > Pseudomonadota > Alphaproteobacteria > Caulobacterales > Aquidulcibacteraceae > Vitreimonas. The sequence goes on along the minus strand of JBAQGO010000036.1, from coordinate 68,120 downwards.
TCAAAGCGCGCTTTTCAAGCTGGCGCGTGGACGGGTTCTTAGTCAGGTAGCGGCTGGCGGTCAAATGGAGAGCGGGCGATGGCGGCGATGGACGGGTTCAAACGTGAAGCGTTCAGCGCCCCAATTGCGGGCCATGACACCAGCTTCGACGTCTACACGATCGGCTCGGGCGCGCCGGTGATCATGATGCAGGAAATGCCCGGGATCGGGCCCGAGGCGATCGCTTTCTGCAAGCGCCTGGCGGACGCAGGTTTTGAAGTGTGGGCGCCGCACTGGTTTGGGCCGCTGGGACGGACATCGAGCCTCAACGTCCTGCGGCTCTTGTGCATGCGGCGAGAGTTTCAGGTGTTCGCAAAAAACCAGTCGAGCGCCATCGTCGATTGGATGCGCGCACTGTGCCAGCATGTCGCGACGGTGCGCAACGTCGAGCGTGTAGGCGTCATCGGCATGTGTCTCTCCGGAAATTTCGCGATGGCGTTAGTCGCGGAACCGAACGTGTGGGCGGCCATCGCTTCGCAGCCTTCGCTGCCGGTGCGCGATCAAACCGCGCTGCATATGTCGCGTGCCGAAATTGCAGCTTCGCACGCGGCGCTCGACGCCAAGGGCGCGATGCGCGCCTATCGCTTCGAGGGCGATAAGCTTTGCACCGCCGCCAAGTTTGACGCTGTCGACGCCGCCTTCAACGATGGTGCAGTGCGCGTGGTGACCAACGTGCTGCCGGGAGGCGGTCACAGTGTGTTCACCGGCCACTATAACGACGCACCGGGAACTCCGACTGCGGCAGCTTTCAGCGAGGTGGTCGGCTATTTGCGTGAGCGCCTCACCGCTCAAGCGTGATCCACTCGGCATACAGCGCCGTAAACGCTGCAAGACGCCAATCCGGCGCCGCTTTCTAGGAGCCAACTTATGATCAAACAAAAGAGCGCTGCGGCGCTTGCCGCACTTGCGTGCGCGTCGATGTTACCGCTTGCGGGCTGCATGATGGATTCTATGGGGCAGTCTGCATCTTCGCAGTCATCGGCATCGATGAGCGGCGGCGCGGCGATGTCCGGTGAACATACCGTCATGGTGGGCGGCGCCGCGATGTATCCGTCACGCAATATCGTTCAGAACGCCATGAACTCGCGCGATCACACAACATTGGTCGCCGCGGTTCAGGCCGCTGGCTTGGTCGATACGCTTTCAGGACCTGGACCGTTCACGGTGTTTGCGCCCACCAATGACGCGTTCAACAAATTGCCTGCAGGCACGGTGGACACGCTGTTGCGTCCCGAAAATCGCGATACGCTACGTAGTGTACTAACTTATCATGTCGTGGCCGGTCGCTTAACCGCCAGAGACCTCATGCAACGCGTACGCGCTGGTGGCGGCCGCGCGACGCTGACGACTGTGCAGGGCCAAACCCTCACCGTCACCCAAGCCGGCAATCAGCTTAAAGTCTCCGATATGCGCGGCGATACTGCGAACGTCACTATTGGTGATGTGATGCAATCGAACGGGGTCATTCACGTGGTCGACACCGTGCTCCAACCGCAGAGCTAGTTCCCGCTAGCTTTGTTGCGGCTAGCCTCGCCGTCTGTTCCCTCCACGGCGAGGCTAGTTCGCTGACTTTACAAATAGTCTAAACGCGCCGTGCGTTAGAAATACGCGCCGCGGACGCTGCGCACGGTTCGAACAATCACGGCACAGCTATGCCGCAAGGCGCACAGCAACCTCTTCGCCGATGGCCATCGAAGACGTGAGGCCTGGGCTTTCGATGCCAAACAACGCAACGAGGCTCGGCATGGAGTCGCTGTCGATGACGAAGTCGCCTTGATGTTCACCGGGTCCATGCAGTTTGGGACGGATGCCGGCATAGTCGGGTTGAAGCGCGCCATTGGGTAATGCGGGCCAAAAGCGGCGTACGGTTTCGTAGAAGCCGGACGCGCGCGAGGGATCGACGACGTAGTCTTCGTGGTCAACGAATTGTAGATCGGGCCCGAAGCGGGCGACGCCGCCAAGGTCGCGGCGATAGTGCGTGCCCAGCGCGCCGGGGATCGGCGGCGGATAGATCAGTCGCGCGAAGGGCGCTTTAACGCCGGTGAGCGCGAAATAGTTGCCTTTGCCGTAGTGCAATTGCGGAATCCGCGGGGTGGGAAAGCCTTCCACGGCGTGCGCGCAAGTTTGCGCGCCGAGGCCGGCGGCGATCACCAATTGGCGCGCGCAGATTGTAGCAGGGGCTTCACCACCAACGCGGATCGTGAAGCTTTCGGCGTCTGGTGTGGCGCCTTCGAAAGGCGAAGCCAGCACCACGGCGCCGCCTTGCGCTTCGATTTCGCCCTGCAGCGCAAACATATAGCCGCGTGAATCGAAGATGCCGCTTTGCGGCGACTCCAGGGCGGCTACGGCGTTGAGCTGCGGCTCTAACGCGCGCGCTTGAGCGCCGGTGAGCCAGCGAATATCTTCAACGCCGTTGATTTCGGCTTGCTGCTTTAGCCGCTCCAGCGCGGGGATTTCGTTGTCTTGGGCGGCGACGATGAGTTTGCCGCAGCGTTGATAGGCGACGTTATGCGATTCAAGGAACGCATACAGCGCATGGCGGCCGGCGACGCACAGCCGCGCCTTGAGCGAGCCAGTTGGGTAGTGAAGGCCAGCGTGAATAACTTCTGAATTTCGTGCGGAAATGCCCGAGCCGATAACGTTTTCGCGCTCGAGAACCGCGACGCTGCGTCCGCGCTTGGCGAGCGCGTAGCCGCATGCCAGGCCTACTGCACCGGCGCCGACGATTACGGCATCGAAATCAGTCATGCTTCACTTGCTCGCATCGGAAGCGAAATAGTCCATCATTTTTGCCGTTCCGACGCCTCTAGCAAGCGTCGGTTAATCCAAACGCAAGCACACGCCTGTATCAAGTTCCCAGGCGGAAGAGCGGCGCGTGTTCAAGTTTCAAGATCCTTCAATGCTGGCTGCAGCCAGAGCGCACGTCTCAAGCTTGCGCTGGCGCATGGGCATCGGGACGCTGTTCGCGCTCGGCGCGTCGTTCGTGTTGGAATCGTTTGGCGCGGGCTTCGGCTGGTTCTTGGCGGTGATGCTGTCGACCGGCTTCGACGCCATGCTTGGTCACTCCTACCTGGAATCGCGTGGCAAGACCCGCAACAGCTCTGGCGGCCTCTTCATGTGGGGCTGCGCTTTCAGCGTGATCGTGTTCGCGGCGATGACGCTCTATCTGGCGTCAGCGGGCGGCGGGCCCGGCCGGGTGTTGGCGGTGCTGATGGCGGCGAGTTCGCTGGTCAGCGTCATGCTATTTCTGTTTCAAGCGCCAGTGTTCATGCTGGTGACGGCTGCGCCGGCGGCGATCTGCCTGCTGGTGATGCCATTCATTCCCTTCGAGCAAGGCGCGCACGATGCACTCTACGGCGCCGCGGGCGCGGCGTGCGGTGTCGCCGGGTTCTTGGCCTTTGTGGTTCGCGCCGCGCTTTACAACGGGCGCATGGTGACGGGCCTGCGCGCGGCCAACCGCGAAGCGAAGGAACGCCAGATCGACGCGGAAGCGCGCCAATTGGAGGCCGAAGAAGCCAATCGCGCCAAGTCGGAATTCCTGGCGGTGATGACGCACGAATTGCGCACGCCGCTGAACGCGGTGATCGGCTATTCCGAGATTATCCAGGAAGACATGGCCGCGGAGGGCCGCAAAGATATGGCGGACGACGCGTCGCGCATCACAGGCTCGGCGCGGCATTTGTTGGGGCTGATCGATCAAATTCTCAACATGTCGAGCATTGATGCCGGCAAGGATGGATTGTCGCCGGCCGATGTGGACGTGCGCAAGCTGATCGAAGACAGCGTTGCTGTAGTGCAAGATGATGCGCGCGAGGCCGGCAATCGGATTTCTGTACGCGTGGCGAGCGATGCGGCGCGGGCCTACACCGATACCAGCAAACTCGGCGTGTGCGTAGGCGCAGTGATTTCCAACGCTGTAAAGTTCACAGACGATGGGTTGATCGCCGTGAATGCTGATTGCGTGTTCGGCGATGGACGCGAGTGGTTGGCGATTTCGGTGTCGGATACTGGCATTGGCATTGCGGACGACGATCTGCCGAAGGTATTTCAGCCGTTCACGCAGATCGATTCCACTTCAACGCGCGCCAAGGGCGGCATGGGGCTCGGTCTTTCGATCGCACAACGCATGGCGCATGCGTTGGGTGGTGAAGTGAGCCTCACCAGCGAAGTTGGCGCCGGCTCGACGTTCGTGGTCCGGGTGCCGATGCGGATTGAGCGCACGATCTCGGTGCGCGCGGCCGCCTGATTTTCTGACAAGAGACCTGTCCCCGCCCCCTCCCTGTCGGGAGGGGAATGCGTCATCGCGGGGGGAGGGTTCAATGACGCTGCGGGGCGCTTCACCGCCCTGAGGCGGCGATAGGGTGCGTAGTGAACGTACCCAGCTGAGGGTCGTTCCGGCGATTGGTGCTTGCCTTGGCTAAAAGAAAATCGATATGTGATCCTTCTCACATAGACAGAGCCTATGGACGCGAAACTTCCCGCCTCTTCGATACCAACCCTGCGCCAATTGCAGTTTTTGACGGCCTTGCGCGCCGAGGGGAGCTTCGTAGCGGCTGCGGAAGCGGTGGGTGTCGCGCAGCCCACGCTCTCGGCCGGCATCAAAGAATTGGAGACGGTGCTGGGTGCGACGCTGGTGGAGCGTGGCCGCACCGGGGCTGCGCTAACGCCAGCGGGCGAAGAGGCGGCGGATCGCGCGTCGCGTGCGTTGAACGAAGTCGACGAATTGGTGCGTGCTGTGCACGCGGCGGGCAAGCCGTTCAGCGGCGCGCTTCGCTTGGGCGCCATTCCGACCATTGCGCCGTTTCTGCTGCCGCGCGCATTGCCGGTGCTGAAGCGCAAGTATCCTGAGCTCAGACTGAAACTGCGCGAGGATTTGACAGCGCGTTTGGTGGATGCGCTGCGGGCGCGAACCTTGGATGCGGCGCTGATCGCGCTGCCGTACACGGCGCAGGGCATCGCAACAGCGACTGTCGCCGAAGATGAGTTCTTGTTTTTGGCGCCGGAGGGGCATCCCCTCACCAAGCGCAATGATCTCGCTCCCGAGCATCTGAAGCATGAAGATGTGCTGTTGCTCGATGACGGGCATTGTCTGCGTGATCACGCGCTTTCTGTGTGCAATTTGGCGCCAGGCCGAGGCAGCGCGGATGCGGGCGCGACCAGCTTGCATACGTTGGTGCATATGGTGGCCGGCGGCATGGGGGTGACGTTGCTGCCGAAGCTCGCGGCGGATGGCGGCGCGGCGGCTGGCGCGAAGGTGGCGATCCGGCCGTTCGCAGAGCCTGTGATCGGACGTTCGATTGGCGTGGCATGGCGCGCGGGCAGCCAGCGCGAAGCGGAGGCGCGCGCTTTGGTGGATGTGTTGCGGCGGCTTTTTACGACGTCGGCCAGTCGGGCTTAGACAATTGCTTTGCCAGATGCGGTAGGCGGATCACGAACCAAAGCGCTGCCCAGATGTTGCCGATGAAAAATACCGGCACGGCCCACAACGCCGCGACAAGCCATGAGCGCTCCGTCAGGAACACCAGCACGGCAAACAGCAGAAAGCCGACGTAGAGATCGACGAGGCTTGCGACGCCCCACGGTAACGTCGTCATCACGGCCAGTTGGTCGGTGAACGAGCCGTGCAAATCCTGCATCGACAGGGCGGCCCAGACGACCAGGCCGAGCAACGCCAACCCAAAAATGCCAATTGCTGCGCGCAGCACGTTCATGACATGCACCTTCCCGCGCATTGTCTGCGGGCCAGTCGCGCCGAAATCAAGCCGCTGTCTCACGCCGATTTTGCTTTTGCGAGGAACAGCGAGCCGCTAAGCGGGCGGCATGCAGAGATTTCTCACGCTTTTCGTTCTAGTCGCCATGATCGCAGGCGTAGCGGTCGGTTACGTGCTGCACCAGCAGCAGCCGTCGGCCAGCTGGCCTGCGATCGCCGCCAATTTCAAATTGGTCACCGACATCTTCTTGCGGCTGATCAAGATGATTATTGCACCCTTGGTGCTGTCAACTTTGGTGGTCGGCATTGCGCATATGGGCGGCACGGGTTCGCTCGGGCGGGTGGGCGTGCGCACACTTGGATGGTTCGTCACCGCGTCGGTGTTTTCCCTGCTGCTTGGTTTAGCGATGGTGCACGTGCTGCATCCGGGCGTCGGACTCAACCTGCCAATTCCCGAGACCGGAAACGCACCTGCCGCGTCCGCGCTCAACTTGAACGATTTCGTCACGCACTTGGTGCCGACGTCCATCTTCGACGCGATGGCCACGAACTCGATTTTGCAAATTGTGATTTTCTCCGTGTTCTTCGGCGTCGCACTCGGCGCTTTGGGCGAACAGGCGCGGCCGGTGGTCGACTTCGCTGAACGGGTTTCGCACGTGATGCTGCGGGTGACGGGCTACGTGATGAACTTCGCGCCGTTCGCAGTGTTTGCTGCAATCGCCGCAACAGTGACGGAGAACGGACTCGATATTCTCGTCACCTATGGCCGTTTCATTGGTGGCTTCTATCTGGCGCTGGCGATCTTGTGGGTGGTGCTGATCGGCGCGGGATTCCTCATCGTTGGGCTGCGGATTCTGCGTTTGATCGGCATGATACGGGCCCCGACGTTGCTAGCGTTTTCCACGGCGAGTTCGGAGGCCGCCTATCCACGCACGTTCGAGGCGCTGGAGCGTTTCGGCATTTCGCCGCGGATCGCAGGGTTTGTGTTGCCGCTCGGCTACTCCTTCAATCTCGATGGCTCGATGATGTACTGCACGTTTGCGGTAATCTTCATCGCGCAGGTCTACGGCATCGAGCTGAGCGCCGTGCAGCAAATCTCGATGCTGCTTCTGTTGATGGTGACGTCGAAGGGTATGGCGGGTGTGCCGCGGGCATCGCTTGTCGTCATTGCCGCGACGCTGACACAGTTCGGTATGCCAGAAGCCGGTTTGCTGCTGATCCTCGGCGTCGACCATTTCCTCGACATGGGCCGCAGCGCCACCAATGTTGTCGGAAACTCGGTGGCGACCGCCGTGGTGGCGAAGTGGGAAGGCGAACTGGGTCCCGAGCGCGGCGCGGTCATGCCTGGCGTTCTGGCGCCAGCGCTGGAAGATGAAGGCGACACCGAAATTGGCTGATCGCGCCCGATCGGCGCGCCGTTCCAGAGCACTGCTATCCGCAACCGGCGCTTGCTCAGCGCACGCGGTGCTGCAACAACAGCCGGGATCCTTTGATGCGGGGGCATTGACGATCGGCCAGCGCGTCGCGCGTCCTTGGGGGCGCGTCTCATTTGTCAGGGTGCGCGCGCGTGTCGGTCGTAGCTCTCATTCCAGATGCGGCGTCTCGCCCACCGCTTGCGCGCGTGCGGCATGGCGCGGCGCTGCTAACCATTGCGCGCTTTGGGCTTGATCCGCTGGGCGAGATGCTGCGGCTTCGTGCCCGCCATGGTCCGCTCGCAGAAATCTGCGCGCAGGACGGCAAGAAGTCGCGACGCTACGTTTTGGCGTCGGGCGCGCGCTACAATAAGCGGGTGCTGAGCGACCCGGAGACGTTTCAGTCGGTTAGCGCCATGTTGCCCGGACCGCGCGGATCGGCGCAGCGGCGCATCGCCAATGGATTGCTCGGACCCGGTGGACCGGTGCATGCTCACTATCGCCGCACGTTGCTGCCGCCATTGCGGCGCAAGGCAGTCGATCAAGCCAGCGGTGCGCTGGCTGCGCTGGTGCAGCGAGAGATCGAGCAATGGCCGGTTGGACGGCAAGTTGATCTCTTCACGCTGTGCAAGGATTTGGCGGGGCGCGCTGCATTGGAGACATTATTCTCCGGCGTTGAGGGGCGCTGCAGCGAAGAGATGCAGCGCGCCGCGAAACTCATGGACGAACACATCGCGATGGAGAGTTCGCCGTGGGTGCGCGGCATGCCGCGCAATTGGCCGGGTCTGCCCTATCGGGCCGTGTTGCGGCATGCGGAGAAAGTGGAGGCGGCGCTCCTAGAATGGGCGCGCGGCGAAGGCGGCGCGGGGCGTGCGGACAGTTTGCTGTGTTTGTTGGCGAGCAGCGCCGATGAAAACGGCTCGCCAGCCGGTGAGCAGGCCGTGCTGAACCACCTGCCGAGCTTGTTCGGCGCTGCCTACGAGACGACACAAACGGCGCTGGTGTGGACGCTGTTCTTGTTAGCCCAGCATCCGGAGGCGAACGCAGCCCTGTTGCGCGCGCTTGAAGCGCTGCCCGATGACAGTCCGGAGCAACTGCTCGGCTGCGCTGGCCTCGATGCGGTGGTGCGTGAGAGCATGCGGTTGCTGCCAAGCGTGCCAACGCAGACACGGCGCGTGAGCCGAGGTGCGGATTTGGTTGATTGCGATGTGGCGGCGGGCTCGTACGTTGTGCTGAGCGCGTTTCTCACCAATCGCGAGCCGGAGATTTACACGCAAGCTGACCGCTTCATGCCGGAGCGCTGGGCGCGGATCGACCCGAGCGCTTTCGAGTATTTGGCGTTCAGCGCAGGGCCACGCAGCTGCATGGGCGCCTGGTTTGCTGCAAATTTCCTACGCATTGCGGTGGGAAGCATCGTGCGGCGCTATCGCATCTCCGTCGCGCCTGGCGCGCGCATCGATCAAACTGTGCGTATCACCTTGCGGCCGGGAAGCAATGGCGTGCCCGTGACCATCGCCGCGCAGGACGGACGCTTTCGGGCGAGCCGCATCAGCGGAAATATTCGCAGCATCGTGAAGTTCGACGCCTAGCGCACTTTGCGCGCGCTCAATTTTGGGCGTAAGAAGAAGGCATCGGGCACACGCGGACGCCCGGTTGAAGACGATTGTCGTCCAAGTGCCGCTCATCCCTTGCGTGGGAGGAGCATGACATGGGCGGATCACCCAAAATTGCAGTGATGTGGCGCGGCGACTGGCGTTCGCCCGGCGCGCCGACGCGTTACGAGCAGCGGCTGCGGCCCGTGCTCGACGCGTTGCGGGCCGCGCACTTCGAGCCGACGCCGATCGTGTTCTTCGAAGAGCAAGCGCAGGCCGTGCGGGAAGCGCTGCGGGGATGCGCCGGCGCGTTGGTGTGGATCAATCCGCTCGCTGACGGACGCGACCGGACGCTGGTGGATGCGTTGTTGCGCGAAGCTTCGGCGCGCGGCGCCTGGGTGGGCGCGCATCCTGACGTCATCGCGAAGATGGGCGTGAAGGATGTACTGTTTACGACGCGCGATCTGGGCTGGGGCTCAGATACCGAGCGTTACGACACGCTTGCGGACTTGGAGGCGCGGTTTCCTGCAAAATTGCGCGGTGGCGCGCGCGTGCTGAAACCATGGCGCGGCAATGACGGGCAGGGCGTGATGAAAGTGAGCGGCGGACCGGAAACGGTTTCCGTGCAATTTGCGTCGGATGATCGCGTCGAGAGTCTGCCAATCGGCGATGTGGCCGCGCTTACTGCGCCGGTGTTCGATGCGGGTGGGCACGTGCTGGATCAGGAATTTCAAGCAGCCGCCAAGGGCATGGTGCGGTGTTATTTGTCATTTGATCGCGTCATCGGCTTTTGTCGGCAAGAGCCACGAACCGCGGGCGCACGGCCAGCGTTCGCCATGAACAGCGCTAAGGCGATGTTTCCTTCGGATGAGCCCGCGTTCGCCGATCTGCGCGAGAGTATACAAAAGGATTGGATATCCGGCATGAAACGCATTCTTGACCTTGAAACGTGTTCGTTGCCGGCGCTGTGGGATGCGGATTTTCTGGTGCGCGGCCGCGCCTCGGCGGGGCGTAGCGCTTACGCGCTTTGCGAGATTAATGTCAGCTGCGTGTCGCCATTTCCTGATGTGGCGCCGATCGAGCTTGCGCAGGGGGTGAGGCGTTGGGTGCGGTGATGCGAAAGGGTCTTCGGCGAAAAAGGTGTTGGATTGGACGCCGCCAGTCCCCTAATTCCAATCGGAGCGCGTAGCGCGGATGTTCACCTTCGCCGCGATCCGCCACACGTAAACGCGTGGCTGATGCTGGCGCGCCAACGCGTCACCCGTTGGGGCGGATTTCGCAGATGTCGCGGCCGTTCTCGTTGAAATGGATCAGGTGCGGCAGCGGCTTTGGCACTTCCACGGCGACATAGGCGATAATAGTGGACGTCGAAGCCGGCGCCGGCGTGAAGGTGGTGTGCACGTCCAACGCATTCGCATCGGTGGATTTGGTGACGCTCGTGACCGCAAAGATGTGCGCCGGGTCGCCGGGATTGGTCTCGCGCGCCATCAGCAGCACGGCATGATCGCGCCAAATCTCGGTTGGCGGCGCGAACCGGTTTTCGCCCATGACTGCGGCGGGATGCATGCGCGCTTCCCATTCGGCGGCGGATTGAAAAGCGGCGCAGAAAGGCTGATCGGCTGGGACCCAAGACGCGACGAAGACGTGATAGTCGCCCTGATTGAGCACTGTGTAAGGCGGATTGGCGGCGGTGCACGCCGCAAGCGCCAGCACCAGCGGCGGAATCGCAAACAACGCGCCCAGATTCATGAGCTGTCTCCCCGTGGACGAAGATTAACGCGGCGCCGCGCCGCGCGCCAGATTATGATGGGTTTCACTCGCGCGCTCGCACGGCCCAAGCGGTCGCAAGCCGTTCATCGCACCGTCTGCTTCTCTTTTGGCGCGGCGACGTCGCGCGTCTTGGGTTCGGCGATGAACTTGGGCTTGGGCAGCAGCCGGAAGCGCGTCTGGCACCATGCGAAGTCGACGCCGACATCGAGCAAAGCATCGGAACGCCCGCACGGACAGGCAAATTCCATGACCGCGCCGACTGTATAGGTCTCGCCCGCGACCAGCGGCACCGCCTCGCCCGTGACATGGTTCGGGGCGGCGTTGACGCAAAGGACCAGATCGCCGGGACCGACAGCGTAGCTCATGGCTTCCATCCCTTATCCTGAGGGGGATGATAGACCCGGATTGGCTAGCGGCAAACTGAACGACACGTCGTGAGCGATGGATTTCGCCGAACGGCGACATTGGTTAGTTTGCCTGAACGCGACGCACCAGCACGTCCTTAGGGCCGTCCGGCGACATTGTATCGCCCTGCACCTCAATCCGACCAAGTTTGACCAACAGCCTCAAGCGCCACGAGAAGAACGCATCGCAAATCAAATTTTGCCCATCGCAATCCGCCATGGCTTCCCCAACCGTGCGGTACCACTTTGTCCATTCGAAGGGGCAGCGTTCGAACAAGAAGTCATCCAGTGCGCTGTCGGGAAGCGCTGTTATCGAATCTTGTCGCAACAACCTCACCCCATTGCTTTGCCGCAGGTCATTCGCAAAGGACGCACTCCATTTGGCGATCTCGGTGGAGGTCACTGGCCGTCTTTTGCCGTCCATTTGGGCCAGAGCGTCGGGCAGGTGAAAAGGCACTCCTTCAAGCTTTCCAGACGCCGGAACATGCACCAGGGAGGCCGCGCCTAACTGGTCACCGAGCGCAAATGCCGCCATGCGTTCAAAAACGTGATCGCGCGCGCAGTTCGAGGACCATATGACCAGTTCACTTCCGGCGCTCAGGTTCGCGCCTGTCGCCCGCCACTGATCATACACACTTGGTTGATGTGCTTCCGAATAAGGACCGTAGACGTTCACCCACCACTCATTTCGCCTTTTGTCGTCATGGAGCGGTCCGATTGAGAGATCGTCGTCGATGACACGCACGTCGCCGGGGAGGCCAAAGTCGCGAATTGCCCGCCTCAGCAAGCCGCCGGCGCTGTGCCCCTGAACAAGGTTGATCCTCATACAGCCACTTTAGGAGTTGACGATTCAAATCGCGACCGTTGGCTTTGGGCCAATTTCCGCCGCTCAAGGCTTTCCCCGCCTTCGCTCTTAGCTCGCGTTCGATCGCACTTTCACATACTCACCCGGCGCATCCGCCAGTGGCTTGAGTTTGCCTTCGCTTGGATCGCGCGCCGGCACGTCGGGGCCGGAGAGTTTTTTTAGCCATTGATCCCAGTGCGGCCACCAGGAGCCGGGGTGTTCTTGGGCGAAGGCTTGCCAGTCTTGGACGCCGCCTTTGAGATTGGGGTTGGTCCAGTATTGGTATTTGTGGGCGTCTGGGTGGTTGATGACGCCGGCGATGTGGCCTGAGCCCGCCATCAGGAATTCGACCGGGCCACCGAAGGCTTCGGCGGTGCGATAGACGCTTGCGGCGGGCGCGATGTGATCTTCCTTCGACGACTGCATGAAGATGGGAATTTTCACGTCACTCAGTTTGATGTTTTCACCGAGCAAAGTGAGTGCGCCTTCTGCGAGTGCGTTGTCGCGGTAGAATTTGCGCAGATAGAAGAGATGCAGCGCCGCCGGCATGCGGGTCTGATCGGCGTTCCAATAGAGCAGGTCGAACGGCGGCGGCTGTTTGCCGATGTAGTAATTGTCGACGACGTAATTCCAGATGAGATCGTTGGAGCGCAGCGCGTTGAAGGTGTCCGCCATGGTCTGCGCGTCGAGCACACCGCCTTCCGACTTCATCTTTTCTTCGAGATAATCGATGCCGGCTTCGTCGGCGAAGACGAGCAGGTCGCCGGCGCATTTGAAATCAGCCTGGGCGGCGAAGAAGGTGGCCGCGGAGATGCGGTCGTCGCCGGTCTTGGCCATGTGCGCGAGCGTGGCGGCGAGCAGCGTGCCGCCGACGCAATAGCCGACGGTGCTGACGTGTTCGGCTCCGGTGGCTTCTTCCACGGCGTCGACCGCCGCGTAGACGCCTTCGCGCATGTAATCTTCGAACGAGACGCCTTGCATGCTCTCGTCGGGATTGACCCAGGACACGAGGAAGACCGTATAGCCCTGCTTGGTGAGCCAGCGGATCATCGAGTTCTTGGGCTGCAGGTCGAGGATGTAGAATTTGTTGATCCAAGGCGGGAAAATCAGCAGCGGCGTTTCGTGCACGGTTTCGGTGGACGGCGAATATTGGATGAGTTCGAAGACGCGATTGCGGAACACGACTTTGCCGGGCGCGGTGGCTATGTTTTCGCCGACTTTGTAGGCGTTGAGATCGGTTTGTGAGATGGCGAGCGCGCCGGCGTGACCGCGCTTCATGTCGGCGGCGAGATTGTTGACGCCTTTGACGAGGCTCTCGCCTTTTGACTCCAGAAGCGCGCGTAACGCGGCGGGATTGGTGACCAGGAAGTTAGAAGGAGATGCGGCGTCGACGGCTTGCTTGATGAAGAACGCAGCTTTGCGCTTGGTGGCTTCGTCGATGCCTTCGGCCTTTTCAACGAGGTCGGTGATGAAGCCGGCAGTGGCGAGATAGGATTCGCGTAGCATCGAAAAGGCGGGATTGGAGCGCCACTCAGGATCGCGGAAACGTTTGTCGCGCGACGGCTCATCGTCGGTGGTTTTGCCGGTGAGCATGTAGGCGGCGTGCTTTTGCCAAATCTCGGCGTAGCGCTCCCAAAGTTTGGCGTGGGCTTCGCGCAAGGTCTCGGGTTGCTGGGCGAGGTGCGACCACACTTCGTTGAGCGCGGGCTGGACGCCGAGCGGGTCGGGCTGCCAGTTGGCGCCCGGACGCGCTTGTTCGAGGAAGGCTGTGGAGAAAACTTGATTGGCGCGCGTCATCGCCTGGGTGAGGTTGGCGGAGAGCGCGGCGAGGCTTTCGGCGGTCTGTTCGAGGACGACTTGGTTCAGCGCGGCCGCAGGCGCTGGAGCGGGCTTTGGCGAGGGTTGTGGAGCGGCGGCTGCGGGCGCGGGTTCGGCAGCCTTTGCCTTCGGCGCTGCACGCTTGCGCGGGCGCTTGGCGGCAGGGGCCGGCACGGCTTTTTCCCGTGGCCCGCCATCGGCTTCCGTCATTTCTCTCTCCTTGGGCGAGATTGTAATGCCGCTTCGTGTGGCGGTGCAAAGCGCCTCTCGTTATAGCTAGGGGCCAAGGGCTGGAATCGTACCTGCCCGGTGGGGTCAGCATGCGCTCATTGGTGGTTTTGGCGGGATGCGTGGCGGTTGTCGGGTGCGCGAGCACGCCAACCAACGCACCGGAATGGTACCGCCAGCGCGAGCGGACCATCGAAAGCAGCTACCCGACCTTCCAGAGCGTGCCGCGCACCCTCAATCTGACGCTCGACCCGGCGCATTGGGCTGAGGTGCAAGCCGACCTCGATGCGGCCAAGGCGGAGGTTGCGGCCGATCCGCGCTCGGTGTGGACGCCGGAGGAAGATCCCACAATCTTCCTGAACGAAGCGCGCGCCGAGATGGAGCGCACGCGGCTTGTCCACGAAGGACACTAGTCCGGGATTAGTTCTTGACGTGAACGCAGCGGCGACCGAAAGCGGCGCCTTCGCGTTTGGAGCATCCTATGAGCATTAGCGACGAATTTGCCTTTGCAGCGGCGCGGGTGCCGATTGCGGCTGCGATTGCGTCGTTCAAGCTGGCTGGCCGCGGCGACGAGAAGGCGGCGGACCAAGCTGCAGTCGATGCGATGCGGACCGCGCTCAATGCAATGCCGATGCAAGGGCGCATCGTGATCGGCGAAGGCGAACGTGACGAAGCGCCAATGCTCTATATCGGCGAAGAAGTTGGGACGGGGTCGGGCGAAGCGATCGATATCGCGCTTGATCCGCTTGAGGGCACGACGCTGACGGCGAAGGCGATGGCGAACGCGCTGGCGGTGATCGCGTTCTCGCCGCGTGGCGGCATGCTGCATGCGCCGGACACGTACATGGACAAGCTGGCGGTGGGGCCGGGCTATTCGGCCGATGTCGTCGATCTCGATGCGCCGGCGGATGTGAACGCAAAAGCGCTAGCCAAAGCCAAGGGCGTGAAGGTCGAAGATGTCGGCGTGTGCGTGCTTGATCGCCCGCGGCACGCGGAGATCATCTCAGCGCTGCGCAAGGCGGGTTGCCGGGTTTATCTGATCACCGACGGTGACGTGGCGGGCGTCATCAATTGCACCAAACCGGAAACCGGGATCGACATGTATGTCGGCCAGGGTGGCGCGCCGGAAGGCGTGCTGGCGGCGGCGGCGCTGAAGTGCGTCGGTGGTCAGTTTCAGGGGCGGCTGGTGTTCCGCAATGATGATGAGAAAGCACGCGCTGAACGCACGGGCGTAACCGATTTCAAGCGCCGCTACGCGCTGAATGAACTGGTGTCGAAGGACGCGATCTTCCTGGCCACCGGCGTTACTAACGGCTCATTGTTGAGCGGGGTGCGGGTGAGTGGCGGTGTGGCGGAAACCCACACTTTGGTGCTGAATTCGTCGACGCGCACGGTGAGCGAGCTGCGAGTGAAGCAGCCAGTGTGACCTAGCGGCGAAGCGTATTGATCGGCGCAGTCCCGCGCCGGGCCGGGCGCTGCACGGATGTCGGCGTCGGGGCCGGCGCTTCTGGGCGGATCATGTCGGGCAGCTGTGGCGCGAAGCGGCGCGCGCCGTTGGCCTGTAGCGTCGGGAAATCGAGCGTGCTGCCGACCCGGACCGAGTCGTCCTCGACGAGCACTGAAGACACCGCCGTCACCGTTCCGGTTTGCGCGAAGCCGTAGTCAAGAAGGGTGCGGACGTCTTCTTCGCGCGTGGCGCGGGATTGGCGGCCCATGACGACCGCGACGAGGCGGCGATTGCCGCGGCGCGCAGTGTCGACAACGTTGAAGCCGCCACTCTGCGTGTAGCCGGTCTTGATGCCGTCGGCGCCCTCGTAGCTGGTGAGGAAGCTCAGATTGTGGTTGCGGTGATCTGTGCCGTTAAAGTCGAAGTGCTGCACGCTGAAGTACGAATAGTACTGGATCGGCATGTGGATGAGCGCGTAGGCGAGCATCGCGTAGTCCGGCGCGGTGGAGACCTGCTCCATGTCGGGCAGACCCGAAGCGTTACGGTAGACCGTATCTTGCATGCCGAGCAGACGCGCTTGCAGCGTCATCAGGCGCGCGAAATCGTATTCGCTGCCGTCGGCCATCACGCTCGAGGCGATGGCTTGCATTTCGTTGATCTCGCCGGCGCGATCTGCGGCGTCCTGCGCTGACGGCGGATCGCTGGCGGCGTCGGCCGCGTCTTCGGCCTGCTGGGCGGCGATATCGGTGCGAAGCAATTGCTGCAAATTCCGCCCGAAACGTGCGTCGAGGTTTTCGGCGAGCACGCGCGCGGCGTCGTTGGCAGATTCGGTGACGCAGCCGCGAATGAGATCGTCGACGGTGACGAGTTGGCCCGGATACAGGCCGAGCTTAGTCGGCGACGCGGATGACGCGTAGGCGGACACCGACATTGTGTCGTTCAGATGCAGCCAACCTTCCTGCAAAGCGCGGAAGGTTATGTAGAGCGTCATCATCTTGGTGAGCGAGGCCGGGTAGACGCGCTGGTCGGCATTGGCGATCGCCATGACGCGTCCGCTCTCGGCGTCGAACACGATTTCGGCGGTCGGCGCATTGGCCGAAACGGCCAGCAGGTGGCGCCGATGGTGGTGGCGGCGATGGTGAACGCGGTGGTGCGCTGAGCGCGCCGTGTGGCGCGTTACCCGGGCATCAACGTTTTCAGGGGCTGACCAGGTCGCAATTGTTACGGCCGCGAAAGCTAGTCCCACCCAGGCGATGACTTTCCGCATGCACCAGCCTTAGCAAGCAATAGTTATCAACTCTGCACCAAATGGCAGGACCGTCGACGCAGAACACACGTGGGTGGAAGGCCGCCTGTCGACTTCTCGCATCGTGTGTGATTTTGGCCAATTTACGTCGGTTAATGCGACGCAACTCTTCCGAAACAGTTCAGCAAGAATCGGGCTAGCAAGAGGTATGAGCGCGTCGGCGGCGAAACTCCCAACAAGCGAAAACGCGAGCGCCTTCCTCGGCGTGGAGCGCTCGCTAACGGGGCGGCGCTGGCGAACGCGTGACGCAGATTTGGGAACAGTCGAGGCGTTTCGGCGCAAATTTGGACTGCCGGAGATCGCGGCGCGACTCATGGCGGCGCGCGGTGTTGACCTCGATTCGGCGCAGACGTTTCTCGAACCGACGCTCAAGGCGTTGTTCCCGGACCCGTCGAGCTTCAGCGACATGGACCTCGCGGCATCGCTGATCGAGGACGCGATCGTCACCGGAAAACCCGCGGCGGTGCTGGCGGATTACGATGTCGACGGCGGTTCATCTGCGGCGCAGCTGGTGCGCTATTTCCGTGCGCGTGGTCGTGAGTTGAAAATCTACGTGCCGGATCGGATGAAGGAAGGGTACGGGCCGTCTGTGCTCGCGTTCGAACGGCTGAAGGCGGATGGCGTACAACTCGTCATCACGGTGGATTGCGGCGCGGCAGCGGAAGGCCCGTTGAATGCGGCTGCGGAGCTTGGCCTCGATGTGATTGTGCTCGACCATCACTTGATGGGCGGGCCGCCGCCGAAAGCAGCAGCGGTCGTCAATCCCAATCGTTTGGATGACCGCTCTGGGCAAGGACATCTGACTGCAGCGGGCGTGGTGCTGGTGACGCTTGCGGCGGTGAATCGTGAAGCGCGCAAGCGCGGCTCCATCGGCGCAAACAATCTGCCTGATCTCATTCAGATGCTCGATCTCGCCGCGATTGGCACGGTGTGTGATGTGGCGCCGCTCAACGGCTTCAACCGCGCCATCGTTTCGCAGGGCCTGAAAATCTTGCGCAACGGTAAGAATATTGGTCTCGTGGCGTTGGCCGAGAGCGCGGGGCGAAAGGGCGGCGCGAGCGTCTACGATTTTGGCTTCATCCTCGGCCCGCGCATCAACGCCGGCGGGCGTGTGGGCGACGCGTCGTTAGCGACGCGGTTGCTGTCGACGGAAGACCCAGAGGAGGCGCGCGAGTTGGCCGCTACGCTGGAGGCGTTAAACCAGGAGCGCCGCGCCCGTGAAGCCGAGATGCTCGCGGATGCAGAAACGGAAGCGCTCGCGGAAGCGGAGAAGCGCAACGTTGTGATCGTCGGCTCACATCGTTGGCATCCAGGGGTGATCGGCATTGCGGCGGGGCGGCTGAAGGATCGGCTGATGAAGCCGACCATTGTGCTGGGCGGCGTGAGCGAAGATGAGCCGGCGAAAGGCTCAGGGCGCTCGACGCCGGGTGTGAACCTGGGCGGGGCGGTGGCGGCGGCGAAACAGGCGGGCCTGCTGATCAATGGCGGCGGACACGCAGCGGCGGCCGGGCTGACGGTTGAATGGAACAAGGTCGAGGCGCTGAAGGATTTTCTGTCCGAAGCGCTGAAGGACGAGATTGCCAGCGCGGCCGGCGAAGCACGTGCGCTTTCGGTCGATGCGATTGCTGGCGTTGGCGCACTGGATCTCGGTTTGATCGATGCGCTCGATCGCATTGGGCCGTACGGTCAGGGGCATCCTGAACCCGTGTTCGCTTTGCCGGACGTACGCGTGAGCTTCTCCAAGCTGGTGAAGGATGAGCACGTGCGCTTCACGCTGGAAGACGCGCGCGGCGCTCGGATCAGCGGCATCTGTTTCCGCGCCATGAAGAGCCCGATCGGCGAAGCGCTGATGAAGCGTGAAGGGGCGGTGCATGCCGCCGTGCGCGTGAAGCGCAATGAGTGGAACGGGAATGTGTCCACCGAGGTCGAGATCGTGGATCTGGCGCTCGCAGGCGGTTGACCAAGGTCACATCGGC
Source organism: Vitreimonas sp. (assembly GCA_049287825.1). Taxonomy (GTDB): domain Bacteria; phylum Pseudomonadota; class Alphaproteobacteria; order Caulobacterales; family Aquidulcibacteraceae; genus Vitreimonas. The sequence continues at coordinate 49,574 of JBAQGO010000036.1, read as the reverse complement.
CTGAGCCGGACTTGGCTAGCTTCGTCCCATTGCGATGGAGTTGGTCATGTGGACCGCGGTTTTGAAATTCTTCGTTGAAGGCTTCGCGGCGGCGGCGACGGTCGCGACCTACTGAGCGGTTGTCCGCGCTTCTTGACCATGCTTGGGTCGGTTGATGACCCAGCTCCCACAACGCGGCACGCCTTGGCCTGAGCTTGAAGCGCGCATGCGCGCCATGGCGGCGGGCGACGTCAAATGGCGCGACGGCAAGACCACCATGTACATCTTCAACGCCGGCGAAGACGTCGAGCGCGTGAAGAAGGCGGCCTATTCCATGTTCTCGGAAGAGAATGGGTTAGGGCCGGCGGCGTTTCCGAGCATCGCGCAGATGGAGCGCGACGTCGTCGCGTTCGGGTTGGCGCTGTTGAACGCGCCGGGGGGTGCTGCGGGCGCGATGACCAGCGGCGGCACGGACTCCATCACGATGGCGGTGAAAGCGGCGAGGGACTTCGCGCGTGAGAAGCGCGGCCTGAAAGGCGCGCTCAATCTGGTCGCGCCGTACTCGGTGCATCCGGCCTTCGATAAGGCCGGGATGATAATGGACATCGAAGTGCGGCGTGTGGCGGTGAAGGACTATCTCGCCGATGTCGAGGCGATGGCGGCGGCCATTGATGCGAACACGATCATGCTGGTCGGATCGGCTCCGTGTTTTCCGTTCGGATTGATCGATCCGATAAAGGCGCTTGGGAAGCTCGCCGAAGAACGTGGCGTTTGGCTGCATGTGGACGCGTGTGTTGGCGGCTACATCGCGCCGTTCGTGCGCATGAATGGCGCTGATCTGCCGCCATTCGACTTTGCGGTTCCAGGCGTGTCGTCGATCTCGGCTGACCTGCACAAATACGGGTATGCGAGCAAAGGCGCCTCGACGGTGTTTTTCCGCAGCGAGGCGTTGAAGGCGTTCATGCCGTTCGATGCGGGGCCTTGGCCATTGGGGCGGATGCATACGCCGACGTTGGCGGGAACGCGCCCGGGCGGCGCGATCGCTGCGGCTTGGGCGGTGACGCAATATCTCGGTGTTGACGGATATCGGGAGAAGCAGCGCGCGGTGACGGACGCGCGCGAGAGAATCGAGGCGGGCGTACGCGACTTGGGCTTCCGCGTTCTGGGGCGGCCGCAACTCGGGCTGCTGGCGTTCACGCACGACGAAGCCGATTGCTTGTCGCTGCTCGGCAAAATGTATCAACGCGGCTGGGTCACCGCCGGTCTGATGGAGCCACGCGCACTGCACGTGATGCTGTCGCCAGCGCACCGGGAGTTCGCCGAAAGCTATTTGGCCGATCTCGCAGTGGCGTTGGCTGAAACTGCGCCGCAAGCCGCCGTGGCGCCGACGTATGGGGGTTGAACCGGCCCAGCTTGCCACCCTGGCCGAGCGCCTCTATATGGCCGTCTCCCGCGAAACCAAGCGGTTCCCGTGGGCCCTTCGTCTATCGGTTAGGACGTCAGGTTTTCAACCTGAAAAGAGGGGTTCGACTCCCCTAGGGCCTGCCACTTTCCCCTGCTAAGACAACGCTGAAACCAGGGGACGTGCTCGATGTCTTTGATTGCTGTTTTGCGCGCCGCGGGCGTTGCGGTTTTATTGACGATAGCTGCGTGCGCGCAGCCGAATGCCCCTGCTGCGCAGGACGCCGCCGGGCATCTCGGTCCGCTGCCGATGGAGGATCTTTCGGTCGAAACGCAAGGAGGCGTGCAGCGCTTCCATGTCGAGATTGCCGACAATGATGCCGAGCGTGAACAGGGCCTGATGTACCGCCGCTCCATGTCGGCTGATCACGGCATGCTGTTTATCTTCGATCCGCCGTCGCCGCAGAGCTTTTGGATGCACAACACATTCTTGCCGTTGGATATCATCTTCATTGGCGCGGACGGCCGCATTCTCAACATCGCAGCCAATGCGACGCCGTTCTCGGATGACAACATTCCGTCAGCGGGGCCGGTGCGCGGCGTGTTGGAGCTGAACGCCGGCCGGGCCGCAGCGCTGGGCATTTTGCCGGGCGATCGTGTGCGCCACCGGATTTTCACCGCGAACTAAAGCAGGTTTCTGCGCATCATGCCGCCCGAGGCCGGAAGCGTGATGATGTCGCCATCGCGGCTCACATAGATCTGGCCGTGGAAATGTTGCGCAGCACTGCCGAGGAACGGGCCTTCAAGGGCGTCAAGCGGCATTTGCGGAATGATATGGGTGAACGCCAGCGAGCGCACATGCGCGGCTTGAGCGATGTCGGCGGCGCGTTCGGGTGCGGTGTGATAATTCACGATGTCGTGGAAGATTTTCGCGAGATTGTCGCGATGCTGGGCACGTGCAGTCTGCTCCATGATGCCGACGAGTTCCGGCGAAAGGCCTTCGTGCACAAGCAGATCGGCGTTTTGCGCTTGCCGCTGGAGCACCGGCGACGGCGCAGTGTCGCCGCTCACAACAATGCTGCGTCCTTTGTAGTCGATGCGATAGCCAAAGGCGGGATACACCGGGCCGTGGTTGACGCGGAACGCGGTGATGCGCACGCCGCTGTTGTCGAGGACGACAGCGCTTTCTTGACCGTCGGCGATGGTAAAGTCGTGCGCGATCAGCCCAAAACCGCCCGGCGGGACGACGGTCGGGCCGTGGTGGGCGATCCGATAAGTGCTATCGAGCGCGTAGGCTTCGTTGAAGCCCGCGGCGACGCGCGCCACACCGTCGCCGCCATAGAGCGCGAGCGGCTCGGTCGCTGCGCCTTGTCCCCAATGCTGCAGCGCCAAATTGCCGAGGCCGTCAATGTGATCGGAATGGAAGTGGGTGAGGAAGACCGCTTCGATGTGAGCGGGCGAAAGCCCCATGAGCGAAAGCGTCTCTGCCGAGCCCTCGCCGGCATCGAACACGAAGAGCCGGTGGCCGGCGATCACGGCCAAACATGGGCCGGCGCGTTGACGATCCGGCAAGGGTGAGCCGGTACCGCAGAAGGCGGCGCTTAAGCCATCGGGCAAGGCTTCGAGCGTGTTCTCAGCCATGCCGCGCGCAACGGCCTGCCGGAATATGGCGGTAGCGATCTGTCCGCGCATGACGTAGACGCCGCCTGCGACTAGGGCGGCCAACACAACCAGGCCGATGAGGATGCGCTTCAAGATAGCCCCCGGAATGCTTGAAGTTGGCACTTATAGTGCTAATTTATTCGGGTACAAGAAAGCGAGCAGCATCTCTTGGCGAAGGCAAATATAGCGAAGACGGCGGCGCAATTGCAGACGCCGTCCTCCGATGGGCGCCGTCAGCGCTCAGATGAATCGCGGCGACGCATCGTTGAAGCGATGCTTGAGTTTGCGCGCGAAGGCGAGGCGCGGCCGAGCGCGGAAGCTGTGGCCGATCGCGCCGGCGTGGGGCGGCGCACGGTGTTTCGCCTCTTCACCGATATGGAGACGCTCTATCGTGAGATGCACGCGGTGATGATGCTGCGCATCGAGGATATCAAAGCGATCCCGATTAAGGGGGATACGGTCCTTGAGCGGCTTGAATGCATCATCGAGCGGCGCGTGCGGCTCTACGAAGAGATCATGCCGATCAAGACAGCGGCCGACACGTTGCGCCAGCAGTCTAAGTTTCTCCAGGAAGCGCACCAGAACGTCGTGCAACTGCTGCGGCAGATGCTGCAATTTCTGCTTCCGAAAGAGATCAAGGACGACGCCGATAGGTTCGAAGCACTCGACGTGGTGTTGAGCCTTGAGACGTGGCGGCGGCTGCGTCAGGACCAAAAGCTATCGGTGAAGAATGCGCGGCGTGTCTGGGAGAAGATGATCGCCGCGATCATCGCCTGAGTTGGGGGACAGCGATGTTGAGATGGCTGGGCGGGATTGTGCTGGTGCTGGCGCTTGTGGCCGCTGGTCTCTGGTTCGGCCGCGAACAGATCATGTTGAATATCGGCAAGCTGCGCGCACAACCGATCGCCGCGTATCACGAAGTCACCTGGGCTGAAGGCCCGGCCACCGCGGAAGCGCCCCCGGATCGGCGCCCGCCCAATATCGTCTTCATTCTCGCGGACGATATGGGCTTCAACGACATCACCTTTAACGGTGGTGGCGTCGCTGGCGGTGTTGTGCCGACGCCGAACATCGATTCTATCGGTCATGAAGGCGTTAGCTTCGCCAACGGCTATGCCGGCAACGCGACGTGTGCGCCGTCGCGCGCGGCGATCATGACCGGCCGCTATCCAACGCGCTTTGGCTTTGAGTTCACGCCTACACCCGTTGCGTTCGAGGCAATTGTCGGCACGCACAGCGAGCCAGGCAATTTTGTGCATCCGCGCTTCGTCTGGGATCAGGTGCGCAACACGCCGCGCATGGAGACGATGGGCGTGCCGGCATCCGAGACGACGATCGCCGAAGTGCTGCGCGCGCGTGGCTACCACACGCTGCAGTTCGGCAAGTGGCACCTCGGCTCGGAAAACGGCATGCGGCCGGAGCAGCAGGGCTTCGATGAAAGCCTTGGCTTCATGCCGGGTGCGTCGCTCTATCTGCCAGTGGACGATCCCTATGTCGAAAATTCGCGTCAGGATTTCGATCCGATCGACCGCTTCCTGTGGGCCAACCTTCAGTACGGCGTGCAGTTCAACGGCTCGCCTTGGTTTCATCCGAACGCCTACATGACAGACTATCTGACGACGGAAGCCATTCGCGCCGTCCACGCAAACCGCAATCGTCCGTTCTTCATGTATTTCGCGCCGAACGCCATTCACACACCGTTGCAGGCGACGCGCGAGGATTACGACGCGCTGCCGCAGATCCATGATCACCGGCTGCGTGTGTATGCGGCGATGGTGCGGAATCTGGACCGCAATGTTGGACGTTTGCTCACGGCGTTGCGTGAAGAAGGTTTGGATCGCAACACGCTTGTGATCTTCACCAGCGACAACGGCGGCGCGCACTATATCGGTCTGCCCGACATCAACCGGCCATATCGCGGTTGGAAGGCGACGTTCTTTGAAGGCGGCATCCACACGCCGTTCTTCATGCGTTGGCCGGCGCAGATTCCGGCGGGATCGCGCTACGCGCAGCCGGTGAGCCATTTCGATATTTTCGCTACGGCCGCTGCGGCTGCGCAAGCGTCCGTGCCGCAAGGCGATCAGATCGATGGCGTGAACGTCTTGCCGTTCGTGGAAGGGCATCAGCAAGGCGCGCCGCATGACGTGCTGTTCTGGCGATCGGGGCAATATCGCGTCGTGCTCGATCACGGTTGGAAGCTGCAAGATTGCGGCGCATGCAATCGGCGCTGGCTCTTCGACATGGCCAACGATCCGACAGAGCATCACGACATCTCAGAAACGCAACCCGATCGCGTGCGTGCGCTGACAGCGTTGCTCGATCAGCACGACCGCGAACAGCGTGCGCCACAATGGCCGTCGTTGCTGGAAGGGCCGATCTTCATTGACCGGCCGCTCGGTGTGCCGCAGCGGCGGAACGCGGATTACATTTGGTGGGATAATTAACAGCTATTCGGTCGGGGTGAGTTCAGTTGGCTCGGCTTTCCCTCTGGATTAGCCCTAGTCACGATGACCGCCGCCACAGCCGACGATCTCGTAAAGCGGGCCGAGAACGCCGAGCGCGCCGGCCGGCGCGATGAGGCCTTCGCCTCATGGAGCGAATTGGTCGCCAGCTATCCCGATCATCCGCGTGCGCTGTTCCTGCGTGGCCGGCGGCGCATGGATGAGGGGCAGGCTGCCGACGCGCTCGCCTTGCTTACCAAATCGGAGGCCGGCGACGGAGCACTTCGGGAGACGCCGTTCTACGCTGCGGTGTGTCACCGGCACCTGCGCAATCCCGATGCTGCGCTCGACGCCGTCGAGCGGGCGCTGGCGCTCGATCCATATTACTTCATGGCGCTGCTTTCGAAGGGCGCAATTCTGGAAGACCTTGGCAAGCATCGGTTGGCTGCCCGTACGTATCGCGACGCCATCAAGATTGCGCCGCCAGAACAGTCCGTGCCCGCGGACGCGCGCGGCGCCCTGCAGCACGCTCGCGAGCAAGTGGCGGGCAACGCGCGCGCACTTGCAGAGCATTTGCGGCGGGCGACCGCTACTCAGCGCGCCGGTCACCCTGCCGCGCGCCTCGAACGCTTCGACGAAGGCCTCGACATTCTTGCAGGTGTGAAGTCGCGCCAGCCGCAAGAGCCGACCATGCTCTATTACCCGCGCCTGCCTGCGATCCCGTTTTACGATCGCGAGCATTTCGAATGGCTGCCGCGGCTGGAGAGTGCGACAGCGACAATCCAACGAGAACTCGAAGTTGCCCTGCAGGACGGGCGTAGCGCGCTCCAGCCTTACATTCAGTATCCGCCCGGCGCGCCGGTGAACCAATGGGCGAAGCTCAATCATTCGCCGGCTTGGAGTTCGTACTTCCTGTGGCGCGATGGCGAGAAGCAAGAGGTGAACTGCGCGCGCTGCCCGCAAACCAGCGCGTTGCTGGACAGCCTGCCGCTTGCGCAAATGCCGGGATATGCGCCGACCGTGATGTTTTCTGTGTTAAGTCCCCACACGCACATTCCGCCGCACACCGGCTCGGCCAACACGCGTCTCATTGTCCATTTACCGTTGGTGTTGCCGCCGGATTGTGTCTTCCGCGTCGGTAACGACACCCGCTCGTGGGAAGTGGGAAGTGCTTGGGTGTTCGATGATTCAATCGAGCATGAAGCTTGGAACGACAGCAGCGAGACGCGTGTGATCCTAATCTTTGACGTTTGGAATCCGCTGCTCAGCGAAGCGGAGCGAGCGTTGGTGACGGAAATGCTGAGCGCGTTGCGTGCGTACAATGCCGCCGAGTACTAGCCGCGTCGCAGCAGGTCCCCGGCGGTTCTGAACCCAACGTGTGACATGCCTTCGCTTGGGTCGGAGGGCTGGCGCGAGCCGGTGCGGAAGCGTGAGCAGAAATTGTCGGAGCAGAGGTATGAGCCGCCTTTAATCACGTGCTCGGCGATGTGCTGGGGATCGTGTTCGCGCGCATACGCTTCAGTGACGGGCGCGGCATCGTAGGCGAACCAATCGCTGGTCCATTCCCAGACATTGCCGACCATGTCGTAGAGGCCGGTAGCGTTGGCGGGAAAGCAGCCAACGGGCGCTAAGCCGGCAAAGCCGTCCGTGCCTTGATCGATAACGGGGAAGACGCCTTGCCAGGTGTTGGCGCGCGGCGCGCCGTCTTGAGCGAAGGCGTCTGCATGAAGGCTTGCCGGCGCCGGTGCATCGCCGCGCGCGGCGCGCTCCCATTCATTTTCGGTGGGCAAGCGGCGACCGCGCCAGTGCGCGTAGGCGGTGGCGTCTTCGTAGGAAACTTGCACGACAGGGAAGAAGTCGTGGCCCTGGATCGACGAGCCTTGGCCTTGCGGATGGCGCCAATCGGCGTTGCGATCGATGATCCACGCGCGGCGGTTCGGATCGAACACGGCGGCGCCGTGGCGTTGGCCGTCGGCATCAGTACGCTCGGCGGCGGTGACGTAGTGTGTCGCGGTGACGAAGACGGCGAACTGGTGGTTGGTGACTTCGTGGGTGTCGATGGAAAACGCTGCGACGTCGCCACGGCCGCCGACGCGTTCCTCAGGACGGAAGGCGACCTCGCCCCGATCGACGCGGCCGGCGGGAATGATACGTTGATCGTCGAGGCGCGCGATGTCCAAGCACTGCATTGTCGCGTGTACGCGCGGCGCAGGCGCAGCGCTGCAGCCCGACAGCGCCAGAAGAAGGACGATGCAAAAAAAGGATTGGTCGGGGCGGCGGGATTCGAACTCGCGACCCTTAGCTCCCAAAGCTAATGCTCTACCAGGCTGAGCTACACCCCGAACCACGCGAGGCTGTTCGCATGCCGCATCGGCGCGGCGCAAGCCTCTTCACTGCAGTGCACACAAAAACGCGCCCAGGACGAGGTCCCAGGCGCGTCTCTTAACCGCGATCTCCAACCTTACGGGTAGGGGTCGCCAGTTTCGTAAAACCAACGGCCGGACCGGCTGTCTTGAAAGTAGTATTTGCCGGTTCGTTGGTCGTAGTGTTCGCGGCGATTGACGTCGCCGCTTCCGCCGCAGCCGCCGTCGCGCACGCAACCTGCGTATGCGCCGCCGGCCGCGCCAACGGCCGCGCCGATTGCCGCGCCGGTTGCGGCGTCACCTGAGCCCGTATTGTTGCCGATCACCGCGCCGGCTACGCCGCCGAGGGCTGCGCCGCCGAGCGCGCCGGACGCTTCGTTTTGTGTGCATGCAGCCGCGCCCAACGCAGCGACGGATGCGATCAATAAAAGACGCATGCGCATATGGAGTTTCTCCTGTGGGAATTCCCACAGTCGCAACGCAGGCAATACCGTATCGTTCCGAGCTTACCGATCGGACATCAGCGTCCTTGTTCCGTCGGCCTTATACAACGCCCGCCGCGCGCAACGCCGCTAGCTCCGTCTCGCCCGTGCCGAGAAGTTCCCGCAACGTTGTTTCAGTATCTTCGCCGAGCAGCGGCGGCGCGCGGCGGGGATGTGGCGGCGTCGCGCTCATGCGGATCGGACTGGCGGTGAGGCGCAAGTCTTCGCCGTTCGACCGCGTCACCGTTTCCATAATGCCCCGCGCGGCCAAATGCGGGTCGGCGAAGACTTGCGGCAATGTGTTGATAGGTCCGCACGGCACGCCGGCTTCTCCCAATCGCACAAGCCAGTAGCTCGTTGAGTGCTTGGTCATCGCGGCGATGACAGCATCAGCAAGTTCGACGCGATTTGTCACGCGCGCGGCGTTTGTCGAAAAGCGCGGATCGTCGGCCAGCGGCAAATTGGCGGCCGCGCAGAAATTGCGAAACTGTCCGTCGTTGCCGACGGCCAGCACAACATGGCCGTCTGACGTCGAAAAAGTTTGGTAGGGCGCGATACTTGCGTGCGCGTTGCCATAACGCCGCGGCGTATCACCGGTAAGATGATAGTTGGCGCCAAGATTTCCGAGCACGGCCACTTGGCAATCGAGCAAGGAAATATCGAGGTGCTGCCCTTCGCCGGTATGATCGGCGTGCCGAAGCGCTGCGAGAATGCTGGTGACGGCGTACATGCCGGTGAAGAGGTCGGCGATGGGAAGCGCGGACTTCACCGGCTCGCCGGCCGGATCGCCGGTGAGGCTCATCGGTCCGCCCATGGCTTGGATCATGAAGTCGTAACCGGCGCGCGGCGCGTACGGTCCGGTTTGGCCGAAGCCGGTGACTGAGCAATAGACGAGTGAGGGATTGATGGCTTTGATGGCCTCATAGTCGAGGCCGTATTTGCCGAGCGAACCGACTTTGAAATTCTCGACGAGGATTTGGCATTTTGAAACGAGGCGCCGGATGAGCGCCGCGCCTTCGGGCTTAGCGAAATCGACGGTCACAGAGCGCTTGTTGCGATTGGCGGCGAGGTAGTAGGCGGCGTCGCCGTTCGAGCCGTCAGGTTCTTGGAGAAAGGGCGGCCCCCAGGCGCGTGTGTCGTCGCCGGCGCCGGGTTTTTCGATCTTGATGACGTCGGCCCCGAGGTCGCCAAGGATTTGCGTCGCCCAGGGGCCGGCGAGCACGCGCGATAGGTCGAGGACGCGAATGCCTTCCAAGGCGGACTTCGAAGCGTTCATCGCGCCATCGTTGCATCGCGCGATGCGTGGGGCCAGATCGGAGCCATGTCAGAAACGCGCACCCCTCATGCGACCGGCGGCTGCCAATGCGGCGCTGTGCGCTACGCGCTCTACGTCGCGCCGCGGAATGCGCACGTCTGCCACTGCCGCATGTGCCAGCGCGCCACGGGCGGACTGTTTGCGGCCTTGGCGGGCGCGCCAAAAGCGGATTTTGCCTGGACCAAAGGCGATCCCGGCGGGTTCTCGAGCTCCAACTTGGCCAGCAGGGCTTATTGCCGCGATTGCGGCACGCCGCTGTCATTCAGCTACAACAAGCCGGATGCGACATTCTATGTGACGATCGGTTCGTTGGACGATCCGAACGCCGCACCGATCAAAGCTCAATGCGGGACGGAGAGCCGCGGCAGTTGGGTCAAGTTCTGCGAGGATGTGGCTGGCGAAGAGACCACGCCTGATGCGACGAGCCGAGCCTTCTTTGCGGGAATGATCAATAATCAGGGCTGAAATGGCGCGAGTGACGGGGCTCGAACCCGCGACCTCCGGCGTGACAGGCCGGCGCTCTAACCAACTGAGCTACACCCGCGTTTTCGCGAGAGGCAGGGGGTTAGGACAAGCCGTTACGCGGGTCAAGCACGCGGGCGGGCGTGGGCGGTGACGGGATCGAACCGCCGACCCTCTCGGTGTAAACGAGACGCTCTACCGCTGAGCTAACCGCCCGGAACGCGTCCTCTGACGCGGACCGCGGTGAATCGCAAGCCCGTCTCCCGTCGCCCGCTAGGCTTGCCCCAACAAGCGGGCGCCACTAGCGTCCGCGCGATTTCGCGCCTGCGGCGCCAGTTGCCCTGGCGACGCCGTGCGAACGCGCCTAGGTGGAGTGCATGGGTCTCGACCTTCTGAACTATTTGCCGATCATCATCTTTTTCGCGATCGCGACCGTGATGGGCGCGGGCTTTATCATCGCGGCTTGGGTGCTCGCGCCAAAGAACCCGGACAAGGAAAAGGTGTCCGCCTACGAATGCGGCTTCAACGCTTTTGACGATGCGCGGATGAAGTTCGACGTGCGCTTTTATCTGGTGTCGATCCTTTTCATCATCTTCGACCTCGAAGTCGCGTTCCTGTTTCCGTGGGCGGTAAGCCTGCGCCACATGCCGGCAGAGATCGCTCAGTTTGCGTTCTGGTCGATGATGGGTTTCCTCGGCGTGCTCACCGTGGGCTTTGTCTACGAGTGGAAGAAGGGCGCTTTGGAGTGGGAATGAGGGAATGACGATCACCACTCCTGCGCGCGCGGGCGTCGAAGGCGGCTTTCCCGTCAAAGAGGACGACCCGTTCTATTCGGGCTTATCGAATCAACTCGCGGACAAAGGATTTTTGGTCGCCGCTGCCGACGATTTGATTACCTGGGCGCGCACCGGATCGCTCATGTGGATGACGTTCGGCCTTGCATGCTGTGCGGTCGAGATGATGCAAGCTTCGATGCCGCGCTACGATCTTGAGCGCTTTGGCTTTGCGCCTCGCGCTTCGCCGCGTCAAAGCGATGTGATGATCGTGGCCGGCACGCTGACCAACAAAATGGCGCCGGCGCTCCGCAAGGTTTACGACCAGATGCCGGAGCCGCGCTACGTGATCTCTATGGGATCGTGCGCCAACGGCGGCGGCTACTATCATTACAGCTACGCCGTGGTGCGCGGCTGCGACCGCATCGTGCCGGTGGACATCTACGTCCCGGGCTGTCCGCCAACGGCAGAGGCGCTGGTGTACGGCGTGTTGCAGTTGCAGCGCAAAATCCGCCGCGAAGGGACGATTGAACGATGAGCGCGCTCGACGATCTTGGCGCCCACATTGGTTCGTCGATGACCAACGCGATTGAGGCGCAGAGCACAGCGCGCGGCGAGTTGACGCTGAACGTGCGCGCCGATCAAGTGCTCACGGTGCTGACTTTTCTGCGCGACGATCCACGCTGCAAATTCACGACGCTGATCGATATTTGCGGCGCCGACTATCCGTCGCGGGGTAAGCGCTTCGACGTCGTCTATCATTTGCTGTCGATGCAGCTGAACCACCGCGTGCGGCTGAAAATCGAGACGGATGAACAAACGGCAGTGCCGTCTATCGTGTCGTTGTTTCCGTGCGCTGACTGGTTCGAGCGCGAGGCGTTCGATATGTACGGCATTCTGTTTGCCGGGCATCCGGACCTGCGCCGCCTGCTGACCGACTACGGTTTCCAGGGCTTCCCGCTGCGCAAGGATTTCCCGCTCTCGGGCCATGTCGAGGTGCGCTACGATCCCGAGCAGCAGCGCGTCGTGTATGAGCCGGTGAAGCTCATGCAGGCCTATCGCAATTTCGACTTCCTTTCGCCTTGGGAAGGCATTCCGCGCGACCTGCCCGGCGATGAGAAAGCGAAGTCGCAGAGCGAGACTGGCTGATGGGCGCTCAAGCTCAAATGCGCGGCGTGGCGCCGGTTCTGCTCGTCGCAGACGTGCAGAAGACGGCCGCGTATTTCCGTGACGCGCTTGGGTTCACGATCCCGCGTTTCTGGGGCGATCCGCCGATGTTCACGATCGCCAATCGCGACGGCTTGGAAGTGATGCTGAACCAGGTGAAGGCTGGCGACACGTTCAAGCCGAACGGCGACTACGATGGCCGTTACGATGCGTACTTTTGGGTCGACGACGCGGACGCATTGCATACTGAGATGAGCGCCAAAGGCGCCGACATCGTGTGTCCGCCTGACGATCAAGTTTACATGATGCGCGAATTCCAAGTGCGCGATCCTGACGGCCATTTGCTGGCGTTCGGTCACGACATTTCAGGACAACAGGCCAATGGCTGACGACGTTTCCAACGCCCCGGTCGAAGGCGCAGAAGAGAAGCGCACCTTCACCATTAATTTTGGGCCGCAGCATCCGGCGGCGCACGGCGTGTTGCGGTTGGTGCTTGAGTTGGACGGTGAAGTGGTGGAGCGCGTCGATCCGCATATTGGGCTGCTGCATCGCGGCACCGAGAAGCTGATCGAGTACAAGACTTATCTGCAAGCACTGCCGTACTTTGACAGGCTCGATTACGTCGCGCCGATGAACCAGGAGCACGCCTTCTGCCTGGCAATCGAGCGGCTGGCGGGCATCGACGTGCCGCGCCGCGCGTCGATCATCCGCGTGCTGTATTGCGAGATCGGGCGCATTCTGAATCATCTGCTTAACGTCACCACGCAAGCTCTGGACGTAGGCGCGCTGACGCCGCCGCTCTGGGGCTTTGAAGAGCGCGAAAAGCTGATGGTGTTCTACGAGCGCGCCTCAGGCTCGCGCATGCACTCCGCCTATTTTCGGGCCGGCGGCGTGCACCAAGATTTGCCGCCGCAGCTGATCGACGACATCGAGACCTGGTGTCATCAGTTTCCGCGCGTCATCGACGACATTGAAGGTCTGCTCACCAACAATCGCATTTTCCGGCAGCGCAACGCCGACATTGGCGTCGTCACGCAGCAGGACGCGCTGAACTGGGGCTTTTCTGGCGTGATGGTGCGCGGCTCCGGCATGGCCTGGGACCTTCGCCGCGCGCAGCCCTACGAAATCTACTCCGAACTCGATTTCAAAATTCCGGTGGGCAAGAACGGCGATTGCTTCGATCGCTATCTCTGCCGCGTCGACGAAATGCGCGAGTCCACCAAGATCATGCTCCAATGCATCGATCTGCTGCGCAAAACGCCGGGGCCGGTGATGCCGGAGCATTCCAAGTTCGCCCCCCCGAAACGGGCCGAGATGAAGGGCTCGATGGAAGCGCTGATCCATCACTTCAAACTCTACACCGAAGGCTATCACGTGCCGGCCGGCGAAGTGTACGCGGCGGTCGAGGCGCCGAAGGGCGAGTTCGGCGTTTATCTGGTTGCTGACGGATCCAACCGGCCGTACCGGCTGAAGATCCGCGCGCCGGGTTTCCCGCACCTCAACGCGATGGACTATCTCTGCAAAGGCCACATGATCGCTGACGTGTCGGCGGTGCTCGGCTCGCTCGACATCGTGTTTGGGGAGATCGATCGGTGAGGCCAGACGCGCGGAGCGTCATCAGCGCCGCCGCCGCTGCTCATCCGCATGTGCTGACGTGGCTGGAGCCGCTGGTTATGGCGGGCTTCACTGTGCTGTTCGTGCTCTACGCGTTTCTATTCTTCAAACCGGAGCACGTTGAGCATCACCCAACGCGGGTGCTGGTCGGGGCGGCGCTCCAGGGCTTCATTATCGGGATGCTGGTGGGGTTCGTGATTCTGCCGCTGCGCATCGCGTTCTTCGTTCCGGACCCGAACCTCTTTCCAGATGCGCCGCCGCCATCCAGGGGGCTGGCGTCGCTGTCGGCTTTGCCCTCGCTGCTGTTGCTGCTGGTCATCCGGCAAGGGCTTTTGGCCCGCGCGCCCTTGATTGGGCGATACCTTCGCGCGTATCGCCGTGCCGCGATCAAACATCAGATTGATGGCGCCCGCCGGGCGTTGGTGAGGCTCGAAGCGGTCGATGCGCGCGTGAAGGCAGAGGAGCCGAAAGAAGTATGAGAGTCCTTGCATGAGCGTTCGTCGTCTCGCCGAAAGTCAGCCGGACAGCTTCGCGTTCTCGAAAGAGACGATGCAGCAGGTGAAGTGGTGGATGGCCAAGTATCCGCCGGAGCGGAAAGCTTCGGCGATTATTCCCATCATGTGGCTGGTGCAGAAGCAGGAAGGCTGGGTAAGCGAGCCTGCTATCCGCGCGATGGCCGAGCTGTTGGAGATGGCTCAAATCCGCGTGCTCGAAGTGGCGACCTTCTACACGATGTTTCACCTGGCGCCGGTCGGTAAGCACCATCTGCAAGTGTGTGGCACCACGCCCTGCATGCTGCGCGGTTCGGAAGATTTGAAAGACGTGTGCAAGCGCCGGATCGGCGCCAAGCACGCCGTCTCGAAGGACGGCATGTTTTCGTGGGAAGAGGTCGAGTGCGTCGGCGCCTGTGTGAACGCGCCGGTGGTGGCGATCGACGACTACTATCACGAAGACCTGACGCCCCAGGCGCTGGAAGCCTTGATGGATAAGCTCGCGCGCGGTGAGAAAATTGAGCAGGGCTCTGCGATTGGCCGGCAAACCTCGGCGCCCGAAGGCGGGACGCAAGTGCTGACGGATGCCTCGCTCTATGATGGTTCGCTGGCGAAGCCGCTGAAGCTTCCCGCTTTGCCGGAGAAGGCATGAGCGACCCAACGCCTCCCATTAACCCGCTGGAGAAACGGCGCCGTGTTGAATACGCGCCGATGGCGATGCCGTTCACTGGCGGCGGGCAGCAGGGCAAGACGTTGTTGTTCGTGGCCATCGTCTTCGTGTGCGCAGGTGTCTCCGCCTACATGTATTTCGTGCAGCACATGCCGTTGACCGATATGCGCGTGATCGGGCCTGCGATGGGCGCGCTATGGTTTGTGTTGCGTCTGTTCATGACGCTGACGCCGAGGACTTGAGGACGAACTATGCTCGCCGACAAAGACCGCATTTTCCTCAATCTCTACGGCACACATGGCGCCGACCTCGACAGCGCCAAAAAGCGCGGCGCGTGGAACGGCACCAAGGATATGCTCGACGCCGGGCGTGACTGGATCATCGGCCAGATGAAAGAGAGCGGCCTGCGCGGACGCGGCGGCGCGGGCTTTCCGACAGGTTTGAAGTGGTCGTTCATGCCGAAGGAAGTGAAGGACCGGCCGCACTATCTCGTGGTGAATGCAGACGAGTCCGAGCCGGGCACCTGCAAAGACCGCGATATCATGCGCCACGATCCGCATCTGCTGATCGAGGGCTGCTTGGTCGCCTCGTTCGCGATGGCTGCGCACGCTTGCTATATCTATATTCGCGGCGAGTACGTGGCTGAGCGCGAAGCCATGGAGCGCGCGATCAAGGAGGCCTACGAGGCCAAGCTTGTCGGAAAGAACAATGTGCATGACTTTGATTTCGACATCTACATGCACCACGGCGCCGGCGCGTATATTTGTGGCGAAGAAACCGCGTTGTTGGAAAGCCTCGAAGGCAAGAAGGGCCAGCCGCGGCTGAAGCCGCCGTTCCCAGCAAACGTGGGCCTTTATGGCTGTCCGACTACCGTGAATAACGTTGAATCGATTGCGGTCGCGCCGACGATTTTGCGCCGTGGCGCGAAATGGTTCGCGGGCTTTGGCCGGCCGAACAACACCGGCACTAAAGTGTTCTGCATTTCCGGGCACGTGAACAAGCCGTGCAATGTCGAAGAGGCGATGAGCATTCCGTTGAAGCAGCTCATCGAGGAGCATTGCGGAGGCGTGCGTGGCGGCTGGGGCAATCTGAAAGCGGTGATTCCGGGCGGCTCGTCGGTGCGCATGATCAATGCGCAAGAATCCGAGACCATGCTGATGGATTTCGATGCGCTGATGGCGGCGCCGCATCGTTCGGGCCTCGGCACCGCGGCGGTGATCGTCATGGATCAGTCGACCGACATGATCCGCGCCATTGCGCGCATCGCATATTTCTACAAGCACGAAAGCTGCGGTCAGTGCACGCCTTGCCGCGAAGGTACGGGCTGGATGTGGCGCGTTCTGGAGCGGATGGCGAAGGGCGAAGCAGAGCACCGCGAGATTGATTTGCTGCTGGATGTGGCAGGGCAGGTGGAAGGCCACACCATTTGCGCGCTAGGCGACGCGGCGGCGTGGCCGATCCAAGGGCTCATTCGTTGCTTCCGCGGCGAGATCGAACAACGGATCAATCGTTATCGCGCAGCCAAAGGCGTGCATCAGGTGCGCACCGCCGCAGTGGCGGCGGAGTGAGGCGATGAAGCACTTCTGCCTCTTCTACGAATATCCGGCCGATTTCCGCGACCGCCGCGCGCCGTTTCGGGGCGCGCATCTAGAGCATTGCAAGCTGTCGGTCGCGCGCGATGAGTTGCAGCTTGGCGGCGCATTCACCGATGATCCGCCGCAAGGGCTGTTGCTGTTCAAAGCAGACACCGCCGCAACTGCCGAAGCGTTCGCGGAAGGCGACCCTTATGTGCTCAACGGCGTCGTCCAATCCTGGCGCGTGCGCGAATGGACGACGGTGGTGGGACCAGGCGCGCTCACCAAAGTTTAAGCGCGCCCTGCCTCACTCTTAGTGACAGCGATTGCGGTCAGGCGAAGCGCCAGGGCCGCCGGCTGGTCCAGGCGGGTTTTCCCAATTGGTGCCGGGTCCGCCAGCGGGACCAGGCGGGTTGTCGTCGTGGTCAGGCAAGTACCAGCACAGAAGCGCCCTGTTCCAATACCAGTTGCGGCCATTGAATACGGTGTAGTGCCAGCCGCGGTAGAACGGGCTCGCGCCTGGGCCGCCGCGCGGGCCGGGCGGATTGCGCCAATTCGTTCCTGGCCCACCGACTGGACCCGGCGGATTGTTGTGACGATGCGGCCAAGCTTGCGCCGGCGCGGCGGACGCAAACAGAAGCACAATAATTGGCAGCGCGGCGATTAACTTACGCATGGACGTGACTCCTTGCGTCCCTCCGAACAATCGAACGCGAACGTGACCCTATTCCGTCGTTACGATGGAATGAAGCCTCGAATAGAGCGCGCGAGGGTTAGGAGTGCGCGAGGCTTAGAGAACGGCGCGCACGACCACCCTAAGCACCTGTTCCGGCTCAAAAACATTGCCTTACTGCAAAGCGACGAGGGGCGTTTCGCCCCCTTGCGGCGACGCAATAAATCGTCCATGCGGCTGCTCGCGAAAGCGGACGAACAATGACGAAAATTCTCGTCGACGGCGTTGAGGTCGACGTCCCTCCGGAACTGACGTTGCTGCAGGCGTGCGAAGCCGCCGGCGCCGAGATTCCGCGCTTTTGCTATCACGAGCGGCTGTCGATCGCCGGCAATTGCCGCATGTGCCTGATCGAAGTGAAGGTCGGGGGGAAATCCGGGCCGAAGCCGGTCGCTTCATGTGCCCAGCAAGTGAAGGATCTGCCGCCGCCGCGCGACAATCTGTTGAATGAGCTCGTCACGCGCTCGCCTACTGTGAAGAAGGCGCGCGAAGGGGTGATGGAGTTTTTGCTCATCAATCACCCGCTCGATTGCCCGATCTGCGATCAGGGCGGCGAGTGCGATTTGCAGGATCAGTCGGTGGCTTATGGTCGCGGCGGCTCTCGCTACCCCGAAAACAAGCGCGCCGTCGAAGAAAAGTTCATGGGCCCGCTTGTGAAGACGGTGATGACACGCTGCATCCAGTGCACGCGCTGCATCCGCTTCGCGACGGAGGTGGCGGGCGTGCCGGAATTGGGCGCGACGGGCCGCGGCGAGGACATGGAAATCACGACGTATCTGGAAGCGTCGTTGTCGAGCGAGCTTTCGGCCAACGTGATCGATCTTTGCCCGGTGGGCGCTCTTACATCGAAGCCGTACGCCTTCAATGCGCGGCCGTGGGAGTTGACCAAGACCGAGACCATCGACGTGATGGATGCGCTCGGCTCCAATATTCGCGTTGATGCACGCGGAGATGCGGTGCTGCGCGTGCTGCCGCGCGTGCACGAGGGCATCAACGAAGAATGGATCTCGGATAAGACGCGCTACGCCGAGGACGGTTTGGGCCGTCAGCGGCTGGATCGTCCATACATTCGCGAAAACGGCAAGCTGCGCTCAGCGTCGTGGGATGAAGCGCTCGCGGCGACTGCAAAGGCGCTCTCCGCCGATCCGAAGAAAATTGGCGCCATCGCCGGCGATCTTGCGTGCGCTGAAAGCATGAAGGCGACGCTCGATCTCATGCGCGCGATCGGTTCGCCAAACACCGATTGCCGGCGCGACGCTGCCGCGCTCGGCAGCGGGTCACGGCAAGGGTATTTGTTTAACTCAACCATCGCCGGCATCGATGAAGCCGATGCGATCTTACTCATCGGCACAAATCCGCGCCTCGAAGCCTCAGTACTCAACGCGCGTATTCGGAAAGCGTGGCTGCGCGGCGCCCGTATAGCCTCGATCGGCGATGCGGCTGATCTTTCATACCCCATTGAAAAGGGTTCGTTCGACGACACCGATTTCCTTGCTAGAGCGCAAAAGCCAATGCTGATCCTCGGCGCTGGCGCGCTACGCGGCGAGGGTGCACCGGCCCTCCTGCGCAAGGTCGGCGCGTTTGCGAAGGCTGCCGGCATCGTCAAAGAAGGCTGGAACGGCTTCAATGTCTTGCACAATGCCGCGGCGCGTGTCGGCGGCCTCGATCTTGGTTTTCTCCCGGCTGCAAGTGGCAAGACGACCGCTGAGATGTTGAAGGGAGGAATGGAGACGCTGCTGCTGTTGGGCGTCGATGAACTAGAACTGCCCAAGAGCGGCACGGTGATTTACCTCGGCACGCACGGCGACCGGGGCGCGCATCGCGCTGACATCATCTTGCCGGGCGCGGCTTATACCGAAAAGAACGCGACTTGGGTCAACACCGAGGGCCGCGTTCAGTATGGCGCCCGCGCGACGTTCCCGAAGGGCGACGCGCGGGAAGACTGGACCATTCTGCGCGCCTTGTCGGCGGTGATGGGCAAGACGCTTCCGTATGACTCGCTGCAAGCGTTGCGCGCGAAGATGATCGCCGATCATCCAACCTTCGGTCATGTCGATTACGCGCCAGGCGCGGCGGATGCCGGCGCCTTCAATCCGGCGGCGCTGGGCGCGGAGGGTTCGCTCTCGTCAGATCCGATCAAGAGCGTGATTGCGGACTTCTATCTCACCAACCCGATCGCGCGCGCGTCGGAGACCATGGCGGAATGCTCGCGCCTGCGTGCTGAGCGCACCGGCATGAAGGTGGCGGCGGAATGAAGGCCCCACTCACCAGAGTCATTCCGGAGACGCGCAGCGTCATCCGGAACCCAGCGGATCGTAGCGCGCAGCCCGTACCCACTGGGTTCCGGGTCTCGCTCCGCTCGCCCGGAATGACTCTGATGAGGGATTTCGCACCATGAATCCGGCCGCCGACTACGTTCCGTTCGTCAATTGGCCGGTCGAGGTCGAATGGGGACTGATGAAGACGGGCCAAGTGCTCATCATCATGATCTACTTGCTGCTGACCCTCGCCTTCATTCTGCTGTTCGACCGCAAGATCTGGGCGGCGGTGCAATTGCGGAAGGGGCCCAACGTCGTTGGACCGTTCGGCCTGCTTCAATCCTTCGCTGATTTCTTTAAGTTTGTGCTGAAGGAAATCGTCATCCCGGCTGGCGCCAACAAAACCGTCTTTATTCTGGCGCCGCTGATCAGCTTTGTGCTGGCGTTTGTGGGCTGGGCGGTGATCCCTTGGGCGCCGGGTGTCGTCATCGCCAACCTCAACGTCGGCATCCTTTATCTCTTCGCGATCAGTTCGCTCGGCGTCTACGGCATCATCATGGGCGGCTGGGCGTCGAACTCCAAGTACCCGTTCTTGGGCGGGCTGCGCTCGGCGGCGCAGATGGTGAGCTACGAAGTGTCGATCGGCTTCATCATCATCACGGTGCTGCTGCTCGTCGGCTCACTCAATCTCGGCGATATCGTCAATGATCAGCGCGCTAGCATTCTCGCCTGGCATGGATTCCGGCTCTTCAACGTGATGGCTTGGCCGCGCGACCTTTTGGTCGGCGTTGTGATGCTTGCCATGATGGGAATGTTTTTCATCTCCGCATTGGCCGAGACCAACCGTCCCCCGTTCGATCTGCCTGAAGCGGAGTCCGAACTCGTCGCCGGCTACCAAGTCGAGTATTCATCGACGCCGTACCTGCTGTTCATGATCGGCGAATACCTCAACATCGTGCTGATGTGCGCGATGACGACGATCCTGTTCCTGGGCGGTTGGCATCCGTTCTGGGGACCGCTTGAAGGTCTGGGGCTCAGCCCATTCCTCACCGGACTAGTAGGTATGCTGATCTTCTCGCTGAAGATCTGGATCATGTTCTTCTTGTTCGCGATGGTGAAAGCGATTGTGCCACGCTACCGCTACGATCAGCTCATGCGGATTGGCTGGAAGATTTTCTTGCCGACTTCGCTCGTGGCCGTCGCGGTCATTGGCTACTACGTCACCTTCATGGCGCCGCCCGGCGCGCAGCATTTAGCAGGAGGCTGAAGTATGCGCATGAAGCTCACGCTCGTAAGCGTTTTGGTGTTGACGCTCGCGGCTTGCCAAACCGCCAAGGTCGAGAACGCCGCCGGTGGTACGTTCGACATTGGTTATGACTCATTGCGCCACGGATCGTTGGATGCCGACGTCGCCGCGAACCGCCACTGCCATGGCGCTGCGACCATGGCGTCGGACACCGCGCACGGCGACGGTCATCATTATCGCAACTATCGTTGCACGCGGAGACGCTAGGTGGCTTCACGCCTTCTGCAAGCGGCCAAAGGCGCGTTGATGCTCGACATGCTCGGCGGGTTTGCGCTCGGCATGAAGTATTTCTTTCGCCGCAAGGCGACGGTGAACTATCCGTTTGAGAAGGGCCCGCTTTCACCGCGTTTCCGCGGCGAGCACGCGCTCAGGCGCTACGCCAACGGCGAAGAGCGCTGCATCGCCTGCAAGTTGTGCGAAGCCATTTGCCCGGCGCAAGCGATCACCATCGAAGCCGAGCCGCGCGATGACGGCTCGCGCCGCACCACGCGTTACGACATCGACATGGTAAAGTGCATCTATTGCGGCTTCTGCCAGGAAGCCTGCCCGGTCGACGCTATCGTCGAGGGCCCCAACTTCGAATTCGCGACAGAAACGCGCGAAGAACTTTATTACGACAAGGACCGGCTGCTCGCGAACGGCGATCGCTGGGAACGGGAAATCGCGAAAAATTTGGAACTGGACGCGCCGTATCGCTAACGGCGCGCTTGGGAGAAACGGATCGGATGTTGGCGGCAATCGCCTTCTACGTGCTTGCATTCATCGCGGTCGCCTCGGCGATCGGCGTGATCACTGCGCGCAACCCCGTGCACTCAGTGCTGTTCCTGATTTTGACGTTCTTCAATGCAGCTGGCTTGTTTGTGCTCTTGGGCGCCGAGTTCTTGGCGATGCTACTGGTCGTCGTCTACGTGGGCGCGGTCGCAGTGCTGTTCCTGTTCGTGGTGATGATGCTCGACGTCGACTTTGTCGAGCTGAAGCAGGGGTTTCTGAGCTACCTTCCAGCCGGGTTTGTCGTTGCAGCGCTGCTGTTTGGTGAGCTCTTCCTGGTCGGCAACGCCTCGATGTCTGGTAACGGGGCGCCGATTGCGCTGGCACCGAATGCACCGGGTGAGGTGACCAATGCCGAAGCCATCGGGCGCGTGCTCTACACGGACTATCTGCTGCTCTTTCAAATGGCGGGCCTTATCCTATTGGTCGCCATGATCGGCGCCATCGTGCTGACGCTTCGTCATCGCCCCGGCGTGAAGCGGCAGGACATTGCCGCGCAAGTGGGCCGCACACGGGCGCAAGGCGTCGAACTCAAAGACATCCGTCCAGGCCAGGGGTTGGGCTGATGGAAATTGGGCTTTCACATTATTTGTTTGTCGCCGCCGCGCTGTTTACGATCGGCGTGTTCGGCATTTTCGTGAACCGCAAGAACGTCATCATCATTCTGATGTCGATTGAGTTGGTGCTACTTTCCGTGAACATCAATCTGGTGGCGTTTTCGGCGTACCTGCGGAACCTCGAAGGCCAGATTTTCGCGATGATTGTGCTAACCGTCGCCGCCGCCGAAGCGGCGGTCGGGCTAGCGATCCTGGTCACGTACTTCCGCAACCGCGGCAACATTGCGGTTGAAGACATCAATCAGATGCGGGGCTAGTGGACGTGCATTTCTCCACCGAAGTCCTCCTCGTTGTGGGACCGCTGATCGCGGCGGCGTTCGCTGGTTTGCTGCAAAAGCAACTCGGCGACCGGGTGGCGATGGCGATCACAACGGCATCCATCGGTTTGTCGCTTGCGCTCTCTTGGCCGATTTTTCTCGACTTCGTGTGGGGCAACGCGCAGCCGCACGTCACCGAACTCTTTAAGTTCGTCGATGTCGCCGGCTTCACTTCGACCTGGAGCGTGCGGATCGACTCGCTCTCGGCGGTGATGCTGGTGGTGGTGACGACCGTCAGCTTCCTCGTGCACGTCTATTCATGGGGTTACATGGCGGAAGACCCGCATCGCGCGCGGTTCTTCTCGTACCTGTCGTTCTTCACGTTCGCGATGTTGGCGCTGGTGACGGCCAACGACTTTCTGCAGCTGTTCTTCGGCTGGGAAGGCGTGGGCGTCGCGTCCTATTTGCTGATCGGTTTTTGGTATCAGAAGCGCTCTGCGAACGACGCGGCGATCAAAGCTTTTATCACCAACCGGGTCGGCGATTTCGGCTTCGCGCTCGGCATAATGGCGGCATTCGTCAGCTACCATTCCATCCAGTACGATACGGTGTTCTCCGCAGCGACGGCGCATCCGGACCTGATGTTCGGCATCGGATCACTGCACGTGCGCGCGGTCGAACTGGTCTCACTGCTGTTGTTCATCGGCGCGATGGGCAAGTCGGCGCAATTCTTCCTGCACGTCTGGTTGCCGGACGCGATGGAAGGCCCGACGCCGGTCTCGGCGCTGATCCATGCGGCGACCATGGTGACGGCCGGCGTGTTCATGGTCGCGCGCTGTGGCGATCTCTTCCACATCGCGCCGTATGCATCGGGCGTAGTCACCGTGGTTGGCGCTACCACGGCGCTGTTCGCGGCGACGGTCGGCCTAGCGCAGAACGACATCAAGCGGGTGGTGGCGTACTCAACCTGCTCGCAGCTCGGCTACATGTTCTTTGCTGCGGGCGTCGGCGCCTACAACGCGGCGATGTTTCACCTCTTCACCCACGCGTTCTTCAAAGCGCTGCTCTTCCTGGGCGCTGGCTCGGTGATCCACGGCCTCCATCACGAGCAGGACATGCGCAACATGGGCGGCGTGCGCAAACCGATGACGCTGACCTGGGCGATGATGCTGATCGGCACGCTGGCGCTGATCGGCTTCGGCATTCCAGGGATCGGCGGCTTCGCGGGCTTCTATTCGAAGGACGCGATCATCGAGAGCGCCTTTGGTTCGAGCGGCATCGGCGCCCAGTTCGCGTTCTGGTGCGGGATTAGCGCAGCATTGCTGACCAGCTTCTATTCCTGGCGCCTGATGTTCATGACCTTTGAAGGTATGTATCGCGGCGTCGCGCACGGCGCCCGTGACGCGCACGGTCATGGCGAAGAGGGCGCGGCCGAGCCGGATGGGCACGGCGCGGCGCATGCGCACGACGATCATCACCATGAAGCGCCGGCCGATGGCGCAGCGCCGGCGCATGAATCGCCTTGGGTCATGCTGGCGCCGCTGATCGTGTTGGCGGCGGGCGCTGTTGCGGCGGGCGCGGTCTTCGCGCCGACCTTCTTGGGCGAACATGCGGTGGCCTTCTGGCGTGGCGTGATGCCTGTGCACGCTGAGCATGAGCATGTGCCCGTCTGGGTGACATGGGCGCCGCTCGGCGTGACGGTCACCGGCTTCTTGCTCGCCGTATTGTTCTATCTGCTTGTGCCCAAGGTCCCGCGCGCATTGGCGAAGGGGCCCGTGTGGGCGTTCCTATATCACAAGTGGTACTTCGACGAGATTTACGACTTCTTCCTTGTCAAAGGCGCGCGCGCCATCGGCGATCTTTTCTGGAAAGTGGGCGATCAAAAGATCATCGACGGGCTTGGGCCTAACGGCGTCGCCGCCTCGTCGCGGGTGTTCTCAGGTTTGTTGCGCCGCGTGCAAACTGGCTTCGTGTATCACTATAGCTTCTTGATGCTGATCGCAGCAGTGGCGTTCGGCGCCTACGCGATCCTGGCCGGCATCGGAGCGCACCGATGACCGGTTGGCCGCTGCTCTCGATCGTCACGTTCCTGCCGGCGGCGGGAGCGATTCTTATTCTGTTGTCGCGCTCGCTCTCGCGCGGTGAAAACGCGGGCTATGACGCCGGCGTGCGTCTGCTGACGCTGATCATCACGATCGCGACCTTCTTCGTTTCGCTGTTGGCGTTCGCCGCGTTCGATCCCAACGTGCCGGCCTTCCAGCTTGTTGAGAACATCCCGTGGGCATTTGGCGCCAGCTATCACCTCGGCGTCGACTCGCTCGGCATGACGCTCATTCTGCTGACGACGTTCCTGACGCCGCTCTGCATTCTCGCGAGTTGGTCAATTAAGAAGCAGGTGGCCACCTACATGGTGCTCTTCCTGCTGCTCGAGACGCTGATGATCGGCGTCTTCTGCGCGATGGATCTGATCCTCTTCTACCTCTTCTTCGAGGGTGGCCTCATCCCCATGTTCATCCTGATCGGGGTGTGGGGCGGCGAGCGGCGCGTCTATGCGGCGTTCAAGTTCTTCCTCTACACGCTGCTCGGCTCGATCCTGATGCTGGTCGCCATCGTGGCGATGATCAACATCGCCGGGACCTCGAGCATACCAGAGTTAATGCGCTACGCGGCGACGACCGGCTTTGATCCGAACGTTCAGATATGGCTGTGGCTGGCGTTCTTCGCGTCGTTCGCGGTGAAGCTACCGATGTGGCCGGTGCACACTTGGCTGCCGGATGCGCACGTTGAGGCGCCGACGGCTGGTTCGGTCGTGCTGGCGGCCATTCTCTTGAAGATGGGTGGCTACGGGTTCTTGCGGTTCTCGCTGCCGATGTTCCCATCAGCCTCGCACTTCTTCACGCCGATGATGTTTGCGCTTTCGGTGATCGCCATCGTCTGGGCGTCGCTGGTTGCGTTCCGTCAGCTCGATATGAAAAAGCTGATT
This sequence comes from Vitreimonas sp., assembly GCA_049287825.1. Classification (GTDB taxonomy): domain Bacteria; phylum Pseudomonadota; class Alphaproteobacteria; order Caulobacterales; family Aquidulcibacteraceae; genus Vitreimonas. The sequence continues at coordinate 24,261 of JBAQGO010000036.1, read as the reverse complement.
GCGTACTCGTCCGTGGCGCACATGGGCTTTGTGACGCTCGGCATCTTCTCGGGGACGATGCAGGGCATCCAAGGCGCAATCTATCAGATGCTGTCGCACGGCATCATTTCCGGCGCGCTCTTCCTGTGCGTCGGCGTCGTCTACGACCGCATGCACACGCGTGAGATCGCTTTCTACGGCGGGCTGGTGAACCGCATGCCGGTGTATGCGGCTGTGTTCATGCTGTTCACGATGGGCAATGTCGGTTTGCCGGGCACCAGCGGCTTCCCCGGTGAAATCCTAACCATGGTGGGCGCCTTCCAGATCAACGCTTGGTTCGTCGCTGTTGCGGCGACGGGTGTGATCTTCTCGGCGGCGTACGCGCTGACGCTCTATCGTAAGGTGGCGTTGGGCGACATCGTCAACCCCAAGCTCAGCGGCATCGCAGACCTAGATGCGCGCGAATGGGTTCAGTTCGTTCCGCTGATTGTGGCGACGCTCATCATGGGCCTCGCGCCGCACTACATCCTGCAATTCACCGACGGGACGGCGCACGCGATTGCCGCGGCCTATAACGGAGCCGCGCCATGACCTCGCCGATGATCGATTTCATGGCGTCGCTCCCGCATGCGCGGCCGGAGCTGTTGCTCGCCGGCTTTGCGCTGCTCGCGATCCTGCTTGGCGCTTGGTTTAAGGATAAGAGCGCGGGGTTGCTGTCAGGCCTCGGTGTCGCCGTTCTGCTCGCGGCTGGCGGTATTGCCATTCTCGATCGGCCGTTGGCGCCGGTGGAGATTTTTCAAGGTTCGCTTGTCGTCGACGGGTTGTCCGTGTTCGCAAAAGTGCTGATCGCGTGGTCATCGGCAGCGACATTGCTGCTGGGCGCCGATCACTTCGCCAAGATCAACGAACGCCGCTTCGAATTTCCGATCATGATCGTGCTGGCGACGCTGGGCATGTTTGTGATGGTCTCGGCGCGCGACCTCATCAGCCTCTATGTCGGCGTTGAGCTGCAAAGCTTGGCGGCGTACGTGCTGGCTGCGTGGCGTCGCGACGATGCGCACTCGTCGGAAGCGGGGCTGAAGTACTTTGTGCTGAGCGCGATCTCTTCGGGCTTGCTGCTGTATGGCTCGTCGTTCGTTTACGGCTTTACGGGTTCGGTGCGGTTTGACGCGATTGCCTCCGCCATCGCGCAAGGCGCGGGTGGAGTGGGTATCATCTTCGGCCTGGTGCTGATGCTATGCGCGCTTGGCTTCAAGATGTCTGCGGCCCCGTTCCATATGTGGACGCCGGACGTGTACGAGGGCGCACCGACGCCGGTGACAGCGTTCTTCGCCGCCGCACCCAAAGTAGCGGCCGTCGCCCTGATGATGCGCGTTCTCTATGAACCGTTCGCTGCGATTAGCGCTCAGTGGCAGCAGGTCGTTGTTGCTCTCTCCGCGATATCAATGATGTGGGGATCGATTGCGGCTTTGGTGCAGACGAACCTGAAGCGCCTAATGGCGTACTCTTCAATCAGTAATATGGGTTTTGCGTTGATGGGGCTGGCCGCCGGTCCTGGCATGGGGCCGACCTCGTCGCTCGTTTATCTCGCGCTCTACCTGCCAGCGACGATCGGCATCTTCGCGCTGATTTTGGCGATGCGTCGGGAGGGCGTAGCGCACGAGACGGTCGCTGATCTTGCAGGCCTCGGTCAGAAGCGGCCGTGGATGGCGTCAATGTTCACGATGTTGCTGTTCTCGATCGCGGGCATCCCGCCGTTCGCGGGCTTCATCGGCAAGCTGCTGGTGTTCCGCGCAGCTGTGGACTCGCAGTTGATCTGGCTAGCAGTGGTTGGCGGCATCGCGGCGGTGATTGCGGCGGGCTATTATCTGCGTCTGCTCGCGTCGATTTGGTTCTCGTCGTCCGACAAGACGCTGCAACCGGCGAGCGGCGCTATCGTTGTGACCGCCACCACGGCGGCAGCGTTGACGTTCCCCGTTCTGGTGTTGGTGCTTGGCGCGATCCAGCAATGGGCCGAATGGGCGGTTGGTCGCAGTTTCTGAGAGGGGCACGAGCCCATGATCGACGCGAATGCGCCGGTCGAAGTTTTCGAAGAGATCGACTCCACCATTTTGGAGGCGCGCCGCCGCGCGGAGCGTGGTGAGGTGAAACCTGTGTGGTTGATTGCGCGGCGCCAAACCGCAGGCCGCGGACGGCGTGGACGCGCATGGTCGTCGTTCGACGGCAATCTGCTGGCGACGCTGTTGTTCACGACCAAACAGCCGCCGGCGAAGATCGCGCTTCTGGGATTCGCCACCGGCGTTGCGCTCGCCGAGAGCATCGAAGCTGTCATCGGACCTGGGCGTGCAACTCTCAAATGGCCGAATGACGTGTTCATCGATGGCATGAAAGCTTCCGGCATCATGTTGGACTCCGGACCGAGTGGCGCCGAGACGTGGGTCGCGCTTGCGTTTGGCGTGAACTTGGCCGCGGCGCCGGAGGGATTGGATCAACCGACGATTTCGTTGCGCGATGTACTTCCGCCAGATGCGCCGGCGCCGGAGCCATTGGCGTTTCTGGCTCAGCTCCGCCCACGTCTTGAGAGCTGGGCGAAGCGTATCGAGACCGAGGGCTTTGAACCGTTACGCGCGGCGTGGCTGGCGCGGGCGCATGGAATGGGTCAAACTGCGCGCGTGCTGCAAGGCGAGCAAACGCTCGAAGGGCGGATCGTCGGTCTGTCGCCGCGCGGCGAACTCGAACTCGAAACCAACGAAGGCCGGCGCTTGATCGCGGCGGGCGACGTTCTTCTTCCAAGCGCAGCGTGATCCCATGCTTCTCGCTATCGACGTCGGCAACACCAACACCAAGTTCGCTGTTCACGACGGCAAGTCCTGGCGCGGTCAGTGGCGTGCTTCGACTGATCCGCGGCGCACAGCGGACGAATACGCGCCATGGCTCGCGCAAATCCTGGCGCTGGCCAATCTGAGTTTTAGCGACATCACTGCTTGCATCGTGTCGACGGTGGTTCCGCAAGCACTCTTCAATTTGCGCAACCTGTCTCGGCGCTATTTGAACGCCGAGCCGATGGTGATCGGCGAGGATGGGCTGAAGCTCGGCATCGAGGTGCGCATCGATAAGCCGAGCGAAGCGGGCGCTGACCGGCTCGTGAACGCGGTGGGCGCTTTTGTGGAATATGGCGGGCCGGCGATCGTCGTCGATAGCGGCACAGCGACCACCTTCGATATTGTCGCCGCCGACGGCGCCTTTGAGGGCGGCATTATCTTGCCTGGTATCAACCTTTCGCTGCAGGCGTTGCACGATGCAGCGGCGCGGCTGCCACGTGTGGAAATCCGTGATCCGGGCCGTATCATCGGCAAGGATACGGTCAGCGCCATGCAGTCCGGCATCTATTGGGGTTCCATCGATATGATCGAGGGCCTTTGCCAACGCATCAAAGCCGAGTACGGCCAGCCGATGAAAACTATCGCCACTGGCGGCGTCGCCTCGCTCTTCGAAGGTGCGTTCCCGAGCATCGACCATTTCGATCAAGACCTCACCTCGCGTGGTCTCCTCGAAGTCTTCCGCCGCAACGGCGGAACGCTTTGATCCAGGCGAAGCCCAGCGACGAACTCGTTTTCTTGCCGCTGGGCGGTTCGGGCGAGATTGGCATGAACCTGAACGCTTATGGCTTCGGGCCTGCTGAAGCGCGACAATGGATCGTCGTTGATATCGGCGTGACGTTTGGGCGCGAAGACACGACGCCGGGCGTGGATCTGATTTTGCCCGACCCGACTTATCTCGAGGAAGAGCGCGACAACATTCTCGGCATCGTGCTGACGCATGCGCACGAGGATCACATTGGCGCGCTCGGCTGGCTGTGGCCGCGGCTGAAAGCGCCGGTGTATGCCACGCCGTTCACGGCGGCTTTGGTACGCGAGAAATTGCGCGAGCGCGGGCTCCTGGACAAAGTGCAGCTCACGGAAATCCCGCTGAAAGGCAAGCTGACGCTCGGGCCGTTCGAGATCGATTTCGTCACCCTCACGCATTCGATCCCAGAGCCGAACGGCCTCGCCATCCGCACGCCGCTTGGCATGGTTTGGCACACCGGCGATTGGAAGCTAGATCCAGATCCGCTGATTGGCGAAACCACAGACGAAGCCACGCTTCGCGCCATGGCCGATGAAGGCATTCTGGCGATGGTGTGTGACTCCACCAATGTTTTTGTGGAGGGGCACGCAGGGTCAGAATCTGACGTTCGCGCAAAACTGAGGCAAGTGATTGCCGGCTGTGCAGGCAAAGTCGCGGTGACTGCCTTTGCCTCGAATGTTGCGCGTATCGAGAGCGCGATTAAGTCGGCGCAAGCCTGTGGACGGACGGTCTGTCTGGTCGGCCGCTCCATGCATCGCATCGTCGGCGCAGCCAAAGGGGTGGGCTTGTTGGCCAATGCGCCTGATTTGATCGATGAAGACGAAGCCGGCACGTTGCCGGACGAGAACGTGCTTTATCTCTGCACGGGCAGTCAGGGCGAACCGCGCGCGGCGCTCTCGCGGATTGCGCGCGGAGACCATCGCAACGTTGTGCTGCACGGCGGTGATACCGTAATTTTTTCCTCGCGCGTCATTCCCGGCAACGAGGCCGCGATCCACACGCTCTACAATCAATTCATTGAGCGCGGCGTCGAGTTGATCACTGCCGACGACGAGATGGTGCACGTCTCGGGTCATCCAGGGCGCGATGAACTCAAACAAATGTATTCCTGGGCGCGGCCGCGCATTGCGGTGCCGGTGCATGGTGAGCGCCGGCATTTGTTGGAGCATGTGAAGCTGGCGCAAGCGTTGCAAGTGCCGGAAGCGGTAGCGCCCAGCAACGGCGACCTCATTCGGTTGGCGCCGGGACCAGCTACGATCATCGATGAAGTGCCTTCGGGGCGGTTGTTCGTCGATGGCAATGTCATTGTCGCCTCGGAGGATGAGGCGCTGCGCGACCGGCGGCGGCTCGCGGAAGAAGGCGCGGTCACTGTGACCTTGGCGATTGGCGAGCGCAAAAATGCGCTGCTCGCTGGGCCAAACGTCAGCGTGCGCGGGCTTGCAGCCGCGGACGAAGAGCAGATGGATGCCGCCCTGGACGACCTCGAAGCCGCGGCCAAGGCCGCCTTTGCAAAAATCAGCGCCGTCGACCGTGAAGACGACGAGTTAATTGAGGCGGCATTAGTGCGCGCGGTGCGCAAGGCTGCGGAGAGAGTCTGGGGCAAACGGCCGCTGGTCGACGTCAGCGTGCTTCGGATTTAAGCAGCGGTGAATTTTGGAGGCGCGCCATGATCGGCAGGCTCAATCACGTCGGCATTGCGGTGCCGTCCATCGACGCGGCGAAGGCGACCTATCGCGATCTCTATGGCGTGCCGGCGAGCGCCATGACCGAGACGCGCGAACTGCCCGCGCAAGGCGTGCGCTTTGCGTTCGTGAACGTCGACAACAGTCAGATTGAATTGATTGAGCCGCTCGGCGCGGACTCGCCGATCCAGAAATTCATCGAGCGCAATCCGAATGGCGGTCAACACCATGTGTGCTTTGAAGTCGCCGAGATTTATGCCGCGCGTGACGCGATGGTGGCGAAAGGCGCGACGGTGTTGAACGAACCGCGCATCGGCGCCCACGGCACGCCGATCATTTTCGTGCATCCGAAAAACTCGAATGGCGTTTTGATCGAGCTCATGGAGGCGCCGAAAGGCGCGCAACCATGAATCCCATCATGGGCGTGGCCATTTATGGAATTCTGTGGTGGCTCTCGTTTTTTATCATGCTGCCGCTGGGCGCACAGAGCCTCCATGAAGCCGACGAGTCTTCCGTTCCGGGCGTGGAGCGGGGCGCGCCCCGCGCGCACAAGCTCTGGCTGAAGGCGCTGTTCGCGGCGGGGATCGCGGCGGTTTTGTGGCTGGGCGTCGCCTGGGCCATATCCGTCGATCTCATCGGCATGTTTCCCCGTTAAGGTCGCGTTGCGGGCGGCGGCTGGGCAGTCTATCCAGGCGCCGAAAGGAACGCTCTTCCCATGCATGCGCTTAAAGTCACGCGCGCCGAAGATTTCCCGGAATGGTATCAGGCCGTGGTGCGCGAAGCCGATCTTGCGGAGCAATCGCCGACGCGCGGATGCATGATCATCAAAGCCTGGGGCATGGGGCTCTGGGAACGTTTCGTTGCCGAAATGGACGGGCGCATCCGCGCGACCGGTCACGAGAATTATTATTTCCCGCTGCTCATTCCGTTGAGCTTCTTTGCGAAGGAGGCCGAGCACGTCGAAGGCTTCGCAAAAGAGATGGCGGTGGTGACCCACCATCGGCTGAAGCAGATCGATGGCGAGCTGAAGCCCGACCCCGATGCGGAGCTCTCAGAGCCGCTGATCATTCGGCCGACATCGGAGACGATCATCGGCGACGCGTTCAGCCGCTGGATCAAATCCTATCGCGACCTGCCGTTGAAACTGAACCAATGGGCCAACGTCATGCGCTGGGAGATGCGCACGCGCATGTTCCTGCGCACGGCAGAGTTTCTCTGGCAGGAAGGTCACACCGCGCACGTCGATGAAGCCGACGCTATGGAAGAAACGATGCTGGCGCTCGAAATCTATCGCAGTGTCGTTGAAGAGGTGATGGCCATCCCCGTGGTTCTAGGTGAGAAATCGGAGAACGAGCGCTTTCCCGGCGCTGATCGCACTTACTCGCTCGAAGCCATGATGCAGGACGGCAAGGCGCTGCAGGCCGGCACCTCGCACTATCTCGGCACCCACTTCGCCGAAGCGCAAAACATTCGCTATCAAGACAAGGATGGCGGGATGCAGTTCGCGCATACGACCAGCTGGGGCACGTCGACCCGGCTCATCGGCGGCATGATCATGGTGCACGGCGATGACGACGGCCTGCGAACACCGCCAGCCATGGCGCCCAAGCAAATCGTCATCGTGCCGATGTTGCGCGGAAAACCTGAAGATGCAGAGCTCAAACACTATTGCACCGCGCTGGCGGCTGAGCTGAACAAGCAGAGCGCGCTGGGTAGTTCTGTGCGCGCTTCGGTCGATATCAAGGACGCTAAGCCCACCGACAAGCGCTGGGACTGGGTCCGCCGCGGTGCGCCGATCATTTGTGAGATCGGACCGCGGGATGCGGCTAATGGGCAGGTGACATTTATACAGCGCACTGCGTTGCGCGAAGGTGAGAAGGTAAAATCCATTTCGCTCGCTCGAGCGGACTTCGTTGCGCAAGCGCCAGACTTGCTGGAGGCCATCCAGAAGCAATTGTTCAACGAAGCCAAGCAGCGGTTGGACGCGAGCATTCGCAGCGATCTGAAAACGTGGGACGCGATCAAGGCGTATTATGGCGCCGGCGATGACGAGAGCGATGTGAAGGGTTGGGCGCGGGTGGCGTGGGCAAAACCATCAGGCGCCGAGCTAGAAACGGTGAGTGAGCGTCTGAAGCCGTTGAAGCTCACCATTCGCAACGCGCCGTTAAAACAACCTTCGTCGTTCGACACCTGTGTGTTCACGGGCAAGCCGGGCGTCGAAGAAATTCTGATCGCGCGGGCTTACTGATGGCGGCGGCGCCCTTCGGTCTTTTCGAGCGCATGCTTGCGGGGCGTTATCTGCGCGCCAAGCGCCAGCATGGCGGCGTCGCCCTTATCTCCATCATCTCGGTGCTGGCGATCTTGCTCGCGGTGTTCGTGCTGATCGTCACCATGTCGGTGATGAACGGTTTTCGCGAGACTTTGCTGTCGCGCATACTTGGCGTGAATGGGCATGTGTTCGTGGATGTTCGCAACCTGCCGCGCCCGGAGATTGATCGTTTGGCGCGGCTGGTGCTCGAAACGCCCGACGTTTTGCACGTGACGCCGATCATTAACGCCCAGGCCTTGGCGACCTACGACGGTGTCGCCGCGGGGGTGGTGGTACGCGGCATCCCGCGCGCTGACCTTCAAGCGCTCTCCATTGTTTCGCGCAGCATACGGCCCGGCGGAAACCTGACTGGCTTTGAAGGCGTGGAGTCGCCGAGCATTTTGATTGGCGATCGCCTTGCTGCGCAACTAGGCGTGCAGCAGGGGATGGCGCTATCGCTACTCTCGCCGCAAGGCGCGCAAACCCCATTCGGTCTGACGCCGCGACGAAAATCTTTCCTGATCGGCGGCATCTTCAGCGTCGGCATGGCCGAGTTCGATTCCGGCCTGATCTACATGCCGCTTGAACAGGCGCAGATCATGTTCAGCCGCGGCGAAGGCGCCGACGAACTCGAGATCCGCATCCGCAATCCTGATCGCACCGTGCCGGTGATGATGGATTTGCGGTCACGGCTTGGACCCAATGTCACCATCTACGATTGGCGCACCAACAGCCAAGGATTGGCCGATGCACTGGTGGTCGAGCGCAACGTGATGCGGCTGATCCTGATGTTCGTGGTGGCGCTGGCCGCGCTCAACATTGTCACTGGCTTGATCATGCTGGTGAAGAACAAGAGCCGCGACATCGCGATCCTGCGAACTATGGGGGCCACCAAAGGCGCCATCATGCGAATCTTCTTCATGGCGAGCGCCAGTCTGGGCGTGCTGGGTTTGTCCTTGGGGCTCGTGCTGGGCGTGAGCTTCTGCATCTTCATTGAGCCGATCCAGAACTTCCTATCTTCCGTGCTTGGATTCGATATTTTTCCGGGCACCGTCTACTCGCTTGAGACGCTGCCGGCGAAAGTGGAGCCGACCGAAGTCATTCTCATTGCGGTCTTCACAATCGCGGTGAACTTCACGTCGACTCTAGCAACTGCCTGGTGGGCATCGCGCTTCGATCCGGTTGAGGCGCTGCGCTATGAGTGATCCAGGGTCTTCCGGCGCCCCTGCTTTGCGGCTGCGCGGTTTGGAACGGCGGTTCAAGTCCGGCGAAAGTGAGTTGGTCGTGCTCGACGGCGTCGTTCTCGACATCATGCCCGGTGAGATTGTTGGGCTTGTTGGCCCGTCGGGATCCGGGAAATCGTCATTGCTGCACGCGGCGGGCTTGCTTGAGCGGCCGAGCGGTGGCGATGTTGAAATCGAAGGCCGTTCGGCTTGGAATCTGAACGACGATGCGCGCACATCGATCCGGCGCTCGCGCATCGGCTTCGTGTACCAGTTCCACCATCTGCTGCCCGAGTTCGACGCGGTGCTGAACGCGGCGTTGCCGGCGTTCATTGCGGGCGTTCGGCGCAAGACCGCGATTGGCGAGGCGCAACGCTTGCTCACGAGTTTGGGCCTCGCCGAGCGCATTCATCACCAGCCTGCTCAATTGTCCGGCGGCGAACAACAGCGCGTGGCGATCGCGCGCGCCATGGTCAACAAGCCGGCGCTCATTTTGGCCGACGAGCCAACCGGCAATCTCGATCCGGATACCTCGACGGTCGTGTTTGCGGCGCTGTCGGATATGGTGCGCAAAGAGGGCGCGGCGGCGCTGATCGCAACGCACAATTTCGAGCTGACCAAATATATGGATCGGGTGATGGCGCTCGAGCACCACAGGCTGGTGCAGCGGAGTTGAGGCCTTCGGTTGCGGGGCGGAAGCGCCTATCTTGGGCCGGAGAGAATCAGTGGCCCAACCCTTTGTCCATCTCCGAGCGCGCTCGGCATATTCGCTGTTGCAGAGCGCGCTGCAGGTAAAAACGCTGACTAAACTTGCTTCCGCGCATGACATGCCAGCGCTCGGCCTGACGGACAGCAACAATCTCTTCGGCGCGCTGGAGTTCTCGGAAGCCGCCGCGGAGGCGGGTGTTCAGTCAATCGTCGGCATTGCGCTGGATGTACGTGACGAAGCCCGCGTTGCTGGGACCCTGGCGCTGCTGGCGCAAAGCGGCGAAGGCTACGCCAATCTGATGCGCCTTTCGAGCATGGCGTTCTTGGAGGTGCAATCGCACCAAGAGCCGCATGTTTCGTTGGCTGCGCTCACTGAGCACAGCGCCGGATTGTTGGCGCTGACTGGCGGCGCTGATGGACCGCTGGCGCACTTGCTGTCCGAGCAACAGCACCAAGCAGCGGAAGCGCTGCTCAACCAACTCGCGGGCGTTTTTTCCAACCGGCTTTACGTTGAATTGCAAAGGCATGGCGAACGCATCGAAGCGGACACCGAGGGCGCGCTGGTTGATCTGGCCTACAAGCTCGGCTTGCCGTTGGTCGCCACCAACGACATTCGCTTCAAAGCGCGCAGCGACCACGGCGCCCATGACGCGCTGATGTGCATCGCGGCTTCGTCGTATCTGGGCGAGGAAGATCGGCCGCGCGTGACGGCGGAGCACTACTTCAAGAGCGCTTCGGAGATGACGGCGCTGTTCTCCGATCTGCCGGAAGCTATCGCCAATACCGCTGAGGTGGCGCGACGCTGCGCGGTGCGGGTCGAGAAGCGCGCGCCGATTCTTCCTGAATTCGACACCAAGCGCGGCCGTGACGAGCCGGCGGAATTGAAGGCGCAGGCCGAAGCCGGGCTGAAGGCGCGTCTGAAGGCGTTGGGTGATCGGCTCGCGGCGCCGGAAGAGGATTACAAGAAGCGTCTGGCTTACGAACTCGACGTCATCACCCAGATGAAGTTTCCGGGCTACTTCCTGATCGTCTCGGACTTTATCAAGTGGGCGAAGTCCAACAATATTCCCGTGGGGCCGGGGCGCGGCTCGGGCGCGGGCTCAGTGGTCGCATGGGCGTTGACCATTACCGATCTCGACCCGCTGCGGTGGGGCCTGCTGTTCGAGCGCTTCCTCAATCCTGAACGCGTGTCGATGCCGGACTTCGACATCGACTTCTGCCAGGAGCGGCGCGGCGAAGTCATCGAGTATGTGAAAGAGAAGTACGGCGCCGACCGCGTAGCGCAGATCATCACCTTCGGTACGCTGCAGGCCCGCGCCGTGCTGCGCGACGTTGGCCGGGTGATGCAATTGCCGTTCGGCCAAGTCGATCGGTTGGCGAAATTGGTGCCGGCCAATCCTGCCAACCCCGTAACGCTCGCTGAAGCCATCGAGATCGAACCGAAACTGAAGGAAGCCCGGAAATTGGAGCCGGAAGTCGGCGCGCTGCTCGACGTGGCCCTGCAGCTCGAAGGCCTCTATCGCAACGCCTCTACCCACGCCGCAGGCGTGGTGATCGGCGACCGGCCACTGCAAGAGCTGGTCGCGCTCTATCGCGATCCGCGCTCGGATATGCCGGCGACGCAGTTCAACATGAAGTGGGTTGAGGCCGCAGGCCTCGTGAAGTTTGACTTCCTTGGCCTAAAGACGCTCGACGTCATCGACCGCGCCGAGAAGTTCATCAAGGCGCGCGGCATCAAACTTGACCTCAACAGCGTCGAGTATGATGACCTCAAAACCTACGAGCTGATGCAATCGGGTCTGACCTTCGGGGTATTCCAGCTCGAAGGTCAGGGCATGCGCGACACGCTGCGCAAGGTGAAGCCGACCACGCTCGAAGACGTCATCGCGCTGATCTCGCTCTACCGGCCAGGGCCGATGAAGAACATCGACCGCTTTGCAAACGTGAAGCACGGACGCGAAGAGCCGGACTATTTGCACGAGACGCTGAAGCCGATCTTGGAGGAGACCTACGGCGTCATCGTCTATCAAGAGCAGGTCATGCAGATCGCGCAGGTGTTGTCTGGCTATTCGCTTGGCGAAGCCGACCTGTTGCGCCGCGCCATGGGTAAGAAGCAGCCCGCGGAGATGGCGAAGCAAAAATCCCGCTTCATCGACGGCGCCAAGGCGCGGGGCGTCAGCGAAAATCTGGCGGCCCACATCTTCGATTTGGTTGAAGAATTCGCGGGCTACGGCTTCAACAAATCGCACGCTGCCGCCTATGCGGTGATCGCCTATCAAACGGCTTATCTCAAAGCGCATTATCCCGTCGATTTTATCGCGGCGTCGATGAGTCTCGACATTTCCAACTCCGACAAGCTCGCAAGCTTTCACCAGGACGCGCGCCGCATCGGGGTGTCGGTGCTGCCTCCGGATCTCAACAAGTCGCAGGCGGATTTCAGCGTTGAGCCGATTGAGGAGGGCGTAGGGGTGCGCTACGCGCTCGGCGCGGTGCGCAATGTCGGCGTTGCCGCCATGGAAGTCGTGGCCGCGGAGCGCTCGGCCCGCGGGCCGTTCAAGGCGCTTTACGATTTTGCCGAGCGTCTGGATGCGAAGGCCATCAATCGCCGGCAGTTGGAAAACTTGGCAAAGGCCGGTGCGCTCGATGCGATTGAGCCGGATAGAGCTCGGGCGTTGGCGGCGTGTGAAATGCTGGCCTCATATGCGCAGCGCGTCGCCGAAGAGCGCGCCAGTGCACAGACCAGCCTCTTCGGCGCCGAAGAGCCGAGTGCGCGGCCGGTGTTTCCGAAGGCGCCCGCTTGGTCAGCGCAGGATCGCCTCGACGCCGAGCGCGAGAGCGTGGGTTTCTATTTGTCTGGCCACCCACTATCCGACTTTTTCGTCGAGGCCGGCGATCGCTACGCGACATTCGCGGACATCTTGGAGGAAGGCGAGACCGAGCCGCGTTCCTACCCAATGGCAGGCGTGGTGCGGCGCATTCAGTATCGCCCTGCGATGTCAGGCGGGACATTGGCTTATGTGTCGATGTCGGACCCGACGGGCGATTTCGAAGCGCTGGTGATGCCTGAGCAGGTGGCGCTGGCGCGCGAAACGTTGGAGGTCGGCAAGGCTTTCGTCTTCCGCGGCCGGGTCCGTTACCGTGACGGCGATCTTAAGCTTGCCGGCGACACCTTCGAGCGCGTCGAGGCGGCGGAGGCGCGGACGACCGAAGACCTGCGCATCGTGGTGAAGGAAGGCGCTCCGCTAGAGAATTTGGCGCGGACCATCGCGGCGTTGCCGAAAGCGGGCGCCGGTGAAGCGCGAGCTCTGCGCCTCGTTCTTCGGCTCAACGACGGTCGCGAGATCGAGCTTGGCGCCAAGCAAGTCGTGCCCGCGGGGCCCGCGGCGCGTGCGGCGCTGAAGGCAGCGAGGGGCGTTGAGCGCGTGATCTAGCGCGGGCATCGCGAAATTCTCCCAAAAGGCGTGCATGTGCTTGCGGGAGGGCCAACGCTTCCTACAAATGCACGCACTTCAGCGGGGACTGACATGCGGGCAAAACTGCCTTCTACCTGGGCGTGCCTCAGCGCGGTTGCGCTTGCGGCATGCGCGACGACATCGACGCATCAGGCGCAGACGCCCGCCGATCCTAATAATGGCGCGTACGCATCGACCTATGTGCCGCGACCGTCCGTCCCTACGCTCATTCGGGGCGCGACCGTGTTCGACGGCGCCGGCGCGACACTGCAAAACGCCGACGTGCTGATGGCCGATGGCCACATCACCCAAGTCGGTCAAAATCTTACTGCGCCCGCCGGCGCCGCTATTGTCGACGGTCATGGCAAGTACGTGACGCCAGGTATCGTCGATCCGCACTCCCATTTGGGCGTCTATCCTTCACCAGCGATTGACGCGACGCAAAACGGCAACGAAGCCACCGACCCAAATCGCGCCGAGGTGTGGGCAGAGCATTCAATCTGGCCGCAAGATCCGGGTTTTGGGCGCGCGTTAGCAGGCGGGATCACTACGCTGCATATCCTGCCGGGTTCGGCGAACTTATTCGGTGGCCGAGGCCAAACCATTCGCCCGGTTTTGGGCGCCGTCACCACGCAACAAATGCTGTTTCCGGGCGCGCCGCAAAGTTTGAAGATGGCGTGCGGCGAGAACCCGTCTCGCGTCTATGGCGGGCGCAACCAGTTCCCTTCAACCACAATGGGCAATGTCGCCGGCTATCGCGCGGCTTTCATCCGCGCCGCTGCGTATCGCCGCCATTGGCAACACTATCGCGAACATCCGGAAGGCGATCCGCCGGATCGCGATTTGCAGCTTGAGACCTTGGCGGGCGTGCTCGATGGCACGATCCTCGTACAGATGCACTGCTATCGCTCTGACGAAATGGCCACAGCGATTCAGATTTCCCACGAATTCGGCTTTCACATCGCCGCCTTCCATCATGCCGTCGAAGCCTACAAGATCGTCGACCTTCTGAACCAAGAGCACATCTGCGCGGCCATGTGGGCCGATTGGTGGGGTTTCAAGATCGAGGCGTATGACGGCATTCGTGAGAACATCGCCTTTGTGCACGCACGCGGCGGCTGCGCGATGGTGCACTCAGATAGCGAAGTCGGCATTCAGCGCTTGAACCAAGAGGCGGCGAAGGCGCTGTCTGACGGACGCCGCGCCGGGCTTACAATTTCGGATGGCGAAGCTTGGGAATGGGTGTCACGCAATCCGGCGCGCGCGCTCGGCATTGAAGATCAGACCGGCACGCTCGTGGCCGGCAAGCGCGCTGATGTCGTCGTCTGGTCGGCCAATCCGCTTTCCAGCTACGCGGTCGCCGAGCGTGTCTTCATCGATGGCGCACAAGTCTATCAACGCGGCCAAGATCAACAGCACTTCTCCGACTTTGAACTCGGGCAGACCTACCGGGAGGGCCACCCATGAGATCGCTTCTGCCCTTCCTGTTTGCGTGTGCGCTCGCCGCGCCCGCGACTGCCGAAACAGTGCTCATCCGCGGCGGCCACGTCGTCACAGTTGGCGCGGCGGGCACACTTGATAGCGGCGACGTGCTGATTGTTGATGGCCGCGTTTCAGCTGTCGGCGCCAATATCAGCGCGCCGCGCGGCGCGCGCGTGATCGACGCGACTGGCAAATGGGTCACACCCGGCGCCTTCGCGGCGATGAGCGAAGTGGGTCTCGCTGAAATCGGCGGCTCGGGCGCGCCGAACGACGCCAACGTTACCGGCACATTAGTCGGCGCTGCAGCCGATGCTGGCCGCGCCTTCAATCCGATGGACACCGCCATTGCGATCACCCGCATCGAAGGCGTGACGCGGGCCGCCATCGCGCCAGACGCCACCGCCTCTATGTTCGGCGGGCGCGGTGCGCTTGTCTCGATGAGCGGTTTGCCCGACAGCGTCTTCCGCAATCGCGCCTTCATGGTGGTTGAACTGGGTGAGACCGGCGGCCAGCGTGTGGGCGGCTCGCGCGCTGCCTCTTGGCCAGCTTTCGAAGCGGCGCTGCGCGATGCACGCGAATATCCCGCGCGCTATCGGCGCGGCCAAGGGGGCGCTGTGCTCAATGAAATCGACGCGGCGGCGCTGGCGCCATTCGCGCGCGGGCAGGGCACGTTCCTCGTGCATATCGAGAGCGCCACAGACATCCGCGAATTGCTGCGCGTGAAGCGCGCCAATCCACAGCTGCATTTTATCATCCATGGCGGCGCTGAAGCTTGGTTGGTGGCTGACGACCTGCACCGCGCCGACATTCCTGTACTCATCGATCCGCTCGTCGATCTCCCGGATCATTTCGAGCGCCTCGGCGCGCGTCTCGACAACGCAGTGCTCCTTCAACGCGCCGGAGTGCACTTCGCCATTGCGCCAGGCCCCGGCACCGTCGACGCACAGCAAGCGCGGCTGGTGCTGCAGCTGGCAGGCAACGCCGTCGCCAACGGCTTGCCGTGGGATGCAGCATTCGCTGCCGTCACGCGCGGCCCTGCCGACATTTTCGGCGTCGGCAACCAACTCGGCCGGCTCGATCGCGGCTATCTCGCCGACGTCGTGGTCTGGGATGGTGATCCGCTGGAAGTGCAAAGCGCGCCGACCGCTGTCTTCATCGAAGGCCGCCAAGTGCCGCTGACATCGCGCCAAACGGAGCTGCGCGACCGTTACAGCCCTGTACTGCACCCAAGCGCAAGCGCGGCGCACTAACCGGAGCTGGCAAAAGCGCGGCCGCGTTGTAAGAGACGGCATGATCGCCGCACCCGAATCTGCTCCCAAGATTGACCCGTTTGGTCCGTCGCGCGTGGCCGCCAAGCGCACGCCGCTGACGATGACGTTCTGGGTCGGGCTCTACATCCTCATGATCCCCTTCGTGAACTGGAGCTTCACGTGGGCGCCGAGTTGGCGGTTGTTCGGCGAATTCGCGTTCAACCCCGTGACGATCGTGACTGGGCTGATCTTGGTGGTTCGGGATTTCGCGCAGCGCCAGATCGGGCAGTACATTTTTTTCGCGATGTTAGCGGCACTTGTCCTCACGGTTTGGGGCGCGGGACTCATGCTGGCGATTGCGTCCGGCTCAGCGTTCTTTGTGTCGGAGACCATTGATTGGGCGTTGTTCACTTTTACCAGAGCAAGCCTGCCGCGCCGGGTACTGATTTCGACCGCGATCGCCGCGCCCGTGGATACGATCGTCTTCTTAGGGATTGCGCAATACGTGCGGATCGACAGCTTCTCTCTGCCGAATGTGGTGATGTCGATCCTGGGCAAGCTCCTCGGGCTCGCCATTGTGTTGATGCTGATGAGAATGCGTGAACGGCGAGCTGCAGCGGCTGCCTGAGGGCCGCGGCCGTCACATGCATGAAGGCCAAGAGCCTAAATTTCGAACTTCACACCTTGAGCCAACGGCAGGTCCGTGCCGTAGTTCACGGTATTGGTGGCGCGGCGCATATAGGCTTTCCAGGAGTCCGAGCCGGCTTCGCGGCCACCGCCAGTTTCCTTCTCACCGCCGAACGCACCGCCGATTTCTGCGCCAGAGGTGCCGATGTTGACGTTAGCGATGCCGCAATCGGAGCCAGCTGCTGACATGAAGCGCTCCGCTTCGCGCGCATCGAGCGTGAAGATCGAGGAAGATAGACCGTGGTTGGCGGCATTCTGCAGCGCTGTCGCCTCATCAAGATCACGATAGCGCATCACGTAAAGAATGGGCGCGAACGTCTCGCGCAGCACGACCTCGGTTTGACGATCGATCTCGACGAGAGCGGGGCGGACGTAGAAAGCCTCTTTGCTGCCGTCGACTCGGTTGCCGCCGGTGGCGCGCCCGCTTTTGGTTGCTTCCGCGAGCGAGGTCTGCATCGCATCGTAGGCGGCAGCATCGATTAGCGGACCGATGAGGACGCCGTCCTTGCGCGGATCGCCGACTAGCGCCGAGGCATAGGCTGCCTTCAGGCGCGTGACGAACGCGTCGTAGATGGATTCATGCACGAAAAGGCGGCGCAGGCTGGTGCAGCGTTGGCCGGCGGTGCCCATGGCCGAGAACGCGACGGCGCGCAGCGCCAGGTCCTGGTCGGCGCTGGGCGCGATGATGGCGGCGTTGTTGCCGCCAAGCTCCAGAAGCGAACGCGCGAAGCGCGCGGCGCAGCGTTGGCCGACCCTGCGGCCCATCTCCGTAGAGCCGGTGGCGGAGATCAGCTGCACCCGCGGATCGTCGACCAGCGCTTCGCCGACGCTGCGGCCGCCGATGATAACTTGGCTTAATCCCGCCGGCGCTTCGCCAAAGCGGGCGGTGGCGCGCTCGACCACGGCCTGCACGGCGAGCGCAGTGAGTGTCGTTTTTTCCGACGGCTTCCACACGACGCTGTCGCCACACACGAACGCCAACGCTGCGTTCCAGGACCACACAGCGACGGGAAAGTTGAATGCGGAAATGACGCCGACGACGCCCAGCGGATGCCAAGTCTCCATCATGCGATGATTGGGACGCTCGGTGGCGATGGTCGCACCGTAGAGCTGGCGCGAGAGACCCACGGCGAAATCGCAGATGTCGATCATCTCCTGGACTTCGCCCGCAGCCTCCGAGGAGATCTTGCCGGCTTCCAGCGTCACCAACTGAGCGAGGTCAGCTTTGCTCTTGCGCAGCTCCTCGCCAATCAGGCGGACGAATTCACCACGCCGGGGTGCGGGAATATTGCGCCACTTAAGAAACGCGGCATGGGCTTTGGCGATGGCGGCGGCGACTTCCTCGGCGGAAGCCTCCGGCAAGTCGCCGACGATCTCTCCCGTCACTGGCGAACGGGCGGGTAGGCCGCTAGCGCTCCACGCCGGACTGACGCCTAGGCGTTCCAACGCCGCGAGAGCATCGGCTCTGACAGAACCTATTTGTAGCGACTGGGCGGTCATCGGCTTTCCCCTTGTCGCCCCGGCATAGCCTCCCGGAAAAGGATTGGAAGGCGCCGCGGGGCGGCGGGGTTGGGCGGCTTGCTCCTTGGGGAAAGCTCCCCTATATCCGCGCCTCACTTCGCACACAGGAGCGGCGGGGCGGTCAGATACGGGCCGTTTCCTCCATCCGGTCCGGGAGAAATCCCGGGTTCTTCTGTGGCGGCAAACCGGAAAAGGAATGACCTGATGGCGCTGCCTGAATTCAGCATGCGTCAGCTCTTGGAAGCTGGCGCGCACTTTGGACACCAAACCCACCGTTGGAACCCGAAGATGGATCGCTTCATCTTCGGCGAGAAGTCCAATATCCACATTATCGACTTGTCGCAAACCGTGCCGTTGCTGCATCAGGCGCTGGTAAAGGTTCGCGAAGTCGCCGCTGGCGGCGGCCGCGTGCTCTTTGTCGGCACCAAGCGCGCCGCGGCGGATCACATCAAAGCGGCTGCGCAACGCAGCGCTCAGTACTTCGTGAACTCGCGCTGGCTCGGCGGCACGCTGACCAACTGGCAAACGGTCTCGAAGTCGATCGCGCGTCTGCGCGAACTTGAGCAAATCACCTCGGGTGGCGGCGTTGGCCTCACCAAGCGCGAAGTGCTCAACCTGACGCGCGAAAAGGACAAGCTCGACCGTTCACTCGGCGGCATCGCCTCGATGGGTGGCGTTCCGGACCTCATGTTCGTGATCGACACCAACAAAGAACAGATCGCCATCAAGGAAGCCAAGAAGCTCGGCATCCCGGTTGTGGCAGTGGTCGACTCGAACTGCGATCCGGATGAAGTCACCTATCCGATCCCGGGCAACGACGACGCGGCGCGCGCGATCCAGCTCTATTGCGACCTGATCGCTGATGCTGTGCTCGACGGTCTCACTGAGAACCAAGTGCGGGGTGGCGTGGATATCGGCGCTTCCTCGCGTCCGCCGGTTGAACCGGCCGTTCGCGAAACCGAGCGCCCGCATGTGCCGACTGAAAGCCCAATGGATGGGCCGACCGGCGCTAATTACTGACGAAGAATACTCGAGGAGTACGAACATGGCGGAAATTACCGCGGCGCTCGTGAAAGAGCTGCGCGAAAAGACCGGCGTTGGCATGATGGATTGCAAGAAGGCGCTGTCCGAGAACAACGGCGACTTGGAAGCGTCTGTCGATTGGCTGCGCGCCAAGGGGCTTTCGAAGGCCGCCAAGAAGGCTGACCGCGCTGCCGCTGAAGGCATCGTGGCGATCGCCATGGCTGTAAACGAAGGCGCGGTGGTCGAGCTCAATTCGGAAACCGACTTCGTGGCGCGCAACGCCGACTTCCAGAAGGCGGCGGGTTCGTTCGCGAAGCTGGCGTTGAAGGCGGGCGACCACCAAGGACTGCTTGAAGCGCCCCACGAAGGCCAGAAGGTCTCGGACGCGGTAACCGGTCTCATCGCCACCATCGGCGAGAACATCACGCTGCGCCGTTCGGCGAAGCTCAATGTCGGCGACGGCGTTGTGGCCGCTTACGTGCACTCAAAGGTCGATGGCGCCGATCACCTTGGCCGCATCGCGGTGCTGGTGGCGCTCGAGTCGAAGGGTGAAAAGGCCCAGCTCGAAAGCCTCGGCAAGAAGATCGCCATGCACATCGCCTCGGCCAACCCGCTGGCGTTGAGCGAAGGCGACATCGCTGCTGATCGCGTTGAGCGCGAGAAGACGGTGCTGCTTGAGCAGATCAAGGAAGACCCCAAGGCCCAAGGCAAGCCGCAGCAAGTGTTGGACAAGATGCTTGAAGGGCGGATGCGCAAGTTCTTCGAGGAATCCGTGCTGACCAAGCAAGCGTTCGTTCTGAACCCGGATCAAACCGTGGAAGCCGCTGTGAAGGACGCCGAGAAGGCCGCTGGCGCGCCGATCAAAATCGCCTCGTTCGTCCGCTTTGCGGTGGGCGAAGGCGTGGAGAAGCGCGCTGACGATTTCGCCGCAGAAGTCGCGGCGATGTCCAAGCCTTCATAACTCACGCAAAACAACCAGGAACCGCCGCCGTTAGCCTTTGCGCCGACGGCGGCGGACGCGTTATGATGGGTTCTGCCATGAGCCTCGCCCAAGCCACGCCCGAGCCCGCCGCCCTAAAATACAAGCGCGTGCTGTTGAAGATTTCCGGTGAGGCACTGATGGGCGATGGCCAATACGGCATCGACACCGCCACCTGCGAACGCTTTGCCCAAGAAGTGTTGGATGCGCGCAAGGCTGGCGCTGAGGTCTGCCTCGTTATCGGCGGCGGCAACATTTTCCGCGGCATGGCCGGCGCCGCCAAAGGGATGGAGCGCGCCAGCGCTGATTACATGGGCATGTTGGCGACGGTGATGAATGCGCTGGCCATGCAGAACGCCATCGAGTCACTCGGCGGCTATGCCCGCGTGCTCAGCGCCATTCCGATGGTGACAGTGTGCGAGCCATACATTCGTCGCCGCGCCATGCGTCATATGGAGAAGGGGCGCATCGTCATTTTCGCCGCGGGCACCGGCAATCCGTTTTTTACAACTGATACCGCGGCTGCATTGCGCGCGGCTGAAATGGGCTGCAACGCGCTGCTGAAAGGCACGCAAGTCGATGGCGTCTACACAGCCGATCCGAAGAAGGATAAAACCGCCACGCGCTACGACAAGCTCTCCTACCACGAAGTGCTCGCGCGCGATCTGAAAGTGATGGACGCTTCTGCGATCGCGCTTATGCGCGACAACGGCATTCCAATCGTCGTGTTTTCCATTCATAAGCGCGGCGGCTTGGCCGATGTGCTCGCCGGCCGCGGCGTCTGCACCACAATCACAGACTAGGGACGTCAGTCATGGCTGCCTCACCTGCATTCAAGCTCGACGATTACAAGAAGCGCATGGATGGCGCGCTCACCGCGTTGACGCACGAATTTGGCGGCCTGCGCACCGGCCGCGCGTCTTCGACGATCCTCGATCCCATTCAAGTTGAAGCGTACGGCGCGGTGTCGCCGCTCAATCAAGTGGCGAGCGTTACGGTGCCCGAGCCGCGCATGATCTCAGTGCAGGTGTGGGACAAGTCAGCTGTGCAAGCCGTCGACAAGGCTATTCGCTCTGCAAATCTGGGACTCAATCCCATCGTCGACGGTCAGACGCTGCGAATTCCGGTCCCACCGCTGACCGGGGAACGTCGCGCCGAACTCACGAAGATCGCCGCAAAGTACGCCGAGACCGCGCGTGTCGCTGTGCGCAATGTGCGTCGCGACGCCATGGATCATCTGAAGAAGCTCGAGAAGGAACACGCCATCAGCGAAGACGATCACAAGCGTCACGGCGCTGAGGTGCAAAAGACCACCGACGATCACATCAAGAAGATCGACGACTCGCTGCGTCACAAGGACGAGGAGATCATGCAGGTCTAAGACCTGCTCCTGATCCGATGGCGCAACCCGCACCATCTTCCGCATCGGCGCCTGCGCCTCGCCATATCGCCATCATCATGGACGGCAACGGCCGTTGGGCGCGTCAGCGCTCACGCCCGCGAACGTTTGGCCACGCGGAAGGCGTTGAAGCCTTACGGCGCACGGTTGAGGCCGCTGGCGATCTTGGTGTTGGCTATCTCACCGTCTTCGGGTTTTCGACGGAGAACTGGCGCCGTCCGATCGAAGAGGTGAATGCGCTTTTCGATTTGCTCCGCCTTTACGTGGCGCGCGATCTGGATCGTCTCGCTCGGGAAGGGGTCCGCGTTCGCGTCATTGGTGATCGCCATAGTCTGCAGAAAGACATTCTTGAAATCATAGATCGCGCCGAAACGCGGACACGCGGCAACGACAAGCTCAATCTCACCATTGCTTTCAACTATGGCGGTCAAGACGAAATTGCGCGCGCGGCGCGCCGCGTCGCTGAGGACGTGACGGCAGGCAAGATTGCACCGGCTGAGATCAATCCAGATTCGTTCGGACGCTATCTCGACACGGCCGACTTACCACCGCCGGATTTGTTGGTGCGCACCTCCGGCGAATTGCGGCTGTCGAACTTTATGCTCTGGCAAGCCGCCTACACGGAGCTCGTGTTCGTCGACAGGCTTTGGCCGGACTTCGACAAGGCGGCTCTCGAAGAAGCGATCGACACCTATCGCAAGCGCGAGCGCCGGTACGGAGGAGCGGACACTGGCGCGAGCTGAGCCGCTCGGCGTCCGTGAGCGGCGCGGCGACTGGTCCGATTTGGGCCCGCGCGTCGCGTCCGGACTAGCTCTCGCGATTGGCGGAGTCGCGGCGGCGTGGTTCGGCGGCGCCTGGATCGCAGGCGCCTGCGGCTTCGCCGTCGTGATCATGAGTTATGAATGGGCGCGCATGAGTGAGCCCGACGCGGTGACGCCCGCGTTCATGTTCGCCTTGGCCGGCTCGCTTGGCGCGGTGATGTTCGCGAGCTGGGGCTGGCTCACCTACGGCGCGGGCTGGATGGCGGCGTGCGCCTTCCTCTCAGCAACGCGTCGTCGAACGCTTGCCGGGATCATCGAGACAGCGGGGGGCACGCTTTACATCGGCATGCCGTGCGCCGTGTTCGTTTGGTTGCGCCATCGGCCGGACGGATTGGCGACCGTGCTGGTGCTGTTCGCGGTCATCTGGGCCGCCGACATTTTCGCCTATTTTGGCGGCAAGCTGATGGGTGGCCCCAAGATCGCCGCCGGGCTTTCTCCCAATAAAACCTGGTCCGGCATCATTAGCGGCGTACTTGCTGGCGTTGCGGCGGGGCTGGGTTGCGGCGTTGTGTTCGCCGCGCCTGCGACCGTCAACGGGCTATGGTTGCTGGTTGGCGCGGTGATGGCCTTCACAGGCCTCATGGGTGATCTATTTGAGTCATTTCTTAAACGGCGGTTTGGTGTGAAAGACGCGAGCAAAATCATTCCCGGCCATGGCGGCGTGCTGGACCGCATCGACGGACTGATGGCCGCGACGCTGCTCACCGGCGCCGTTGTGTCTGCTTGGCCGGGCGTGGTGGCTGTTCTGATGGCGCGGCCATGAATGCGATGCGCCGTTCTGTTTCTATCCTTGGCGTCACCGGTTCGGTTGGCGGCTCAACGATCGACGTTATCGAGCAGGTTCGTGCGCAAGGCGGCGAGATTGCAGTCGAGGCAATCACCGCCGGACGCAACCTCGCAGCGCTCGCGGACGCGTGCCGGCGCTTGCGGCCGCGCTTCGCTGCGGTGGCGGATGCAGCACAATTGAGCGAAGCGCGCGCCGCCCTATCGGGGCTCGGTGTTGAGGTTGGCGCCGGCGCTTCTGCGCTTGAAGAAGCGGGGGCGCGTCCGTGCGATTGGGTAATGTCGGCGATCGTGGGCGCTGCTGGTTTGGCGCCGACGCTCGCTGCCGTGCGGCGCGGGGCGACCATTGCCATCGCCAATAAGGAGTGTCTGATTTGCGCCGGACCGCTCATGCTGAAGGCGGCAGCCGACAGCGCCGCGAAATTGCTTCCGGTCGATTCCGAGCACAACGCCATCTTCCAGGTGCTCACACATCCCGGTCATGTGGAACGGTTGACGCTCACCGCTTCGGGCGGTCCATTCCGAACCTGGACGTTGGAGGCGATGGCGGCGGCGCGGCCTGATCAGGCCGTGGCGCATCCGAACTGGTCGATGGGCGCGAAAATCTCCGTCGACAGCGCCACGCTCATGAACAAGGGCCTGGAGCTGATTGAGGCGTCCTATCTCTTCGAGACCCCGGAAGAGAGGATCGGCGTCCTCATTCACCCGCAATCGATCGTCCACAGCCTGGTGCACTATGAGGACGGGTCCGTATTGGCGCAGCTCTCATCACCGGACATGCGCACCCCCATCGCCCATGCCCTGGCCTGGCCCGAGCGCGTGGCGGTATCCACTAACCGTCTCGATCTGGCGGCAATCGGGGGTCTGACCTTTGAACAGCCGGACCTGCAGAGATTCCCGGCTTTGGGACTAGCTCGGGCGGCTCTGAAGGCCGGTCCCGCCCGAGTGGCAGCCCTGAGCGCCGCCAACGAAATCGCGGTGGAGGCCTTCCTGGGCGGACGAATCCGCTTCCTCGACATTTCCCGGATAGTGGAAGAGGCTATAGCGACGCTGGAAGGGACTGAGGCAGGGCTGATCGCAAAAACGCCGTCATCTTTCGGTGAGGTGGCTGCGGTGGATCAAGCCGCTCGTGGGGCGGCACGTCGGATTGCGGGAAGTCTGGCTGCGGCCTAAAGGCTCGTAACGCCTAAACAAATCATAATGGGCGGACGGAGGAAGCGGTCGAATGCCAGCATTGCAGAGCATCCTGATTTATCCGCTCGCCTTCGTGATCGTGCTGAGCGTCGTGGTGTTCGTGCATGAGTTCGGCCATTTCCGCATCGCGCGCTGGTGCGGCG
>JBAQGO010000035.1:0-3655 GCA_049287825.1 Vitreimonas sp. | reverse complement strand
GATCAATCTGGTCGGCACCTTCCGTTGCGTGGCGAAATCTGCGGCCGGCATGCTCGCCATCGACCCCCTCGACGAAGGTGAACGCGGCGCTGTGGTGATGACGGCTTCAGTCGCGGCGATCGACGGGCAAGTGGGGCAGGCGGCCTATTCGGCGTCGAAGGGCGGTGTCGTCGGCATGACATTACCGATCGCGCGCGATCTCGCCGCGGAAGGCATCCGCATCAACACCATTCTGCCGGGAACTTTCGAGACGCCGCTGATGATGGCCGCGTCCGAGAAAGTTAGAGAAGGCTTAGCGGCGGCGGTGCCGTTCCCGAAGCGTCTCGGAAAACCCGATGAATATGCGTCTTTGGCGCTCGAAATGATTCGAAACACCTACTTCAACGGCGAGCATGTGCGCCTCGACGGCGCCATCCGCATGGGTCTTCGCTAGGCAAAAACTGCAATTCGAAAGGAAAACGCGCGTGTATTACGACACGCGCCTGTGCAAATTGTCGCAGAAACCGCAGCAAATCAGCATTTTTGCGTTGCGACTCTCCCAGTGAAATGCAAGGGATTCCGCCTGCCATCGCGAAAACGCGGGTTTTTAGCGGGTTTTCGGCGATTTTCAGCGAGGTGCGGTCACGCTCCATCAAGAATTGAATGGCATCACTCATCACAGCTGAGCGGAGACAGCGGGGAAAAACCCACGTTTTACGCTTAGTTCGTTGAGTTTAACGCACGACAACCTTTGAAGAGAGGAATTGAAGATGGCTCGCAAGATGGCGAAGAAAGCGAAGAAGGCTCCGGCTCGTAAGGCGAAGAAGGCGGCAGCGCCTGTCTCGAAGCCGGTGAAGGTTACGGCAGTTCCGGGCAAGGCGGTCACCGCCAGCGCTCTGCTGCAGGCAATCGCCGACCACAACGGCGTCAAGAAGGCCGAAGCCAAAATGTTCGTCGATGGCTACATCGACGTTGTGAAGGCCTACGTCATGAAGGGCGCCAAAGTGAAGATTGGCGACATCGGCATGGTCATGATCCGCGCGCGCAAGGCCCGCATGGGCCGCAACCCGCAAACGGGTGAGCCGGTGAAGATCAAGGCGTCGAGAAAGCTCGCCTTCCGCCAATCGGCGGTGATGAAGGCCCATGTGATGGGCGGCCGGTAAAACCGGGCGCGTCATCGACGCAGAGTAACAAATAGCCCTTCGGGGTTGTCGAGACGGCCGGCGTTCTACGAAGCGCCGGCCGTTGTCGTTTGGCCGCCATTTTGCATTTGCGAAGCCGCCGCCGTGACGCCGCCCATCGCTACAGCGCCGCGTTTTGTCGTGCTCGCGCAAACTTGATTGGCGAAGGCCCGCCTGCTTGGAGGTAATTCGCGCCAGGGAGCGCGGGCATGAGAGCACTTGTAGCAGCAGCCGTGCTGGCGATGGCATTTGCGGGACCGGCGCAGTCGCAGCAAGGCAGAGATGCGCCCTGTCAGTTCACGGCTCTTGAGATGTTTTCGCTAGGCTTCGCCGGCGTCAATCGCTCCGTGGGCCTCTACGTGCCGCGCTCCTATCAGCGCGGCCGTCCGGCGCCGGTGATCATCGCTCTGCATGGCCGCTTCTCATCGGCGCAGGCCATGCATGCCATGAGCCATTTGGCGGCCGTCGCCGAACGCCGCGGCGCCATTCTGTTTTATCCTGAAACCGTTGGCGCCTATTGGAACGACGGCGGCTTCGCGGCGCTGCAGCGGCGAGAAACCCCGCAGGACGATGCAGGCTTCATCGCCGCCGCTCTGAATGCGGTGGCGCAGGACTATCCCATCGACCGCCAGCGCATCTATGTGGTCGGTTACGATACGGGCGGCGCCATGGCTTACAGCCTCGCGTGCCGCGGGGCGATGCATCCTGCAGGCGTCGCTGTCGTCAGCGCGCTGATGTGGGACTACGCCGCGCAAGCTTGCGCCAATGCTCACGCCACGCCGATGCTGATCATGCACGGCGAGCGCGACGATTATTTTCCGACCGCTGGCGGCCTACCACAAGGCGCGGCCGCTAACGCGAACGCGCATTTGCTCAGCGCTGCCGACACCGCCAGCCTCTGGCGCCGCATCAATGGCTGCGGCAGCGGCGATGCGCCCAGCTGCACCGGCGCGCCATTCGTTTACGTCGCTGTCCCCGGCGGCGAGCACGATTGGTTTCACGATGGCGCCAACTATCAGCTGAACAAGCAGGGTGTGGAAGCATCAGCCACGATCGATCAATTTTTCTTCGATCACGCCGCGTTCGCGCCGCCGCAGAGCCACGGCGCGGCGCGCCAGCCGCGCTCATGGATCGTTTACGCGCCGCCTGCCTACAATCCCGCGCACCCCACGCCCGTCGTCATTCTGCTGCATGGCCGCCCGAGCAACGCGCCGGCCATGGCGCTCGTCTCGCGCATGAACGAAGTCGCGGCGCGCCACGGTTTCATCGTCGTGTACCCTGACGGGTACAATCACGAATGGAATGCCTATTACGATCTCGTCCGCCAGCCCGCCATCGCGCCCCAGGATGACATCGCGTTTCTAAAGACACTGACCGAGGATCTCGGCGTCGATTTCAACGTAGATCGCCGCCGCCTTTATGTTGGCGGCTTCTCCAATGGCGGCTTCATGACGCTGCGTCTCACATGCTCGGCGAGTTCGTATTTTGCAGCGTTCGCCTCCGTCAGCGCCGAGCTCTACACGCAGCTCACCAGCCGCTGCCAGGGCGATCCCGCGCCGATCGTGCTAATGCACGGCACCGCAGATCCCAGCGTCAACTATAACGGCGTCACCACCCGCAACGCCGGCAACGCCAATCCAGGCGGCGGCAGCGCGCCGCTCACTGCCATGACCAGTGGCGGCATGGGCGGGGGCATGGGCGGCGAAATGGGCGGCATGGGGGGCGGCTCTGGCATCGGCATGGCTGGCATGCCCGCCGACCCCACCACACGCATTTCGCTGAGCGCGTTCGAGACCGCGAACTTTTTCGTGCGCCGCAACCATTGCGACGCCAACGGCGCCAACACCGCATTTCCCGAGAGTGGCCGTTCGCCCGGCACGCATGTCTCGCGTTTCGCGCCGCACAATTGCGCAAACGGAGACGACGTCGCGTTCTACGTGATCACCGGCGGCGGCCACACTTGGCCCGGCACTGCCGGCGTGCTCGACGGTTTGGGTCCCGTCAATCTCGACATCAACGCCAGCGAGGAAATCTGGAATTTCTTCGCCGCCCACACGTTGGCGCACGATCCACAGTAGCGTTGAGCGGCGGACGAGGGGGGTCAGGAGTGGGTCGCCGGATGCGAGGATTGGCGGCGCGCAATCCAGCCGAGTCGCTCCCTGAGCGCGGGCCTTCAGGCCCGCTCTTTCTCTCGTAAAAACAAGAGCGAGCCTGAAGGCTCGCGCTCCAGATTAGGTTGATTTCAAGCGCCGAATTCGACTGCTCTCAATCTCGCTTACACTGGCTTCGTCTCTTGTAGGGAGGCTGAGGTCGACAACAGCGTTCAGTTCAAGGGATGTGATTTGAGTGTGATGCGGAAGAAGCTCGCGAGAGCAGACGCCGCAGTTTCGAGGAGAGAAAACGAAACTCGAAAGGTCCAGGTCAGCATGTTGTGGTTGGCCTGCACATCGTCCGGCAAGGAAGATTAGGCGCCAAGGGCGCTCGGCATACCCAGC
>JBAQGO010000034.1:0-52710 GCA_049287825.1 Vitreimonas sp. | reverse complement strand
GTCAGATGCTGAAGATCAATGCCCTGCTCTCGCGACCAACACCGTGAGCCAGCCCGGCGATCTTTGGCAGCTTGGTCGCCATCGACTGCTCTGCGGTGACGCACGCGACACGAATGCCTACGCCAGGCTAATGGCCGGCAATCGCGCCGCGATGATGTTCACCGATCCGCCCTACAACGTTGCCATCGACGGCTTCGCCGGTGGCAACGGCAAGGCGGTCCGTCGAGAGTTTGCGATGGCGTCAGGCGAAATGACCAGCGTTGCCTTCCAAGCGTTTCTTCAAACCACGCTTGGCGCGGCGGCGGCCACACTCGACGACGGCGCTATTGCCTTCGTCTGTATGGACTGGCGCCACATGGGTGAGCTCGTAGGTGCAGGCGCTGAGGTTTTTGATGATCTCAAGAACCTTTGCGTTTGGAGCAAGAGCAATGGCGGCATGGGTTCGCTCTACCGCAGCCAACACGAGCTTGTGTTCGTATTTAAGCGCGGCAGGGGCGAGCATCACAACAATGTCGAACTCGGCCGCTTCGGGCGTAACCGCACCAATGTGTGGTCCTACCCCGGCGTGAACGCCTTCGGCGCTGCGCGCGACGCTGAACTTGCCATGCACCCCACCGTCAAGCCGGTGGCGCTGGTGGAAGATGCCCTCAAGGACGTCAGCCGCCGCGGTGATGTCGTGATCGACCCGTTTGGTGGATCAGGAACCACGCTCATCGCTGCGGAGAAGTGCGGTCGCAGCGCACGTCTGATCGAAATCGATCCAGCGTACTGCGATGTCACCATCAAGCGCTACCAAACCTATACGGGCAAGGAAGCAAAGCTGGTCGACACTGATGTTACGTTCCACGCGGCCGCGGAAACTCGGCACGCGGCCTAAAGCAATCGCGAAGGCGCGGTGCGCGAGTGAACAACTCGCGCGCCGCGCTTTTGCGTGCCTGCGCACATCACACGAATGACACAGCCCTCAAAATCCCCACGTATTGCAGTTGGATGCGTGGGGGTATATTGCTCTGAAGCCGTGCACGGGATGTGCGCGCGCAATCCGTTGAGGGACGGCGAGACGCCTTCCTCAACTCACCCAGAACGAAATTAGTAGAACGATGCATGGGCCCCCGCTCTCGCGGGCGCTTTGGATTTGGAGTTTTGATCAGGAGAAAATGCAGTGAGCAGAGATTCCGGTGACGACGTAAAGGTCGGCTACGGCAAGCCGCCGAGAAGCGGTCAGTTTAAGAAAGGCCAATCGGGGTGTCCGAGCGGTGGGCACGAACAGCGCCGTGCAAGAAAGGCAACCAAGGCGCAAAAAGTTGCAAGTCGTGAGCGCGCGCGACTACGCGAGCTTACCAACATCGTGAAAACAATCGCCCTCGAAGAAAGGAAGGTCCAAACGGCTAACGGCGCGGTGAAAATGCCGATCCTCGAAATCCTGGTGCGAAAGGTGGCGCTGCGCGCTTTGGAAAAGGACGCGTCAGAGAAAGACGTGCGCCGCGCCCTGGCGATGTTTGACAAAGCCAACCTGCTTAAGCCGGTAATAGATACAGGCAGGACCGGCGTGCTCGTCGTCCGTCCGATTATGAAGCAAGATGAGTGGCTAAAGGCGACCGAAGGCGAGCTGCTGCCGCGCGACCCGCTCCACGGTATCCCTGGCGCCGAAGGTCTTCTGCTTGAGCAGGGACAGCCGCCGCGAAAGGGGCCGCCTGAATAAGCAATGACCTAAGCCAGCGCCCTATTCCAAGAGGGCGCTGGCGGTCTCGCGAAGCGCCTTTGCCAAGCGTTCAACGATCTCGATGGTGGGATTGCGCACTTTGCGCTCGATACCCGAAACGTACGTGCGATGAAGGCCAGACTCGTCAGCAAGCTCTTCTTGCGACCAGCCCAGGTCTTCACGTTTGCGCTTCACGTTGCGGGCAAGTCGGCCGCGGATGTCCATGGCCAGGAAAGCGCACCGCTGCGGCCAATGAGGCTACAGACGATGAGTCTCATTTTGCTTGACTAGTGCGCGGCGCCGAGCGCTGTGCACCGGCATGAGCGAGACTTATCGTCTACACGACCCAATCAAACCGTCGGCAGTCCGCTATATTAAACTCGGACCCGGCGGCGTCTTTGCAACGCCCTGTATCGATGCGGGTGTTGTTGCACTCGCGTTCGACGCCATTCCTCATGATCTTTGCGTTGCGAGCGATTGGGATCGTGTGCGCCAGCTCTTTCTGGACGACGGCAAAGGGTCGGCCAGAGCCAATGATCACGTCCGCGAACTACGAGCATTCTATGAACTCGGACCGGAAACGTTATGGATCACGTTCGCTGAAGGCCTCCTGTGGTGGACGTTCGCTGAAGCCGAAGTGGTCTGGGACGACGCAGCGAAGGGTCGCCTCCCCCGCCGGCGCAAAACCATCGGTGGATGGCGTTCAACCAACACGAGCGGCGAAGCGCTCCGCGCCAGCGGGCTCAGCACCCGCCTCACACGCGTGAGCGCCTATCGCAGCACGATCTGTAGTGTAGAGGATGTCGACTACCTCATAGCTAAGCTCAGTTCGCAAGAGATACCCTTGATCTCCGAGGCGGTCGCGGCCCGAGATGCACTCACCGAGATCGCGGTGAAGCTGATCCAACGCCTGCACGAGAAAGAGTTTGAGCTCTTGGTGGACCTCATCTTCGCCAACTCAGGCTGGCGTCGGGTGAGTGTGCTGGGTGAAACGGAAAAGGATGTCGATCTGTTGGTCGAGCAGATCGCAACTAACGAGCGCGCGTTTGTTCAGGTTAAATCAAGTGCGACACCTGCCGTTCTTGACGACTATATCGAGCGCTTTCGCGCCTACCCTGGCGTCGATCGGATGGTGTTCGCGTGCCACTCCCCTAGCCCAGCCCTCATAGCGCGTGCTGCAGCTGCGACAGAACGCGTGGACCTTTGGCTTGCAGACACACTGGCGCAGAAAGCGGTGCGCGCCGGGCTGTTCGACTGGTTGATAGAACAAGCGCGCTAACGAACTCGCATAAGGCGCAGTATGGGAAGTCGCGAGCGTCTGCTGTCGCGCGCCTTTCGGCCATCTGACGTCTGCGCAATCAGGCCGTTATTCGCCGAAAACAGTCACTGGTGTTGGCCGAGTAAGCGCGATGCTGTCGCAGATCTGACTGCTGGCCGGACTCACTCTCCGCCCTGACGTATTGAGCTCGGAATCTCTAAAATCGGCTAGCCCGGAAGACGTCGGTGGGCTAATCAAGAACGTAACTAGGCCAGACGGGGGCGGTCTTGGCGAGTATTTTTCTCAGCCACTCAAGTCGCAACGACGAACTCACGAAAGCGGTCGAACAATGGCTGCGTACAAACGGCTTTGACGATCTCTTCGTCGATCACGCTTCCATTAGAGCTGGCGACAAGTGGACTGAAGAATTGCGCCGCGCCAAAGGTGCGTGCCGCGTCGTCCTTTGCGTAGTCACCAACGAATGGCTCGCGTCGGACGAATGCTTCGGTGAGTTCTCCGCGGGTTGGTATGCCGGGCGACGCATGATTCCGCTGCTCGCGCTCGATGGAACCGAATTAGAAGAAAAGCAGCAACAACGATTGAGGCGTGTGCTCGGCGAGGATCAGGGCGTAGATCTCACCAAAGCTGGCGCACCGGCAGGGCTCAACATTGACGGCGCGCCGGTCATTGCTGAGGCTTTGAAAGCGGGCCTGCGCGCGGCCGGCGCCCTCGCCAAGGTGGGGCTTGATCCGTTCGCCTTTGAGACGGACACGCGGCGCGACAGCAATGGCGCACTGATGAAGCCGCCGTTCCCGGGGCTCGAAAGCTTCGACGACACGGACGCCGATGCCGCGATTTTTTTTGGCCGCAGCGCCGAGATTGCTCAGTGCATCGAAGAGCTACGCGAATACCGTGCGAACGGCGATCACCCTGCTTATGCGCAAGGCGCGCGCGCTTACGTCATTCAAGGCGCGTCGGGTTCGGGAAAGTCGTCGCTGTTGAAAGCAGGATTGTTGCCGCGGCTACGACGCGAGCGCGGGTGGCTGGCGCTCCGCTGCTTCCGCCCTGGCGCCGATCCGCTCGCCAGTTTTGCTGAAGCGATTGCAAAACCAATTGCGCCGGGGCAGCCGGCCGCTGCCTCCGGTCCCATATGCGCAACACTCCTCGCCACCTGGCGCGGGGGCCGTCACAGTTTCGATGCCGAGCGCAGCGACGCGGCAAAGCTGCCGAACAATCAGCGCGAAGCCGCGGTGGCGGGTGCGCGTCACCGGTTACTGGAATTGTTGAAAACAGCACTCGACGTCCAGCTTGCGCAACTCAAGGCGCAATCGGATCGTGTCGACGCGACCGTACTCATTTCCATGGATCAGGGCGAAGAGTTGGCCCGCGCAAGCGGCGACAGCGCCGATGCGCTCGCCGACTATTTGAAGGCGGCGCTATTGCCCAGCGAAGGCGGGGGTCCGGCTCCATACGCCGTCGTGTTCACAGTCCGCTCCGATAGTTTTCCGGAAATACAGTCCGCCCCGAGATTCGAAGGCATCGCCACTCGTTCTTTCGATTTGCGAACGCTGCCAACCTATCGATTTGACGCCGCCATCGAACAACCGGCGTCGCGCTACGGCGTCGACATTGAACCGGAACTAGTTGACGCCTTGATGCAGGACGCTGCCGGCGCGGAAACGCTGCCCCTCCTGGCATTTGCGTTGCAGCGGTTGTGGCGACAGTTTGAAGCTGAAAAGCGCATCCGAAAATCACACTACGAAAGTTTCGGCAAGCTTGCCGGCCTGCTCGCAGATGCCGCTGAGCGCGCGCTGCGCGGGATTAATCCCGAGAGCAGCCAACGTCCACTGGATTCACGTGTCGCCATCGGTAGCACGCAGGACAAACAGGCCGCGAGCGCCTTCGTGCCGGGACTAGCACAAGTGAATGATCGCGGCGCCGCAATGCGACGCATTGCACAACTGCGGGACCTGGGCGTTCCAGAGCGTCAGCTGATCGAGCACTTCGATCAATGGCGGCTCGTGGTGATGAGTGGCGACACGGTGGAGGTCGCACACGAAGCGCTCTTCAGTGAGTGGCCCCGGTTCCTGGAATGGCTAAAGCCGGAACGTGCGCGGTTGGATTCGTTGCGCGGCTTGGAAACGGCTGCGGCGAGCTGGGATGCGCACGGACGACGTGCATACGACCTCACGCATAGCGGCCGCCGCCTCGCAAGCGCACGCGGGCTGCTCAGGCGCCATGACTATCGAGAACAGATCGAGCGCAACACCCCAACGATGGACTATCTCAAGCGGTGCAGCGCGCGCTCGAGGTGGCGCCAAGTTGCGGCCGGAGCGCTTGCAAGCATGGCGCTGATCGCGGGTTTCGGGGGACTGGCGCTGAATTCACGCAATCAACTTGCAGATCACGCGCGGGACATCATTGCTCGCGGATCGGAGCCGCCGGAAACGGTTTTTGCATTCGCCGTCGGCGCGCTTCCGGATGCCTCATACTTGCTGGGGGATGTTCCGTTTGCCACGCGGACAAGTCCGACCGAAATCGCGAGGGAGGCGGGCCTTTCAAATCGCTATCTGGCAACGGTTGCCGCGCCTGGACGCTTCATTAATGCGGAATGGTCGCTCAGCGGTGCGCGATTGCTCATCACCCAACGCGGCGAATTTCACGTCTTCTCGCGCGATGGCGCTGAGGTCGCGGCCCTCCAGTCTTCGCCATCGTACACACGTGCGCGCTTTTCGAATGACGGCGGGCGCGTGATCGCATGGCGGCGCGATGGGCAATTGTTGAGCCTGCCTTTAGATTGCCCGAGTTGCCGCGTGGAGCAAAACGTGGGCCAACAGCTCGGCGCTCGAATTGGAGAAGCTGTTTCAGCGGACGGCAATATCTTCGTAATCCGGAGTGAGCAAAACCTGCTGTTCACGCTCCACATAGGCGGCGCGCTTCATCCTGTGCCAGTTCATGGTCACGTTGACGGCGGGCAATTTTCGCAAACGTTCGATGGGCAATATCTAGTCGTGTTGAACAGCGACCAGGCGCTGAGTATCTGGCGCGTGCTTTCGGATGGAACGGCTCAGCGGTTGCCGAGCCCTTCTTATAACGTTCGCGACTTTTCGATCTCCGAAAGAGGATATGCAGCGCTGCTGCGCGTCATCGGCGCGGACGGGCAATCAAGTTATCGGATATGGGATCTTCGAAGCGGCGCATCGATCGAGCTCGCAAGCCAACAAGAATTCGATCACTTTGACATTTCCCGTGCTGGAGATCGTGTCTTGCTATCGCGCGCGGATGGTTCGGCGCCGGCGACGCTATGGAACGCGGAAACAGGTGCGCGCATTGCAAGTCTCGGCAGCGCCCATGAATTCAACCTGGTCGTCCTCTCACCGGACGGTGGGCGCGTTGTCGGTTGGACGCTCGATCATACGGCGGGCGATCGGGTGGCGGTGTGGTCGGCGCAGACGGGCGCTCAACTGGCGCGCCGCGATGTTACAGACCCGATAAGCAGCGCCCGTTCACGAGGCGTGATGCTGTCGGATGACGGCGCGCGGCTAGCCATCATGTCAGCCCGCGGCGGCGCCCTTTGGACCACAAACACACTTAGCTTCATTGCCGAGCTTGGCAGCGCTTCGGTGGTGTCCGAACTTTTCCTCAACAACGATGGGACGCGATATGTCTCCCACAATCAAATCGACGGCGCAGTGCTCTGGGAGCCTCGCGCGGAGTCCGCCAATCTCACTGGCGCAGCGCTGCGGCGCTGGATCTGCGTCACAAATGGCGCCGTGGTTGCGCGCCATCCGTTGCAGCAGTTTTTGGGATCTAACCCATCCAACGTTTGTACTTGGCGCGGCCTTCGCGCGCATGGCGCCCGCTAGCTAGCGATTACCCTTGGGATCGCGTGGATCGCTATCGCGTACGGCGCCGCCGCCTCGTCCAGAGCGTGAAGCGCCTGAAGGACTCGTTGAATCCGTTCCATCTGCGTCCCGACCCCCACTCCTGCCACGGCCAGGAAGGTCGGCATTAGGCCCAGAATCAGCATCGGAAATTCCCGTGCGACCGCCGCCGCGCCCGTGCCCAGCGGGATCGCTAGTGTCGCTGTCGGTTATTCCGCTTCCGGGGTTCGACGAACCGCTTCCGGCAGCACTGCCGCTGCTTGGGTGCGAACCGCGTCCGTATCCTGGGCGATCCGAAATCGAACTATCGCTGTCAGTTACTCCGGTGGGCCTTGGCCCTCGTCCGCGTCCCGGCGGATCGGCGCGCGGCCCGCTGTCATTATCACTGACGCCAGTGCGGCCACCGCGGCCACGCCCTGGCGGATCCGCGTACTGGCCAACATCTCCATCCGTTGCGCCGCTATTTCCGCGCCCGTGACTGGGCGGATCAGCGGCCAGGCCGCTGTCGTGATCGGTGACGCCGTTATGACTTCCGCGCCCGTAATTAGCGCGATCCGCCCGAGGGCCGGAGTCTCCGTCGGTTATGCCGGTGCGACCGAAGCCTGAACGATCCGCACGTGTGCCTGCATCAGCGTCTGTGCCACCTGTGTAGTTTTGGGCGCGGGCCTCGCCCACGACAACGCCAAGCGCGCCGCCCGTTAGCAATGCTGCGCCGGAAACGCGCGTTAGGAATGAGCGTCGATTTAGTGGCTTCTTTACTTCGGGCATCACGACCCCCCGGTGCCTAGCAATCGCGGAGTCTAGTGCTATCACCCGATCCGATTGGCGCAATGGGTTCAGCGTGGAGAGCCAATGTTTTTTGAGATACCCGGCTTGGGCCTTCAAGGATCGCCGAGTTTTCTAAGTCGGCCGGCAAGCAGACTGTCGCACGGCCCACGAACCTGGGGACTTCACTCAAACGTCGCGCGCATCGGTAACCCGAGCTCCTCCGTGCGGGTGGGTCACCGAGAGATTAGCGCCGACGGCGCTCCGCAGTAGTCGAGACAAATGGGAAAACAGTTCAACAAGAATCCAAGGGGTCCAAAATGCGCTTCTTCGACATTGCCGACACCGGTGCGGTTGATTTCACGAAGCTCACCCGCCAGCTCCCAAACCGTCCTACGTGGAATCCGCTTAGCACCCAAGGCCAATACATTTCTACGATTCTTCAATGCTATCCGATGCTTCGCGAAAACGGCGTCAACACGCCACGGCGCTTCGCGCACTTCCTTGGGCAGGGCATAGTCGAAACCAACTACCTGCAAGCCAAGGGTGAAAACCTGAACTATAGCTTTGAGGGCCTCAAGCGAACGTTCGGCCACAAATTCGCGAGCGACGACGAAATTCGTCAGTACGCGAGAAATCCCGAGAAGATCGCCAATCGCGTATATGCGAACCGCCTTGGAAATGGACCCGAGGAATCGGGCGACGGTTGGCGCTACCGAGGCCGCGGCTTCTTTCAACTAACAGGCAAAGACAATTATCGGCACTATGGCGAGCTGGCTGGCATCGATCTGGTCAGTGATCCCGACATCCTTTCGCGCGACCTCAAGACATCTATGCAAGTGGCGGCTGCCTATTTCAACAGAACTGGACTGGGCGAGTTCGCAGACGCGGGCAACATCGCCGCTGTCTCCCGCGGCGTTAATCGCGGAAATCCGCTGTCGCCTACGCCGGCGATTGGTGAGGCGGAGCGTATCCAATGGACGACGAAGGCGCTGGAGCTTGTGGCGAGCCCGGAGGCAATTCTTCAGGACGCCGCCCTCAATGCGCCTGTTGCGCAAGGGGCGCTTGCACTTGGCAGCACCGGCGTCGCGGTCGGCGAATTGCAGGAGGACTTGCACGCACTCGGCTACGCAACCGGATCTGAGGTTGGAGTCTTTGGTCCAGAGACCCGGCGCGCAGTGATGAACTTTCAGGAAGAGCACGGATTGCCCATCGGCGGAGTTGTCGATGAAACCACAAGAACTGCACTCCATGCCGCGCGTCAGGGGTCGGCCGCGCGGCCATCAAACGCGCCGTCTAGCTTACCGCCAGGGACGCCGCCGCTCAGTCAAAGCCGCACGATCTGGGGCGCAATTCTGGCCGGGCTCGCGGCCATGGTAGAGTTTGTCCGCGCGTCAGTGACCCAACTTGCCGATTTGTTTCCTGTCGTGAGCACGCCTTACGGGCGCTTCAACACGATTTTTGTATTGGCTGCGCTGTTGCTCTTGGGACTAGGCATCGTGATCTACGCCCGTATCGATGATCGTCGAAAAAAGAGGCGATAGTCAGACGATGATATCCGAAGAGCATTGGAGCTTGCGCTGGAATTCGATCTCGCGTTGCGCCTAACGGCGCAGCGCGACATCGAGGTTCTGGGCAGACTTGACGCGTCTCCTAAGACGGATTCCTCAGGCCGGAAGGATCGGCCGACTCCGCCGACCCTTGATCGTTTGCATAGTCAGCGCGATGCGGCTTGGTAATTGCGTTACTGCGCTTCGGAGAGTTTAGCCGACGCGCGTTGGCCCCACGACTGCCGGGTTTCCGCGATTCCCCGCTCTAGCGCCTCAAGCCCAAACGGCTTAGTCAGCAGCGCAACGCCTGCCGCCGCCGCTTGCTTGGCGACGGGCGCCGCATAGCCGCTGGTCAGCAACACCGGTAGGGCCGGTTGCTCGCCGCGCACGCGCATGGCGAGTTCAAGTCCATTGATGCCACCGGGCATCATCACATCTGAGAAAACCAGGTCGATATCGGCGCGATCCCGCAGGATGGCCAAAGCCTCCTCGCCGCTAGCGGCCCAGATCACCTGCCACCCTAATTCCTCGAGCATCGGCGCGGTGAGCGCTGCAACATCGGCGTCATCCTCGACAAGCAGAGCCCGTCCGGCGCCGCTTCTCTCGGCGAGGCTCGGCTCGCGTCTGACCATCGGGTTTGGTGGGGCGGCAGTATGCGTGCTCATCGGCAACACCAGCGTCACAACCGTGCCTTTGCCGGGTGCAGACTCTATTTCTACTTTGCCGCCGGATTGTTGAGCAAATCCGTGCACCTGCGCGAGCCCCAGTCCCGAGCCCTTGCCCACTTCTTTGGTTGTGAAGAAGGGTTCAAACACCCGCGCCGCTACCTCGTTGGACATGCCCACGCCGGTATCGACAACAGAGAGAGACACGCACTGTGCGTCTAAATCGTGCGGCGCGCCGTTGCGCGCCCGAATGGTGATGACGCCCCCTTCGGGCATGGCGTCTCGCGCATTGACGGCGAGATTGAGCAGCGCCTGTTGCAGACCCGCGGGATCGACATAGACCGGCTTTAGCTCAGGCGCGACATCGAGCGCCACACGCACCTGGCCGCCCAGGCTGCGGTTCAGCAATTCCCGCATGGCTTCCACATGCCCCGCAAAATCCACATTGACCGGCGCCAATTCGTGCTTGCGGGAGAAAGCCAGCAATTGCTGGGTCAACTTGGCGCCCCGCTCAACCGCGTCACGCATGCGCCCAAACAACATCTCCCGGCGCGCGGGGTCGTCTTTGCGCTCCAACATGTTCAGTCCGCCCGACATGATCATCAGCAGATTGTTGAAGTCATGTGCGACCCCACCGGTCAATT
Organism: Vitreimonas sp.; assembly: GCA_049287825.1. Taxonomy (GTDB): domain Bacteria; phylum Pseudomonadota; class Alphaproteobacteria; order Caulobacterales; family Aquidulcibacteraceae; genus Vitreimonas. The sequence goes on along the minus strand of JBAQGO010000034.1, from coordinate 42,242 downwards.
GGCCCATGGCTTCGAGTTTTTGCGATTGGCGCAACTGGGCCTCCGCTTCGACACGCGCGGTGACATCGATCGCCTCGGGCATGATGTGGATGATCTGGCCGTCGCCATCGCGGATCGGCCGGATCGCGAAATCAAAGTGGCGAAGCCCATTTGGCAGGTTTAATGCGATGGTCGACGCGATAGTTTCACCCTTCGCTGCCCTTGCCACCACGTCCTTCACCCGCTCCTTTGCATCCGGCGTGGTTGCAAACCAAGGCGTCTCCCAAAGGGGTCTTCCCACAACCTCGCCGCTCGCAGCCCCGATGCCTTGAAGTGCGGTCATGTTGACGAACAAGACAACACCCCCGGGCGTGAGCAGCCCTTGATACATCTGAGACGACTCTGAAATCGCCCGCAGCCGCGCTTCGGCTTGCTGCACTTCGCTGGTCCGCGCGACGATGGCCTGCTCTAATTCAGCCCGAAACGCGGCGTCTTCCTGCGCGCGGCGCTCCTCTTCGACCTTGCGATGCGAAATATCACTGAAGAGCACAGCAAATCGATCATCCTCAAGGGGATAAGCGTAAACCTCGAACCAAGTCTGCAGACCTTCGTGCAGATGTTCGACTCGCGCCGGCGTTCCAGTCTCCATCACCTCGGCGAACAGATCGAACCAATATTCGGCCGGCGCGGCCTCAATATCGCGCCGCCATTTGCCGACCGCGTCGCTCAGTCCAGGCAAGCGCGCCATCGCCGGGTTCACTTCGACGTAGCGATAATCGATTTTGCCGTCGCGTGAGCCCAGTTCGGCAATATAGAAGCCACTCTCGATCGAATTGTAGAGCGAACGAAAATGTTGTTCGCTTTGGCGCAGATCAGCTTCTGATCGCACCCGCTCGATGTGAGCCCAGCTTCTTTCCGCAACCTCCTCCAGCAGCGCCAATTCTTCATCGGTCCAACGCTGCACCCGCGTGCGATGAATGGCCATCAGCGCCGTAAGCTTGCCGTTCTTGATCAGCGGCATGCAAATCGTGGCGTAAAGCCCGATTGCAAGGAAAGCGGGACCTTCCTTGCTGTTGTCATGGCTGATCAGGGGACGACCGGCGCGAAGATCGCGAACAGCGCGTTCGCCGAAGGCGGCGAGAGAATAGCTCCCAACGATGCTGGCGGCGCCTTCTCTTGCCCAATCGCCGCGAATGGTGAAGCCGTCCTCATCTTCTTCCATATCGGCGTAAGCGCACACGTCGACATCGAGATGTTCGCCCAACAAGCGCGTCGTCGCGCCCATGATGGCTTCCGGCGCCTCAAGTTCTTTGGTGGCGTCGAAGAGCTGATCGAGGAAACGTAACCGCCGCTCGCTTTGCTTTAGCCCTTCCTCGGCAAGCTTGCGGGCCGTGATATCGATGACCACGAAAGACATGCGGGCGCGCCCCGAAGGACCGGCCGGCAAAGGTGTGTACGTGCCGAGATACCAAGACGGGTTCTCGCCGGCGCGGCCGAACTGATATTCCATGGTGCGCGCCGCGCCCGATCGCCAGATCTCCCACATCGAGCTACGCCAGGCTTCAATGACGCCGGCATCAAGCGCAAGCTCGCGCGCATCGACATTGCTGCGCTCCGGAGGAATTCCGTAATAGGCGGCCGTCGCCTTATTCCACAGCACGTAGACGAAGCTCTCATCGCTCAGTTCGACCACGGCGATAAAAAGCTCGGCGGCGTCGAACATGCCGCTGAGCATGGCCTCGCGCTCTGCAAGGTCGGCCTCGACTTGGCGCTGGCGAAGCAACAGCGAGCGCTCCGCTTCTTCCCACCGCCTGCGCTCGGTGATGTCTTGCAGCGTGCCGACGTAGCGGATGGCCCGAGGCTCACCTTCGCGTTCATCAAACACCGCCCGGCCATGGGCGATCACCCAGCGAACCTCGCCGTCGGGACGGAGGATCCGATACTCGTAAGGCGTGGTGTCGCGGATGGAGGGGTCAAGCGCGCGCAAGGACTGCGCGCGCGTGGTCGGATAATCGTCTGGATGGGTTACGCGGACCACGTCCTCGTAGGCAATTGGCCCCTCCCTGGGGAGGCCGCAAATAGCGCGCGCGATTGGAGAATACACAAAAGCGTTCGTCGCCAAATCCCAATCCCAGACCCCGATCTGCGCGGCCTCGGTGGCAAGCTCCAGCCGCGCTTCCGTAAGCGTTTCGTCACCGTCGGCCTCATTGGGTTTGGCGTCCATTTTACTCCCGCCCCGGGACAACCGGGGCAACGCCAAAGCGAGAGCGAAGTTCCAAGCGAGCGCCGCACCGCGTCGAGCTTCCCGAACCCATCGGCGCGCTGGCGGCGGCTTAAAGCCTGCCGCGGATGCGCGCTACTTATGGTTTCTCGTTGCTTGCGGATTCGGCGCGCTCTAGCGCTTCCAGCTGCTCGGCGATGACAGGTGGGAGCGCTTGGTCCGTCGGTCGATAGAGACCCCACAGCATCGTCCTGATCTGATCAAGGCGTTCGACTGTCGCGTCGAGATGACGGCTGAATTCCATAGTAAAACAAGCATGTTACCGTCAACCGCGTTCCTGAGGTCGAAGCAGTGACGAAGGTGTTTGTATGCAAAGGCCGCCGTTCCTTCTTCTCAAGCAGTTGCAATGCGCGAAAGCAGCCGCTGTTGTCTGCAAGCGCACGCGCGGGCAGATCGCTGTCGCGGCAAAAGGGTGGCGCCGGGAATTCCGGCCGCAAGCATCAATCCTGCGAACCGCTCGCGACGTTACTCGCCACGCCGAATAAAGCCGACACTACATGAATGCCGTGGTAGATTTTCGCCGTGTCGAAGCTGCCGCCGCTGCCACCCTTCAGAGCGCCGCCCGAGCCTGCGCCGACGCGCACGCCAGATCGATTTCGCGTGTGTGAAGTCTGCGGTCAGCGGTTCGACACGCAAAACCTAGATCAGGTCTTTCACCACGCTCCAGAGCCGCACGAACCCCTGGCCGAGAAATAATCGCGGATGTCCCGGGATCTAGCGCGAAGTTCAGGCCACTGCCGCAGCCGGAAGATCGGAATCAATTGTCAGACGATCGCGCCCGCCCTGCTTGGAGGCGTAGAGGCAGAGGTCGGCGCGCGCCACCAGCGCGCTCGTGGTCTCGCCTATCCGGCGCCGCGCAAGGCCAATTGAGACGGTGACCGCCCCGATCGCTTCGCCCGTTGATTTTCTGGTCAGCCGCTTGGCCTTGACCGCCTGGAGAATGCTCCCAGCGATCTCTTGCGCGCGGTGCATGCTGGTGGCTGGCATGATGATGGCGAATTCTTCGCCGCCATAGCGCGCGGCCAGGGCATTGCCGGCGGCGTGTGCACGCAGGATGTTGGCAATAAACCGGATCACCTGGTCGCCAAGCAGATGACCCCACGTGTCGTTGAAGCGTTTGAAATTATCAATGTCGCAGAGCAAGAGGCAAAGCTCGCCCGATCCCTTTTGCAAATGCCGGCGTAATCTCTCATCGAAGGCGCGGCGGTTGGCGAGCCCGGTCAAAGCGTCGGTCAGCGCCTCGATCTTCACATGCTTCAAACTGGTCTGCAGCGCTTCCACTTGTTGCGTAGAGGTCGCCATTTTTTGACTGAGGTCGCGATTGCGCACCGCCATGTCTCGCGTCGCCGTCATGAGACCGTTTACCAGCGCACGCAGCGTGTGGGGATCAATATTGCCATCGAATGCGGTCGCCGCTTCGGTGAGGGCGGCGGCATAGGACCCGCTCTCCGCGCCCGCGCTGCGCAAGGTTGCCACGACATCGGACAATTCAAGCGCTAGGCTTTCACTGGCTTCCAGCATTTGCGTCGAAAGCACCGGCTTGGCCAAATGCCGTTCGAACAATTGCGCGCAGACGTCTTTTCCGAAACCCTCGCCTTTGGCGAGCCGGCCCTCGATATCGGCGCTCAGCGCGCGATTAAGGCCGCTGACATGGGTGAACCACACTTCGTAGCTCGCGGGCGTCGGCTCGATATGATAGCGGCTAAGCTGCGCCATCGTTTGTTCCGCCGCTGCGGTCGCAGCGCAGCTTAGAGCCGATGATGGCCTTTCCATTCTCACTCCACGATAGGACGCGAGCGCAAACTTCGCCCACCACTCTCACTGAAGCGTTAAGCCACGCGCGAGCGTCGATTACAAACACGAGGTTCCATCGTTTCCAATCAGCCAACGCATGGCATTACCGCTTCTGTGCAACTCTCGCGCGAACGCAGTCAAACGAACACCGACGCGCCATCATCGCGTCACGACACCATTAGCGAATAGCGCGCTAACGCCGCGTGGCCCGCTGATTCGTAGAACTCGTCTATGCGGCAGGCGCTTCAGACGCGCCGCGCGTTGGCGTGTTCTGATGGTCGGGCGAACCCGTGAGTGCAGCGAATAGATCCAGATACTTTTGGCCTACGCGTTTCCAGATGCTGCGACGCCCGCTCGCATAAGCACTGCGGCTAATACGTTCGCGATACGCATCATCCAACAAGAGCGCGGCGGCCGCATCGGCGATGGCGTTGGAATCGTTAAACGGCACGAGCACGCCGCGCCCATCGGCGAGGATTTCCTGCGCATGCCAATACGGCGTGGAAATAACCGGACGCCCCAGCGCCACTGCGTAGGCCAACGTCCCAGAAGTGATCTGCGCGGGGTTCAGATACGGTGTGACGTAGATGTCAGCGGCCGACAGATATTGCAAAAGCCGCTTACGATCGACGAAGGCATTTTCGAACGCCACAGCCTCACCCACGCCAAGCTCCGCGGCGAGCGCAATAAGCCGTTCACGATAGACTTCGCCCTCTCGCGCCCGCACGTTCGGATGGGTGGCGCCAAGCACCACGTAGAGTGCATCGGGACGCGCCGCGACAATACCGGGCATCGCGCGGATCACGGTTTCGATCCCCTTATTGGCGGACAACAACCCAAACGTCAGCAAGAGCGAGCGCCCGCTATATCCGAGTTTCTCCTTGGCCAAGCTTGTGCTGACCAGCGGGCAATCGGGGGCGCCGTGAGGAATAATGGAGATCCTGCTGCGCGGGGCTTGATACACACGCTCCAGCAGCAGGCGTGCTGTTTCCGCCATGACGATCAGTGTGTCAGCGCTCTCGATTAGGCGCCGCATCACAGCGCGTTGGGCTTCAGAAGGCTCTGCGAGCACGGTGTGCAGCGTCACAGCGACTGGGCATTCCAAATGTTCGATCAGCGCCAGGATATGGGCGCCCGCTTCACCGCCAAAGATGCCAAACTCATGCTGGATGCACACCATGCCGACGTGTGTTCTGTTAAGGCGCGCTGCCGCCGCTTCGTAGTCTTCCAGGGCGTCACGGCGAATATCGAATGCGACTTCGGGAGGATACTTCTCATCAAACCCAGGCTCGCTGATCGCTACAACGAACGTGCTTTCTTGGGGATGGGCCTCGTGGAAGGCGCTGTACAAATCGCACGTGAAGGTAGCGATCCCACAGCGTCGCGGCGGATAACTGCCGATGAGGGCGATGGATCGATTGACCTTCCCCGACACTGCCTGCAACACGGAATTTGCTCCTTTCTGTTTTGACTAACGCACGCGCTTTGCAACGGGCGCCCAGCTGACGCGCAAGGCCGCATCAGCGGGTACGCAATAGTCGCGAAAATCCGCGGCGCGCGCGCGGGCGGGGATCGAGTTTTCTTCATTCTCAAGCGAGGTTGTGATGCGCGCCATGGCGCGACGCCCTTTCTTGAGGACGCGCACCCGCCCCGAATATCCGGGCGGGCCCTGCAGCCGCACGATCAGCTCGGTATTATCCTTGTCTTGCTCAACGATGGCCGGATAATCCGTGAAGATGCGGAACGGCGCTTCGGCGCACTCAAAAAATGCGCGCGCAGCAAACACGAATGCGCCACCGCAGCCGTAAATCTCCTGTCCGACCTGACCCGCCAGCTGGCCATCGCCATAGAGATCTTCCAGCGGGAAGGACAATTTGCGCTCTATGCGCCCGTTGCGGATGTTGTCTTTGGCAACCGCTTCCGGGGGCAACGCATCAGGATAAAAATACCAACCGCGGTCGGGCGTGAAGCGGCGGAATTCGCACAGCAACATGCGCGCGGCCGGCGGAATGTCAGCCCCGCCCACTTCGAGATATTCTTCGAACGCCGCAAACGATTCAAAGCACTCGTAGGCGGCCATGTAGGGCGCGTCGTGGAGACACGTCACACCAAAGAAATTTACAAAATGCTTGGCGTGCTCAATCTGGGAATCCCACAATTCGCAATTGTGCAGGAAGTTCGCCACGAAGATGAGGCTTTGGTCGAGATAGCGCGGGTCTTTCTCCAGCTGCCAAAGCTTGATGCAAGCAACCGCGCCCCAGGCCGTCAAATTGGTTTGGTAGGCAAGTTCAAATCGCATGCCCTTGAGCGCGGCGATCGCGGTCTTCGCTTCATGCAGATAGGTGACGTCGTCGGTTAAGTGATAGGCTTGCAACATGACGTAGGCGTAGAGCCCGCCAACATCGGTCTGCCCTAGTCCGTCCTCACTGCGCGCCGCGGTGATCACCGAAAAGTCGCGCACGTCGTACTGGATGGGCCATTGGTATTTGAAGTGTTTGGCGGCCTTAACCGCGTAATCGAGTGAATCAGTAAACAGCCGCTTGGCGACGGCGTCGCCCCGCACGGCGAGGCGGCCAAGATTCATCAGCGGATGATAAAGATACCAGGAATCGACCGCGTCCTTGTTCTTGTCCTCGCCGACATTGGGCAGATAACGGCGAACAATGCCCAGCTCCTTGTCAAAAAAGCGCGACATGCCGGCCATATAGAGGTCGGCCAGTTCAGTATCTTGACCGGTGGCGCGCTCGTAATCGCGCATGGCCGCCACCACCGAAAGCTGCACCATGCTGTCGGGATATTCCGCTCCCGTGTAAGGATGGAGATAGGTGTGGCCGTAGTGCTCGATCGTCGCTTCCGGCGCCCGCGCGAGATCGGCGAGCGTTTTCGTTGACCTCGACATCCAGTCGCGAAACTGAGCTTCGGGCTTGTCGAGGTGGGGATAGATCAGCGCCAGCATGTCGATGAACTGGCGCGCGCTCTCGGCCTCGCCCTTGCCGCACGCATCCCGAAACGCCATCAGCGCATCGGAGATGACGACCTCTTCGCTTTTGCGGAGTGGATGGATTGGCGGTGAACTGCCAATCGGCGAGGTCGGGGGCTGATAGCCAAGCTCGGGCCATTCGCCGCCAACAACGCCGTCGGGCTTGGTCTTGGTCGCTTCAAAATAGGGATTGAGCGCCGTCAGGTTCTGCACATAGAGCACATTGCCGAAGGCGGGCTTGTCCACGCAAAAATAGCACAAACCAGTATTGAGTCCGCGCTGGGCCGCTTCCACCCAGCCTTGCGCGCCGGTGGGATCGTCGCCCGCGTCTAGCGGATAGATGTCGCGCGGCCAGAACGCGACAAGCAAGTCAGAACGCGGTTTGAGGCTGACGGTGACCCGCATGAGCTCATCGGAAATGAGCCGCAGCACGACAGTGAATGTGCCGGACGGGCTTTCGACCGGCCAGGTGATGCGGTTCTTGCTTTTGCGGCGCGGTCCGACAATGACCGGTCCCGTGGCCGGAATGGTGCGCATCGCAACCCCGCCCTTGCCGGGCCGGCGCACGAGAAGCCAGAGCGTGTCGCGACCCCGCCGCGCTTCAATTTTGAGCGGTCCGAGATCGAAAGTCGCGAGCGGCTTTCGCGTCTCCGCGAGTTCCGCCTTCACGCTCAGCGTCTCGGGCGTAAAGCCCGGCACATCGGGGTGGACCTCAGCTGGATCGGACATGGCTCATCCTGAACGCGTTGCTGGCCTGCAAATGCCAGCCACACGCTTGGGTTCCACCCTCCGCTTGAGCAACTTCGAATGCGTTATCCTCGGTTATGAGAGGCGGCCGGTGGCCGGATAAATCGCGCCCGGCGCACGTTTCGAGAGACAGCGCGCGGCGCACCCGCGCGCCAGGTCGAAGCGAGCAGGCTATCCATCGCCGCTCCGGGGAACGCGTGGCGCCAGGCGACGTTCGTCACCATCCCCTTTGAAGAGCGCGCGATGGACCACCCCACCGATCGGATCGTTTTCGGACCCGATGACGTCGATCTGGAACGCTCGCCGCTGCGCACTTCCCTTGCGGCGCTTGGCGTGTCGACGTTCGTTTTGGGCGCCTTTAATCCGGGAATAACGCGCCTGCCCAACGGCAATTTACTCTTGATGGTTCGGGTAGCCGAGGCCTTGAAGGAACCCGTTCGCGGCGAGAACGCCTATGCCATTCGCGCGCTCGGCGCGCGGCGCTACGCGCTCGACCCCTACCCTGTCGACAATCTGGATCTTCGCGATCCGAGGAAATTCCGACTGCCGACCCAATATCACACCGCCATAGGGCTCACGTCACTCTCCTGGCTGTTGCCGGTCGAGACAACACCGGATGGACTCGAAGTATTGCGTGTTCACTATGACAAGGTCATCGCACCAGAATTGTCGTCCGAAGAATACGGCCTTGAAGACGCGCGTATCTCCTTGATCGATGGCGTCTACTATTTGACCGCTTGCGCGGTGAGCGCCGAACGCCATGGCACCTGCCTTTTTACCTCGCGCGACGGTCTCAATTACGAAGCCTGCGGCATCGTTCTCGATCACCAGAATAAGGACATGCTGTTTTTCGAGGGCAAGATCGATGGTCGCTTCTGGGCGCTCACGCGTCCATTGGGTGATCACTATTTCGCCTATCCGACGGCCAGCCCGTTTCACGCCGGGCCCTCGATCAACCTTGCCGTATCGCCAGATGGTTTACACTGGCGCCCGCGCGGTGCGCCATTGATCCGCCCTCGCAAGGGCGCGGTGTCGACCATGAAAATTGGCGGCGGCTCCCAACCGATTCGCACGCCGAAGGGATGGCTGATGCTGTACCACGGCGTCGCTCCGCTCGATATGGTGGGCGCTTATCGCACGTTTTGGGCGCTTCTCGATTCCGATGATCCGAGTCAGGTTCTACGCCTTGAAGAAAACCAGCCTCTGCTTGAAGCGCGCCCAGAGCTAACAGAACCGCTGAAGGACAAGATTTATCTTCGCGACGTCGTCTTCACCACAGGCATTGCCGATGGCGGCGACCACTACGTGGTGGCGTCAGGCGAACTCGACCTTGCTTGTCGCATCACTCACATCGCTAAGGAGGTATTCGCCTAATCCCCGGCGCGGCGTTCCAAACTTCGCGCTGCAATATCCTCCAACCTTGCGCGAGAATGCGCGGCGCGCCTGCTGGTCGCCTAGCGCGTCTCAGACGCTCTTCAGAATGAGCCGGGCCGCTTGGGAAAGGGCGCGATCTGCTCGCCGGTAAGTTCGATCACGAGCTCAGCGCAGGCGCGGGGCAAGGGTTCAAGACAGTTCCAAACCGCCAGCGCCGCCGCTCGTAACTGTACGTCGCTGGTGGCGCGCTCCACATATAGGAAAAGGCCTCGCGCGAAGTTCTCCAGCGCTTCAGGCGGGCACGCCGGCATGGGTTTGGCGATGTCACGCGCGCCCTCATGCCATCATACCGACGAAGTATCGTCGAAGTTGCCCGAAAGTACGACGCACCCGCTCTTGGTATGCTGCTCTCGTCAGCTTCAGCCCTCGGGGTGTTTGCGCCGGGTCTCCACCCGCATCAGCGACACCGCAGTGCGCCGGGGCTGCGTCAACATAAAGTGTGCGGCAGCGGCGATGTCCTCAGCCCGCAGCATACGCTGCTCTTCAATCAATTGGCGCTGCTTCTCGGGCGGATATTCCGGATATTGAAAATCAGCGCCGGTGAAACCGGGTTCAATCAGACCAACCTTAATATCCTTTTCCGCCAATTCTTCGCGCAACGACTTGGCAAAGCCTTCCACACCGCTCTTGGCGGCGACATAGATGGAATTGCCGCCCTTACGCGATACCGCCGCCATCGAGCCGATCAGCACAATGTCGCCACCCTCGTGCATCCGCTCCGCGGCTTTCTTCGCGGTCACCAAATAGGCCGTGAAATCGGTTTCGATCTGAGCGCGTAAATCCTCTTCCTCGGTGTCACCGACTGCTTCGGCGGGGACCGCGGCGTTGATGATGGCGATGTCGAGGCCCCCGAGGAAACGGTCTGACGCTTCGAACAAGGATGCGAGCTGATCGCGCTGGGCGAGATCGACAGTGACGCCCGCGCCTTCGCCAAGCTCACGAATGCGCGCAAGCGCGTCCTCAAGATGGGTCGCCGCGCGCCCGCAGATAAAGACCTTGGCGCCTTCGCTGGCCAGCAGCACAGCGATCGCCCGTCCAATGCCGGTCGTCCCGCCGGTGACAAGCACGCGGCAGCCTTTCAAGGACCGCTGCTCTGTATGGGCGTCGGCGACAGACTTCACGGCGCTCTCCAGCTGGCTGCTAGCTAAAACCTCCATGCTTTATTGGTTCCGTCGCAAGGCAATGTGTGAGGGCTTCATGTTGCGAAGATCTCGGGAACTAAACCCAACATCAGGCCATTCGGGTAAGCAGAAAGCGACGCAGGAAAAACTCATGACCGCTGGAACGATTGTTATCTGGCTTCTCGTCGGGGCCATTGCGGGTTGGCTCGCTGGCGCGCTCGTGAAAGGCGGCGGATTTGGCCTGGTGGGTAACATCGTCGTCGGCATTGTTGGCGCCGTGCTTGGCGGTTGGCTCTTCCCACGGATGGGGATCGAGATCGGCACGGGTTTCTTGAGTAGCGTCATTACCGCCACGATGGGGGCGGTCGTGTTGCTTTTCATCGTCCGGCTTTTTCGCCGCACCCGGGTTTGACGCCGTCGCCGAGCTGCAACGCTCGAATTCGCGCAATCGCACCTAAAATTACGCCACCTGCTCCACGCTCAACGCGCCGGCGGGGGCGGGCTTCAGAACCTCTTTGGCCGAGACGTTCAAATCCAGCCAGCGTGCCCAATCGTCTCGAGCGAGCACAACGATCTGACGATCGTGGTAGGGCTTGATATCCGGACCCGGCGCCGTAGTGAGCATCGTGAAGGCTTCGCCGATGCCTTCGACGGCACGCCAAAGGCCTGCGATGCAAAACCAAGGTTCATCGGCCCGCGCGAAGCGCCATTTGTGTTTGCCCTTAGCGCCCGGCTTGGCGGTGAATTCGTAAAAGCCATCGGCGATGATGAGACAACGCCCGGCCTTGAAGGCTCGGCCCTCGGAGCGAAAATTAAACACCGGCTTCTTGCTGGGACCAGGCCAACTCCAGCGCCGCTGCACCAGTTCAGCCGATTGCGGGTCGCCGCCTTGGCGGACAATGGCGCCGGAATCCGTGATGCGGATGCTGTCTCGCGGCTCCAGATTCGGCGCGCCTTCAGGAAACTTGATGCGGATCTTGATCTGCGAGAACTCTTCGCGGATGGCGTCAGCATCAACGTGTGAGCGATACTCGTTGCACATTTTACATCCGACTGTAGCTCGTGATTTGTTTTTTCGAGCCCGCCGCAGCGAGAAGATGAGCACGAGGCCGCAACTCGCCGTCTAGGTTAGTGTTCCACCAGGGCGCACGCGCTCGCAATTCATCGTCATCACCAATAGAGCGTTCACCGGGGCGAATGAGTAAGTGTCTCCTTAGGGGCGTGGCTGGCCTCGCCCTCCCACATTTGATATAAGAAGTGATGCGTTACACCATCGAGTATCTGGAAGAATCGACGGACGAGTTTTCGATCTGTCATTCCATCCTCGCCGCACGCGGCGATCTTGATTGTGCTCGACTTGAGGGTTGGCGGGGCCTCGCGGCGGCGGTGCGCCGCTTCGAGGCAAATGGGTTTCAGGTCCGCGAGGTTTCCGGCGATCGCACCATACAGGCAATCGAGACCATCGATCTGCCGCTTTCCGAAAGCCCGACGTTGCACTGAAGTGCCGCGAACTGTCGCTGTTCCGAGTTCCCGACACTAAAAACCCTAAAGCCCCAGCGAAACGCATGGGCGCGGTGGGACACGAACGGACACGCTTATGCCGGCATCTTGTTGTGTCCGCTGGTATCCGCGTCAGCCCGGCCCTCGGACTTCCAGGAAGTGGACAATTCCACCAGGCCGATTCCCGCAGCAGCTCAGTCAATTCCCTTTATTTCGGGGCATCTTCGACCGGCGGCGTTGCACGCTCTTGCGCGCCTTGGGTCGTTCGATGACGACTTCGCGCGGCGACTTATCCTCGCGCAGCCCGATAAAGCTGGGATGCCGAAGCACGCCATCGGAAGTCATCTCAGTGAAGGCGATCTCCGCGACGATCTTTGGCTCGATCCAATGCGCGCGCTTCACGGCCGCACGCGGCGCGCTGATGCTTGGCGTAGTACGGACCAATGGCTTCATGCGGGCAAGTAGGCGATCGATTTCGGCCATATCGAAACCGGTGCCGACTTTTCCCGCGTAGCGAAGCGCGCCGCGAACGTTCACCGCTAGAATAAGTGAGCGGAAGCCGCGGTCTTTGTCCGACTCGGTCCAACCCGCGATGACGAACTCTTGGCGCTTTATACATTTGACCTTGAGCCAACTCTCGCTCCGCACGCCAATGTGGGGCGCTGCGGCGCGTTTGGAGATTATGCCTTCGAGGCCTTGGTCGCAGGCCGCCTTGAATACGGTTGGACCTTGGCCGACCACGTGATCCGAATATCGAATGACGCCGCTTTTGCCTCGACCCGTGACTTGAAGCAGACGTTGCTTGCGCTTGAGCAGCGGCAACGCCCGCAAGTCCTCCCCGTCGCATTCGAGAAGATCGAAGGCGTAAAAGACAAGCCTTGTGGACTTCGCTTTAAATGCCCCTTGCATGAGTTGAAAACTGGAGCGGCCGCTTGGATCGAGCACCACAGCCTCACCGTCAATTAAAGCCGATTTAGCTCTGAGCTTGGTTGCCGCGGCGATGATCGTCGAAAACTTGTCCGACCAATCGAGGCCAGAATGGGTGTAGGCATGCGCTCGGCCCGCGCCCACCGCCAATACGATGCGATAGCCATCGTATTTGATTTCGTGAATCCAATCGTCACCCTCTGGCGCGCCATCCACCAAAGTGGCCAATTGCGGCTTTTGAAATGCAGGGACATCGCTTTTACGCGCGCCCCTTCGCAGCGCCGATGCCTTTTGGTCTCCCATGCCTTCGCTTAAGCGCCGACGGCCGCGCTGCGTTCCACTGGGTTCACCAAGCGTTTACGCATCCCCACCAGGGGCGGCGCCAGGCGCGATAAGGTGCGGCGAGCTCCCCCGGAATCGCGCACTCGAATGTACGGTCGAGCGGAAATTGCGGCATGGCTTCGCGCACCGCGTCTATGCGCCAGTGCGCCGTCGGCGCTGGATCGACAAAAGTCATGGCAGATCGCGGAACCAGCGTGCTGAGGCGCGCTTCCTCTGATGGAGGATTGTATCCATGACCGAACCACCAACCCCTCGCTCAGAACCGATTGGACAGTCTCCCTCTGCACGATCCCGGCAAGGCGCCGACCAGGCGCGAATTCCAGCATCAGCGAAGAGCGACGACCTGGCCGCGCCGAAAACCGACGACACTCAGGCGATCGCGCCGCTGGCGGGCGCGGACCGCAGCGGTCTTGGCGCCAAAGGCTGGTCGGAGGCGCCAGAGGATAGGATCGGCGGACATCCGGAACTGGAAATCGCGCCTAAGTCTGGACCGGACGGCGGTCTCAATGGTCCTCAACCCGAAACTGATCCGAAGACTGGCGCGCCTAAGGCCACCGGCTAAACGCGCGGAGGCGCTGGGGTCCTGCAACATAGTCGGACGAGTGATATTCACCGGCGGGCTGTATGGTGGCCGGATCAGCTGCGGTCGTGACCGTCGCTTTGCCGATGTCCCGGGTTTCTGCTGCGGCTCTGTGAGATTCTCAAAGATTAGCCATGGCGGTTGCGAACCAGCGAGCAAATCCACGCGTTAACGGCGTGGAGGTTCCCATCCAAATTTTGCCGCATGATCGCCTGCTCAAAGGGCTCGCCTCAATATCGATGATTACACCTCGCGCCGCGGAAATTATCCACTCATGGCCGCTGCGCATTCAATCGGTCGAGCCTTATCAGAACGTGGTGTGCGTCGGCGACCATCTGAGCGAATGCTGTTTGGTGATTGAGGGGTTCTTGTGCCGCCACCGCACCATGGACAGCGGTCAACGCCAAATCCTCTCGTTCCACATCTCAGGCGACCTTCCCGACCTGCAGAGTCTTTACCTCGATGAAATGGACTACGCCTTCGGCGCGCTCACCCGGTCCATGGTCGCTTTCATCCCTCATGCCGCTGTGCGTCAAGGGCTGCGGGAAGAGCCCACTCTAGTGGACCTGCTGTGGCGCTACAGCCTGACCGATACGGCGATCTTTCGCGCCTGGCTTATGAATTTAGGCAGGCGTTCGGCGGCCGCGCGCATCGCCCATCTCTTCTGCGAACTCTTCGTGCGCATGAAGGCGGTCGGGATCGCGGAGGAAATGGGCTTTGAGTTGCCGCTCAGCCAAACCGAAATTGCCGATGCGCTGGCGCTATCCACAGTGCACGTCAATCGCACGCTTCAAGAGCTGCGCCACGAGGGCGTCATCCAATCCCACGGTAAGCTGCATCGTTTCAAAGACTGGGAGCGCTTGCGCCAAATCGCCGAATTCGATCCCCGTTACCTGCAGCTGCGCGATCCGCCACGGCTTTGATTTGCGGAACCCCCGTCAAGGGCCGGAGTTTCCGCACCAACCGGGACACTTCGTTCCGCGAGGGAGCTTCGTTGATGAATATCAAATTGTTGGCGGTCGCCGGCGTCGGCGCTTTGGCGCTTGCCGCGTGCGGCCAGTCCACGACCCCCGCCACCACGACCGACACCCCAAGCACCGTCAGCGACACAAGTGCCCCGCCGCCGGCTGCAGCACCGGTCACGGCCGCCGATTTTGTCACCAAGGTCGCGATGAGCGACATGTACGAGATTCAAGCCAGCCAACTGGCCAATCGTCGTGCGGGCAACGCACAGATTCGCACCTTCGCGCAGACCATGGTGCACGATCACACCGCCACGTCGACCCAATTGCGCGGCATTGTCCGCGGTCATGCGGATCTCCCGTTGCCGACCGCGCTCGACCAGGCGCACCAGGACATGCTGAGGGATTTGACCAACGCCTCGGCGGCGGAGTTCGATCAGAAATACATCGATCAACAGACCCACGCGCATGAAGATGCCGAACATCTGCTCACCGATTATGCCCAAGGCGGGGACAACCCCGATCTCCGGAGCTTTGCTACCGAAACCGCCCCGAAGGTTCAGCACCATCTCGACATGGTGCGCGCGCTTGACCACAGCGGCGCCGATGAACCCTCCAACGCGCATAACTGATTTGATCCGATGCGAACGGGTCAATGGGCGGACCTCAGGTCCGCCCATTTTCCTTGGGCAAGCAAATCGCAGACGACCACGCCCCGCTCAGGCGCTCTCGACGATTTCTACTTCCGCGCCGTTAAACTCGACAATATCACCAATAGCCTTGCCCAGGAGCGCGCGGGCGAACGGGGACACATAAGCAATCGTCCCCGCTTTGGGATCGGCTTCGTCCTCTCCAACGATCCGAAAGCGTTCTTCACTGCCGTTACGCTGCAACGTCACGCGCGCGCCGAAATCAACCGCGTCAGGTCCGCGCGGCGTTTTGACTTGCGCACTGCCACGACGGGCCGACCAGTAGCGCAAATCGCGCATCAGTCGCGCGCGCTTATCGTCCTCTCGGTCGAGACCATCAAGCGCACGGGCCAATTCGCCAATCATTGCGTCGATGGCCGCTAGACCCTCTTCAGTCACATAATTCGGAGCGCTCGAAATCAGGCGTTCGGGCACTTCTTCCGGTGCGTCGGTCTCCTTGACGAATGCCCGGCTCATCGTTCCCCACTCACCGACCTTCCGTTTGCACTTCAAGGGGCTTGCCGCGCTTCAGGGCCGCGCCTTGCATCGTGCGCGTCACCAGCGTCGGCAAACCGCTGCGTCCGATCTGGGCTTTCAATTCTTGTTTGCGCGCAGCGAGCCGCGCGCCGAGATCCTCTAAATCGAGTTCGGTCGCCTTAGCCTGCGCAAACATACCGTCGCGCTGCTCTTCTTCTTTGACGTGATGTTTGATCTCTTCGGAAAGCACCTTGACCTTGGCATCGTAAAAGTCGTCGTCAGGCGAACCGGCGGCGATCTCGGCAATGAGCATCTTGGCTCCATCGTGCTCGACATAGGCTTCTTCAGTGATGTCCTCGTCGATATTGCCCTGGCAGGCGGGATAGAAGATTTCTTCCTCAATGGTCGCCTGCACGACGAGTTCGGTGCAGATCTGATCTGCCAGTTTCTTTTTCTGATCCTTGCGCGTCGCCTTCTCAAACTTTTCGAACAAATCTTCGACCAGGCGGTGGTCGGCCTTCAACAGGGTAATGGCATCTTTCGGCTGCGCGGCTTTCGGCATGTTCTTCTCCTGATAGGCGGACGGACCCCGGGCTCCACCGCATCGGGTGCTGAGTGACAAATCCGCAAGCGAAATGCAGTTCCTTCGGGATGGTTCCGCGTTGGCTTTGACCGAGTGAGAGTGGATCTGGCTGGGCGCTGCAAAAGGCTCGTGGCCTCGCTGCCGCCGTTGCATCACTCTGATTCATCGTCGCCATCCATGAGCGCGCCCAGCATCGCCAAGGCAACCTCAAGACAGGCGAGACGCACCTTTCCCCGCCCCACGTCGCCGAAATGTTCAACGCGATTGGTGACGGCGCCCCGCGCCGCGCGGCGGCGAAATGAACGAGCCCTGGCTCGTCTCCGGGCGCGCCTGGTCCTGCAAAGCCGGTGACCGCGACGACCAGATCGGCGTGCGAACGTTGAAGTGTGGAGGCGGCCATCAAGGCCGCAACCCGTTCAGAGACCGGGCGATGAATTGCCAGAACCTCTGCGCCGATCCCCAGCATCTCAGTCTTCGCTTCGTTGCTGTAGGCGACATAACCGCGTTCAAAAGCGTGCGCGCAACCGTCGACGTCGGTCAGGAGCGAGGCCAGCATCCCGCCCGTGCAGCTCTCGGCGGTTGCGATTGTAAGGTTGAGATCGCATGCGCGCTTCAGCACGGCGTGCGCCGCGGATTCGATAGCGGGGGTTAAAGCAGGCGAAAGCGTTTCGGTCATAATCGAGGCCGCCAGGCGAACGGCTGGGCGGGCTGCGCGTTCCAAGTTCAGCCGGTTCTTGGCAACCGGAAAAACGAGGACAATTCTGATGCAGCCGCGCCCTACATGACCCGACCATCGAAACAAAAGCTCACGCTGCGTCGGCGCATCCGTCGCGTCGCACTCCTCTCTCAGCTTGGCCCCGGCCTCGTAACGGGTGCGGCCGATGATGATCCCAGCGGGGTCGCCACTTATTCTCAAGCCGGGGCGCAGTTCGGCTTTGGCCTGCTCTGGTCCATGGTTTTGACGTTTCCGCTGATGACCGCGATCCAATTGGTGAGCGCACGCATTGGCCGCGTTACTGGGGCGGGGCTCACGGCGAACCTCGCCAAAGTACTTCCCCGCCCTCTGGTGTGGACGTTGATCGTGCTGCTGTTTGTCGCCAACACCATCAATATCGGCGCGGACCTCGCCGCCATGGGCGCTTCAGCACAGCTGGTGCTTGGCTTTGGCGCGCATGTTTTCACGCTCGCCTTCGCGCTGATCAGTCTGGCGTTGCAGCTCTTCATTCCTTACCGGCGTTATTCCAGCATTCTGAAATGGCTGACCCTCGTACTGCTCGCCTACGTCGCTGTGGTCTTCATGGTGCGTTTGAACTGGGGAGAGGTCGCACGAGGTTTGGTCGTGCCGCGCCTGGACGGATCGAAAGCGCAAATCACCACCATCGTCGCCATACTGGGGACCACGATTAGCCCTTACTTGTTCTTCTGGCAGGCGGCGCAAGAAGTAGAGGAAGTCGATCACGATGCGGCCGCTAAGCCTCTGCTCAAGGCGCCGCAACAGGCCAAGAGCGAGATCAAACGCATCCGTATCGATACGTGGGCCGGCATGGCGGTCTCCAATGTCATAGCACTTGCCATTATGATCAGCGCTGCGGCGACGTTGCACGCCGCTGGCCACACGCAAGTAACGAGCGCCGCCGACGCAGCCGCGGCCTTGCGCCCTGCCGCGGGCGCGTTTGCGTTCGTCCTCTTTAGCCTTGGCATTATCGGCACTGGATTGCTGGCGATCCCCGTGCTGGCGGGCTCAGCCGCCTACGCGATCGGCGATGCCTGCGGTTGGAAATGCAGCCTTGAAGAAAAACCGTGGGAAGCCATTGGGTTTTATGGCGTCATCGCTGCTTCGACTTTGCTCGGCGTCGCGATCGATTGGTCGCACATCGATCCGATGCGGGCCCTCTTCTGGAGCGCGGTCGCCAATGGCGTGATCGCCGCGCCCATGATGGGCGCCATGATGTTCGTGGTGACGCGCGAAAAGATCGTGGGCCAGTTCAAGGCCCCGCTTGGGGTCCAAATTCTCGGCTGGCTGGCAACCGCCATGATGATCGCCGCGACGCTTGCGCTCGTCATCACCAGTATCGGATGAGCGGGGGGTTAGGCGTTGAGACGAGCCACCCCACTTAAAAATCCGCTGCCGCGTTCATAGAAGCGCAGCACGCTCTCGCTTGCTTTGGTCAAGCCGATGCGGGTGCTTTCGCCAAGTTCGCCGCGCGCCCGCGTGGCAGGCGCCAAATAGAGACGGCCAGGTTGCGTGAGATCCATACCGTCGAAGGTGTCGTCGATGGCGAACGCCTGGCAGAGACGCCCGGGGCCTCGTGCAAGGTTTTTGACATCGTCCATGCCGCGGAGCGCGCGCATTGTGTCCAAACTGGCCAGAGGTTCGACAGCGCGAATGAGAACGGCCGCGCCCTCATGCTCCGTGCCCGCGGAGACATTGAGACACCAATACATGCCGTAAATTCGATAAACGTAAGCGTGTCCACGTACTCTAAACATCGAAGCGTTGCGCGCCGTCATGCCTCTGAAACTGTGGCTGGCGGGATCCTCTGGCAGATAGGCTTCGGTCTCAACAATGCGCCCTGCCAAGATTGCACCCTGCAAGCGGCGCATGAGCGTCTTCCCAATCAAATAGCGCGCGAGTTCGATGGGCGACGCGGGCATCCTAGCGCGCGACACTGGCGCATGGGATGCAAAGCCGTCTTCACCGTCCTCGCGCAAAGCGCCTTGCAATGCGACCCGTCGGCCCTTCACGCCTGCCGCTTACGCGTCTTTGCCGCCTTATTGCCCGCACGCACGCTTGCCGCGTGCGAGCGGCTCTTAGCGGCCTTGCGCCCGCCCTTGCGCGATGACGCGTGCGAAACCTTCTTGCCGCGGCCAGACCCCGACTTCTTGCCGCCGCCCTCTTCCTTATTGACCGTCGCGTAAGCACGCGCCTTCGCAGTCTTCTTGGAGACCCCTCGTTTGGCGTAGCTGTCGGCGATATGTTTGGCTTTGCGCTTTTGCTTGGAAGAATAAGATCCTTTGTCGCCACGAGGCATGAGCGCGTCTCCTTGAAGTTTGCTCAAAAGCCTAAACCGCAGTCCAGATTTGCTGTTCCACGTTTCGCTTCTAACCGCCCTGGTAACCGCCAATGATCGGCAGGATTTCGCCTGTGATGTAACTCGAACAATGCGGTGAGGCCAAAAACACGAAGGCCGGTGCGATCTCTTCAGGCTGAGCTGGACGTTTCATCACCGTCTTGGCGCCAAACTGCGAAACATCCTCGGCCTCCTTGTCGGCGGGATTAAGCGGCGACCACACCGGACCGGGCGCGACCGCATTCACGCGGATGCCGCGCGGGGCGAGATGGGTGGCAAGCGAGCGGGTAAAGGCGTGGATGCCGCCCTTGGTCATCGAATAATCGAGCAAGTCTTTGTTGCCCATGATGCCGGTGACTGAGCCGTTGTTGACGATGGCCGAGCCCGTCTTGAGGTGGGGCACAGCCGCCTGAGCCATGTGATAATAGCCATAGAGATTGGTCTTCAGCGTCTTGTCGAAATGCGCTTCGGAGAGATCTTCAAAACGATCGACGTGGAGCTGGAAGGCAGCATTGTTGACGAGCACATCGAGCTTGCCCAGATTGGCGACGGTCTTTGCGACCGCGTCTTGGGCGAAGCTACGGTCTGAGACGTCGCCGCTGATCAAATAGCATTTACGCCCTTCCGCTTCGACCGCGCGCTTGGTTTCTTCCCCATCCTTGTGCTCTGAAAGATAGACGACGGCGACATCGGCGCCTTCGCGCGCAAACAGGACCGCAACCGCGCGGCCAATGCCGGAATCGCCGCCGGTGATGAGCGCGACCTTATCCTTCAGCTTCTCCGAGCCCTTGTAGTAAGGCGCATCGTACATCGGGGCGGGGTCAAGCTTGGCCTCATCACCCGGTTTTGGCTGATGCTGTTTTGGAAAGGGCGGTTCTGGATAGGTGCGAGCGCCCGCCTGCACTGCGCCCTTATCGTTCTCCCCGCCGCCCCCGTCTTTGGCGTCTTGTTTGGCTTGAATATCGCGGTGGCTTTGGGCGGTCTTTTCCGGATCGGCCATCGATCTGTCCTCGCTTTAAACCAGGAACGGCGCGTTTCAGCCGAGAGTTCCAGGCCTGCCGTCGGTTCCGCAAAGCCAGCGGGCGATTGCGGCGATGACGTGGGCCCGCTCCCCTTGATCGAGCGTCTTGCCTGGGGCGATGCCATGCCATTTGGAAAGACACGAACGGCAGCACGTCGCTGTCGCATGCTGAGCGACAAAGGCAGGATGACCGCGCATAGGCGTCTGCTTGCCGTCGTTTGCCGGATGGGCTGGCGCCAAACGCTTGTCGATGAAATCACGCGCGTGCTCCATGACGCGGGCCTGGCCTTTCTCTTGAAGGTAGGCCGCGTCCTTGGCGTTGAGGCGCATGCGGCGGCGAAAGGGCGAAGCGCGTAAGGCTTCAAAGACTTGGTCGAGATCGCGCATGAGGTAACCAACTTAACGCGAGCGCTTGGCGGTTCTGGCGCTCGCCTTCACCGCCTTGACCGCTTCCCCCGGTTTACCAACGCCGACGATTTTAAACGCCTTGCGGTCCTGTTTGGCTTTGTGGGCCCAGAAGAGTTCGAGATTGGTGACGAAGTCGGGTTCGAGATCTTCGACATTGTTCACTTTAGCATAGAGGTGGCTGAGCGCTGATACGCCCAACAGCCGATCATTGCGTTCTCTTTTGCCTTTCGCCACTTCTTCTACTTCTATGACGCCGATGAGACGTACCTGAACATGGGCGCCGGTGATGCCCGGCTCATCGGCAAGCACCATAACATCGAGCGGATCGCCATCGTCGCAAAGCGTCGACGGCACGAAACCGAAGTCGAGGGGAAACGCCTGACCGTCGGGAAGCAGGCTCTTCAAACAGAAGATGCCGAGCTTCGGGTCGTAATCGTATTTGCTGCGATGTCCCTTCGGCGTCTCGATAATGGCCGAACAGGTTCGCTTTTTGGCATCAAGATTGTGCGGCAGTTTCGTCAGATTGCGCGCCATGGCTCATTGCCCTCTTCAACAATGGATAGACGAACCAGATCGCGAGCGCGGCGAGCAGCGCGCCCGCTGCCCCCAACCCTGCGGCTTGGCCGTCCTGCGTGGCGGCATCGATGGCGACATAGAGGTCGCAAGAGAGCGCTAGCGCCAACAACGAGAGGCCCAGCATCACCATCCAGACCCCGACTGTCTCGGCGCGACGGGTGGCGCGGCCGTGTTCGGCGATGCGGTGAAACGGCGCCGGCGCCATCAGCAGGATCATGCTCGCAAGCAGAAAACCGAGCGCTGCGTGATGCACGCTCTGCGCGGCTTGGGGCAAGTGATGAAAGCCGTCGGAAAGATAAGCGGCCAGTTGAAAACCGAGCAGTGCTTGCACGCCCGGGAGCACGATGCGCGATTCACTCATCAACTCGCTCAAGGTCTCCTTGATCGACAAGCGCTGATCGGCGCGCTCCGGTTGAGGCTCATGGCGGCGCATTGCAAACTCCAAGACAAACCAAGCCGCGATCGCAGCAATGGTGGTGACGATGGCGAATATACGTGGAGTGGAGATCTCCACGCCGAGCGCAAAGCCAACATTGGCGCCGAGCCCCAACGCAAACATAAGTGCGCCAGCGCAAAGGCATCTCCCGGCAAAGCGGCTCTGCGCGGTCGTGGCGTTGCCATGTTCGGCCAGCCGATGGTGCGAAGTGGGCGCAATGAGACAGATGAGGGTTATGACCAGCGCCGCGAAACCCCATAAATAAAGATCGCTCCCTCGCGCTGCCGCGAGCTCAAAGCGGGGCATAAAAAGAGCCTCGTATTGGAAACCCAGGAAGATCTGCGTCCCCAGCACCATGTTGCGAAGTTCGCTTAATTCTGAGGCGACACTGTCCTTGAGCGAACTCATGAGTGCGCTCCGCGCCATGCCTCGAGCAAGGGTCCTTTCTTGCCATAGACAGGGTCAGTGAAAGGCCGCTTCACCGCAGCGATGGATTTGCGCGCCGCATCGATCTCGACGTCGGCGGGCCTAGGTTCGTCGTAATGACCAAAACTTGGATAGGCGCCCACAACCAAGAGATCTGTGCTCGCTTTGCGCCGGCGATGGCCGACCCCGGCTGGGATGACCACAACGTCTCCCGCTTTGAGGTCGATGAACTTGCCGTTGGCCCCGCCGAACAGAATCGTCACGCGTCCCCGCGCGATCCCGAGCACCTCATGGATGCGGGTGTGAAAATGATTGAAGGGATAGACGCCGTCGCGCCAGGAATAGCCCCATTTGTTGGACCCAAACACGCGCTCGATGATGGCGGCCGGATCGTAATCGCTCCGGAGGCGGATTGGAGTTCGGTAGTGGATGAGCGGCAGCGTCGAGTTTGGCGTTTCTCCGTCATCGGCAAAGTGGTGAAGGTTAGCCTTGCGCGCGCGGATTAAGCCGTCGAGCACGCGGGCTTTCGGGCGGGCGATCCCGGTTACGAACTCGCCATAATGCTTGGCCTGTTCAAGCGTTTCATGCGCGGTCATGGCGCCGTGACAAACCCGACAGGACCGCCCGCGTTCCGCACAACCCGGGCGTGGCCCGGGCGTGGCATTGACAACTCTGTCGGCGAGACGCGCGCGCGAAGGTATCGCAACACCGCCGCTTTAACCTGCGTTATGTGGCCTGCTCTGCTGAGCGGAATTTAACAGTGAGCGAACGCGGCTCTCTGGAACAGCGCTCACCAATTCACGTTGCTCGTGCACTCAAACAAGGAGAACAATTATGGATCCCAACGGTGCATCCGATGCAACCGCGTCGGTGGACGACGCCGCGCGCCGCATCAAAGACTCTGCCGAAAGCGTCGCCGATCGTGCCAAGACCTTGGCGACCGATACCGCCGCACAGAGCGCTCAAAAGATCGCCGACAAATCCCAAGGTGTGGCTTCATCCCTGCGCCGCGCCGCCGACGATGTGGAAGGCGAACAAGCCTGGCTCGGTGCAGCGCTTCGCAAATCCGCGGACGGCCTTGAAACCGCGACCCGGTCCTTACAGGGCGGCGATATCAACCGCGCGCTGCAGGATTTAAACGGCTTTGCGCATCGCCAACCTGCCCTTTTCCTTGGCGCAAGCCTGGCTCTTGGCTTTGCCTTGGCGCGCGTCGGCAAGACAGCGATCGAGCAACAAGCGCCCACGCCTGAAGTGAGGTCGTGATGCAAACCGAGAAGACGCTTCCGGAACTCACTATGGATCTGGCTGGTCAGGTTGGCGACCTGTTGCGCAATGAGGTGCGCCTCGCACGCGCCGAGGCGCTCGAAGGTGTCAAGCAAATGGGCGGCGGCATTGTCCGCGCCGCTCTGGGCGTGGCGCTTGCCGGATCGGCCCTCACGCTCGCTCTGTTCGCCGCCGCCTACGCGCTGGGGCAAGCGATCCCGATGTGGGCAGGCGCGCTGATTGCGTCCGTCATCGGCGGCGTCATCGCCTACGTGCTTGTCAAATCCGGGCTCAAGGCCGCCTCCGTCGATCATCTCTCGATGGATCGGACCGCCGCCCAAGTCACCCGCGATCTCCGCACTCTTTCCAGGAAAGTTGACTGACCATGAGCATGGATACTGACCGCATCGAAGCGGACCTCAATGAAAGCCGCACGCGGCTCAATGACACGCTGCAAGCTTTGGGCACCAAACTCTCGCCCGGCCAAATGCTCGACGAAGTGCTGGGATTGGCGCAGGGCCAGGCTGGCCAATTCGCCGGCAAGCTCGGACGACAAGTCCGCGACAATCCGCTGCCGACGCTGCTGATTGGCGCCGGCGTCGCGATGCTGTTCTTGAACAAGAGCCACGGTGACGCCGCCAGCCTCAGCCACGACGATTGGCATGCCGAACGCACCTACCGCTCGATCGAGGAAGCCCGCTGGGCTAATCCGCGCAACGCCAATGAAAGCGAGGATGCTTATAACGACCGCCTCCACGAGGTTTATGGCCAAGCGCTCGATCTGAAACAACGCGCCGGCGAAGCCGCTCATGAGTTCAAGGCCCGCATCGCCAAGACCGTCGATGGCGTGCGCGATAGAGCTCATGGCGTCCGCGACCGCATCGGGCAAACCCTCTCAAGCGCCTCAGCCTATGTGGCGGATAAGGGCCGTGACCTCGGCGCGCGCGCAAGCGATGTACGTCATGGCGCGCAGAACCTTTATGCGGACAGCCCGCTTTCGATGGGCGCCATTGCGCTCGCAGTTGGTGCATTGATCGGCTCGGCGACACCGCTAACCGATGTTGAGAGGGACCAATTGCAAGGCGTCGCCGACAAGGCCGCGCGCACCGGCGCTGATCTTGCCGAACGCGGCGCACGTTTGGTCGAAGAGAACGCAAACGCGGTCCACTAGGCTCAACATGTCTGCGCGCTAAGGCCCCGGGCAAAACAGCTCGGGGCCTTTTCATTTCGCCTAAAGCACGAGCGAGCTAGCCCAGGTTAGCGCCTTTGCATTTGCGTGATGCGAGGGCGCGTGTTCGGCGGAACTCGAACGCAACGCGCTCGTTAGCTTGGCCCATGACTATCTCCGTCTTGCGCGAAAGCGCCCCGCTCGCCTTCGACCATGAACAGAAAACGCTCGCGCGTTTTAACCGCATGCGTATGCGTTTAGGATTGGGTGAAGACCCGCGTCCCGATGACCCCCGACTGGTGGCGCTTGAGTGCGCCTTCGTGAAACGCTGCCGCCAAGACGTGGCGGCGCTATTGGAGGACATGCCCGACGATGTCGCCGGCTTCATGCCGTGGTTTGAAAGCATCGCCAAATGGGGACCGGGCCAACATGACCCGTTGTTTGTTTATCTCGCCGAGCGCGCCAACCTTGAAGAGATGCGCTGGTTCTTGCTGCAGGAAGTCGCCGGTGAAGCAGGCTTTGAAGACTTAGTGGCGTTGGCGCAAATCAAAATGCCGGTGCAGGCAAAATTGGAGATGGCGCGCAATTACTGGGATGAGATGGGTCGTGGCCAGGAAAAAGGCATGCATGGGCCGATGTTAGAGCGTTTGGCGCGACATTTAGGTCTGTGTCCCGACATCGACAACGTTGTTCCGGAATCGCTTTCGCTCGGCAACATGATGATGGCGCTGGGCGCTCATCGCGCCTTTTCCTTTCACTTGGTGGGCGCGCTTGGAATTATAGAAATGACAGCGCCTGACCGCGCGCAAGCCGTGACGCAAGGATTGAAACGCCTCGGCGTCGACGCTAAGGCGCGTCACTATTTTGCACTCCACGCGGTGCTCGATCGCAAACATTCGGCCGATTGGAATCGTGAAGTGATCGAGCCGCTGGTGCGCGAAGATTTCCGCCGGGCACGCTGCCTTGCCGAAGGTGCGCTGTTACGGCTTGATCGTGGGCGCGCCTGCTTCGAGCGCTATCGGCGCCATTTTGGACTTGTTGGGCCTCGCGCGAGAGCGGCGAACACCCTTGAGGGTGCTGGGTCGGCCTTGACGTGAACGGCGGGTCGACCGCCTGCCTTACGCCAAGTTGGTCTCTTGCTCACGCAGAAGATTGTGAACAGCCACCGCGGCGATCGCGGCCTGTCCAAACGCCACAGCGATCTGATCAATCGCTGCAGTAATATCGCCGGCGGCGTAAAGCCCTCTCGCGGTCGTGGCTTGATGCATGTCAGTGATGAGCGCCCCCTCCTCGGTCGTGCGCGCGCCGAGTGCTGTTGCAAGCTCGATACGAGGCTTTGCGCCCAGACAGGGATAAAGCGTGTCGAAGCTTTCCCGCCCCTGTTCGGTTTGACACGATAAGCCGCCCGCTTCTTCCAACCGCCAGTCCGATGGCGGCTTATCTCGCACATCAATCCCACGAGCCCGCGCTTGGATGGCCTCGCCATCTGACGCTTGCCCCTGCGCATTGCACGGAAAATAGACCAGATGGGACGTGTAGGTGCGCAGAAATAACGCTTCTCCAATCGATGTGGCGTTCGCACCTAAAACAGCAACCCGCGCGCGCGACACTTCATGGCCATCGCAGATCGGACAATAGCGCACCGCGCCAGTCCTAACGGCGCGTGCAACATCATCCAGCGGTGGCTCGACGACGGCAACGCCGGTCGCCAGCAAAATGGTGCGCGCCTGGATTTCGCCGCCATCGGTTACGGCGCGGAAGTTTAGGCCGTCGCGGCCAATCGAACGAACAACGCCCGAGCGGGTGTGGGCGCCATAGGTGGCGGCCTGCTCGCGCAAACGCTCGTGCAATTCAAGGCCGCCAATACCTTGAGGGTAGCCCGGCACATTGTGCGTGCGCGGTATTTGGTCAAGCCGGCTCTGGCCGCCATCCACGAGCGTTACCGTGCGGTGAAAGCGGCGAAGATACGTGGCGGCCGCGCACCCAGCCGCACCCGCGCCAACAATCAGACAATCAGTTCTGTCCGCCGTCACCATATCTCAACCGTAAAATAAAGATCGCCGCGGCCAGGATAAGACACACGCCATTGGAGAAGATGAGGGGCCATGCTCCTTCGAAGCCGCCATAGGTGATCCACAGGGCAAAGCCGGCAATGGTAATCGCAAACATGTGCAGCGAAACACCGGTTGCGTCCTTCTCCTTGGCGATCTTGATCAATTGGGGAACGAAGCTCGCCATTGAACACAAGCCCGCGGCCACACCCAGAGCATTGACGATGAAATGCGATGGCAAAAGTAATTCCCCTGCCTGTCGGCAACGGCGTCCGAAGTCAGCGGTTCCGGCGCGATTCCAAGACACTAACCTGCGTTAATCGCGGCCTCGACTTTGCGGAGCCGCCTAGGCGTCGTTCGATTGCGTGGGTGGAACTGTGCATTTGCCATAGCGTTGGACCAGGAAGTCGAAAAACTTTGTAAGAAAGCTTGACCATGGCGGCGCGTCCTTCCTGGAAAGGCCACCTGAAACTGTCGCTCGTGACCTGCCCAGTTGCCCTTTTCAACGCCATCTCACCGGCGGGCGACGTCCACTTTCACCTGATCAATCCGAAGAACAAACATCGCGTCAACAGCGTCGTGATCGACGCGAGCACTGATGAGATTTTGGACCGCAAGGATTTGTTGAAAGGGTTCGAATTCGCCAAAGGCAAATACGTGACCCTCACTAAAGAGGAGATCGACGCAGTCCGGCTTGAGAGCACCAAGACCATCGACATCGACAAGTTTGTCGATGCCGATGAGATTGACCGGCTTTATTGGGACAATCCCTATTTTCTCGTCCCTGACGGCAAGTTGGCCGCCGAACCTTACGCGGTCATTCGAGCAGCCATGGAAGAGCAAGGCCAAGTCGCGCTTGGCCGGCTGGTCATGTCGCAGCGCGAGCGGCTCGTCGCGCTGGAGCCGCGCGGCAAAGGCATCATCGCCACGACATTGCGTAGCCACGACGAGGTGCGCGACCTCAAGGAGTTTTTTGGCGACATTCCAGCGGTGCGCACCGACAAGGAAATGATTTCGGTTGCGGCCAAGATCATGAGTCAGAAGGAAGCCAAGTTCGACCCGAAAACCTTCGAAGACCGTTACGAAGATGCGCTGCGCGATCTTATCAAGCGCAAGCGCAAGGGCGAAAACGTCATCGAGGCGGAAGAGCCTGAAGCAGAAGCGTCCAACGTCGTGGATCTCATGTCGGCGCTGCAGGCGAGCCTCAAGCGGAAGGCCAGTCACGCCGCCGCTGCGCCGAAGCGCGCCTCAGCCGCCACTCAGAAGCGCGCGCCGCGCAAGACTGCCAGAAAAGCTGCGAGAAAATAGCCATGGCGCGCAAAGCAATCCGCAAGACCATGAAAGCCGGCAAGGTCGCCAGCAAGAAATCCGCGCGCAAGAATACGCCCCACGCAAAGCTGCAAACCTATCGTGCCAAGCGCGATTTTAAGGTGACCGCCGAACCCTCGGGTGCGCATAAGGTTGAGAAGGCCCATCATCTGCGCTTCGTCATTCAAAAGCACGCCGCCACGCGCCTTCATTACGATCTTCGCCTTGAACTCGATGGCGTGTTTCGCTCATGGGCGGTGACCAAAGGCCCCTCGCTTAGTCCGAAAGACAAACGTCTTGCAGTGGAGGTTGAAGACCACCCGCTCGATTACGGCGATTTCGAAGGCACAATTCCTAAAGGCGAATATGGCGGAGGCACCGTCATGCTCTGGGACCGGGGCTTCTGGGCGCCACAGACTGACGATCCGGCCAAAGCTTTGTCCAAGGGCGAACTCAAGTTCGTTTTGAGCGGCGAGAAACTCAAAGGCGGCTTCGTGCTGGTGCGCATGTCCCGCCGCGAAGGCGAGAAGCGCAACAATTGGTTGTTGATCAAACATCGCGATGAATATTCCATCGGCGAAGATGAGCACGCACCGATTGACGACGCCCATTCGGTTGCCTCCGCGCGCTCAATGGAAGAGATCGCCGCCGGCAAAGGCAAAAGACCTAAGCCCTTTATGCTCAAAAAGCCCGGTAGCGCCGACGCGGTCTGGCGTTCCAACCGGCATGGCTCGTAATTGCCATGGCGCGCGCACTCACCCGAGCGCCGAAACTCGCTGGAGCGCTGGTGCGCGGCGTCGCCATCTCGAAAGCGGCTAAAGAATTGTGGCCGCCCGTGGGATCGGCGCCCGCCTTCACGAAGCTTGATCTCGCCCGCTATTATGAAGCCGTGTGCGCTTGGATGCTGCCGCATGTGCGCGGTCGGCCCTGCTCGATCATCCGCACCCCGGATGGCATTGAGGGCGAACGCTTCTTTCAGCGCCATCCGATGCGCGGCGCCTCCGAGCTCATCTCGCGCGTCAAGGTCGCAGGCGTCACTGAGCCTTATGTGCAATTCGATTCCGTTGCTGCTTTGATCGCTGCTGCGCAAATCGCGGCGGTTGAGCTTCATCCTTGGAATTGCCAACCGGGCCGCCCTGAAACCCCAGGCCGGCTGGTATTCGATCTCGATCCGTCACCAGAGCTGCCGTTCGAGCGGGTCATCACTGCCGCCAAGGAATTACGCGAACGGTTGCAAGCTCTGGGGCTTGAGAGCTTTTGTAAAACCACTGGCGGCAAGGGTCTTCACGTTGTCACAGCGTTTAAGCCCTCGCGCGCCCATGACCTCACCTGGCCTCTCGCCAAGGCCTTTGCTCTCGAAATGTGCCGGCAGATGGCGGCGGATTCGCCGTCGCTTTACCTCGTCAATATGTCGAAGCAAAAACGCGTCGGCAAAATCTTTCTCGATTATCTGCGCAACGACCGCATGGCCACCGCCGTCGCCCCGTTCTCACCGCGCGCGCGTCCGGGCGCGCCGGTGTCGATGCCGCTAAATTGGGTGCAAGTAAAAAAGGGACTTGATCCGAGCCGCTACACCATCGCCACCGCGCCTGCGGCGATTGCCAAGTCGAAAGCCTGGGCGGACTATTGTGAAGGCGAGCGCCCATTTCTGGCCGCGGCAAAAAAACTTATCGGCAAGCAAATGTGATGAGTGAGTTTCCGCTGCCGCTCGACACCGAACCAATGGAAGCACGATCGGCGGAGACATTGCCGATCGACGCGGGTTGGCAATACGAACCGAAATGGGATGGCTTTCGTTGCCTTGCGTTTAAGGCCGGCAGCGAGGTCGATCTGCGCGCAAAATCGGGCAAACCGCTCTCGCGCTACTTTCCTGATGTGGTTGAACATGTGCGCGACATGTCGACCAAGAGCTGTGTCGTGGACGGCGAACTTATCATCGCCGTCGATGGGGCGCTTTCATTTGAAGCTTTGCAGCTTCGCCTCCATCCCGCCGCAAGCCGGGTCGCCAAATTGGCGGGGGCGCAACCGGCACAACTCATTTTGTTCGATTGCCTGGCGAGCAGCCGACGCTCACTGCTTGATGCGCCGCTGACGAAGCGACGCGAAGAATTAGAGAAGCTTAAGCTCGCGCCTTGCATGCGGTTGTCGCCCTATACCCGCGATCCCAAGGCCGCGCGCAATTGGCTGAAGCACACCGGCCGTGCTCTCGATGGCGTCATCGCCAAGCGTTTGGACGCTGGTTATGCGCAGGGCGAGCGCGCCATGCTCAAAGTCAAACGCTTGCGGAGCGCCGATTGCGTCGTGGGCGGATTTCGCTACGGGACAGGCGCCAAATTGGTCGGCTCGCTGTTGCTTGGACTCTATGATGACGATGGCCTGCTGCATCATGTCGGCTTTACCTCCACGATTGCTAATGCCGAGCGCGGAGAGCTGACGAAGCGTTTAGAGAAGCTCGCCGGCGGATCAGGCTTTACCGGCCGCGCGCCCGGCGGACCCAGTCGCTGGTCGACCGAACGCAGCGGCGAATGGGTGCAGCTCAAACCCAAGCTCGTTGTCGAAGTCCGCTACGACCATGTCGGCGACGACCGTTTCCGCCATGGGACGAAACTGCTGCGTTGGCGTCCCGATAAGGCGCCGCGTCAGTGCACGTTCGAACAATTGGCCCCGCCTGCGCCACCGGCGGAGATCGCCTCGCTCTTAAAGCGGTGAGCAGCGCCGATGCCGTCCAGCGTCATCAAGAGTTTCGTTTATCATCCTGAAGAGGAGCGTCTCGAAATCGTTTTCACCACGGGGCGCGTCTATTGCTATCACGGCGTCTCTCGTGTGGTGGCCGACGCCATGAGCGCCGCCTTCGCCAAGGGCGTCTTCTTCAACGAGAACATTCGCGATAAATATCGCTATACGCGCGCGCTGCCGGCGTCCCGAAAAGTCCGAAACGTCATCGAGTAACGGAGCTCGCCGACGGGCGGGATGCTGTGCTCCCATTTGTCGCGTGCTTCTTGATCCAAGAGGTAGGCCGAGCGCGGCGCGGGCGTAACCGCGAGCCTCGTCCAGCGCTCTCCATCGCGTTTGCGAAAGCGTAATTTACATGGGGCGAGCAGCGACAGCGCCACGACTTTCCCGAACTGCGGCCGATCGCGATGCCAGCCGATACCCGCGCCGGGTGCATATTCAATGGCGAGCGCTTGCTCCAATTCCTCCGGGGCGATGCCGGCAAAGCTCGCAGCGCGAGCGCGCAGATCAAGCACGAAGCCTGGCATCTCGCCGGCGCGCTTCAAGCCGCCGCCGTTGAAATCATAGCGCCAGCCAAACGATGCCGTGCGGCGATTGCCCAGAAAACCTTGGAAGGCGAACGGCTGGAGATCCAGCGCGGCGATCCGGGCCGCGGCCGCTTTCTCTTCCGCGGCTGAGATCACGTGCGCGCCGTAGCGCATACCCGGCGGCAGCGCGGATGGCGGTTGGCTCGCGTTGGCGAACATCTCAGTTTGGCTCGACGCAGACATCTTAAGCTCATATGGGCGAGCATCACCGCGTCTTCGAGGCGATCGCTCTGGCAACCGGGGCGGTCAGGCTGCGTTTCCACACCAAGACGCGCGCCATCAACAGCGTGCGGCGCCGTGCAGTCCAAAGGCTTACTATATCCGAAGCGGCGGTAGACTGTTTTGCGGAGAGAGAAAGCAATGCGATCACCCGCTACCGCGTTAACCCGCAGACGAGCTCCACTTGTGGCCGACGGCGAGGTGCTGACGGCGCGGCCAGCACCAGCTGGCGTGGCCGACCTCGTCCACCTCGCGCGCTTTCTTGACAATGCTTTCGTCATCCCCGGGACCAATATTCGTTTCGGCATGGATGGGCTGTTAGGCCTCATACCTGGCGCGGGCGATGCCCTCTCTGCCCTCATCTCGCTTTACATCATTGGCCGCGCCAAGGCGCTCGGCGCGCCCGAACAGCTCTTGAACAAGATGCGCTGGAACGTCGTCATCGACACGGTCGCCGGCGCTGTGCCGTTTCTAGGCGATCTCTTCGACGTGGCTTTCAAGTCCAACATCCGCAACGTGCGGCTGTTGCTCGAGCATTTAGGTGTCGAAGCCGATCTAGGCGATGGGCGCGTGCGCCGAAGAAGGCGCCCATAGCTCCAGCAAGGCTCATGCGCTCGCACCGCGCATTGCCAAGCAGCGGGCGCATCCTACGTTCAGCCTTATGACCGAAGACCGTCTCAAGAAAATTCTTCAGGCTGCGCTCGATCAAGAGAGCGGCAAGCCCGCGACTATCGACAGTGAAGATGCCGAAGAAGCTGAGAACGCAGGCTATCTGGAAGTCCGCGGCAGCGGCCTTATCGCGCTCACCGACGAGGGCCGGATTAAACTCGCGTCGTTCAATTAGACGTCATGCATTTGACGATGCGCCTTGCTCAGGAGGCGCTTCAGGGTCCTCGCGTTAGCGATCGCATAACAATCGTTGTCGTTGTTGAAATAGGCCCACACCCGCTTGGCGCCCGAGGCGGCGATCCGGTCGGCCCACACTTGCAGTTCAGCGTTTGAATAATTGTGCCGATACCAGCGCGTTGTGCCGTGAAAGCGAACATAGATTTCGTCCGCCGTTTTCACCAACGCGTCAGGCAGGCGCGGTCCGCTGCACGAACAAAAAATGACCCCGGCCTCGCGGAAGGCCGCATACACCTCCTCGTTCCACCAACTTGAATGGCGAAATTCCACCACGTTGCGCCGGTGAGGCTCAAGTTGAGAGACGATTGCTCTGAGGCGCGCAGGCGTAAAATGGTAGCTCGGCGGCAACTGAAACAGCAAGCAGCCCATGCGGGACCCGAGCAAATCCGCGACATAGCCAAAATCGCGCACCAGCGTCTTGGTGTCCTTGAAGCGTTTTACGTGGGTGATGAGTTCGCTGACTTTAACCGTGTAGACAAAGTCCCGGCGCTGGGCTTGCTTCACCCACGTGCGGACTGTCGCCACCGTCGGCCAAGAATAAAACGGCGCGTTGAGTTCAACGGTTTTGAAGCGCGCGGCATAGTAGTCGAACCACGCGCTGGTCGAAATCGCTTCTGGATAGAAGCACCGTTTCCAGTGCCAGTAGAACCAGCCCGAACAGCCGACATTGAGAATTTGAGCCTTGAAGTTCTGTGCAGTGTCGCTCGCGATTGTCGGGTCGGCGCGTCGTGCGGCGCGCATGGTTTTAGCGCGCCCCAGATTCTCGGAGCGTTGTTTAGCGCGCCTCGCCGCGCGCTTGGCGCGACGCTCTGCCTTGCGCTCAAGGTTCGCTCGATCGTCTTGTGTCGCAATCTTTCGTGGCGGCTTCATAGTCCGGTGTGGGATCGGCGTTCGAGATGGTGTTGGTCGTCAACCGGAAACGCCCGGGCGCCGTTCCGCGCGCCGCTCGCGGCCCAGCGTTTAGCCCATCTGGGTCACGTGCGCGCCGCTAGCGCCGCTGCGGTCAAGCATGGATCGCCGCGGCCAGGTAATGCCTCATTCGCGCGCATGGCGCATGGCGTCTCGAGATAGCAACTGGCGTTACTACGACGGCGTTCGCCGCTTCTCTAGTCCCGCTTTACAATAGAGGCGATGCGCGCGGCCAATTGCTCCATAGCAAACGGCTTACTCAGGACATGCATGCCCGGGTCAAGCTGGCCGTTTCCGAGCGCCGCGTTTTCTGCATATCCGGTGATGAACAACACTTTCAGATTTGGCCGTTTACGGCGCGCTGCGTCCGCCATCTGGCGGCCATTCAGCCCGCCGGGGAGGCCGACATCTGTGACCAGCAAATCGATACGCGCATTTGAGTCGAGTATCTTCAGGCCGGCATTGGCGTCGCCCGCCTCCAGCGCGTGGTAGCCAAGATCAGCGAGGGTCTCAAGCACCAGCATGCGCACGACGACTTCGTCGTCGACCACAAGCACCGTTTCGCCATTTGAAGCCCGTTCATTGATCGCCGCCACACGCGCCTCCTCCGCTTCGACGACGTCTCCCACATGCCGGGGCAGATAGATTTTAACGGTGGTGCCCGCTCCCAACTCGGAATAAATGCGAACTTGTCCATTCGATTGTTTCGCGAAGCCGTAAATCATCGACAGACCGAGACCCGTCCCTTCACCGGCCGGCTTGGTTGTAAAGAAAGGATCGAACGCGCGCGCAATCACGTCTTGGGACATGCCGACACCGTTATCGCTTACGCAAATTGCGACGTACTGGCCGGGCGCCATATCGCGCTCGCGTGCGGCGCCGTCATCTAACCATGCATTGCCGGTTTCGAGCGTAAGGCGGCCGCCATCCGGCATGGCGTCGCGGGCATTGATGCAAAGATTGAGAATGGCGTTTTCCAAGTAATTCACGTCACAAAAACAAGGCCAGAGCCCGACCGCGAGCACCGCCTCCAGTCTGATCGAAGGGCCAATGGTGCGCCGGACGAGTTCTTCCATTCCCGTGACAATCTTGTTTGCGTCAACGGCGGTGGGCTCAAGTGTTTGGCGGCGCGAAAACGCCAGGAGCCGATGTGTCAGGGTCGAGGCGCGCGAAGCCGACCCGAGCGCTGCGGTAATGTAACGATCAAGTTCATTGATGCGGCCCTGCGCCAAGCGCGCGCGCATCAGTTCGAGACTGCCGCTGATGCCGGTTAGAAGATTGTTGAAATCATGAGCCAGGCCCCCCGTGAGCTGGCCCACTGCTTCCATTTTCTGAGCCTGAAACAATTGCTCACGTGATTTTTCCAGCTCCATTTGGACCTCGCGGCGCTCGGTCAGATCGCGCGTCACCTTGGCGAAGCCGACGAGACTTCCCGCATCGTCAAGAATCGGATCGACAACCACGCTTGCCCAAAAGCGCGACCCGTCTTTGCGTACCCGCCAGCCCTCCGCTGCAAAGCTGCCCTTTTCCCGCGCGGTCTGCAGCACGTGAGCCGGGACGCCATTTGCCACGTCTTCAGGGGTGTAAAACCGGGAGAAGTGCTCGCCCACAATCTCCTCGGCGCTGTAACCCTTGATGCGGGCAGCACCCGCGTTCCAATTGCTGACCACCCCTTCAGGGTTCAACATGTAAATCGCATAATCGGTTACGCCTTGGACGAGCAGACGAAATCGCCGCTCGCTTTCTAACGCGGCCAGCGCTGCTGCCCGCGCCTCGG
The DNA here is from genome assembly GCA_049287825.1 of Vitreimonas sp. Taxonomy (GTDB): domain Bacteria; phylum Pseudomonadota; class Alphaproteobacteria; order Caulobacterales; family Aquidulcibacteraceae; genus Vitreimonas. Next base: position 6,987 of record JBAQGO010000034.1, on the reverse strand, counting down.
TCATGTCACGTGTTATCTTGGCGTAGCCGACGAGTTCGTTATCCTCGAGGATCGGATCGATGACGACTGCCGCCCAAAAGCGCGTGCCGTTCTTACGCACCCGCCAGCCTTCCGCGGCGAAGCGCCCTTCCTCGGCGGCCGTCTTCAGCGCCCGTGCTGGAAGACCGGCCGCTCTGTCTTCCTCGGTATAGAAACGGGAAAAATGCTGACCGATGATTTCATCGGCCGCGTAGCCTTTCGCGCGCTCAGCGCCGGGATTCCAAGTCGCTACTCGACCCTCGAGATCCAACATGTAAATGGCGTAGTCTACGATCGACTGGACGAGCTGTTCGTAGGCGCGCGCAGGCGCTTTGCCGGTCGTATCGCTTTTGTTGTCCAATTGGCATCCTGTTGACGGCAGCCCGGCACGGCCGCATGGCCCAACCTCACAAGAAACGCCGTCTAACAAATCCTAGTTCCGGCGTGCTCACGGCGCCTTGCGTGCTTTGACGATGAAGTGAGGACAACGCCGCCGCCCAAGGTCTATGGATGCGTGACAATCGCGGCGCCATTTAAGCGGCTCGATGATTGAGAGACGAGAAGAAGCGGACAATGAGTATAAACCGCCATCTGCTCGCAAGGCGCCACCGCCCCGGCCTTGAAGCCTGCGACCTCTTTTGCGCAACCGCGCCGGAGGTATTCCCTCAACGCTGGTCGCCCTTTCCTCCCATCGATCACATCGCGCTGCCTTCGACGTGGAAAGACAAACCGCCGTCGTCGCCGCCTGGCCTGCGGACAAGGCCAACCTTTCCGATCACAGCGGCATGGTGGCGGCAGTCGAGTGAGCGCGCGCGCCTCTCTCTCGACGCGCAATGAGAACGGCGCTGTCTTTCAACTCGATCTCGAACGCTGAACGATTGGGCTGCGGCGAGGCCGATGTTTAGTCGTATGCGTGAGCTGCCTCCGGGGCCCCTAAGGTCGAAACCGAAGGTGCAGATTGTGTCTTCAACTCCGATCTGGACGACAACGCCACCGATATCCGGGGAGGAATTGGCGCTGCCGGGAAGTTCGGGTACCTGAACAATGAGGCTGGTATCATGGGCAAATCCTAGGATTTGAGGAGCGTCCCAATGTTTGTCGAGCAGATCATATCGCGCGCGAGAGAACGCTTGGCTGTCATCGAAGCGAATGCGCCGGTTAGAGAAGCTGCGCGTCTCCTTATGCGACCGCACACGGATCTGATTGTGGTGTGCAATGCCGATGTTGCGGTTGGCGTCATCAGCAAGAGCGATATCTTAGGTCAGGTTGGCGAGGTGGACGTCCATTCCGCGCTGGCCGCCCCGGTCTCAACGATCATGACGCGAGAGATCTTGAGTTGCCTGGTTTCCGATCGTCTCCTCGACGTCTTGGTCACAACGAGAGGCCGTGGCCTCCAACGCATCCCGGTTTTGACAGACGCTCGCGCCTCTGGGCGTTGTCTACATGCGCGATGCTCTGCAGGCGCTGCTGCAAGAGTCGAAAGTCGAGCACGAGTTTCTGCGGGACTACATTCAGGGATCGGGCTATCACTAAGAAACGACGGCAACGAGCCAGCCATGCGCCGCCGGGCATTTTTCCGAGTGGCGGGCAGAAGCACCCCGGCGTCCGTTTAGGGCCAATCTCGGACTCCCAGACACATTCTTACGAGCGGCCGGAATCCACCTCGTTCCCGACACTCGCAAACGTCGCAAAAATCCCAACAACGGACCGTTCCCACTGTGGGCTGGAAGGTTCCCGTTAGCAGACATTGCGCCAGGTGATCGTCAGAAGTCGTAAGTCGTGATCTTGGGCGTGCGTCCAGGGAGTACGCGGAGCGTCGCTCGCTTTAGCGCGTTCAACCGCGCATCGCGGTCGAGCTTCTCAAACTGCGGGAGTGCAGTCCCTGACACGCCAAACTGGCCGTGTGTCGCGCACGCGTAGAGATGACCATCAAAAGTCGCTGGAATTTCGACCGCCAGGCCGTCGCACTCAGGACAATTCATCGCGCTAAGCGTTGGGCGAAGTGAAGGAAAAATCAGGCGAGCCTACAACGTGATCGCCGTACCGGACGATGTAGGGAACGCCCAGCGACCGCGCCAAGCGCTCGGCGTCTTCACTGGATTTGAAAATGCCTGCCAAGTGCCACGGCTTTAGGCGAATGACGCCCCAACCCGACCTAAGATGATCTCCCTGAATCGACATAAGCGTTGGCTCCGGCGGCAATGACATAACCAAGCTGAGTGAGACGCTTGTGGGACATCATCCGAGTCCACGACCATCTATCACGTACACGAGCGAATGTCCGCATCCCCTCCGTTCTCGAGAGCCACGCATCTAGCCGCCTTCATTATCGGCGCGGTGTTTGTATTTCGCGCGCTGCGCCTTGTGAGTCTGCCTCGATTGCCTGCGTTTGGCGGCCTCTGCGGCGGGGTCTGCTTTGCCCACGACGAAAGCCAGTTCGCGCTGCAGCTTTAGATACGATTGCCATCGTTGCGCGCTCAAGCTGCCGCCCGCGAGCGCGGCGAGGATGGCGCAGCCCGGCTCTGAGGCGTGCGTGCAATCGGAAAATTTGCACGCCGCAATGCGCACGGTGATGTCGGCGAAGCTCTCATCTAGCGCGTGCTCGTCGGCGACAAGGCCAAGCTCGCGCATGCCGGGCGTGTCGATGAGCAGCGCCCCGCCTGGCAAACGAAACAATTCCCGGTGCGTCGTGGTGTGGCGTCCGCGATCATCGGCCTCGCGCACAGCTCCAGTCGACATCAAGTCTTGTCCAGCCAGTACGTTCAGCAGAGTGGACTTTCCCGCCCCGGAGCTTCCGAGCAGTGCCGCCGTCACGCCCGGGGCCAGCCATTCATTCAATTGCTCGAGCCCCTCTCCGGTCAGCGCCGAGAGCGTCACCACCGGTGCGCCCGCAGCGATGTCCGCAACCGCCAAGCGTTCGCTTTCCGGATTTTCACTCAGATCGAGCTTGGTCAGCACGATCACCGGCGCTGCGCCGCTATCGCGCGCCGCGATCAGATAACGTTCGAGCCGGCGCGGGTTGAGATCGTTGTTCAAACCGGCAACCAGGAAGGCGACGTCGACATTGGCGGCGACGATCTGGGCGCCAACACCGCCAGCGGCCCGGCGGGCGAACGCGCTCTTGCGGGGCATCAGCGCCTGGATCAGCGCATCGCCATCCTCGCCCACGCAGCTGATGGCGAGCCAATCACCTACGACAGGATACTCGCCTGCCGAGGCATCTGCCGCAAAGCGACCACTCAGCCGTCCGGCGCATTCGCCGGTAGACGCCACCAATCGCCAAAGCCCGCGATGATGAGCAACGACACGCGCGGGCGACAATCCAGCCGCTTCATGCGGCGCGAACGCGGTTACCAGCGCATCGCTCCAGCCATATTCCTCGATCATGAACCAATCCGATACGAGCGCCGGACTTAATTCCGACCTGGGCACTCACACCGGTCATATGTAGGCGTTGAGTAGGGCGCGCGCAGCTAAATCCCAACAACGGTCGTTAGCTATCGAGCGGCGCAGAGCGGACTTTCGCCAACATAATAGAGCCGATGCCTGCGCGCGCGCTGGTCGTTAGCTTTAGACGAGATCCCATATCTCGACATTGCCGCTTTGATCGCCAAAAGCGATGCTCCGCCCATTTTTGGAAAAAGCGATGGCGTCAATGCTTTTTCCGTTCGTGGAAGCCCAGCCAAGCTTGCGCCCGCTGGCAGCTTCCCAGAGCGCAAAGCTTCCCTTGCTCGAACCGGTGGCTACCAGCATCGCGTCTTCCGAAAACGCCGCAATGTGACGAAGCGCGCCGCCCAAATCGAGCGAGGCAATCGGCGTGCCTTCCCGGTCGCGAACGCTCCAAGCGGCGTTCACATCGACTACAAGCCTTGTCCCTCTAGAATCAATGAAACACTGATTGCACTGCTCGATTGGTATCGGCTTCTGAGCCCCCGAATGCATGTCGATGGTGAGCATGCGTCCGAAATCGTTCACAAGGAAACACCGGCTGAGATCGCTGGTAAAAGCCACTGCACGCGACGACGTCAATTTAACCGGTTGCGTCAAGTCCTCGAGCGAGAGGGCTCGTCCACTCAATTGCACGCGGCTTAACCGAAATATTCCCGTCGTATGAACATCCCGGTCTTTCGCTCGGAGCGCCACCGCAACATTGCGCTGGAATGTTACGCCTTCAAACACACCCTCACCTGATTGCGAATAGTGCCCAAGCGCTTCGCCAGTCTCGGTTGAGCGAAGCGTCAACTCATAGATGTCTGAGACAAGCACAGCGCTTGAGTCATCGTTGAAAGCAGCAGCGGGCCCCAAGCCGTTAACGATTGGAAAGCGGCAAATGTTCTTCCCGTCGCGGGTCCAGATTGCGCCCTTTTTGTCGGCGCCCAACGTACAAAGCCGTCCATCGTTACTCCATACAAACGCGGTAACCCCGGTTTGAAAGAGGATGGCTCTGGACGGTGAGTGCGCCTGAAAGCGCGACCTCTGTCTTAGAGCCAGCCCTTTGGGTGTCGCGCCTGGCCGATCTTTGAAAACTGCTTGGTTTTTATCGCCAGCAAGCCGCTTCACCGCCTCGAAAACTTGCGCCCAAGCTGGTGTGTCGCCTCCAGTCCAGCTCGAAAGATCAACGGTCTGCAAGATGTTGAAAGGCGGGCGCAACCGGCAATCGTCGATGCGCACCTGAAGGATCTTGCCGTCCTTACGGGCCTCCTCCGCCTCTCCGTGCACCCAGGGGCTATCAAGTGAATGCTTCGACCAGACGACAATCACCGCCTTTGCTTCGATCAGCTTCTCCCAGATTTGAGCGGGATAAGGCGTGCCGGATGCTTCAAGCCTTGAATCCGACCAGACATCGTAGCCGGCATTCTGAAGCATAGTCGCGATCAGATGCACGCGCGCGCGATCGGCGCTCTTGTAGGAGATAAAGATGTCGGTCATGCACCACCCAGCGAAGGCCTTATAAGAAAAGCCTTGAGCATCATGCGTCAAGCGATCGGCTATCGCCACGACAGGGATCCGAGTCGACCTGTTCTCCTACGGATCGCTAGATTGAGCGTAATCGCTTATAGCGGGCGAGAAATCCCAGCAGCGGACGCCCGCCCTACTTCGCCGCAAAGCGGACGTCGCGCGTATTCTTCGCGACCGCTTGGTGGCAACAGCCAGAGGCGGCGCGCCAAGGCCGCGGTTCGCCCGAGGAAAGCGATGACCTAATCGTCGTTCGCGGTTATGTCGATGAAGCGAAGCGACCCCCGATATCTGCTAGCTTGAACTTCGACCTGTTTATTCACCATTGGACCGATGACATCATCAATGGTGTCCTGAAGGCCGCGGACCTTCACGGCGCCCTCGGTCGTCAGAATTTCCAGCCAATCTTTGTCAAGATGCACCGCGCGCAGAACTCCTTCGAGCCGAACGCGCTCACCGCGGGCCGCATCAGCGGGTGGAGGTGAGACACGAGCAAGGGTCTCGCCGATTTCGGACCGAGTTTCTGGGCTCAAAGTAATTGGCGCAATATCGCCAGCGCTTCGGACCTCTAATCTGGAGAATGATTTGCCTGTGGGAGCAAGATTGCGTGATAGCCGTAGGAACGTTGGCCGATACTCCGGATCAGGAATTGCGTCGAGCAACACCTCGTCTTCACCGCCAGCGCTGGCCTTCAGAATAGTGAGAAAGCGAGCAGCAATCGCTTCGGGTTCGGTGCCTCTCACGAAAAAGTCCGCTTGTTCTGGCTCTCGGATCGCAACGCCGAACTGATAGCTTCCGGGCGCTGCCTGCAACAGCCAAGGGCGACACTGTTCCCGAATATCCTTTGCCGGCGCCCCTCGCGATCGATGCGGCATGCCGCGGACAAGTTCAATTGTACGGTAGAACATCGATTGGATCGTCTGAACTTTTTCCACGATAAGGTCTAATGGTGCAGCTCCAACCGCTACCTCTCCGCCAGCGACGGACACCGTGATTTGGCCCGGCAAGAAAGACACTCCAGCTCTTTCCATCGCTTCCTGTGTCCAAATCGCTTGAAGAAGAAGGCGAAGCTCGCGAGTCGCGAATTCGTCAAGCAATCCGTTGGCCAATCCGTCCAAGCACTTCCGAGCGGACTGGGCGTAATCGCGTGCTTTAAAGAACAACGCAGCAGCACCGACAGTCAAAATCGAGGCAGTTCTTGGCTTACCTTGCTCCAAGTGCGCGAGCGCTTCCGACTCGAACAAAGCCGCCTCAAGGTATTTCTGTTGCGCTCCTTGAAAGTCACCCCGGCGGACGAGCAGGTCAGCATCCGCGGCAGCTTGCTCGCTTGAACGATGACTATCCAGCCAGGTCATCGTTCACCAAGTCCTGAAGAGTGATTGCTTTTGCTTTGAAGCCCACGACGGCGGCAATCGCGGGAGAGTCACTCTCTCCGCGCTTCGTTTGCTCCAACTTCTCCTTTGTGCGCCTTGCAATAACTGCGTTTGACCCGGCGTCGGTCCCAGAGACTTCAAGGCGGATCGCAGATTCAAAATCTGAGACGGCGGTTCCGCTCGGCAGGAGCAGATAGTCCGCTCCAGAGTGCGTCTGGGCGCGACCAACAGCCACGAGCTGCCGCTGATCCTCTATCGCAGCCAACGCAAGGCAGTATGCGGCATCGCGGGTGGCGTCGTCCCAATTTGCCCAGGCTGCTTTCGTGGCTTCATCAGCCGCAGTCCAAGCCAGAAGGCGACTGCAAGTCTCATCGTTGTTCGCGAGGGCGAAGCTTATCGGAGTCTGGTGGTGGCGACTTAAACAAACCGCCGCCGCTTCGGCGTAGTACGGTCCGATGTTGGCCGTGATACCCGGATGACGTGCAGACAGGTCATCAATCGCCAAGAATTGCTCGGGCATTCCAAATCCCCAACACGCGTCTAGCTTGCGCCCATCTGGCTCAAGCGATGCGGACGCGGGGTTATACACAAAGTCGACGATGGATTGGTCACGAATTCGCTCGACCACCTCGTCAATCAC
>JBAQGO010000033.1:0-1503 GCA_049287825.1 Vitreimonas sp. | reverse complement strand
GTTTCGTGCGCGGTGAGCGTCGGCAGCGTCCAGATCGGCCAGAGCGCGGTGTCTTTGAGGTTGATGTAATAGATCGCGGGACGCGAGCCGTCGAGCGACGCGAAATTCATGTAGCCTAGGCCCGCGCCGTCCTGGATGCTCGGCGGCACGCGATGCACTTCGACTGGCGCACGCAATTGCATGTGCGAAACGCGCGGCAACAGCGGTCGCACGGCGGCGATGCGGCCCTCAAGGTAAGAGATGATCTCGGCGCGGCCAGCATCGGTGTTGGGCTTCAGGAAGCGGCGATCACGCGTGGCGGCGCTCATGCGCTCGCCGACGCTGCCGTGCGTCATGCCTTGGCGGCGCAGGATTTGATCCATGCGCGCGTCAATCTCAGCGCCCTGCTCCAGGCCCATGTTGTGGATTTCGTCGGCGGTGAGATTGGTCGACGTGCCGACGCGCAGCAGCCAGGAATAATACTCTTCGCCATGCGGCAGCTTCCAAACGCCGGCGTCATGGCCTGCATGATCGGCGGCTTCGTTGAGCGCGGCGATCTGGCGTTCAGCGGCGGGATAGACGCGGCTCGTAACAATGCGCTCAGCGCGCGCAGCCCAATCGCCTTCAATGTTCTTGGCGGCGGCCCGGGTTGCCAGCGAATGCACCATGCCGGTTTCACCCGCCGGCGTCGCGCGGAAGGCGCGCGCTTGGGTCAGGGTGGTGTCGAGCATGAAGTCGGGCGCGATGACGCCTTGATCCATGTCGTAGCGAACGCGCTCGGTTTCCTGATCAAGCTGACGCGCGAACGCATCGAGGCGCGCGAGATAGGCTTCGCAATCGGCGCGGGTTTCGATTTTGTGCTGTGAGTTCAGGAATTCCGGGATGCCAACCATGGCGCCGGTTTGCTGGCTAACGACATACGGCGTGGCGCTTTCGCCCATCGCTGACTTGAAAGTGTTGTCGCCATAGCGGAAGTCGCCGCCTTGGGCGCCGAGACGCAGCGCGTACTGCACCGCTTCGTAACGCGTGCGCTCACGTTGGCTGAGGCTGGCGGGATCAATCGCCCACATGCGGCGCAGCATTGCGTAGGCCGAACGCTGATCGGCGGCGAGCGAGCCGCGCGACACGTCAGAGAGCTTGCTCTTCAGATCGGCGTGCGCGTCTTTGTCGAGCCCGAGACCGGTGGCGGTTTCGGGTGACGCCTTGATCATCTCGTCTGCGAAGGCATTCAGCATCGCCGCTAGCTGCGCGTCGCCCGCACCGGCTTGCGCTTGTGCGAGACCTGGCGCGCCGGCCAAAACGCCTGCGGCTGCAGCTGTTGCCATGAACGCGCGACGGGAAGCGTGCATCAGATCCACCCCAATTCTTGGTGCGGCCAGGGCCGCTCGGGGTGGTTCTATCAGCGAAGAGCGCGCTCGCCAGAGGCATCGCGCGTGAGGCGCATTGTTTGGTCGCGCGCGGCGCCCTCTTCGTCGTTCACCGACGCGAGAGGTACGGGACGAACACCTGCAAACCGATGATCAC
>JBAQGO010000032.1:0-15194 GCA_049287825.1 Vitreimonas sp. | reverse complement strand
TGGTCACTCTCTGTCGTGAGCTTGGTTACGCGGCGCTACTACCACAATGACACACTAGACAACAATTTTGACAGCAGCGTCGCGCTTACTGAGGTCGACCATCTCACGCAACATCGCGATTCCGGCGAGACCATCTTGCGCGGATCGCTAGCGCGCGATTTCAACGGACATCATCATGTGGAGTTTGGCGCCGAGGGCGCCTTCAATACCCTAGACGCCAGCGTTGACTTCACGTTCGACACAGGATCTGGACCTCAAGTCCTCACTTTTCCCAACAGCAATGTCACCGTTCAAGAGCGGCGCGCCGAAGTCTTTGCGTCCTACACTTGGCGGCCGAATGATCGCTGGTCGATCGAAGCACGCGCCGCAAATGAGTTTTCGATTTTGGATTTCGCCGGCGACTATACGCAATCTGTGCGGCTTCAATATTTCAAACCGTCGATTCAAATCTCGCGCACCGTCGGCAGCAACAACCAGCTGCGGCTACGTGCTTATCGCGATGTCAGCCAACTCAATTTTGACGACTTCACAGCGCGCCCCAACCCGAGCGACGGTCTGATCACTGGCGGCAATCAAAATCTGCGGCCGGAAAGCGATTGGCGTGTCGAATTGGGTGGCGATTTCCATTTGCCGGGCGGCGTCACCACGACTTTTGCGTTGACGCGGTATTGGATCACTGACGCCACCGATCAAGTCGAGCTGCGCGCTCCCAATCCTCCTGGTCCAGACATACTGTTCGATGGCCCCGGCAATATCGGCCAGGGCGATGCGTGGAGCTTCACCACGCACACAACGATCCCAACGAATTTTCTGCTTCCGAGCTCACGACTGACATTCGACGCAACGCTTTGGGACACGCACGTGATTGATCCGATCACGGGCGTCCAACGTGGCATCTCTGGGCGCCCTGACGTGGCGTTCTCAGGCGAGTGGCGTCAGGATTTGAGTGCAAGCCATTTCGCGTGGGGCTTCAACTTCGAGAAAGTCTCGGAGCAAACCGTGCTGCGTCACAACGAAATCGACACGTCCGAGGAAGGTCCATACATTACATTGTTCGCTGAATCGACGATCGTGCCCGGACTGAAATTCCGTTTCCAGGCCAACGACGTTTTCAATCCGCCGATCCGCCGCACGCGCACCTTCTTCGCGCCGGATCGCGCGGGCTCGCTCTCCAACAGCCAGTATCGCATACGCGACTTCGATCCAGCGCCGTGGTTGGTGTTCAGCGTCTCCGGGACGTTCTGAGCAGCGCGAAAACAGCGCGCCTTCCGGCGCGCTGTTTCGAGCATTACCTAAATCGGCTTAGCAGGGACGGCGTTCTTCTATGAAGATCGCGCGGCCTGTATAGGGATCGTACCTGCGCTCGCGCACGATGCAGAGCGAAGGCTGGTCGTAGCCATCGGAATAGCCATCTTCGTAATAGCCATCGCGAGCATAGCCGCGGTCATAGCCGCAACGGTCATAGCAATCGCTATAGCGGCGGTCATACCGGCGGTGGTTGCTATTGGTTATGGCGGCGCCCAACACCGCGCCCAAGGCGAGGCCGACAACGCCAGCTGCAACGGCGTTGCCGCGATCGTGACGATAAGAATAATTGTGATGCCAATCACGGGCCGAGGCGGTGCTCGGAAGGCTGGTGGCCGCGAGGCCAAGCGCCAGAACACTGGCTAAAAAGCGTTTCATGGTCATGCTCCCATGATGCGCAATATCCGGGGCGGTCTGAACCTCGGCTGAATGACCCTGGCTTCCGCTAGCGCGCCCGCCCCTTCCGGCGCGTTGGGCCCGGATCGGGATCGAACATTGGGTTCGGATCCCAATGGGTCTGGAACGGCGGGTCGTTCAGATAGTCCGGGATGCGCGCGCTGATCGCCTTCTCGTTGGAGATGGCGATGATCTGCCGATCCTTGGCCATGTTGCGCAGCAGATCCGCATCGACATCGCCGATCAGGTCGCTCGACTCCTTCGCCATCAGATGATTGGCGACGCCAAAGAGCTGGAACACCCCGGCATTGTTGAAGATGGTGCGCCAATCCTTCGGATAGAGCCGCTGCAGCTGGCTCAAATCCTGGAAGAATGGCCATACTTGCAGCCCATAGCCGCGCAGCAGGGTCATCGATTGGCGTAACGGGCCGAATTCGCCGAGCTGCGCGCATTCGTCGAGCAGGAAGAGCGTCGAGCGCTTCGGACGCCGCTTGCGGCCCATCACCGTGAGCAGCAGCGCGCCCACCCACAGACGCAGCAGCGCGCTGTGGCTCTCGAGTTTGTCCGGCGGGATGACGATGTAGATCGTCATCGGATCACCTTTGCGAACGGCGTCGAGGCTGATGGTGGACTTCGACAGCGAGCGCAACGCGGAGTCGGAGTTCACGACCTTCAAATACGATTGCGCCGTCGAGAGAATGCCCGAACGCGTTTGCTCGGTGATCGGCAGGAAGCTCGAAATGTTTTGCTTCGAGAGCCGGTTGAGATTGTCGTGGTTCTCGATCAGCGCCGCCAGATTGTAGACGGCGTCGTCGCTCATCAGCACTTCGCGCACTTTGCCGAAATGGCGCTCGCTCTTGGGCGCGGTCTCGGCGACAGCCGCTATGACGCCGGCCATCAGCGAGCGGCCCCAATTGTCCCAGAAGGGCTCCTTGTGGAAGCCGACATCGCCCGCCAGCAGCGAGGCGAGCATTTCCGCGTCCGCGTCGAGCAGCGCGCCCGGGCGGTCGAAAAGATCGAACGGATTGAGGCTGTCGGTTTTCTTGCCAATGGCGCCGAACGGATCGAGCAGGCGCACCTCCTGCCCCATCTCGCGGCGGCGGCGCGCTGTGACGTGGTAGGTCTCGCCCTTCGGGTCGATGACGATCACTGAACCTTCGAAGCGCAGCAGGTTCGGAATGATGACGCCCCGGCCCTTGCCCGCTCCGGTGGGAGCAATGGTCACCAAGTGGCGGTCTTCGCCGTAAAGGATCGGGACTTCGCCGGTAATCGCCGCTTCAGCGAACTGGGGGGCGCCAAAGCCCATTGGTCCGCGCCCATCAGTATTGGCCTTCCAGCCGAGCAGGAGGTCCATGACCTCCGGCCGCCCCGAAACCTCTACCGGCTTCTTCTTGGAGCGGGTCGTTCTCGGCCGTGACATCAGCACCTCCCTCACGGTCGCTGGGGAGGGCGGCCGGGAATCATATCTAAGCGTCGATCGGGGCCAGACCCGCCCCTGAATCTGGCGCCGGGGCGCCGGATTGAGGTGGTCCGGAGACAGGGGCGTCCCTGCCCTCGTCCGGACCCATGACGCACGGATTGGAGGGCCGGCGCAACGGCTCAGAACCGCTTGGGGAGAACATTTTCTTGATACGCCCCACTTGCAATTCGGGCGCGGCCGGAAAAACCCAACCGCGCCCGATACTTACGAATTTATCGTTACTTTTCTTATGGTTAGTTATTTGACGCCGTGCATCAGCTTGTTGATCAACGGCGCGATGAGGAAGAGCAGCAAGCCCGCCCCACCCAGGATGAAGAAGCCCTGCGTATAGCCCTGCAGCGCTGACGACGTGGTCAGTCCGGTCGCCCCGCTCATTGCTGCGGCGACGATGCCGGAGAGGTTGTTGCCGATAGAGATCGACAAAAACCAACCCCCCATCGCCAAACCGACTGAACGGATCGGCGCAAGCTTCGTGACCATCGAGAGACCGATCGGTGAGAGGCAAAGCTCACCCACGGTTTGGACGACGTAGGTCAGCGCCAGCGGCCAGAGCGGAATATGTCCGTTCGAGACGAGGCTCGTCAGCGCGAACATGAGCACCGTGAAGGCAAGGCCGTTGAAGATGAGACCCAAGCCGAATTTGCGCGGGATCGAAGGCTCAGCCTTCATCCGGTTGAGGATGCCCCAGACGATAGTCAGGAGCGGCGCTAGCACGACGATGGCGATCGGGTTGATCGATTGGAACCAACCCACCGGGAATTCCCAGCCGCCGAAATTACGGTTGACGATGTTCTCAGCGAGGAAGTTCAACGAGCTGCCCGCCTGCTCGAAGAAGCACCAGAAGAAGATGTTGAAGACGAAGAGCACGATCATGGCGAGGACCTTGTCGCGCTGCACCTTCCCTTCGCGGATGCCTTCCATGATCATCAAGATCATCAGCAGGATGAAGATGGCGCTGAGGCCGATCTGAACCTGATCAGCGCCAACGTAGGAAAGCAGGAGATAGATGATCGGCGCGCAGACCGCGGCGCCGACGAGCACTATGGCCATTTGGCCCATGCCCGTTCCAGCTGGCGGTCGGCCAATTTCACCGAGCTGACGGCGGCCGAACCAGAACCAAAAGAAGCTGATCAGCATGCCGACGCCGGTGGCGATGAACACCGCCTTGTAGTTCTGCTGCATCGGGGTGTTGGTGAGCGTCGAAGCGAGCCAACCGGTGATTAGCGGCGCGACGAAGGCGCCGGCATTGATGCCCATGTAAAATATGGTGAAACCGCTATCTCGTCGTGGATCATCAGCGGCGTAAAGCTTGCCGACGATGGTCGAGATGTTGGGTTTGAAGAGCCCGTTGCCGGTAATGATGACAGCCAAACCAGCGAGAAAGATCTGCTGATTGGGCACAATGATCATGAACAACCCAGCGGCCGTGATGATCGCGCCCAGCAGGATCGAACGCTGATAGCCGATCAGTCGGTCAGCGGCGTAGCCACCGAAAATTGCAGTCGCATACACGAGCGCCAGGAAGGCGCCGTAGGTGCGGCTGGCGTAAGCTTGGCCCGAGGCGTCGCCCGAGAAGAATTGCGCCACGATGTAGAGGGTGAGCGCCCAGCGCATCCCATAAAACGAGAAGCGCTCCCAAAACTCGGTCATGAACAGCATCCACAATTGTCGTGGATGCCCCAAGACATCGCGCCCGGCCGGCACGGCCGGTGCGGCTGTATCTGTGCTCATTCCCCCTGGCTCCTTGTTCTTATTTAGAGTCCCGTGAGGTCACCCTTGCCTGTGACAACGCCGTCACGCAAGCGCTGGGCGCTTTCGCGGTCGCGAACACGGGAAGAACCCGTTCTCAGAAGAGGGGCGTGCTGTCGAGCAGTTCACGCCGGAGTTCCGGCGAGACCACCCACCAAAAAGTTTGGCTGGGCGTGGAATCGAGCCAGAACCCGAGACGGCGCAACGTGCGCACCGACGCCAGATTGCGGCTGTCACAACCGGCGATAACGGTGTCTGCGCCTTCATCGAACAGCCAGTCGATCACCGCACCCGCAGCTTCCACTGCATAGCCTTGGCGGCGGCGCGAACGCGCGACGCCGTAGCCAATCTCGAATTCGCGCGCGGCGCGAAGCGAGGGCTCGAAGCGGACATCGCCGATCACCGTCCCCTCATCGAGATGAATAGCGATGGCGCGGGTCGGCGAGGGCGTTGGGCCCCACGCCTCGGAAACCGAGCGCGCGACGAGGCTGAGGCTCGCCGCGCACCAATCCGCCGGCGCATCCGCACCGATGACCTCCGCGAACGCGTCACCGCCCGCGCGCGCAGCTTCCGCCAATTCGGGCGTCACCGGCTCCAGGCGGAGCCGTGGCGTGTAAAGCGGATGGTCGAGCGTTGTCATCACATACAAACATTGCCTCTCGACCGCCTGTGGGCAATCGCGAAGCGCCAATCTGGCGCCTTTCGCGTGCAAGTGTGCTCCGGGAAGTGCAGCGCCCACGGTTAACCGGCGGCCGCTTTCTCCAATGCGGCGACATCAATCTTTTGCATTTGCAGCTTGGCGTCGCAGCCCTAATAGGCGCACGCTTCAAAAACACGCCGCACATCGCCGCCCCACTCTGTGCGGTAGCGTTCGAGCAAGCGCTCCGCAGGTGTGACGCCGCTGGCGGCGATATCGTCCAACTCGGCGAGGAAGTGGGTCTCATCGGAGCCCGCATTGTCTGCGCGCGCGCGCGACTTGAGACCTTGGCGCGCGATGGCGAGTGCGGCTTGCGCAATGTTTTGCGCGGTGTTGCCCCGGATCGGCGCTTTCAGGCCAAGCGGCGGCACTGCGCGGCGCAGCGATTCACGATCTTCGAGCGTCCAGTTCTTCACCAGGCTCCACGCTGCGTCGAGCGCTGCATCATCGTAAAGAATGCCAGCCCAGAATGCCGGCAGCGCGCACAGACGCGACCACGGGCCAGAATCAGCGCCGCGCATTTCGAGATACGTCTTCAGCCGCACCTCAGGGAAAATCGTGGTGAGGTGGTCTTCCCAATCTTTCGCGTTCGGGCGCTCGCCCGGCAACGCCGGCAGCTTGCCATCCATGAACGCGCGAAAGCTCATGCCTGAGCAGTCGATGTATTTCCCGTCGCGATAAACAAAGTACATCGGCACATCGAGCGCGTACTTGGCATAGCGTTCGAAGCCCATCCCGTCTTCGAACACGAACGGCAACATGCCGGTGCGATCGGGATCAGTGTCGGTCCAAATGTGACCGCGATAGGACAGAAAGCCGTTGGTGCGGCCTTCCGCGAACGGCGAGGCGGCGAACAGCGCAGTGGCGATAGGTTGCAGCGCGATGCCGACGCGGAATTTTTTGACCATGTCGGACTCGGACGCGAAGTCGAGATTGGTCTGCACGGTACACGAGCGGAACATCATCTGACGTCCGAGCCGGCCGACCTTAGCCATGTAGTCGCGCATGATCTTGTATCGGCCTTTCGGCATGACCGGCGTCTGCTCGAGCGACCAGATCGGCGAAAAGCCAACGCCCAGAAACGCGATGCCCATCGGGCCGCAGACATCGCGCAGCTGCGAAAGGTGCGAGCCGGTCTCCGCGCAGGTCTGATGCAAATGCTCAAGCGGGGCGCCGGAAAGTTCGAACTGACCGCCGGGCTCCAACGTGATCGACGCCATCCCCTGCTTCAGCGCAATGACGTTCTCGCCTTCGTAAATGCGCTCCCAGCCATACTTGTCGGCGAGTTTGTTCAAGAGCGCGCCAATCCCGCGCTCGCCCTCGTACGGAACGGGCGCCAGCGTATCGTGGTAAAAAGCGAACTTCTCGTGCTCGGTCCCAATGCGCCACGTCGAGCGATCGGGCTTGGAGCCCACCTCGAAATGCGCGACGAGATCGCGGAAGCCCTCAAGCGGGGGCAGTTTTTCTTTTGTGTCAGCCATGGGCCGCCCTCCCTCGCGGGCGTATTCGACGCCATGTGGCGACTTCGCAGCGATCCCGCAAGCGGTTACGCCCTCACCCAGTCGCCCCATAGAGATTGAATGACGCTGAGGCCTGCGATCACCGCGGTCTCCGCGCGCAAAATGCGCGGCCCCAGCGAAGCGGCAATAACGAACGGCAGCGATCGAAGCAGCGTTCGCTCTTCGCGGGTAAAGCCGCCTTCCGGACCAATGAGCAACGCGAGCATTTCTGACTTGAGGTTCCCAACAGCGTCGGAGATGGCCGACGCTCGCCCGGTCTCGCCGCCCCACGCGGCGTCGGCCTCATCGCCTGCCTCGTCAGCATAGATCAGCAAGCGCCCCGCATCCCAGCCGTCGAGCACGTTTGCGAGAGCGCGCGGCTCGGCGATGGCCGGCACATCGAAGCGCTCAGTTTGCTCAACCGCTTCCCGGGCGATCGTCCGCCAGCGATCGACTCGAACCGTTTCCGCAATCGTGCGCCGCGTGATGACGGGGCGAATGCGCCGGACGCCGAGTTCAGTAGCCTTCTCAACGATGAGGTCGGTCGCATGTCGCTTAACCGGTGCGAACAGCAAATCGAGATCAGGAACCGCGCGCGCTGCACGGACGAAATCTTCGACTTGCACACCCATCCCGCGCTTGGACACATCGGTAATGCGCGCACGCCATTCGCCGTCGCGGGCATTGAAGACGCGCACATGGTCGCCCGCACCGAGGCGCAACACCGTGCCCACGTGCCGCGCTTGCGCCTCATCCAGCCCAAGCGCGGCGCCGGCGCTAAGCTGTTGATCAGTCAGGATGCGTGGCTCGGGCATGTGTCCTTGCTGCCAAGGCTTGCGGAAGCACGCAAGTACAGGGCTTGACTTGGGCTTGACCCGGGCGCGCTGACAGCGTTCCTTTCGCCCGCTTTGCGGAGGGCGAGATGGCCGAAACCTTCATGATTCACGCCGGCGACGTCATCGAGGTGCAGCTCACCTCGGAGACTGTCGTGATCGAGTCACCCGACGGCCGCCGCCAAGCCGATGACGGCGCGCGCATCACCAACCGCATGCGCCTCTTCGTGCGCCATCCTGACGGCAAGGAAGAGAAATACGATTTCGATGACACTGAACTCGGCGTGCGCGAAGCGCAGACCGTCGCGATCGTTCGCGGCAAGTTGCGCCGCACCAAGGAGCCAGTGAACCTAATCTTGTTCAACCTCTCAAGCGGCGAACACGATCCCTTCGAGCGCGGGCTCTCCGCCTATCTCGGACACAAGCCGTTCTTCGGACCGCTCGCGAAAGCCTTCGTGCTTTCGCTCGGGGTCGCGGTGATCTTCTTTCTGGTGAGCGACTACATCGTGCGCCAAGGCCAGGGCGGGCTCATGTCGGTGTTCCTGGCGCTGATGTTTGCGTTTCTCACATACCCTGTGTTCTGGGGCATTTGCGGTTTGTGGGATCGCATGACCGAGCGCATGCGCTACCGGCGCATCCGCAAACAATTCATCGACGAAATGGCGGGCCGTGTGCGGGCGCATGCGCCGAAGCCGCAAATGGCGTCGGCGCCTGCTGGCCCACAACAAGCTTAAGCCGCTTCTTCCGCGATGAAGTCGCCGCGGCTCATGGCGTTGAGCCGTGCGTAGAGACCGTGCGCGCCGATGAGGTCGGCGTGGCGGCCCTGCTCGACGATGCGGCCTTGGTTGAACACCAGGATGCGATCGGCTTCGCGCACTGTGCTCAAGCGGTGCGCGATGACGATGGTGGTGCGCCCTTGCTTGAGTTCGGCCATCGCCGCTTGCACTTGCCGCTCAGTTTCCACGTCGAGCGAGGATGTCGCTTCGTCGAGGATCAGGATTGGCGCATCCGCCAGGAAGGCTCGCGCCAACGCCACACGCTGACGTTCGCCACCCGACAGTTTCACGCCGCGTTCGCCTACTTCCGTCTCGTAGCCCTTGGGGAGCTTAGAAATGAACTCGTGTGCGCGGGCGCGCGTGGCGGCGCGAATGATCTCATCCATCGAAGCGTCGGGGTTCGCATACGCAATGTTTTCCCGAAGCGAACGGTGGAAGAGCGTAGGATCCTGCGGCACAAGCGCGATGGCGCGCCGAACGCTGCCTTGCGTGACGCGCCGCACGTCCTGCCCATCGATACGGATCGCGCCCTCGTTCACGTCATAGAGACGCTGCACAAGTTTCACGAACGTCGACTTGCCCGAGCCGGTGGGGCCGACAAGCGCCACGGTTTCACCCGGCGCGATCGCCAGCGAGAAATCGCTGTAGATCGGCTCGGCCTGGCTCTTGTAGCGGAACGTCACGTGCTCGAACGCCACCGCACCCGCGCCCGGTTTGAATGCTGGCGCGTTTGCGTCATCGACGATTTCAGCCGCTTGCTTCGAATACGCGACGACATCGGAGATATCGGCGAGCCCTTTCTGCAGCGTGCGGATGCTTTCGCCCAACGTGCGCAGATAGCCCGACATCAGGAAGAACGAGGTGATCGCGAACGCCGCGTCTCCCGGGCTGGCGCGCCCCGCCATCCATTCGCGCACGACGAGGCCGAGCAGCCCTGCTTGCAACGCGAACAGTGTGAGGTTTTGCCAGATCCAGGAATTGGTCGCTTTGTACCAAAGCTTCAGCGCCTTGCCGCGCCAATCCTCAGCGATGTCGAACAGGCGCTTCTCTTCGCGTTGTTCGGCGCCGAACGATTTCACGCTGGCGTTGGCGCCCACGGCATCGGCGAGCGCGGCACCGATGCGTGTGTCCGCGACGTTGGTGACCGAGAAGTCCTTCTTCAGGTAGAAGACCCACGTCCACCAATTGATCAGCAACAGCACGAGGATCGATGCGCCCACGAAGGTGCCGATCATCGGCCAGCGCAGCGCCGTCATGATGGTGATGCCCGAGAGCACGATGCTCGCAGGCAGGATCGACCAGACGATGGTGTCGGAGATGGTGTCGTAGGCCGCCATCGCCCGCGATACGCGCCGCACTGTCGCGCCGGCGAAGTTGTCGGCGTGCCAGTCCGAACTGAAGCGCTGCACGTCCTTGAAACCGTCATCGACGATGTTGCGCATGTTGCGCGCGGCGAGCGGGATCCAGAACCGCACCGAGGTGTTGCGGAAGAAATAGAAGCCGAACGCCACCGCCGCGAAGGCGTAGTAGCTCGACCAGACCGCTGCGTGCGCGACGGTTGGGCCAGACGTTAAAGCCTGCACCATGCCGCCGGAAACCACCGGCAGCGCCAAATCGCAGCTCACCGCGATCAGGTAGAGCGCGATGAACGCAAACAGATAATGCGGCTGCGACATCCAGCGGCCGATCACATAGCCAATGATTTCCCGCACCGACGCTTTCAGCGGGCGGGTTTCGTCATTGTCGTCAAAATCCTGAGCATCGCTCGATGTATTGCTCATTGGGGGAAGCACCAAACTTGCGCGGGCGCACGGGCACCGTTGCGTTGAAAACAGAAATGGGAACGAGAAGTTGGAAGCGGGCTTGACCAAAAAGATCAGGGGCTGACCACAATCACGGCTCGGCGACACGGAGACCCCATAAACTTTGGGGATTGGAGCGGAAGCAGCGCGGCAGCTTGCTTGGGCTCGACGACGTCCGTTCGCGGCGCCGTGAATTAAGAGGTGGTGACAGCCATGGATACGTTGCTCCAATTCAAGGACGGCGCTGATACGCCCGTTCAATGCTTGCGTAAAGTCGAACGTCGCCGCATTTCTTCGGTGTGGCGACTTCCAAACCTGCCGATGCGCTTACGCAACACTGGACCGACCGGTTACCGGCGGCGTGGAAGCCGTATGCGCAACTCTCGCGGTTGGATCGGCCGATTGGCTGGCAATTGCTGCTGCTGCCCTGTTGGATGGGGCTGGCGGTGGCGCGCACGTGGGGCGGGTTTCACGTTGTCGACGCGACCTACGCCGCAGCTTTTCTGCTCGGCGCGATCGCCATGCGCGGCGCGGGCTGCACGTACAATGACGTTCTCGATCGCGACATCGATGCAAAGGTCGCGCGCACGCGGTTGCGGCCGCTTGTTTCAGGCGCGGTATCGCTGAGGGCGGCCTGGGTTTGGTTGCTGCTGCAGTGCTTGATCGGGCTGGTGGCGCTTTCGGTGTTCCCGCGCTTTGCGCAATTGATCGCCATCGGCGCGTTACCGCTGGTGGCGCTTTATCCGCTGATGAAGCGCATCACCTGGTGGCCGCAGGCGTGGCTTGGCCTGGTGTTTTCGTGGGGCGCGTTGGTGGGCGGCGCCGCGACGACATCGCATTTCTGGTCGGTGCCGCTTGAGGCCTTAGCGCTCTATGCCGGCTGCATCGCCTGGACCATTGGCTACGACACCATCTACGCGCTGCAGGATCGCGAAGATGATGCGCTGATCGGCGTGCGCTCGACAGCGCGGTTGTTCGGCAAACGATGGCGTTTGTTCACGAGCCTCTTCTACGTCTTGGCGCTGAGCGGCTGGATGAGCGCGGCCGTGTTGGCGGGTGCGAGCTGGCCGACGTTTTTGTTCATTGGCGCAGTCGGCGTGTTGATGATCCGCCCGATGATACGCTCCATCGATGAGAACAATGGCGCGACCGCGCTGGCCGCTTTTAAGATGAATGGGTGGATTGGCCTGGCGATCGTTGCGGCGATGGCGCTGAAGCCGCTGGCGGAATTGCTGCGGCCGGAATTGGGAGCGGGCGGTGGGTGACGCGGAGCAAAATCTCGCACGCTTGTGCAAGCGCTTCGCGGCGGTGGTGCCGAAGCACGAGCCCTACCCCACGAAGTTCGAGCGGGCGAGCGATCCGTATCGCGCGCTGGTGCGGGCGGTGACGTTTCAGCAGCTGTCCGGAAAAGCGGCATCGACAATTCATGGCCGCCTGCTCGCCTTATACGAGGGCAAGGATCATCCGGAGCCAGCGGACATTCTGGCGACGGATGATGTGAAGCTGCGCGGCGTTGGTTTGTCGCGCCAGAAGATTGCCGCCGTTCGCGACATTTCGCAGAAACGCATCGAGGGCGTGATCCCTGAAGCGAAGGCGCTGCATAAGCTAAGCGATGACGAGATTATCGAGCGGCTCACGGCGGCGCGTGGCGTCGGGCGTTGGACGGTTGAGATGTATCTCATGTTCACGCTGGGGCGGCCGGACATCCTGCCAGTCGATGATCTGGGCGTGCGCAAGGGCGCCGAGAAATTGTATCGCCGCAGCTTCACGCCGAAGGAACTCGCGGCGTACGGCGAGCGTTGGGCGCCGCATCGCAGTGTTGCAGCGTGGCACTTGTGGCGGATCGCCGACACGCTGACGCCGGAGCGCTCGCCGGTGAAGAAAGCGAAAGCGGGGAAAAAGAAGATCGTGCGCAAGCCGGTTGCGAAGAAGAAGCGCAAAGCCAAGAGCGGAGCGAAACGCGCATCGCGCAAATCCTAGAGTCATTCCGGGCGAGCGGAGCGAGACCCGGAACCCAGGGATCGTGGCGCGGAGGGTGTGGCCCTGGGTTCCGGATGACGCTTCGCGTCTCCGGAATGACTCTTGTTGTGATCGTTTGCGTGTTTGGAATCCGCTGGAGCTTGCGTGCGATCGTGCTTGCCATAGTCGCGGCTCACATTGGCAATTCGGAGACGATAGTCTTCGAAGATGCGCGTCCGCCCTTTGGCTTGCGCGGCGCGGTGTTGCTCCATCGTGCGCCAGCTTTTCACCGCCTCCTCATCACGCCAGAATGAAAGCGAGAGCAGTTTGCCGGGTTCGGAGAGGCTTTCGAAGCGCTCGATGGAGATGAAGCCATCGATGCCGTCGAGCAGCGGGCGCAGTTCGGCGGCGATGGCGAGGTATTCGTCGCGTTCGGCGGCGCCTGGTTTGGCTTCGAAGATGACGGCGATCATGGGCGGACGAACTTGGCGTGTGGGGCGCTGGCGAGTTTGAGGAAGATGCGGTCTTCGCGCTTGATGAATTGCTCGCGCTTGGCGAGTTCGTAATTGGCGCGCCCTGCTTCGCTGGCGGCGAGACGTTTGCGGTAGGCTTCGTAGGCGGCGAGATCTTCGATGTTGTAGACGGCGTACGCGGTGGTGAGCGAGCCTTCGTAAGGCGCGTAATAGCCGATGAGATCGGCGCCGTTGGCGGGAATGGCTTGACCCCAATTGCGCGCGTATTCCTCGAACGTGTCGCGCTTGAACGGATCGATTTCGTAGCGAATGAAGCAGGTGATCATCGTGGCCTCCGATGCAGAGGCTAACGATTGCGCGGCGCGGATGGTTCGATTAATCTCGTACTATGCCAAGTGGACCCAGCATCGCGCATGTCGCCGCCGCCATCGGCGATCCGGCGCGCGCCAATATGTTGACGGCCTTGCTGAGCGGGACGGCGCTCACCGCCAGCGAATTGGCG
Organism: Vitreimonas sp.; assembly: GCA_049287825.1. GTDB lineage: Bacteria > Pseudomonadota > Alphaproteobacteria > Caulobacterales > Aquidulcibacteraceae > Vitreimonas. Next base: position 1,723 of record JBAQGO010000032.1, on the reverse strand, counting down.
CTTGAGGCCGGCGTTGCGAAACAAACGGCGAGTTCGCATTTGGCGCGGTTGAGCGATGCGGGTTTGGTCGCGGTCGAGAAACAGGGGCGGCATCATTACTATCGGCTCGCAGATGCGGATGTGGCGCGGTTGCTCGAGAATTTGATGGGCGTTGCGGCGCGCAAGGCGCCGGCGCGCGTACGGCCGGGGCCGAAGGAGCCAGCGCTGCGGCATGCTCGGGTTTGCTATGATCATTTGGCGGGCGATCTGGGCGTAGCGCTGCTCGATGGGATGATCGGCGCGAAGTGGATCAAGGCAGATGACGAGGCGTTGGCGCCGACCAAGCTTGGCGTTGAGAAACTCGCGGCGTTCGGCGTGGACGTTGCGGAACTTCGTGGCTTGAAGCGGCCGTTGTGTCGTGCGTGTCTCGACTGGAGCGTGCGTCGCAATCATTTAGCGGGCGCGCTAGGGGCGGCGATGCTGGAGCAGATTTACGAACGCGGCTGGGCGCGGCGGCGCCGGCAGAGCCGTGTGGTGGAATTTACGCCGACCGGCGAGGCGGCGCTGCGCCGCGCCCTGCCTGTAGCGCCAGCAACGCGGAATTCGTGATATAGTGAGCCCATGCCAGCCGTTGCGCGCATCGATCCGAAAGACGTGTTCACGGCCGAAGAATGGGCGCCGTTGGCGAAGCGCTCCTCTTGGCTGGGGCTTGTGTGCGTTGCGGGCGCCTGGGCGCTGATCGTGGCGGCGGCGGCGATGTTCATCGTGTGGCCCAATCCGCTGACCTACGTGCTCGCCGTGATGATCATCGGCGCGCGGCAATTGGGATTGGCGATCCTGATGCATGACGCGGCGCATGGGGCGCTGCATTCGAACGCCAAGGTCAATGATTGGGTTGGCGAGTGGTTGTGCGCGGCGCCGGTGGGGGCGCGGCTGGTTTCGTATCGAAATTATCATTTGAAGCATCATAAGTTCACGGAGCAGCCGGAAGATCCCGATCTTTCGCTCTCGGCGCCCTTCCCGATCACGCGCATGTCGCTGTGGCGCAAAGTCGTGCGCGATTTGACGGGGCAGACGTTTTTCAAACAGCGGCGCGCGCAATTGTTTGGCGGGCGCAAGGACGGCGAAGTGGTCAATGCCTCGACCGGGCATTTCCTGCTGATGAATGCGATCCTGCTGGCGATCTGCATCGCGGCGGGCGTGTGGTGGGCTTATCCAGCACTGTGGCTCGTGCCGCTGGCTACCTGGTTTCAATTCATCACGCGCATTCGCAACATTGCCGAGCATGCAGTGGTGAACACCAAGGACGATCCGTTCACGCATGCGCGCACGACGCTGGCCAATCCGATCGAGCGGCTGCTGATCGCGCCTTATTGGGTGCACTTTCACGGCGAACATCACGTTTTCATGCATGTGCCGTGCTATCGGCTGCAGCGTTTGCACCGCCTGCTGATGGATAAGGGCTACTGGTCGCGCATGCTGATCGCGGGCGGATACCCGGACGTGTTGCGGCAGGCTGCGCCGGGGTAGCGCTCTAGTTTCATTTCATCATTGCTGCCCCGCCCGTCATCCTGGGCTCGCGCAGCGAGACCGGGATCCAGGGATCGTAGAGCTGCTTGTTCGCCCCTGGATCCCGGCCGTGCTTCGCACGTCCACGATGACGACGGACAGTCCGCACGCGGCGCGGCCGCTACGGGTTCGACGGCGGTCCTCCTGCGCCAAGGATTCGGATGACATTTTTGGC
>JBAQGO010000031.1:0-13220 GCA_049287825.1 Vitreimonas sp. | reverse complement strand
CTCGGCGCGGGCGCGGCTCGCGGATCGACGCAGCCTTTCTCCGGACGAACTCGGAAATCTCGTCAGGAGCACGGCCATGTCTGAATTCAAATGGAACGGCAAAATGGAAGCGTTGGCGCAGAAGCACTACACGCCAAAGCAATTGCAGGAATTGCGTGCGCGTCCGTTCACGGCGGATGATCAAGCGCGCGTAAGCGCGGCGTGGACACAAGTCTTTGCGGACATTGATGCGCTCGGGCCCAATGCCGATCCAACAACACCGTCTGCGCTAGCGATCGGCCGTCGCGCGCAGACGCTCATTGACGAATTCACACAAGGTGACCCGGCCATGTTCAAGGCCGCTGCTTCAATGAATCGCGAAGCCATGGCCGATCCCGGCCTTGCGCAGAAGATGCCCACCACACAGGCGCATTGGCACTTCATTGCTCGCGTGTTCGAGGAACTGAAAAAGCGCGGCGGCTCTTAAGTTCGCCGCTTGACGTTCGTTGCCGTCGTGAAACAGTGCGCGTCCGGCCTGGAGAACAGGCCGATATAGGCCAGAAGCGGCGCCTGCCGTTTCAATGCTGGGCGCCGCCCGTTTCCAAGGGAGATGAGCGCTCATGCCTGCGAGTAAATCGGCAAACGTGGTGAGGGCAATTGCCGTCGTCGGTCCGACCGGGGCGGGCAAGACGGCGTTGATACAAGCTCTGGCATCAGCCGCCTCGGGTGGTTCGGGAGCGATCCCGGCCGCGGCGGGCCAGTCCACAGAAACTCAGTTCACAGCGATCGACTTCATGGGCGACCACTACGCCCTGATCGACACGCCCGGGTCCGTCGATTTTCTCGCGGACGCCGACTACGCGGTGCCGGCGGCAGATCTCGCCATCGTGGTCGCCGATCCCGATCCGGATAAAGCGGTGCTGCTGCAACCTTTCTTGAGGCAGCTTGAGGATCTCAAAATCCCGCATGCGCTGTTCATCAACAAGATCGACCAAGCGCGCGGGCGCATTCGCGATTTGCTGGAGGCGCTGCAGCCGGTGAGCGGACTGCCGCTGGTGGCGCGTCAGATTCCGATCTGGGAAGGCGAGAAGGTCACGGGCTTCGTCGATTTGGCGCTGGAGCGCGCCTATCGGTACGAAAACGGCAAGCCGTCGCAGATCATCGATATCCCGAAGGATTTGTCCGAACGCGAAACCGAAGCGCGCTTCCACATGCTAGAACAGCTGGCGGATTACGACGACACGCTGATGGAGAAACTGCTCTCCGACGAAACGCCGGACCGCGACACAGTCTACGGCGATCTCGTCCGCGAGACGCGCGAGCATCTGATCGTGCCGGTGTTCTTCGGCTCGACCGCACAAGGCAACGGCGTGCGGCGCTTGCTGAAAGCCTTCCGCCATGATGCGCCGGCGCCCGAGGTCGCGGCGGCGCGCTTGGGCCTTAAGGGCAACGGCGCCTACGTGATGCGCATCTCGCATGCGGGGCAGGCAGGCAAGCTCGCTTATGCGCGGGTGTTCGGTAAAGCTATGGCCGATAGCGACCAAATCACCATGAGCGATGGTTCGTCTGGCCGACCTGGGGCGCTGTTCAGCGTGCAGGGCTCGCAGACCAAGAAAACGTCAATGGCGCCGGAAGGCGATGTTGTCGCCATCGGCAAGCTTGATCCGGTGGCGGCGGGCGATCTGCTGGCGGCGAGCGGCAAGCAAACCATCGCGTTCAATCTGCGGAAGCGTTTCCCGGTTTATCAATTGGCGATCGCGACCAAGGACCGGAAGGACGACGTGCGTTTGTCTGGCGCACTGCAGAAGCTGGTCGACGAGGACAGCGGGCTTGCAGTTCTGCACGACCAGACCACGCACGAAATCCTGCTGCAGGGGCAGGGCGAACCCCATCTGCGCACAGTGATTGATCGGCTGAAGTCGCGCTTCGGCGTGGACGTCTCGCACACGCGGCCGTCGACGCCATATCAGGAAACCATCCGCAAGAGCGCCGAGAAGCGCGGCCGCCACAAGAAGCAAACCGGTGGTCACGGCCAGTTCGGCGATTGTGTCATCCAAGTGAAGCCGCAGCCACGCGGGAAGGGTTTCGAATTCGTCGACAAGATCACCGGCGGCGCCATTCCGCGGCAATGGATTCCGGCCGTGGAGGCCGGCGTCAAAGACGCGATGCTGAAGGGACCGATCGGCTATCCGGTTGTCGATGTGTCGGTGACTTTGATCGACGGCTCGTACCACGACGTCGATTCATCGGAGCATTCATTCCAGATGGCCGGGCGTCTCGGCATGCACGACGCTTTGGCGGAATGTGATTCCGTCGTGCTGGAGCCGATCGAGAAGCTCTCGATCTACACACCCAATTCCGGCACGCCGAAAATCAACTCGGCGGTGTCGAGCCACAATGGTCAGATCCTGGGTTTCGAAGCGCGCGAGGGTTGGCCGGGTTGGGATCGCGTCGACGCTTACTTACCGCACAGCGAGCGGCAGAACTTTATCATCGAGCTCCGTTCGATGACGCAGGGTCTGGCGACGTTCGAGTCCCAGTTCGATCACATGGTCGAATTGAACGGGCGGCGGGCTGAGGAAGCGGCGAAGAAGGCGCAGCAACCCTCGCCCTGAGGCGGCGGCCGTTCGTGCAATTGGCGGATCGCCGGCGCTACTTGCGCGCGCGGCGGGAGCGGTTGGGCGTCCGCCGATTGCCAAGGCCCGCCGTGTCGCGCTAGGTCTTACGGCCAGTTTAGAATCTATCTCAGGGGACGGCCATGGTTTTTCGGTGGTTGATTGTCGGCGTGGTGTTGTGGGCGCTGGTGACGGCGGCGTTCCGTTTTGCTGGGCAGATGGTGTTTACGCCTGGCAACGGCGTCACGGCATTGTTCATGCTGCTGCCGCTGATCGTTTTCGCGCTGACATTTTTATTGCTCAAAGTTTCCGGCGTCGGTCCGGCTGACCGCGCTGAAGCGGCGTCGGTGTTTGCCGTGCCGGGCCTGTTCTTCGGCATCTACGAGATCAACAACTTCACCACGATCTTCCCCAACCTCGATGCTGGATTGGGCTCAACTTTCGCCGCGTTGATGTTCGCTTGCTTCGCGGCGGTGGTGATCTCCGGCATCGTCTCGTCGCGCTTGCAGCAGCTCGAGAAGTAAGCGCTAAGCAGGGTTGGCGGCTGCTTTGGCTGTCAGTTTGCGGTCCTGATAGGCGGCGTAGAGGCACGCGGCGATGATGAGCGCTGCGCCAAAGTAGAGTTGCGGCCGCGGTGTTTCGTGAAACAGCACGAACCCGTAAACACTCGCCCATAGCAATTCCGTGTAGTGGATCGGCGCCAACTGCTGCGCTTCCGCGCGCGCGTAGGCGTGCGAGATCAAATACATGAAGAGGGCGGCGATGACGCCCAGGAAGGCAAACACCGGCCAGTCGGCGATATGCGGCGGCGGTGAGAGCGCAATGGCGGGGCCCGCCACGATCAGGCCCGGAATAAAGCTCGCCATCAGGCTAACGATGATTGGACCGTCCGCCAAAGCGCGGGCGCGCATCAGCACCATCGAAACTGCGAAGGTGAGCGCGGAGAACAGCACGGCGATCAGGCCGAGCGTGTGCTGCTCGTTGGCTTCGGTGCTTGGCGTGCCCAGCACGGCGATGAGCACGCCAGCGAAGCCGATGATCGCGGCGATCACGGCGGTGGGCCGCACTTGCTCGCCGACGATGGCGCGGGCCACGAATGGCGCGATGAGCGGGTAAATGAAGGAAATCGTCACCGCCTCGGCCAGTGGCAGCACAGTGAGCGACCAGAAAAACGTGACGGCGGAAAACGCGATGATGATGCCGCGCAGCGCGTGTCCGCGCCACATCACAGGCGTGATGCGTGGACGTCCTGCATGCCACCAAACGGCGAAAGAGATCGCTGAAGCAAAGGCATAGCGCGCCAGCGCGACAATCAGAACCGGGTTGGTCCGCGCCAGATACTTGATGGCCGCATCCATGGTCGCGCCAGCGCCGATGGCGGCGACCATGATCAGAAGGGGCGGGAAGGCGCGCATGTGGGCGCTCCTTCTGCCTACGAATGGCGGGGAGTGCTACTCCGCCGCTTGGGCGGCGGCTCGCAATTCGCGCCGGCGTTTGCCGCCGAATAGGCCGGTGAGGAAGCGCTCAAGGCGGTCGATCAACACGAAGTTGGCTGGCACGAAGAGCAAGCTCAGCAGCGTGGACACGAGCAAGCCGCCGATCACCGCGCAACCCATGCCTTGCCGCAACGAACCGTCGACGCTCCATCCGAGCGCTGATGGCAACATGCCTGCGGCCATGGCGAACGTGGTCATCAGAATGGGCCGCGCCCGCTTCATGCCGGCTTCCATCAACGCTTCGTCGCGCGGCATGCCTTTGTGGATTTGCTCAATGGCGAAATCGACCAAGAGGATGGAGTTCTTGGTCACGATGCCCATCAGCATGATGAGCCCAATCAACACGAACAGCGAGAGCGGTTGATTAGAGATCAAGAGCCCCGCGAAGGCGCCGCCAATCGAAAGCGGAAGCGCCGTCATGATCGTCCACGGATGATAGAAGTCGCGGAACAGCAGCACGAGCACGCCGTAGATGAGCAGCAGACCCCAGAGCAGCGCCGAGCCGAAGGAGGAGAACATGTCTTGCATCTGCTCAGTGTCGCCCGTGGTGGCGAGATGCACGCCTTGGCCCGGATTGCGCGCTTCAGGCAGGTCAAAGACCTTGCGTTGCGCCGAACCGATATCGCCGCTCACCACGTTAGCCATTACGGTCACAGCGCGCTCGCGATCACGCCGCTCAATCGACACTTCGCCAAGGCCAAAATCGACGTTGGCCACTGCGTCGAGGCGCACAGGCGTGCCGAGCGTTGATTGCACAGGAAGTGCGCGAATGGTGTCGACATTCGACCGCATGTCCGGCCGCAGCACGACGCGAATAGGGATTTGGCGGTCCGGCAAATCGTAGCGAGGCAAGTTCTGCTCGACATCGCCGCTGGTTGCGATGCGTACGGCAGATGCAATGGCGGCGTTGGTCACGCCGAGGCGCGCGAGATCATCGGGCCGGGGATGAATCTGCAATTCAGGCCGTTGCAGCGCCGCCGAAGAATGCGCGTCCGCCAGCATCGGCAGACGCTGCATGGCCGTAGCAAGGCGCTCCGCCGCGGCGTTCACGAGCAGGGGGTTGTCGCCAACGAACTGCACGGTGATGTCGGCGCCGCGCGAGCCGCCTTGATTGTTGGAGACGCTGACGCGATAGTTGGGATAGCCCGAGAGCAGCGGGCGCAATTGCTGCTGCGCCCAATAGGTCGTGTGGCTGCGCTCAGAACGGTCCTTGAGAAGCACAAAAATTGTGCCCCCGGTCGCTGCACCCTCCGATCCCTGCAATTCAGTGTAGACGTTGGCCACATCGGGTCCGCGGGAAGCACGGGTTGCGAGGTCGCGCATGGCGCGGTCGGCTTCGATCAACGGAGTGCCTGGTGGAATCTCGACGTTCTCCTGAATGGAGTCCGAGTTGAAGCGGGGGATAAACGTCATCGGCACTTGCGTCGCCAGCAGCAGCGACAAGATGAAGACAATTATACCTCCACCCAGCGTCGCCCACGGCCTGCGGATCGCGAAGTTCAGCGCGCCGCGATAGATTTCGACCATGTCGCCTTTCGGCTCTTTGTGGCCGTTGTCGCGCAAGAAGTGCGCGCACATCATCGGCGTGATGAGACGCGCGACGATGAGAGAGAAGAACGTCGCGATCGCGACGGTGAGGCCGAATTCTTTGAACCATTGGCCTGTCTGGCTGCCCATGAAGCCGACCGGCACGAACACTGCGATAATCGAGGCGCTGGTCGCAACGACCGCCAGGCCGATTTCGTCGGCCGCTTCCATCGCCGCTTCGTACGGCTTTTTCCCCATGCGTATGTGGCGGACGATATTCTCGATTTCGACGATCGCATCGTCGACCAAGACGCCGGCCACCAGCGCCAGCGCGATCAGCGTCATCATGTTGATGGTGAAGCCGAACAATTGCAGCGCCGCGAAAGTGGGAATGATCGCCAGAGGAATCGCGGCCGCCGCAATCAGCGTCGCGCGCCAGTCGCGCAGCGTCAGGAAAACGACGAAGCAGGCGAGGAGCGCGCCTTCCAAGAGAGAGCTGATCGAGCTCTCGTACATTCCGCGGATGAAGTTGACGGGCGTGAAGATCAGCCGGAAGTGCACGCCGGGATGCGCTTGCTCGACGTGGCGAAGGCGTTCCTGCACGGCGTCGAACACACGCACTTCGCTCGCGTTCTTGGCGCGGCTCACCGCGAAGGAGACCACGGGCTGACCGTTATAGCGGGTGATTGAACTCACTTCGCTCGCGGAATCGGTCACCGCGCCAAGGTCGGCGAGGCGTACGCTTTGGCCGTCGGCGCCGGTTAAGCGGATTTCCGCGAGATCGGCGACGGTGGCCGCGGAGCCAAGCGTCCGGATCGATTGCGCCTGGCCACTGATTTCCGCTTGGCCGCCAGGCAGATCTGCGTTCATGGAGCGCAATTGATGGCTGACGGTGTCGGCGGTGACGCCGTACGCGGTCAGCCGCTCCGGATCGAGCTCGACGCGGATTTCGCGATCGACGCCGCCATCGCGCGAAACTTTGTTGACGCCGGGCACAGCCAGCAATTCACGCGACAGTTCGTTGTCGATGAACCAGGAGCGCTGCTCATCGGTCATGGTTGGCGCTTCGACCGCGAAATAGGCGATCGGCTGCGCCGCCGCGTCCTGGCGATAGATCGCGGGCTCGGTGATGTCGCCGGGCAAATCAGGACGGATGCGCGTCAGCGCGTCGCGCGCGTCTTCCACGGCGCGGTTCAGGTCGGCGCCAATTTGCAACTCCACGTCGACGCTGGTGTTGCCGGGGCGAATCGTTGTGTTCACGCGCCGCACGCCTTGCACGGTCGTCAGCGCCGCTTCGACGCGCTGGGCGATCTGTGTTTCCATTTCCACCGGCGCGGCGCCCGGTTGAGAAACGCTAACGACGAATTCCGGAAACTCGATATTTGGCAGCTGATTGATCGGCAGCTTGGCGTATGCCGTCAGCCCCGCGAACACGAGTCCGAGGATGAGCAGAATTGGCGGGATCGGATTCTTGATCGCGCCTGCCGAAATGTTCCAAGCCATCGAGCGCGCTCCTCAGCCGTCTTGACGGCCGCGCAATTGTCCAGCGTCCGTCGCGCGTTGCGGAGCAGGGGCGGTTGCGGACCGCACTTGGTCTCCGTCGCGCAAAAACGCCGAGCCAGAGCCGACTATGTTTGCGCCGACAGCCACTCCACCGACGATCTCAACCAGATCGCCTTCGCGAGCGCCGAGCGTCACGTAGCTTTTGTGTACGCGATGGTCTGGGCTGACCACGAACACGTAGGCGCGGCCCTCGTCATAGCGGATGGCGTCCTGCGGCGCCGCCAGCGTTTGGCGTTGGCCAAGCTCAATCTCGCCACTCAAATGCATACCTGCCCGCACGCGCGTGTCTTGCGGTAGGTCAAAGAGCGCCTCGCCGGTGCGGGTGCGCTCATTGATCGACGCGGGTGCGCGCGAGAGCGTGCCTTGCACCGTCGAGCCGTCCCCTAGGCGAAACACGGCCGCTTGACCTGTACGCATGGAGGTTACGTCAGTTTCCGAGATTTGCGCGCTGACTTCGAGACGATTATCGCCTGCGATGCGGAACATCTCCTGCGTATTCACCATCGCGCCCAACTGCACCGAGCGCGAAATCACCAATCCCGCAACAGGCGCACGCACGTAGCCGCCCTGCACCTGTGCGTTGACCAAAGCGAGTTGCGCGCGCGCGGCCGCCAGCCGCGCTTCGGCAGCGACGGAAGCGGCGTGGCGCTGCTCGATCGCTTCGCTGGAAAGCGCGCCGGAATCGCGGATTGATTCCGCGCGCTGGTACTCGTCGCGTGCGCGCAGGGCATTGGATTGCGCTTCCGCCACGCTGGCTTGCGCTGCGCTGGTTTGGGCGGCCGCCATCGCAACATCGAGGCGCGCCAGTGGTTGGCCCTGGCGGACGGTGTCGCCCTCATCGGCCAGCACTTGAAGGACGCGCACGCCGGACGCAGTTGCGAACACGTGGATGTCGCGCTTCGGACGCACTTCGCCCAGCAGCGCCACGTGCGGTGTGAACGCGTGCGCCGTCAGCGGTGTCACGGAAACCACCTGCGTCTGGTCGACAGGTGGCGCGCGGTTTTCTTCCGCGCCGATGACATGCGACATCACGTAAATGCCGATCGCGGCGGCAAGCACCACGATGGCGCCCAAGATCACGATGCGGCGCCGGCGGCCCTTCGCGCCCGGATCGTCGTTTGCCGCTTCGATCGTCGTGTCTGCGATCTCGTCTTCCGGCTGCCGCTGGAACGGCTTCGTCATTTTCTCAAGAACGTTCATGCCCGCACCGCCAAGTAACGCTCGGCCAAACCGCGGAATTGCGCGGCGGCCCCCTCAAACTGTGTTTGCCCAAACGTGGCGGCCCGGAGCCCCACGCCTTCGATGGCGGCGAACAGCGTCTGCGCCGCCTCTATCGGATCGAGGGCGGGGTCTACCTCACCCCGGACCTGACCGGCGCCGATCATCTCAGCGCACGCCATCACATATTGTTTATCGAATAACGCTAAATTTCTAGCCAAAATGGGATCACGGGACGCTTCAGCCAGCACATCTGCGACCAGCGCACCGTCTCCTGCGGCGAGCTTCTGGAAGAAGCGCTCCGCGACCTTGCAGAGGCCGTCTATGACCGTCCCGTTCGCCGCGCTGAAGACGAGCGATGAATCGCGGCGTTCGTCTTCGGCAATGGCGGTGATGATTTCGGCTTTTGACCCAAAATACCGGTACAGGGCGCCCGCGGAGATGCCCGCCGCGGCGCAAATTTCCTGCATTGAGCTTTGGTGGAAGCCGCGGCGTCTAAAGCAGTCGAGCGCCGCATCCAGGATCTGGCGGCGCCGGCGCTCAGCGAGTTCGGGGCTGGCAAGGCGGGACATTGAGACCTGGGTGAACCTTGAAATGCTTTGCTGCGGCGCCAATAAAGCGAATGTTCGTTCGCTAATTGTGAATGGGATGCATCTAAGTCAACGGGCAGATGCACGACGGCCCAAGGTGTTGCTGGAGTTTAATAAATGAGCCGATCCGCAAGCGTCCGCGCGCTGAAGCTTGGCGTTGCGTCAGCGTCGATGCTGGCATTGTGCGGGTGCGTCCTGTTTCCACGCGAACACGCGACCGCGCCGCCGATGCCGACGACCTGGGTGGACGCGCCGGTGGCCGCCGACCAGCCGCTGACCGACTGGTGGACGCAGTTCAACGATCCGACCCTGAACCAGTTGGTTTCGGAAGCGCTTCAGGACGGTCCGACCGTGCAGCTGGCGGCGCTGCGCGTCCGCGAGGCGCGGGCGCAGAACCAAGCCAATATCGGGACGACGCTGCCAAGCCTGTCGGCCGTCGCGTCGGGCAATTATTCGCGCAACGTCGATTCTGCCACGCATAACGAAGAGATGACGGGCAGCTACGGGCCGCAAGTTTCGTGGGAGGTGCCGCTGTTTGGTCGCTTCGCGGCTGCCGTGGCGGGCGCACGCGCCAACGCGCTGAGCGCGCGCGCCGATCAACGGGGCGCGCAAGTCGCGCTGGCAGCCGACGTGGCGCAAGCCTATGTCGATCTGCGCGCGGCGCAAAACACTCGTGCCGCGTTGGAAGAGCTCTATCAATCGGCGGATCAACTCGCCGGCATTCTCGACACCAGCGCCAACGCCGGCATTGCCGCGCCAGCTGACGCGGCCAACGCGCATCGCTTAGCGGAGAGCACGCACGCGCGCGTTGCTGATGCCGTGATCGCTCAGCGCGTGGCGGAAAATCAGCTCGCGGTTTTACGCGGCGCGACGCCGGGCGCGGAAAACGACGCCGTTCGAATCGCGCTGGAAACGCAGCGCGACACGCCGACCTTGCCGCTGACCGGGGCGCCGGCCGCGCCAGCCGATCTCATCCGGCTCCGCCCCGATGTCGCCCGCGCCGAAGCGCAGACGCTTCTCGCAGCGGCGGCGCTGGCCGATGCGCGCGCGAATATGCTGCCGCAGATCAATCTGATCGGCGCCATCACGACCTCGCAGAATGTCATCGGATCGCCGCTGGTTGGCACATCATCGGTGGCGACAGCGCAGCCTTTGATCACGCTGCCCTTGTTCGATTGGGGCGCACTGCGTGCACAGTCGCGGCAGCGTAATGCGCAATTTCAAGAGTCACTGATTGAGTATCGTCAAACGGTGACGCAAGCCGTGGGTGAAGCCTCGAACGCTCTCGTGTCATTGGATCAAGGCCGCATGCGCCTTGATTCGTCACGCGCTGCAGAACGAGCCGCAACCACCAGCGATAATGGCGCGCGCGCTGCTTATACGGCAGGGTTGCAAAGCTTAGCCGATCGCCTCACGGCCGATCAGCAATTGATCGACGCGCGCCTTGCGCGGATCAGCGCCGAGCGAGCTCAAGCCAGCGCCGCGATCGCGACGTATCGCGCCTTCGGCGGCGGCCCGGCGCTCACAACCACACGGCACTAGGCAAAGAAAATCCCCCCGAGGCGAGGCCTCGAGGGGATTTCGCGCATTACCAAATCGCTTATGGCGACGTGGTCGTGCTGTGCGTCGTGGTGCTTTGGGTGGTCGTTGAACCGCCCGTCGACGTATCGGTGGATGTCGACATGGATGTATCGGTCGACGGCGCCATGCTCGTATCAGATTGTACGGTCGTGCTTTCGACCGTCGTAGATTCCGTCGTCGTCGTGCTTTGGCCGCAGGCGGCGAGCCCAACGAGGCAGGCCACGGCTGACGCGGCCAGGATCGATTTCAACATGCGTTTCTCCTAAGAGAGCGCCCTGCGGATGTATGGGCACCGGATGCGGCGATATTGCCGCTGTTCGCCACAACGTCGCCGCAAGGCCTAAGTTCCGTTAAGGGCGCGTGTTTGGGTTACCGTCCGTCGCGTCATGGACGGCGTCCGCGGCGTCACCTTGGCGCTGGGTTCCGGTGGCGTGATCCACGGACTCGCCGGCTTGCTCCAACGGGCCATCGCCCATGTTTTCATGGCCCTGGGTTGCATTCTCGACGGCGGAGTCGGCGCGTTCGCCGGCCTTTTCCGCGCCGCCCGGTCCGCATGCAACAAGGCACAACGCGCCGGCCGCGGCCGCCGCGATTCCAAATGATTTCAACATTCATTTCTCCCGTGGCGCGCCTCATTCGCGCGCTAACGGAGTGCAACCCTGCTCGACCGCACGCGGTTCCGGACCATGAAACCCTAGTGCCCTTCCGATGGCGGGCTATAAGCGGGAACAAGAGGGACGCATGTCTGCCGACTTGAACGAAGACCAACAGCTGATTGTTGAAACGGCGCGCGGATTCGCGCGCGAAAAGCTGCGGCCCAACGCGGCGCGTTGGGAAGATGAGGGGCTTGATCGCGGCGTCCTGCAGGAGTTGGCGGGGCTTGGCTTCGGCGGCATTTATGTGCGGGAGGATGTTGGCGGCTCGGCTTTGTCGCGTCTGGATGCGGCGCTGATCTTTGAAGAATTGTCGCGCGGCTGCGTGTCGACCGCGGCGTTTCTCTCCATCCACAACATGTGCGCGTGGATGGTCGACTCGTTCGGCGACGAAGAGCAGCGCCAGAAAGTGCTGCCGAAATTGACGACGATGGAGACGATCGCTTCGTATTGTTTGACCGAACCGGGATCGGGTTCAGACGCGGGCGCGTTGCGCACAACCGCGAAGCCCGACGGCAATTCGCACTACGTGATGAACGGCTCGAAGGCGTTCATCTCCGGCGCCGGATTTTCGGATCTCTATGTCGTGATGTGCCGCACCGGCGAGGACGGGCCGAAGGGCGTGTCCACGGTGATGGTGGAGAACAAGACGCCCGGTCTCTCGTTCGGCAAAGCCGAAGACAAGATGGGCTGGCGCGCGCAGCCGACGGCGATCGTGAGTTTCGACAATTGCCGTATCCCTGTGGAAAATCGCATCGGACCGGAGGGCGAGGGCTTCAAGTACGCGATGCGCGGCCTGGACGGCGGGCGCCTGAACATCGCGGCCTGCGCGCTCGGTGGCGCCCAGGATGCGCTGGATCGCGCGTTGGCCTACGTGCAGGAGCGCAAGCAGTTCGGCAAGCGCATCGTCGATTTCCAGAACACGCAGTTTGTGCTGGCAGACATGGAGACCGATCTCGCGGCGTCGCGCACGCTGTTGCACGCGGCGGCGCGCAAACTCGACGCTAGGGCGCCAGACGCGACCAAATATTGCGCGATGGCTAAGCGCTTCGTCACCGACACTGCGTTCAAAGTCGCTGACCAGGCGCTGCAGCTGCATGGCGGTTACGGCTATCTGGCCGACTACGAAGTGGAGCGCATCGTGCGCGACCTGCGCGTGCACCGTATTCTCGAAGGCACCAACGAAATCATGCGCGTTATCATCTCGCGTGAAATGTTGAGGGCCTGACCGCTTCTGTTGAGGGGGACGACATGATTTTACGCGCAATGGGTCTCGGCTTTGTGTTGTGGCTGGTGATCGCCGCGATTTTCCGCTTCGCGGGCGGTTATTTCTTTCTCCCAGATGAATCGATGCGGCTGTGGACGTTTCTTTCCGCGCCGGTGGTGGGCGTGGCGGCGGCGTTCATCTGCTTGAAGCTGCTGAAGGAAGCGCGCGGCGATGAAGGCGAAGCAGCGATCGGCGTGGCGCTGCCGGGCTTGTTGCTCAATGGCTTTCTCACGCACGAATTCCCGCGGGCGTTCCCGAACATCGACCCAACGCTCGACGCCACGTTCGGCGCTTGGTGTCTGTTGTTTGCCGCGTCGATCCTGTTCATGGGCTTGTCGATGACGAAGCTCGCGCCGCAAGACGAGCGTATTTGAGGCGGCGCGATGTCCTATTGGGTGCAGCGGCGTTGGCGGGTTGTGCGAGCATGAGCGGATCGAACGGCGCGCGACCTTTGGTGATTGGACATCGCGGTTGCTCTGGTGAGCGGCCCGAGCACACCATCTCAGCGTATCGGCGCGCGATCGATCAGGGTGCGGATGCAATCGAACCGGATCTGGTGATGACGCGCGATGGCGTGCTGGTGTGCCGCCATGAAAACGAGATTTCCGGCACGACCGACGTTGCGGCGCATCCCGAGTTTGCGGATCGGCGCAAGGAGAAGACCGTCGATGGCGTCACGGCCACTGGTTGGTGGACGGAAGACTTTGTGCTCGCGGAGTTGAAGACGCTCC
>JBAQGO010000030.1:0-24264 GCA_049287825.1 Vitreimonas sp. | reverse complement strand
GCGCGAACCAATGCGCCACTTTCGGCGAAGCGTCGGTGTATTCAACGAAGCTCGTCGCCGGTACGAGGCAGCGAAAACCGTCGCGCAGCCAGCCACGCCAATAAGAACTGTCGAGATTGCGCACGTTGGTCACCGGGCGCTTGCCGCCGCCCGCCGGCGGAAAGCCCCAGCGCATGTTCAACATCTCGCGCACGCCATCGCGGTCCTTGCGCACCACGGGCGCCAGCTGATCGGGAAAGATGGCCGGCAGCGGCGGCTGATTGCCGGTCTTGTCGCGCATGGCGCGGGTGTAGGCCACGGCCGCCTCACGCGATTTGGTCATGGAATAGAGGTTGCACATCTGTCCTGCAGATGGGCGCTTCGCGCTTGCCTTGACAAGCCCGCGCACCCCTGCGCCTCTCCGCGCACTCTCGCCTAAACTCCCCGAATCGCTCGGAGCCTTGAATGCACGCTTATCGTACCCATACCTGCGGCCAGTTGCGGCCCACCGACGCTGGCAAAGCCGTGCGTCTATCGGGCTGGGTGCACCGCAAGCGCGATCATGGCGGACTGCTGTTCATCGACCTCCGCGATAATTACGGCCTGACCCAGATTGTCATCGCACCGTCCTCACCTGCTTTCGCGGCAGCGGAGAAGACGCGCGCCGAAAGCGTCATTCAGATCGATGGCAAGGTGGTTGAGCGCACTGCCGAAACCACCAATGCCAACCTGCCGACCGGTGGCATCGAAGTGCAAGCCAGCGCACTCGAAATGCTGGGCGCCGCTGAAGAGCTGCCGCTGCCGGTGTTCGGCGAGCCGGACTATCCGGAAGAGCTGCGCCTCAAATATCGCTTCCTCGATCTGCGTCGCGAAAAGCTGCACAAATCGATCTTGCTGCGCAGCCAAGTGATCTCGTCACTGCGCCGGCGCATGATCGAGTCCGGCTTCACCGAATTCCAAACGCCGATCCTGACCGCGTCCAGCCCCGAAGGCGCGCGCGACTTCCTCGTGCCATCACGTCTGCATCCCGGCAAGTTTTACGCGCTCCCGCAGGCGCCGCAGCAATTCAAACAATTGCTGATGGTCGCCGGCTTCGACCGCTATTTCCAAATCGCGCCATGCTTCCGCGATGAAGACGCGCGCGCTGATCGTTCACCGGGTGAGTTCTACCAGCTCGATTTGGAAATGAGCTTCGTCACCCAAGAAGACGTGTTCAACGCGGTCGGGCCCGTGCTCTCCGGCGTCTTCCAGGAATTCGCCAACGGCAAACGCGTCACGCCGGCCGACGCCTTCCCGCGCATTCCGTACGCCGAAGCCATCTCGAAGTACGGCTCCGACAAACCAGACCTCCGCAATCCGCTGATCCTCGCCGATGTCTCGCAGCACTTCGCGATGTCAGACTTCAAGGTGTTTGCGCAAATCTTGGAGAAGAATCCGAAAGCTCAGATTTGGGCAGTCCCGGCGCCGAATGGCGGCAGTCGGGCTTTTTGCGATCGAATGAACGCGTGGGCGCAAAGCGAAGGCCAGCCCGGACTCGGCTACATCTTCTGGAAGGAAGAGCCGCTGCCGCCAGGGTCTGTGGACGCTTATGGGACGACCGATCCACTTTTTGAGATTTCGCAGAGCCAGTTCAAAGAGCTTTCGGCCAAAGGTGGTGTGGAGCAAGGGTCAGGACTTGGCAGCAAGACTTACTTGGCGGGATCCGGACCCGTTGCGAAAAACATCGGCCCCAAGCGCACGGAGGCCATTCGCGCGCAGTTGAGCTTAAGGGCTGGCGACGCTTGCTTCTTTGTCGCTGGTGATCCGAGCGTTTTCTACAAATTCGCCGGCCAAGCCCGAAACAAGGTGGCAGATGAGTTAGGTCTCGCCGACAAAGACCAATTCGCATTCTGCTGGATCGTCGACTTCCCGATGTACGAGTGGAGCGAGGAAGAGAAGAAGATCGACTTCTCCCACAACCCATTCTCGATGCCGAACTACGACCACGAGAAGTTCTTGAAGCTCGATCCCAACGATCGCGAGACGATCGAGAAGATCACCGCCTTCCAGTACGACATCGTCTGCAACGGTGTTGAGCTAAGCTCGGGCGCTATCCGCAACCACAAGCCCGACATCATGATCAAAGCCTTCGAAATTGCCGGCTACGGGCGCGAGGTGGTCGAAGAGAAGTTCGGCGGCATGCTCAACGCCTTCCGTTTCGGTGCCCCGCCACACGGCGGCTCAGCGCCGGGCGTCGACCGCATCGTCATGCTGCTGGCCGGCGTCGACAACATCCGCGAAGTCATCGTCTTCCCGTTCAACCAGCAGGCCCAAGACCTGATGATGAACGCGCCAGGCGAAGTGACGCCGAAGCAACTCAAAGAACTGCACATCCGCGTCGCCGATCAGCCGAAGACCTGATCACGAGCACGGGTACTTCGTTAAGTCGGCGCAATGTGCAGGTGCGCCGCTTGACGGGTGCGCGTCAGGCTCTGTTCAACCAACGCTGGCGAGGGATGCATGACGGACATCGTCATTGCTGCTGCGTCCGCGGATGAGGCGTCTGCCAACGCCATCGCCGGGGCGCTCGCAGAACTGGGTTTTGACGTGGCGCCCAGGACGCTTGGCGACGCCGACGACCTGACCGCGGTCATCGCCGACGCCAGTTGCGTGCTCGCGCTCTGGTCGCCGGCAGCCTCCAACGAACCGCGCCTCGCCGGACAAGCCACACTGGCAATGGAGCGCAACAAGCTCGTCTGCGCCGAACTCGACGATGGCGCGTTGCCCGCTTCCTTCGAAGCCGCACCCCATACCAATCTCGACGCCAGCGACCGCGTAATCTTCAAACAGCGTTTCGAAGGGCTGATCGCTCAGATCGAAGCGCTCACGACAACTGAAGGTGACGCCGACGCGCTGCCACTAGCGCTCGCCAGAGTGCGCGCAGCGCTTGGAGCGCGTTCGGCGCCGCAACCGCTGGCGCCTGAACCGGTGGTGATGTCGCCGCTCAAGACAGCCGAGCCGCTGCCGCCGACCTCGACGCAAGCGCCCAAGCCTCCCGTCGTGGAGCCCCGGAAGCAGGGATGGCGCATCGCTGCGCTAACTGCGATGACGCTGCTTCTTTTCGCCGTCGGCATCGGCGCGAGCCGCCTGATGACGGCACTCCGCGCGTCGCCGCTTCATAGCGTGCATGCCACGGACGCCGTGACGGTCACCCCAACCGCGCTTCCCGCGCCACGCTTCGGGCTCACCGAAGCGCAACTCGAGACGCTGCCATGGCGCGAAGCCGCCAGTCGTCTCAATACCGCCCAGACCGAACAGATCAAAGCCGCCGCCGAGCATGGCGAAGCCTTCGCCCAAACGCTGGCGTGCCTCGGCCATCTCGCAGGCGCGGCGAACTTCTTGCCGAGCCCAACCGCCGCGAGCGCCTATTGCGATCAAGCTTCCGCGCAGAACTATCGCGCAGGCCTCTATATGAGTTGGACGCTCCGCCGCTCGGCGCCGAACGCGCCGATCACCGAAGCTGTCGCGCGCGCTCGGCTGGCGCAAGCAGCGCAAAGCGGGCTCATCGCCGCGCAAATCGATTTCGCGCAACTGATCGCGCCTGATGCGCGCGCGCCGGTTGCGTCGCAGGTTGAAGCCGGCCATCTACTGCAAGCCGCCGCCGAGCATGGCGATCCGCGCGGTCAATATTACTATGCGCGTTGGCTCCGTGACTCACCCGCCGGTCCACGCAACCCTACCGCATCTATTCCGTACCTTCAGCACGCCGCCGACGCCGGCGAAGTCGATGCCCTGCATATGCTCGCCACCTTCTATCGCGATGGCGTCGGCGCGCCGCGCGATCCAGGCCGCGCCCGCGCGCTCTACGAACGGGCGGCGTCCCAGAACTTCCCGCCGTCGATGATGAATCTCGCCGACATGGTTCGCGTCAGTGACCCCG
Organism: Vitreimonas sp.; assembly: GCA_049287825.1. Lineage (GTDB taxonomy): Bacteria > Pseudomonadota > Alphaproteobacteria > Caulobacterales > Aquidulcibacteraceae > Vitreimonas. Next base: position 20,366 of record JBAQGO010000030.1, on the reverse strand, counting down.
CGCTCGCCGCTCAACTCTACGCCCAACTCGCGTGTATGCGTGACGAACACCAAATCGCGCCGCTCGCCTCACGCCGCCTCCACGCCATGGGGCAGACAGCACGCTGCAGTTAGCTGCCGATCTCTAAGATTTGGAACGAGCCTGGCACAAGCGTTGGACGACCGCCCGGTGTCGCGGGCGGGGTAAATTCACCGGAAGGCAAATAGACATTGCCCGACCGCGGATCGAGCGCGCCGCTTCGTGCGCCTGCGCGTGTTTCAACCGTACCTACAACCCGCATATGCTCGGGATCGATGATGGTCATGTGCGCATCGCCGCCGGTTGGTGCAAACACGAGATTGCGGCGCGCATCGACAATAAGGCCATCAGGCCGTGGTCCGATCGGAATACTGCCAAGTATCCGCCCATCGCGCGCCGACACGATCTTCGCCATTCCATTTGCGCACTCCGCCACCAATCGCTGGTCGCGTGCATCGTACGCCAGGCCCGTCGGTTCCTCACAGTCCGCAAGCGAGTAGTGTGCGGTGACGGTTAGCGACCGCGCGTTGATGACGGCAATTTCGGAATGATCTTCAACTGTGACGAATACCGTTCCCTGTCCGTCCGTCACCGGAGACTCTAGCGCTCCTGCAACAGCAACGCGCCCGGCCAGCCGCCCGGCGTGCGTGTCGACCAGCGCGATGCCGCCATCGGCATTGTCCATCACCCACGCCATCCCCGTCGTCGGCTCAACGAACGCGGCGTCTGGCTTACTTCCCGTGGGTATGGCCGAAACGCGGATCGCGCCGGTTTGTGCATCAGCGATGAACGCACCGGCTGATCCGCCATCCGTCACGAGGATGTCCGCACCATTGTTGACGGGCAGCGCCACGTGCGTGCGTGACCCGGCGGCAAGCAGCGGCGTTACGTGACCGGTGTCGAGATCAAGCGCGGTGATGCCGTTCGAGCGCGATATGTAAAGGCGGCGATGCACTGGATCGACGGTGGAGAAGTCCCAACCCCCGTCAGGGCCCGCATAGTGCGCGACAACATGCATGGCCGCGCGATCGGAGGCAGGCTGAGCGCTGGTCGTCATGCATGCCGCGCACATAAGCGATGCAGCTAGCGCCAACAGCGCCACCCTTGGCTTGTGGACCATTTTCGCGACTCCCTGGACTAAGCTGAGGCTTCCGTTGGCTTCCCTGGATGTTGTCCGGCCCGCTGCGGCAACACCAGAATGAGCGCCATGATTACCGTTGCAAGAATGAGTGACGCCACAGGACGGCTCAAGTTCAAGCCGCCATGGTCAAAGGGTTTATCTAGAAAGTCGCCAACTGTCGCGCCCAACGGCCGCGTCAGAATAAAGGCCACCCAAAACAGGATGGTCCGCGAAACCTTGGTCAAGAAATAGAGCGCCGCGCAGATGATCAGCGCCACAGAGAAGACCATCGCGCCGCCCAGATAGCCGAGTGCAAGAGAGCCAGTCGTCGCCGCTGGATCACTTGAGCCAGCCGCCATCCAATCGCCCAAGGCCGTGCCCAGCGTTTGCGAGAACGTGATGGTCGTCCAATAGAAGGCTTCGACGCGCGGCGTGTTCACGGTGTCGACCGAAATTGAGCGCTCGAACACGTACCAAATGCCCAGCGATGCAATTACCAAGCTCAGCAGGATGGTCGATCCGCCGAGGTACCCGATGCCCAGCGACCGCGTGCAAAAATCCGCAAGTGTCGTGCCCGCCGTCGTCGAAGCGATAATTGTCACCCAATACAGAAACGGATGAAACCGCTTGGCAATGACCTGGATCGCGACCAGCGCCAATAGCAGCAGAAAGAAAATAGCCGTGCCGATGAGATAGCCGTTTGGATTGGCGTTCGCGGTGGTCTCTCCAAGCCATGTCATGGTGACGGTGTCGCCTCCGGTCTCCCCAAGCGTCGTCGCCAGAATCTTGATGATCCAGAATCCCAGCGTGACAGCCGGCACTTTGCTTAGAACGGCTTGTGCATCGATGCGGTCGTTCATGTCGGTCCTTAAAACGTAAAGAGAAGCGATGTGTACCAAGAGGTCCGTTCAACGCTGGAAACATCACGGCTGAGATATCCAAGCAGGTGCTGGTTCTGGCTGAGGTCATAGGTTGCGCCGATGCCCAGCGACGTCGAAGCGACGTCATCACGCGTGTCTGCTGTTTGACGGAAGACCTCGCCGCCAATGCGTAGGCGCTCCGAAACGGAACGCGTCAGAGCCCAGCCTGCGAGGCAAAAATTCTGATCCTCGCCACCTTGATTGAGTTCGCATCCGCCGCCGCCGAACGTCGACCAATCGCCCATGTCGCGCCCAATCCAGACCGGGATCAGCAACGACGCGTGTTGTGTTCCAAAACTGTCCGACACGCTCGGCAAGAAGACGCGCGGAAAGATTGCGACGTCCCAACCAAAGCTCTCTTGATGCAGAACACGAAACTTAGCGGCAATCTCGATATTGCCGATCCCGCCCGACAGACCAACGCCATGCGGACGCTCCCATTCGATGGGAAACACTGCTGTCAGTTGAAGGTCCGGCGTAGCGCCATAGTTGAAGTCGATACCGGCGGCCCCCGCGTCGCCCTCGCGCGAATGCTCACCGGCAGCCAGCGTATAGATCTCGAAGTGCCGAAACTCCGTGGGGATCGGATCGTCCGAGAGGTAGGGTGGTCCTGCCGCGGCAGGCGTCGCGAAGACAGCGGCCGCGATAAAGACGCCGGAACACACACGCCATGTTGACTGTCGCGCTGGCGCCAACCTTAACTCTCCGCGTTGACCAAGCTTTCCTATACCTAGATAATCTAAGTATGCAAGAAAACCCACGCGGTCAGTTGGACCTGTTGTTGCTCGCCGTCCTTCGCGCTCGGTCCGCGCACGGCTACGCCATCGTCACGGCGCTGAGCGAACGCAGCGGCGGCGTTTGCGACTTTCCTGAAGGCACCGTCTATCCCGCGCTGCAGAAACTTGAGCGCGAAGGCTTCGTCACGTCGGAATGGGAACGCGATGGCGCGCGCAAGCGCCGCGTCTATCACATCACTCGCGCCGGCAGTGCCGCACTCGCAAAGAAATCGGAAAACTGGAAGCGCCTCGCACGCGGCGTCCAAGCCGTGCTGGCGTGGCAGGAGTAGTGCGATGATCGTCACCGTTGACGCCTATTTAGATCGGCTCTTCGATCTTCTTTGCGGAACTGGCGCGCGTGGCCGACGCGTTCTGCAGGAAGCACAAGCGCATCTGGAAGAGGCGGTGGAACACGCCGTAGTGTCAGGCCTATCACGCGCCGACGCCGAACGCGCCGCCATCGCGCGCTTTGGCACACCGGAACAGATCGCGCGCGCACACGCCGATGCGGGATATCTCTCGCTGACCGCAACGTTAGGCCGTATTTTCGCGGCCGCCTGGTTGTTGGCGGGTGTTGCCGGACTTGCAATCGGTCTCATGGGCATCTTCAACGCAGTCTTTGCGCGCGCGGTTGGACCCAACTTCGTGACCGACGATCCCGCAAACATTATTTACACGGAGCAACGCTGTCGCGAACTGGGCGTCGCTAATGGCGACGCCGTCGCCTGTCGTGCGGCCTCGATCGCACATCACCTCCAGGACGCGGTGACGCGACCGCTCGCCGTCGGCGCGCTCGCCCTCGTTCTGCTCGCGCTCTTCTTCACGGCGCGCCGCATGCGGTCATTGCGCGCCATCACGCGCCTTCCAAACGCTGCGATGGTCTCTACAGCGGGCGCGGTTGGCTTTGGCGGCGTTGGCCTCGCGTTGCTCGCCTACGGCGTTCTCGCTTTCGCGCTGGGCGAACGCGTCGAAGTCGGCGCGCATTTGGCCGAGGGGCTCGCTGGTGTCGCCGCCGGTCTGGTGTTTCTGCCGCAAGCCTGGCGCCACGTCAGCACTGCTGACGCGTAGTCGATGCGTTTACGAAACGATCGCGGCGCCTTAACACTCTGTTCAGCGCTGCAGCCCACCGCTCACGTCACGGGGATCGACGGAGAGCGCAGATGACGAGATCACATTCTCAAGGCACGCACATTCCTGGCGTTTCCTTCTCTTGGCGGCGCGCCATCGGCTTGTCGGCGCTCGAAGGAAAGATTTCGCGCACCACCGGCGTTCCGCTCTCGCGCTCTGGCCGCGAACGCAAAATGGGCCGCATCTTCGAACACCTCCTGGGCTATCTGTTCGTGGGCCTGCTGTTGCTGGTCGGCTACGAGCTCATCGTGCACCCAGCCGCGCTCAACTGGCTCATCGGCCTGTTCAATCACCACTGAGGCGCAAGCGGGCGCCCCGGCGTCCGCTCAACCGCCTGGTGATTGCTGCATCCAGAGACGCTAAAATCCGCATCCTGAGCGCAGAATACGTGCGCGGCAGAGTTATGGGCGGAGGATTATGGCGTCTCTTGAATTGAAGGGCGTGACCAAAAGCTATGGCCGCAAGCGCGTGCTCGCGGACGTCACGCTTGCTTTCACGCCGGGGCTGACGTTGCTCACCGGACCGAGCGGGGCGGGCAAGTCGACTTTGCTTCGCCTTGTCGCCAGCGCCGAACGCCCCAACAGCGGCGCGATTGCGTGGAATGGCAGCCGCGCGCGCGGCCCGCTGCGTCAAACACTCGGTTATGCGCCGCAAGCGGTCGATCTTCCCGAAGATCTCACCGCGCGCGAATTCGCTCTGCACATCGCCGCGCTCAAAGGCCTCAACCAATCGCAAGCCGACAAACAATTCGGCGCCATCACCGACGCTATCGGCCTGCATGCCGACATCAACAACCGGATCGCCAGCTTTTCCGGCGGCATGCGCCGCAGGCTCATCTTCGCGCAAGCCATGCTCGGCGCGCCGCAGCTGTTGGCGCTCGACGAACCCACCGCCGAGCTCGACGCCGAGACCGCACGCAAACTGAGCGCGCTCATCCTTGATCGTGCGCGCGAAGCCGTGGTGATCATGACCACGCACTTGGCCGATGAGTTGGCGCCACACGCCGTCCAAACACTGCGCGTGGAAACCGGAAAAGTGCTGGCTGCATGAGCGCCGTTGCGGTCTCCAATTCTTCGCTCGGCACGTCGCTGGCGCGTTATCTGCGCAGTCGCGCGCTTTGGCTGATGCTGATCGTGGCGCCGGTCGGCGCACGCTACATGCTGCCGCTCGACAATGGCGGCGGCATCAAGATCGCCATCGGCGACCGACTACCGGAGATGACATCGCCATTCCTCGGCGTTTCGCTCGGCATCGTGGTGTCGACGCTGATGCTGCCGGTGGCGTGGCTCTATCTGCGTTCCAACACAACGCGCCGCCAACCCTGGCAGGTGGAAGAAGTCACCGCTGCCTCACGCATCGCCATCGCGCTTGGCCGCTTCGGCGCCGATGTAGCGGTGTTGCTGGCGCTGCTTGCTGCGCTCAACGTCGCTGGGATTTATCTCGCCACTTTCATGCTCGTCCGCGATGCTCTGAACGTCGCCGAACTCAGCTTCGCACTTTGGCTCGTTGCAGCGCCGGCGCTCATTGGCCTCGCCGCGCTTCGTGTCCTCTTCGACGCCCGCCCGCTGCTGCGCTCAGGCTTCGGCGATTTCGCTTATTTCTGCACTTGGATCGCTTCGATCGCCGTGCCCGTCGCAACCGAAAAGGCGCAGCCGAGTTTCGGCGCCAACATGTGGGACTTCGCCGGCTTCGTGACGCCGCTCAAAGTTGGCGCACCGCCGGGCACGGATAGCTTCTCCATCGGCGGCGGCTTCAACGTCGTCGGCTCCGTGCATCTCGACGTGATGGCTGGCTTGCTATCGCCCGGCTATGTCGAGTCGCGTATCGCCTGGATCGGCGTTGCCATCGCGATCGCCGTCGTGGCGGGGCTCATCTATCTGCCGCACCGTCCCCGTCGCGCCCGTAGCCTCGGCGGCCGCATCGGCAAGCTTCTCAACGCCGGTGCTTCGCCAAAGGTCTTCGCCAACGCACCCGCCGCGAAGCCAAGCTTCGCGCCGCTGCTCGATCTGATCACTGCGGAATTGCGCCTGATCGGCGCAGGGCGCCTCTATCTCATTCTCGCTGCGTTCGTGTTCGCGCTGGCCTTCGTCGCCGACTTCCGTCACGGCGCAAGCCCTGCGGGTTTGCTGCTTCTCGTGTTCGCTCTCTCTGCACACGCCGGTCGCAGCGAGGCACGTGGTCTCATTGCACTGACCCGTGTCGCGCCGCTCTCGCCCATGTTCCGCCGCGGCGCATTCGTCATCGCCGGCGCCGCGTGGTCGACGCTGCTCGCGCTGCCCGCACTCATTCGCGCGAACACGCTGCCGAACTGGGAGCTTGCCGCAGGCACGGGCGGCGTCGCCGCACTGGTTGCGATCACACTGGCCAGCCTTACCGGCTCAGCCTTCGCCCCGCGCCTCGTGCTTCTTGTGATTTGGTACGGCTACGCATCCATGCACTGACCCAGGCGCATCTCTGTTTCGGAGGAGCGAAACACGCGTGAGGGCTTGTCCCGTTCACGCCGATAGGGTCTAGGGAGGCCATGTCCGCTCCGGTGCAACGCAAACTCACCACCATTCTCGCCGCCGACGCCGAAGGCTACAGCCGCGTCATGGAGACCGACGAAGTCGGCGCGCTGCAATCCTTGCGCGCCGGGCGCGAAGTGTTCGCGAAATTCATCGAGCGCCACCACGGCCGCATCGCCAACACCGCAGGCGACGGCCTCATCGCGGAATTTCCGTCGGTCGTCGAAGCTGTCCAGTGCGCCATCGAAGTGCAACAGGAACTAAGCGATGCGCATAGCCAGAGTCCGCTGCGTTTCCGCATCGGCGTCCACCTGGGCGACGTCATCGTTGATGGCGACGATCTGCTCGGCGAAGGCGTCAATCTCGCCGCGCGCTTGCAAAGCATGGCCGAGCCGGGCGGCATCCTGATTTCGCAGCAGGTCTACGATCAGGTGCAAAAGAAGCTCTCCGTCGGCTTTTCCTATCTGGGTGAGCGCCAGCCGAAGAATTTCTCTGAAAGCGTCGCCGTCTACAGCGTCGGCACAAGCACCGATGGCGCGGCTCCGGAGCGACCGCGCGCTGCTGAAGAGCCGCCCAAGTCCAAACGGAGCAAGACTCCCGTCGACATCAAGCGCCGCAGCATCAACGAAGCCATCCTGCTTGGCGTGCTCTGTGCGCTGCTGTTGGCCGCCGACGTCATGGATGGCGGCCGCTTCTGGTCGCAATGGGCGATCGGGCTCATCGCCTTCGTTTGGATTATGCGCGCCGCGTCCTTGTTCGCCGTCGGCTGGTTCAGACCGCTTCATGTGCGTCTCGTGGCGATCATCGCCGGCCTCGCGCTGATCAACGCCTATTCGTGGAATGGCCAGCTCTGGGTCATTTGGCCCGGCGGCATCTTGCTGCTCGTGATCTTGATGGGCATGCTGCGCGCCCGCCCGCACTGAGCGCGTCATTCATCGTGAAAGTTCGCCTGCGCGGCGAGGCCAGCTTCCGCCCCTGAGCCGTCAGCGCTAGCGTGCGCGCTCGAAGGGGACGTCTCACATGTTCATGCGCTCAGCCGCGGCCGCCGCCGTGCTTGCTTTCGCCACCGCCGCCATCGCAGATCCGCCGCCGCGTGAAGCGCCGACGCATTTCGTCGCCGCCGACGTCTTCAATCTCGAATACGCCGACAATCCCGAGATTTCTCCGGACGGCCATTGGGTCGCCTACGTGCGCGTCTCCGCCGACATCATGACCGATCGCTTCCGCCGTTCGATCTGGCTAGTGAGCGAAGACGGCCGCACGCATCGCCCGCTCGTGCAAGGCGCCGGCGGCTACGGTTCACCCGTATGGTCGCCGAACGGCCGGGCCATCGCCTACGTCGCCAGCGAAGAGAGCGGCGCCGAATTGCGCGTCTTTTACATGGACAGCCAACGCTCCGCGACGCTCGCGCGTTTGCCAGGCGGCGCCAGCAGTCTCACTTGGTCGCCCGACGGGCACACGCTCGCCTTCCAAGGCTTCGTCGAAGAGCCGAACCCAGAGCCCGCGGGCATGCCGCCCAAGCCGGAAGGCGCGCATTGGGCCGATCCCGCGCACGTCATCAACGGCGTGGTCTATCGCATCGATGGCGCCGGCTACGTGCACGCCGGCTTCACGCAAATCTTCACATTGCCTGCCGATGGCGGCACGCCGCGTCAGTTGACGTATCAAGACCGCAACCACGATGGCCGCATGTCATGGTCGCCGGATGGCCACACGCTCGTGTTCGCCGCCAACGCCGAAGAGGGCTGGGAATACGAAGCTATCGAAACCGACATCTATGCGCTCGACATCCGCAGCGGCGCCATCACGCGCCTCACCAGCCGTCACGGCCCGGAAGCCGAACCCATCCTTTCACCGGACGGCCGACATCTTGCCTACACTGGCTTCGAAGATCGCCGCCAATTCTATCAAGTCAGCGACCTTTACGTCGCCGACGCTGACGGCACGCACGCGCGCAACATCACCACCAATTTCGATCGCGACGTGCAGGACCCGCGCTGGGCCGGCAACGGCTCGATCTACTTTCTGTTCTCCGATCACGGCGTCACCAAGCTTGGCCGCATCGGCGCGGGCGGCGGCGCCGTCACCACCGTGCTCAGCGGCATTGGCGGCACCGATCTCGGTCGCCCCTACACAGGCGGCGCCTACTCGGTGAACGCCAGCGGCCGCTACGTCGCCACCACCAGCACCTCGACGCGACCCGCCGACCTCACCATCGAAGGCGGGCGCCATCTGACCGCACTCAACGATGACGTTCTCGGCGGCCGAACCATTCCTGAAGCCGAGCACGTCGTCGTGCCGTCCAGCGTCGATCAGCGTCCGATCGATGCGTGGATCGTGCGGCCTCCGGATTTCGACGCCTCGCGCCGCTATCCGCTGCTGCTCGAAATCCACGGCGGCCCCGTCGCCGCTTACGGCCCCGCGTTCGCCTCTGAAATTCAGATGTACGCAGCAGCCGGCTACGTCGTCGTCTACGCCAACCCGCGCGGCTCCAACTCCTATGGCGGCGAGTTCGGCAATCTCATCAACCGCGACTATCCAGACAAAGACTACGACGACTTGATGAGCGTTGTGGACGCGACCATCGCGCGCGAACCCATCGACAGCGATCGTCTCTTTGTCACCGGCGGCTCCGGCGGCGGCGTGCTGACCGCTTGGATCGTCGGCACCACCCATCGCTTCCGCGCCGCCATGGTGCAAAAGCCGGTGATCAATTGGACCAGCTTCGTGCTCACCTCTGATTTCACCCCGCTCTACGCGCAATACTGGCTCGGCGAATATCCGTGGGAAGAGGGCGCGCAAGCCCGCTACTGGGCGCGCTCACCGCTCTCGCGCGTCGGCAACGTCAACACGCCCACCGCCGTGATGACCGGCGAAGCCGACATGCGCACGCCCTCCAGCGAAGCCGAGCAATTCTACGAAGCGCTACGCCTACGCCACGTGCCGACCGAACTCGTCCGCGTCCCCGGCGCCCCGCACGACATTGCGTTCAGGCCGTCAGGCATGATCACCAAAGTCGTCAACACGCTGGCCTGGTTCCACCAGTATGGTGGTCCGCCGGTTCCCGATGGACGCACCGGGATTGCGGCGGCGGAAGATCACGGGTCGGCGCATTAAGTCACCAAAGATCACGCTTTTGACGCCCGACGCCATGTCCCTGCGAGGTTGTTTTCGGCAACCAGTCCTACCGTGAAGATGTTTGTGCGCCTGCTGCTCTGGCTCGTCGCCGGATTTGTAACCATCGCGATGTTGGGAGCCGGGCTCTTCTTCTATTTGCTCTGGACGCCGGCCCCGGTCATGCCGCATCTCTCCGGCAGACTTAGCCGAGGCGCCATCGAGGTCGCGGGTCTCACGCGCACCTACGCGCTCTATACGCCGAGAAACCTGCCGCGGGATGCGCCGCTAGTAATTGCACTGCACGGATCGGACGGCAGCGCTGCGCAGGTGCGCATCGCCACGGGCTACGGTTTCGAACGACTTGCGGATCAACACGGATTTGCCGTCGCTTATCCAAACGCCTGGGAGGGCAATTGGAACGGATGCAATATTGTAGGCGACTTCGTCGCAAACCAACGCGAGATCAATGACGTCGGATTTCTGAACGCGCTCGTCGATGGTCTTGTGTCCGAGCTCGGCAGCGACCACAATCGCGTGTTCGCGGTGGGCGTCTCGCGCGGCGGCCAAATGGCCTATCGCCTCGCTCTTGAAGCGCCGCAGCGGTTTCGCGCCGTCGCCGCAATTGCGGCTAACGTTCCAACTCGGGAAAACTTCAAATGCAGGCCGTCGGGGCACGGTACGCCGTCGGTCATGATCATGAACGGGGTCGAAGATCCCTTGAATCCGTTCAACGGCGGCGAAGTTCAGCTCTACGGTCTCTATCGGCGTGGAACGGTCCGCTCCTCTCGCGCATCCGGCCAGTTCTTTGCCGACCTCAATCACATCGCTGGCGCGCCAATCGTCATTGAGAGACAGGTGACCGACGCAGTTCGCATTGAAGACGTGACTTGGCGGAACCAAGCTGCAGTCGAGGTCGAATTGATTGGAATCCATGGCAGCGGTCATGGCATCCCGCAGCCTTACGCGCGAGGACCGCGCTTGTTGGGACCTTTGCCGAGCGCGCCGAACGGACCGGCATTGATCTGGTCGTTCTTTGAGCGCCAGAGTCACATCGTGCTCAGGCCCTGAATCGGAGGCGTTTCCTCATGAAACCCGACAAGCTCGCGGTCGTCATGCCGGTGCTAATCGTTGTCTTGCTGGTCTCTCACCTGGCCCAAGACATCGTCTTCGGATACGAACCCGCGAAGGTCGCGACACTGTTCGCGCTGCCGATCGTGGCGCTCTGGCTTTACCTCGCACTCGCAGTCGCGGGGCGTGGGTCAGGGTATCTCCTTCTTATCATCGGCGCGCTCGCCTCCGCGGTCGTACCCATCATTCACATGTCGGGCGGCGGCGTCCGCCAAGAGGTGGTCCAATCGAGCGGCGGCTTCTTCTTTATCTGGACGCTGCTCGCGCTCGCCGTGAGCGCCAGCGCTTCCATTCTGCTTGCGATACACGGGTTATGGAGTCTCAGGCGCGGAGCGCATAGTGTCGCGCCAAATGCTACCAACGCGCGCGCATCTCCCGTCTGACGCGGTCGATCACGCCCGCTCGCTGATCATCCACGAAGACGCGTCCATCCTCGTCTTCAACAAACCTTCGGGCCTCGCCGTACAAGGCGGCTCCGGCGTCGCGCGCTCGCTCGAAGACCTGCTCGCTGCCTTCGCCAAATCCAACGGCAAGCGTCCGCGTCTCGTGCATCGGCTCGACCGCGAGACCTCCGGCGTCATCGTCGCCGCCCGCACCAAGCCGGCGGCGGCGTTTGTCTCCGAGGCTTTCGCCAGGCGCGATGTGAAGAAAACCTATCTCGCCATCATCTGCGGCGGCGCGCCTGATCCGGCGGAGGGCGACATCGACAAGCCGCTCCAAAAGGTTTCGCGCCGCGGCCTCGACATCATGGAAATCTCACCAGCGGGGCAGGCGGCACGCACGCATTACCGCACGCTGAGCGTGACAGCCGCCGCAGCCCTCGTCGAACTCCAGCCCGAGACCGGCCGCATGCACCAGCTCCGCGCCCACCTCGCCGCTATCGGCCGGCCCATAGCCGCCGACGGCAAGTATGGCGGGCTGTTCACGCTGGGGGCGGTCGCCATTCCTAACCTCATGCTACACGCCGCCGCCCTTGATATTCCGCACCCGGAGGGCGGCCGCCGTCGTTTCGAAGCCCCGTTGCCGGCGGTTTTCCAAGAAACGCTCCGCTCACTCGCTCTTGAAAATCCCTCGCGCGGATAAACCTGCTAGACTGGCGCGGCAGGGATTCCAGTCAGGACGAGCAGACCTATGACTTCCAAGATCAAAGCGGTGCTCTTTGCAGCGGTCGCCGCTGCAACTCTAGCGGCGTGCCAAACCACGCCGACCTACAGCGCCGCGGCGTCAAACAACGCCGCCGGCTATTCCGAGCAGCAAATCGAATCCAACCGCTACAGTGTCACCTATCGCGCCCCGGGCGGCGCCGATGCGCAGACCTTGCAAGACTACGCGCTGCTCCGTGCAGCCGACTTGACACTCGAACACAACCGCGATTGGTTCTGGGTCGATCGCCGCGGCCTCAACGGCGAAGGCGCGCGTTCCGGCCCGAGCCTCGGCATCGGCGTTGGTGGCGGCAGCTTCGGGCATCATAGCGGCGTCGGTGTCGGCGCCGGTTTCAGCTTCCCGCTCGGCGGCGGCGGACCCACCGCGACCTCCGCAACGCTTGAAGTACGCTTCGGTGAAGGGCCCAAGCCCGACGATCCGAACGCCTACGACGCGCGCTCGATCGCCACCAACTTGCGTGCGAGACAAGCCAACAAATGAAGCAAGTGCTGCTGGTGGCGTTTGGCGGGGCGTTTGGATCGGTTGCGCGTTATGGCGCCGGCGTCGCGGCCGCGCGCCTGTTCGGGCTCGCGTTTCCGTGGGGCACGCTGTTCGTCAACGTGCTCGGCGCTCTCCTGATTGGCGTGCTGAGCGCGCGTATCGACCCGAGCCAAGAAGATATCCGGCTGCTAATCGGCGTCGGCATCCTCGGCGGCTTCACCACGTTCTCGGCATTCTCTTTGGAAGTCGTGCGCCTGGGGCAGAACAATCCATCGACTGCGGCGCTCTATGTGGCGTCTTCGCTTGTCTTGGGCCTGGGCGCCTGCTGGTTGGGGCTCGCACTGGGGCGCCCATGAAAGCGGTCGAAACGGTTGAGGTGACGAGTGACGACGGCACAGCGCGGATCGACCGCTGGTTCCGCCGCCGCTACCCGCACTTGAGCCAAGGTCAAATCGAGAAGCTGATCCGCACTGGCCAAGTGCGCGTCGACGGCGCGCGCGTGAAAGCATCCGACCGCGTCGAGCCGGGACAGAAAGTGCGCGTGCCGCCATTGCCGGACGCCGCATCACGTCCGCCCGAAGGCATGAGTGGCGCAGATGTCGATTTCATACGCTCGCTCGTCATCCACAAAGACGCCGACGTGATCGTCCTGAACAAACCCGCCGGCCTCGCCGTGCAGGGCGGCGCCAAAACAACGCGCCATCTCGACGCGCTTTTGCCCGGCCTGAAGTTCGACGCCGAAGGTCGTCCCAAGCTCGTGCATCGGCTCGACCGCGACACCTCCGGGTGCCTGGTCATCGCCCGCCATCCTCGCGCCGCCGCATTTCTGGGCGAGGCTTTTCGCGATCGTGACACAGACAAGATCTATTGGGCGATCGTGCTCGGCGCCCCGCGTCCCAAGATTGGCGAACTCCGCTCCTGGACGCGCAAAGCGCCGGGCCCGCGCGATGCTGACCGCGAGATGATGATTTCGGCCAAACAAACCGAAGAGGGCGCAGTCCACGCTGTCACTCAATACGTCTCACTCTCCGAAGCTGCGCAAGAAGCGGCTTGGGTGGCGCTGCGTCCCGTCACCGGCCGCACTCATCAACTCCGCTTCCACATGGCCGAGTTCGGCCACGCCATTGCTGGTGATCCCAAATATCGCTGCGATCGCCCAACGCCCGGCGGTCTTGAGCGCCAACTGCTGCTTCACGCGCGCGCCATCCGCTTGCCACACCCGTCTGGCGGCGAACTTAAAGTGCAAGCGCCGCTCTCTCCGCACATGAGCGCTGCATTCGACTTGCTCGGCTTCGACGAACGCGAAGAGCGCAATCCGTTCGCCCCGTTCGAGGGCAATCGATGAAAGCCCCCGGCATGGATGTCTCGGCGTTGGCCATCGCCAGCCGTGAGCTCCTCAACCGCGGCGATCCGGTCGGCGCTGAGCGCGTGCTGTCGCCGGTCTTCCGCCAACTCGGCGCCGATGCGTCGGTACTTCACCTCATGGGCCTCATCAAAAAAGCCCAGAACAAAATGGACGAAGCGGAGCGCCATCTCCGCAGTGCCGTTGCCTATTCGCTCAGCGACGGCGGCTATTACAATGACCTCGGCGTTGTTCTCCAAGCGCGCGGCGCCTATCCTGAAGCCATCAAGGTCTTCCGCGCCGCGCTCGCTTTGATGCCGCAAGCCGCGCAAGTACGCATCAATCTCGCGCGTGCATTGCAATCCTCGGGCGATCTGGCGGAAGCGGAAAAGGAGGCGCAAGCCTATGTTAAGCGCGAACCAAGCCCCGAAGCTTGGACGCTGCTCAGCCAAATCCAGCGCGGCCAAGATCGCAATGGCGATGCGCTGACCTCCGCCGCTAACGCACTAAAACTTGCGCCGGCCATGCGGGGCCTGCGTCTCAATCACGGCATTGCGCTGGAACGCGTCGGGCGCAATCGCGAGGCGCTGGAGACCTTCCACGCGCTGGCGATGGACGAGGAAAAGATCGACTCGGCGGAGCTTGCACTCAGTCTCGCGCGTGCGCTCTATGCTGACGATCGCAAGGCCGACGCGGAGCAAACGCTCGCCGACGCAGTGCTTCGCTATCCAGACATGTTGGCGCTCCATAACAATCTCGCCCGCATGCGCCAATTGCGCGGCGAGGGCGAAGGCGCCACCGCCTTGATGGAGCAGGCTATCGCGCAGCGCCCCAACGACTTGTCGTTACGTCTCGCCTGCGCCGACGTGCTCCACCGCGGCAAGCATCATCATAAGGCGCTGCTGATGCTGGAGCAGGCGCTCGCGATTGCTCCCGACAGTCCCCAACTTCTCACCGCCTATGGCATCGTGCTCGACGAACTCGACCGCGCCGATGAAGCGTTGATTGTGCTCCGGCGTGTGATGGCGCTGGTTCCCAAGGATCGCTCCGCCAAGCGCAACCTGCTCTCGACGCTACTGCGCGCCAAACTTCCCGACGAAGCGCTCTCCATCACACGCACGCTGCGCGCCGATGAGCCGAACGAGCAATATCTCATCGCATGCGAAGCCATGGCGCTGCGTATGCTCGGCGATTCCGGATATCGCAAAATCTACGACTACGAGCGCTTCGTCCGCTCTTACGAAATTCCTGCGCCGCGGGGCTTCTTTACGCCGGAAAACTTTAACGCGTCGCTTGCCGACGTTCTGAGATTGCAGCACCAGGTCAACGCCCATCCGCTCGACCAAAACGTCGTCAACGGCACCCAGACCGGCCGCTCGCTGCTCCACTCAGAAGAGCCAAACCTCCGCGCCTTCCTCGGCGCTGTGGACGCCGCCGTGAGTGACTACATTGCGCGCCTCGACCCGCACGATCCGGTTGGCCGCCGCCGCACCGATCACAGCCGCTTCACTAGTCTTTGGTCCACGCGTCTGCGCGACAAAGGCGCGCAATCCAATCACGTCCACGACCGCGGCTGGATCAGCTCCGCCTATTTCGTTGCGTTGACCGCGAACGAGAGACCGCGCGACCCGCGCGCTGGCTGGCTCAAACTCGGCGAGCCCAATCGTCCGCCACCGGGTTGCGGACCGGAAGCGTTCGTTGAACCGAAAGAGGGGCTGCTGGTGCTCTTTCCCTCTTACATGTGGCACGGCATCATACCGTTCGAAGGCGATGAGCGGCTAAGCTTATCCTTCGATGTGGCGCCAGGCTGACGCGAGCGGACACTAAAATGAGCGAACCAGCCCGCCGCTTCTATAAGACAGCACAGGCCA
The DNA here is from genome assembly GCA_049287825.1 of Vitreimonas sp. Lineage (GTDB taxonomy): Bacteria > Pseudomonadota > Alphaproteobacteria > Caulobacterales > Aquidulcibacteraceae > Vitreimonas. The sequence goes on along the minus strand of JBAQGO010000030.1, from coordinate 4,798 downwards.
TCCCGCACGACGCCGGCTTCGCGGTGACGCTCGACCAGCACGTGCTCAAAACACCGAAAGCCGCTGCGTTTATCGCGCCATCCCGTGCGCTCGCGGAGGCGATGGCGCAGGAATGGGATGCGCAGATCGACAGAGTCATTCCAGCGACAATGCCGCTCACTCAACTCGCCTTCGCCGCCATCGATTGGACCAGCTCAAGCCGCGAGCAACGGACGCACTACGTCGCGTCGTTCGGGCAGACCGATCTTTGTTGCCATCGTGCCGATGCCCCCGCCGACCTCGTCGCGCGTCAGTCTATGATTTGGGGTCCCATCGTCGCGTGGGGCGGTGAAGCATTGGGCGTCACTTTGCCGGTGGTTAAGGGCGTTGTAGCGGCGGCAATTGCTCCTGGTGAATTGAGCAAGCTGAAAATGCGGTCAGAGGCGTTGGACGATTTTTCACTCACGGCACTCTCGCAGGCCGCTGGCCTTGCCGGCTCCGCGCTCATTGCCTTCGCGCTTCTGCACGGCAAGCTGAGCGGCAAGGACGCCTACGTCGCCGCCACACTCGACGATGAGTTCGCGCTGGGGCGCTGGGGCGAAGACGCAGACGCCCGCGCACGGCTCGACGCGGTGAGCGCGGAATTTGACGCGCTCGGCCGCTTCGTTGCAGCGTTGCACGCGTGACAACCACTCAATCCTTGCAGGCCATTCGCGCTGCACTCGCCACCGGCCGCCCCGTCGAAGCCGAGCGCATGGCGCGTGCGCTGACCATCGCTGCGCCAAGTCCCGAAGCATTCGAGCTCCTCTCCACGGCAATGCGCGTGCAGGGCAAGCCGGAAAACGCGATCACCGCAGCAGAAGCAGGCCTGCGCCTTGATCTCGGCAGTGTCCGCCTTACGCACGCGCGCGCGCTCGCGCTCGCCGATCTCGGCCGCAACGAAGAAGCGTTGCGCGTGTTTGACAGCCTCGCCAAGCGCGGCGTCGAGCAGCCGCCGATTTGGCTCAGCCGCGGCATTGCGCTGCTCGGCCTCGCGCGCGACGCCGATGCCGAAGCCATGTTCGCAGACGGCGTGCGCCGCTGGCCGCAAGACCAAGGCCTACAGCACGGCCTTGCCAGCGTGCGCTGGATGCGCGGCCAGGGCGCAGCCTTCACGCGCGACTTCGAGAAGGCCGTCGCACAAAATCCGGACGCCGTTCATCTGCGCATTGCCTGCGCCGACATGCTCCGGCGCGCCGATTTCCGCGATCGCGCCGAACAAGTGTTGCGCGACGGGCTCGCGCGCGCGCCGGATGCGCCCGGCCTGCTGGTCTCACTCGGCGTCTTGCTCGACGAGATGGATCGCACGGCTAAGGGATTGCCGTTCTTAGAGCAAGCCAATGGGCTCGCGCCCAACAATGCTCAGATCAGCGCACAGCACACGGCGCTGCTTCTCCGTCTCGGCCGCGGCGACGAGGCGCTGAAGACCATAGTCGCCGCGCGCACGCTTGAGCCGCTAAACCAGGAATGGATCTGCTACGAGACCATGGCGCTCCGCCAACTGGGCGACCCGCGCTATCATGAGCTCTGCGACTACGACTACATGGTGCAGCCCTACGAACTACCCGTGCCGGCCGGCTATCAGACCATCACCGCCTTCAACGAAGCGCTCGCCGCCAGTCTCAACCAATTCCACGTGCTCGCCACGCACCCCCTCGATCAATCGCTCCGTCACGGCTCACAAACCACGCGCAGCCTGCTGCATCTCAACGATCCCGTCGTGCAAGCCTATTTCAAAGCGCTCGACGAACCCATCCGCGCCTACATGGACCTGATGCAAAAGCCCGATCATCCCTGGAGCGGGCGCAAGACCGGCGCCTACAAACTGGCCGGCGCCTGGTCGGTGAAGCTCAAAGCCAACGGCTATCACATCAACCATCTGCATCCGCAGGGCTGGATCAGCTCCGCTTATTACGTGTCGCTCCCAAAAGCCGTCACCGAGGCGCCCGGCCAGCAAGGTTGGATCAAATTCGGCGAACCACGCTGGCCCACACCCGGATGCACCGTCGAAAAAACCATCCAACCAAAAGAAGGGCTGCTCGTCCTCTTCCCCAGTTACATGTGGCACGGCACCATCCCATTCACCGAAGGCGAACGCCTCACTGCGCCCATCGACATTGTGCCTGCGTGAAGCGCTTGCTATCGCTACACCAAACACGGAGCGACCATGTCTCAGCAAACTCTCGACGAAGCCGATCGCGCCCTCCAGCAAGGACGCGTCGACGACGCTGAGCGATTGCTGCGCCACGCCGTGCAATCCGATCCGCAATCGCAAGAGACACACGTCGCGCTTGCTACCGTGCTCGCGCGCAAGGAACAGCACGGCGCTGCCGCCGACAGCTACGCCAACGCCATGCGCATCGACCGCAACCGCAAGGGTCTCGCGCTCGCCTACGCCGTGAGTTGCTTCCGGGCCGGCCGCTACGACGAAGCCGAAAAGAGCGCGCGGTTTGCAGTGCAGTCCGATCCCAGCGCGCAGGGCTACGATACGCTCGCCTGCGCGTTGCGCGAACAAGGCAAGACAGCCGACGCGCTCGCGGCCGTCGACGAAGCGCTTCGCCTTACGCCCGCCAACAACGCCGCACAGCATACCAAAGGCTCGATCCTGCTCGCCATGGGCCGCAACGCCGAAGCCCTCGCCATCTTTGAAGACCTGAACAATCGCGGCGTCACCGCACCCGCCATCGCGCTCAATCGGGGCGCCGCTCTCGAAAAGCTCGGCCGCGCTCCGGAAGCGCAGCGCCTCTACGCCGACGCCGCATCCACCTGGCCCAATTTCGCCCAGCTCCAACGCGAACGCGCCCAGCGCCGCCACTGAGCGCGCAATCGCGCTTGCGACTCCGCCCCACTTTCGTCATTCCGGGGTTCGGAGCGACCCCATGAAAGACATCATCGCCGCCCTTGAAGCCAAACGCGCCGCGGCGCGCGCCGGCGGGGGTGAGAAGCGTCACGCCTCGCAGCACGCCAAGGGCAAGCTCACGGCGCGCGAGCGTATCGATCTCTTGCTCGATGAAGGCAGCTTCGAAGAGTTCGACATGTTCGTCGAACATCGCAGCCACGAATTTGGCATGGAGAAAAACAAAGTCCCCGGCGATGGCGTCGTCACTGGTCACGGGACCATCAACGGCCGCCTCGTTTACGTCTTCTCCAAGGACTTCACCGTCTTCGGCGGCTCGCTCTCCGGCGCCCACGCCGCCAAGATCGTCAAAGTCCAGAACATGGCGCTGAAGAACGGCGCGCCCATCGTCGGCATTTTCGACGCCGGCGGCGCGCGCATTCAGGAGGGCGTCGAATCCCTCGCTGGCTACGCCGACATTTTCCAGAACAACATCCTCGCCTCCGGCGTCATTCCGCAGATCAGCGTCATCATGGGCCCGTGCGCGGGCGGCGATGTGTACAGCCCCGCGATGACCGACTTCATCTTCATGGTGAAGGACACCAGCTACATGTTCGTCACCGGGCCTGACGTGGTGAAGACCGTCACCAACGAGGTGGTCACGGCGGAAGAACTCGGCGGCGCCCGCGTGCACGCCAGCAAATCAGGCGTCGTCGACGGCGCCTTCGAGAACGATTTCGAGACGCTTACTCAGATGAGAAGGCTCATCGATTTCCTGCCGCTCTCCAACCGCGAAAAGCCTCCCACGCGCCCGCATTATGACGATGTCGCACGCGAGGAAGATTCCCTCGATCGCCTCATCCCCGACAATCCCAACAAGCCCTACGACATGAAGGAGCTGGTCGAGAAAGTCGCCGACGAGGGCGACTTCTTCGAGATCGGCGCCGAGTTCGGCAAAAACATCCTCACCGGTTTCGTGCGCCTCGACGGCTCAAGCGTCGGCGTCGTCGCCAATCAGCCCATGGTGCTGGCCGGCGTGCTCGACATCGACGCCTCGCGCAAAGCCGCGCGCTTCGTGCGCTTTTGCGACGCCTTCAACATTCCCATCGTCACCTTCGTCGACGTGCCGGGCTTCCTGCCGGGCACAAAACAAGAGCTCGGCGGCCTCATCAAGCACGGCGCCAAGCTCTTGTTCGCTTACGGCGAAGCCACGGTGCCGAAAGTCACGGTCATCACGCGCAAAGCCTATGGCGGCGCCTATGACGTCATGAGTTCGAAGCATCTGCGGGGCGATGTAAACTATGCCTGGCCCAGCGCCGAGATCGCGGTGATGGGCGCCAAGGGCGCCGTCGAAATCATTTTCCGCGCCGACATTGGCGACGCCGACAAGATCGCCGCGCGCACCAAGGAATATTCCGACCGCTTCGCCAATCCCTTTGTCGCAGCGTCCCTTGGCTACATCGACGACGTCATCATGCCCCGCGAAACCCGGCGCCGCATCATCCGCGCTCTCGGCACGCTCAAGAACAAAAAACTAGAGAACCCCTGGAAGAAGCACGACAACATTCCGTTGTGAGGGTGGCGCATCGAGATTGCCGCTCAAGTATCGAATCTCATGCTCGCCAAGTAGGTTGATCAGCGATGAAGCATATTTGGGGATTTTTCTCAGCCCTCATGGCAACGGTGATCGGCGGTTTGATATTGCTCTGGTTACAGGGCCCTTTCGCGCAACAGCTCAATGCTGATCGTCCCGTCATTGACGTGTATTCAGGCGCGTGGAGTCCTTTGCCGCCGCGCAGGGGCGAACTTGCCGCTGCCTGGGAAGCGCAAGGTTTACTTCCGTATCAGGTTGAGCAGATTTTGACCGGCGATTCCATGACGATGGCACGCATCACTGTTCGCAATCGCGGCGCAAGAACTGCAGAAGGGATTCGGATTACGACT
>JBAQGO010000029.1:0-6480 GCA_049287825.1 Vitreimonas sp. | reverse complement strand
TTGAGGCTTCCCCTAGCCCGGCATCGGCCGCCGCCGCGCAAACACCGGCGCCCGCTGTGACGCCCTAACGCGCCGGAGAGCCCTTGCGCGTCAAGCACGGAGCGATTGATAAGGGCGCATATTTCGTCCATCGCAACGAGCATCCCATGACCGGCATCGCCGACATCACCGGCCGCGAAATCCTCGATAGCCGCGGCAATCCCACCGTCGAAGTCGATGTCATCCTGGAAGACGGTTCGCTCGGCCGCGCCGCCGTGCCATCCGGCGCCTCTACCGGCGCGCATGAAGCCAACGAAAAGCGCGACGGCGAGCCGGACCGCTATTTCGGCAAAGGCGTGCGCGACGCCGTCGACGCCGTGAACGGCGAAATCGCTAACGCCATCCTCGGGATGGACGCCGAAGATCAGCGCCGCATCGATCGCATCATGATTGAGCTCGATGGCACGGAAAACAAAGCCCGCCTCGGCGCCAACGCCATTCTCGGCGTCTCACTCGCCATCGCCAAAGCCGCCGCTGTGAGCACAGGCCAGCCGCTTTATCGCTTCCTGGGCGGCGCTCAGGCGCGGGTGCTGCCGTGCCCGATGATGAACATCGTCAATGGCGGCGCCCATGCCGACAATCCGATCGACATGCAGGAATTCATGATCATGCCGATCGGCGCGCCGACCATGGCCGACGCCGTGCGCTATGGCTCAGAAATCTTCCACACGCTGAAGAAAGAACTCTCCGCCGCCGGCCATTCCACCAACGTTGGCGACGAAGGCGGCTTTGCACCGAACCTGAAGAGCGCCGAAGACGCAATCGGCTTCATTCTCAAGTCGATCGAGAAGGCCGGATACAAGCCCGGCGAAGACGTGGCGCTGGCGCTAGATTGCGCGGCTACCGAGTATTTCAAAAACGGCAAGTACGAGATGGAAGGCGAGGCTAAGTCGCTATCGCCGCAAGCTAACGCCGAATTCCTCGCCGATCTCGTCTCGCGTTATCCGATCGTGTCGATTGAAGACGGTATGTCGGAAGACGATTTCGAAGGCTGGAAAGCCATCACTGAAATGATCGGCGATAAGTGCCAGCTCGTCGGCGACGACCTCTTCGTCACCAACATGAAGCGCCTCGAACTCGGCTTTCAACAAGGCATGGCCAACGCCATCCTGATCAAGGTCAATCAGATCGGCACGCTCACTGAAACTCTCGACGTTGTCGAAATGGCGCAGCGCAGCGGGTATTCAGCGGTGATGAGCCACCGCTCGGGTGAGACCGAAGATTTTACGATCTCCGACCTCGCCGTCGCCACCAATTGCGGTCAAATTAAAACAGGCTCGCTCTCACGCTCTGATCGAACCGCAAAATACAACCAGCTCATCCGCATTGCCGAAATGCTCGACGATCAGGGCGAATATGCTGGCGCCAGCACCATCGTGGGCCGATAGTGGGAACCTCGGTTGAAGCCTGGAAGTTTTCGGCCCATGACCCACGACGCAGTCTCGATCTCGCAAACATCCTCAGTTGAACCTGGCGGCTACGTACTGCCTTTGCTCGGCTCGCTCATTTTCACGCTTGTCTGGGGCGCCTACACGATCTGGGTGTCGCTCGAGATCCTCTCGCAGCATCCCTAAAATGAAAGGAGCCGGTTTCCCGGCTCCTCCACGTCCTACCAGCGGACCCAGACGCCGTGGCGCCAGTACCCGCGGCCGCGATGTTCAGCGCGCAAATGATAGCGCGCGTGATGCGCACGCCACCAAGCATCGTTGCGGATCACAATGCCGACCCGCGGCGGATAGTCGTACCTGTCGCGCACGCGCCAGCATTCGCCCCAGCGATTGCAGACGACAGCGGCAGACGCCGGCGCCGCGGTGGCGACGAGTGTGCCGGCGACGATCGCTGTTGCGACCGCCCCTTTGATTAAAGTCGAGATGGTCATCGAGTTCTCCTGAGCAATGTCCCCGTGAGGACCGCAAAACCCGCCCTCGCGCCGTCAGGTTCCGGGCTCAGCGGAAGCCGTGACGCTCATGGGTTGAACGCGCCACTTCGAAAAAAGCGTCGCCGCGCGCTGCAACCAGCTCGAAAAAAGCGCTGCAAACTGCAAATTTCCAAAAATATTTTTGCGAGGCCGGGAGGACTCCATCTGGAGTCCGCCCTCGCGCGTTCCACCACATCTTGCGCTGATTTTCTAAACCACTGATTCAACACGTTTCTTTGGACTCGTTTTGTTCTCACACTTTGCGATTCCGTAAAGATTTCATTAATTACTAGGACTCATTTTCCGCGCCTCTTCCGAGGGGTCGGAGCAATGGCGAAGCACGGTTCGACAGCACTCAGCATCAGTCTGGGCGCGGCGATCCTTTATCTGGGTGCGAACGCGGTTACGGGGCATCAAGGCCTTCTGGCCTATGTCGACCTGCAAGCGCGCGAGCACACGCTCGAGAGCCGCCTCGCCGAGGTGCGCCATGAGCACACGCAGCTCGAAGCCCGCGCCAGCCGCCTCAAGCCCAACTCGCTGGACCTCGACTATCTCGACGAACGCGCCCGCGTGGAGCTGGCCGCTGGAGACCCCAACGAGGTTGTCTTCGCGCTCGATCAGCCGTCGCGCTGAGCCCTTCAGCTTCGCAAAGCTCGCTGGCGAGCGCCGCCATTCCCGCATAAGAGGGGCGCGCCGCCACATGTGGACAGCGCGCGCCAGACGCGCACCTTACGCGGCGGAGGACATGCATGGCGCAAACCGCTCAGCGCACCAATGGCAACGGCGTTCACGCGTCTGACGCAAGCAAGGACGAGCTGCTCAGCTTCTATCGCGACATGCTGCTCATCCGCCGCTTCGAAGAGCGCGCCGGCCAACTCTACGGCATGGGTCTGATCGGCGGCTTCTGCCACCTCTACATCGGCCAGGAAGCGGTCGTCGTCGGCCTGCAGGCGGCGCTCAAACCCGGTGATCAGATGATCACCGCCTACCGTGATCACGGCCACATGCTCGCTCAAGGCATGGACCCCAACGCCATCATGGCCGAGCTCACTGGCCGCCGCGACGGCTCGTCGAAAGGCAAGGGCGGGTCTATGCACATGTTCTCGACTGAGAAGGCCTTCTACGGCGGCCACGGCATTGTCGGTGCGCAAGTCTCGCTCGGCACCGGGCTCGCCTTCGCCAACCGCTACCGCAAAGACAACAAGGTCTGCCTGACCTTCTTCGGCGACGGCGCGGCCAACCAGGGCCAAGTCTACGAGAGCTTTAACATGGCGGCGCTTTGGAAGCTGCCAATCGTCTACATCGTCGAAAACAATCAATACGCGATGGGCACCTCGATCCAGCGCTCAACATCGGAAACGCATCTCCACAAGCGCGGTATCAGCTTCAACATTCCCGGAGAGGAAGTGGACGGCATGGATGTCGTCGCCGTGCGCGACGCCGGTCGGCGCGCCGTCGAATTCGTGCGGGGCGGCAACGGTCCGATCCTGTTGGAGCTGAAGACCTATCGCTACCGGGGCCACTCCATGTCGGACCCGGCCAAGTATCGGACCAAGGAAGAGGTCGACGAAGTGAAGACGCAGCGCGATCCGATCGATCACGTGAAGAAGCTGATCACGGACGCCGGCCACGCCAGCGAAGACGACCTGAAAGCGATCGACCGCGAAATCCGCGACACGGTCGTGAAATCCGCCGAGTTCGCGCAAGCGAGCCCGGAGCCGGATCCGAGCGAACTGATGACGGACATTTATCTCTAGGGGGAGAGAACTATGACCACAGAACTGACCATGCTCGCCTATGCGGTCGCGCTGCTGATTGCATTGGTCTTGTTTCAAGCGGTCATCGGCGTGCGCGCCAAGGGCGCCATTCCGCTTGCCAACAATCGCGACGATGTCGGTCCTGCTACCGGCTTTCACGCGCGCATGCTGCGCGTGGTCGATAATCACCGCGAAGGCATCACCATGTTTGCGCCGCTGATCCTGATCGCGGCGGTCGCCAACCTTCACAACAGCATGACAGTGCTGGGCGCACAGATGTTCTTCTATTCGCGCCTCGCGCACGCGATCCTCTACGTCACCGGCATTCCGCTGGTGCGGCCGCTCTTCTGGGCGGTCGGCTTCGCCGGCACAATTATCGTTCTTCTCGCCATCCTTGGACTCATCAGCTGATGACGCAAATCCTTATGCCCGCGCTTTCTCCGACCATGGAGGAGGGCAATCTCGCGAAGTGGTTGGTGAAACCGGGCGACAAGATCGAACCGGGTCAAGTTATCGCTGAGATCGAAACCGATAAGGCGACGATGGAAGTTGAAGCCGTCGATGAAGGCGTCATCGGTGAACTCCTGGTGGCCGAGGGCGCACAGGGCGTGAAGGTCAACACACCGATCGCGACGTTGAGTGGAGAGGCGCAATCACAAAGCACCTCCCCCCTTGCGGGGGAGGTGGCCGCGAAGCGGCCGGAGGGGGGGCGTTCCGACACACCGCGATCAAACCACCGCCCCCCACCCCCAACCCCCGCCCCGCAAGGGGGCGGGGGCCTAGACGCTGAAATCCCCACCGGCACGCAGATGCTCAAGATCACGCTGCGCGACGCGTTGCGCGACGCGATGGCCGAAGAGATGCGCCGTGACAAAGACGTCTTCCTCATGGGCGAGGAAGTCGCCGAGTACCAGGGCGCCTACAAAGTCAGCCGCGAACTGCTTCAAGAATTCGGACCGGAACGCGTCGTCGACACGCCGATCACTGAGCACGGCTTCGCCGGTCTTGGCGTCGGCGCGGCAATGGCGGGTCTGAAGCCGATCGTCGAATTCATGACCTGGAATTTCGCGATGCAAGCCATCGACCAGATCATCAATTCCGCCGCCAAGACGCTCTACATGTCCGGCGGTCAGATCAAATCGAGTATCGTCTTCCGTGGCCCCAACGGCGCAGCTTCACGCGTCGCCGCCCAACACAGCCAGGACTATTCCTCGTGGTACTCCCACGTTCCCGGTCTCATCGTCATCGCGCCGTACGATGCGGCTGACGCGAAGGGCTTGCTCAAGTCCGCCATCCGCAATCCGAATCCGGTCGTCTTCCTCGAGCACGAAATGCTCTACGGCCACGAGTTCAAAATTCCTGATGTGAAGGATTGGCTCGTCCCCATCGGCAAAGCCCGCATTCGCCGCCAAGGCGCCGATGTCACCATCACCGCGCACTCGCGCATGGTCGCGCACGCCATGAAGGCCGCGGAAGAGCTGGAGAAGGACGGCATCGACGCGGAAGTCATCGATTTACGCACGCTGCGCCCGCTCGACACCGCCACCATCATTGAAAGCGTGAAGAAGACCAATCGTCTCGTCACCGTCGAAGAAGGTTGGGGCCAATCCGGCGTCGGCGCTGAAGTTTGCGCGCGCGTGATGGCGGAGGCGTTCGACTATCTCGACGCGCCGCCCATGCGCGTGCATCAGGCCGACACGCCCTTGCCCTACGCCGCCAACCTCGAAGCACTCGCGCTGCCCAGCGTCGAGAAGGTGATCGAAGCCGTCAAAGCGGTGACCTATCGGTGATCTATTCCGGCGCCTGCCATTGCGGCGCGGTGAGCGCCACGTACGAAACAAGCGCACCCGTGCGTTTGCGCGCCGACGGCTGCTCGTTCTGCAAAACCCGCGGCGTGAAATCCGCCAGCGACCCAGACGGCAAACTCGCGCTCACCTCAACGCAGAAGCTCACGCGCTATCGTTTCGGCCACAAGAGCGCGGATTTTCTCATCTGCCCAGTCTGCGGCGCCTACGTCGCCACCTACATGGAAGGCCCGCGAGGCACCATCGGCGTCGCCAACGTTGCCGGTCTCAACATCGAAGACTTCCGCAATCTGCCCGTCACGCTCACCAGCCTTGAGGGCGAAAGCCCCGAGGAGCGCATCGCGCGCCGCGTTTCACGCTGGACGCCGATGAGCTTGAGCGAACCGAACTAGGACGCCCCATGACCAACATCACCATGCCCGCGCTGTCGCCCACCATGGAGGAGGGCAACCTCGCCAAATGGCACGTCAAAGCCGGCGACAAGATCGAACCCGGCCAAGTCATCGCCGAGATCGAAACCGATAAAGCGACGATGGAAGTCGAAGCCGTCGATGAAGGCGTGATCGGCGAGATCTTGGTGCCCGAGGGCACCGAAGGCGTGAAGGTCAACACGCCGATTGCTACGCTCCAAGGCGACGCTCAATCCTCCCCGCCCCCTCGTGGGGCGGGGGGTGGGGGGCGCTCAGAACAGAGCGCTGCCGCCAACGCTGCACCGGCGCCAACTTCAACAACCACGCCAAATCCTGAACGCCCCCCCACCCCAACCCCTCCCCCGCAAGGGGGGAGGGGCGACGCGCGCATCTTCGCGTCACCGCTCGCGCGCCGTCTCGCGGAGCAGGGCGGCATTGATCTGTCGGGACTTCGAGGCTCAGGCCCCAACGGCCGCATCGTGAAGAGCGACATTGAAGCCGCGGTGAAATCGCCGCAACCGCGCGCGCCGCAAGCTTCGCAACCAGAATCC
>JBAQGO010000028.1:0-54104 GCA_049287825.1 Vitreimonas sp. | reverse complement strand
GCTTTGAGCGCCGCTATGCGGCGCCCGCCTGGCGTAGTGGCGACAGCGCTGGGCTACACGGGATCGTCACACGTCTGTTCGGCCAAGCCGAAACCCTGCGCGATGCTTTGGGTGACGTGCTTTTGTCGCCTTCCGGCGTGTTGCTGGGCGACGCACGCAAGGCGCTCGATCGCGCTTATACATCGAAACATCTCGCGGATATGGGCCTCATTTACGAGGCCACAGCCGCGGGCGCGTATTCCTCGATTGGCCTCGATGTCGATGCGCCAGCGTTGCTGATTGTCGACATGGGCGCGGGGACGACCGACGTTGCCGTGTTGGCGCGGGCCGGCGCGCGCGTTGAGGAATTAAGCGAGGCGCGGGTCACCATCAAGCAAGCCGGCGACTACATTGATCGTGTGTTGGCCAACCTCATTCTGACGCGCAATCCGCATGTCAAAACCGCAGCTGCTCAGGGCGTGCTTTGGCGAGAAGCCATCGCAGCGATGCGCGACTTCAAAGAGAGCTTGTTCGCCGAAGGCCGCGCGGGTCTGCGCCATGAAGGGCGCCTCACTATTATCACGATGAAGGATCTGGAGCGCGCCAAAGATTTTCGAGCTTTTCTCGAGACGCTTGAAGATGCTTACCAACATGGCGCCCTCGTGGCCCGCAATTTCGCGGCGCTGCACGGGCGCCGCGAAGTGCAAACTGTGGCCGTGGGCGGGGGCGCAGCAGCGCCATTCATCCAAAAGCTGATCCGCCAGAAGCGGCGCCGCAACGCCGGTAAGGTCGAAATCGTCCCACGCCCGCCAACGCCGTCATGGGTTCACGCCAAAGAGTTTCGCGGCAATCTGGCGCCGGTCTTTCCGCAGCTTTCCATTGCGATTGGCGGCGCACTGGCGCCGGAAGACATGCTGGCCAGCGCCGTCAGTCCGGCCGCAAACGGCCGAAACGGTAGCCTGGCGGTACCCGATTGACATAAACGCCCATCGCGGTCGCAGGGCAATTGAGGGCGCGCATGCTCTGCCGCAGCGTTCCTATCGCGGTGTCGTCCCAGGCGGCGACAACAATACATTTGTCGGCAAGCCGCGCCAGCATCGCGCCTTCGGCGCTCGCCAGAGCAGGCGGGCAATCGAAGACGACAAGATCGTATTCGCGCTTCATGTCTTCCACGAGGAGGGGGAAAGCGTGCATTCCTACTAAGGTCGCCCAGGGATTTTTTGGCGGCGCCGCGGGCATAAAATCGAGCCCAGTCTCACTTTCCTGCATCAGCAGGTTCTGCCAGCCCTGCGGCCGGTCGGCGGCCTGAGCGATGCCAGCTTCAACATCGCCCACCAAGGACCGGGTCAGCGAGCGTCGCCGGACATCGCAGTCGACCAAGAGCACGCGCCGCCCTTGTTGAGTTGCGCTCACCGCTGCGCCCAGCGCCGTCGTGCTCGCGCCGTCATTGGGCACGGAGCTGATGAAGGCGACGAGTCCTTTTTTTCCAATCCCGCCTTGCAAATCACGGAACGCGGTCGCGAACGGAGAGGCAGGTTGATAGATGAGACATCCCAAGGGCGTGCGCTGATCGGGCGGCAATTCGCGCAACGCTTCCGGCGTCAGTTCGGGCGCGGCGCCCAAAACTGTGTAACCACGGTGCTTTCCAAGACTTGCGACCGAGGTGATGGTGTTGCGGCTGAGTTCGAACACCGCGCAGATCGCGAAGGCGAGGACCAAACCGATTACCAGGCAGATCGGGACCGCCGTGAGCCATGGAACGCCGTCGGCATATGCGTACATCGAGCCTACGCCGATGATCAGAACTGCCGCGACAATGAATGCTGATACCTGACGGCGGACCGCGCGCCGGACGCGCGCCCAGAATAGCGACACCGGTCGCGGGCCGGCGGCCCGCCGCAAAACGGCTTGGCGTGGTTCGGCCGCAAAGCTGAGATCGTCGCCGGTCAGGGGTGAACTCACTTAGCTCGCACTTTCTGGGACGGCTCCCGAAACAGGTTCCGGCGGATCGGCGAGGGGCGGTTCTGCCAAGGATCAGGAACGAGTGTACAGAATTCCTTGCAGCGGTTCGACGCAGTTTTTTGGCCAATGTCAGGTTGTTGCCGCTTATCCACAGGCGCGGCAGCTGTTGCGGCGTTGGCGGCACAATCGCTCTTTTGGCGCGGGCGATGCTTCTGTAGACCAGCGCCGACGAATAACTCTCCAGCCGCAAGAGTTGCCGTTGCAAGTTCGCTGAGTGTTTCTAATCTTGTGACTCCGGGGTGCAGAACGCCATGCTCGTCCAAATGCCGCGTGGGCCGGTTGTCGAAAAGAACGTGAGTGTTCGCGAGGATTGCGACCCCTTCGAGGCTGCGCTTCGTCGTGATCTGGCGTCCACCCCGGTCGTTGCTTACGAATCCGCCATCGGCGGCTCGACCAAGCGCGCGTTCGATATCGCGCTGGTGCTGATCACTGCGCCGGTTTGGCTGACGCTCCTGCTGGCTGCGGCGCTGGTCGCGAAATTGCGGCATCGAGAGCCGGTCTTTTTTAGCGACGAACGGATCGGCTATGGCGGCCGCAGCTATGAGTGCTTCCACTTGCGCCTGAATGCGCGCGTCGCCGACGTCTTGGTTTTGCATCCACAGCGAACCGACGCGCCGGCGCACGACCTAGCGACGATTTCGCTGTGGGCGGAAGATCGGCGCGCCAAATGGCGACATGCGTTTGAGCGGCTGCCACAGTTGTTCAATGTGCTGCGGGGTGAAATGAGTTTGGTGGGGCCGGCGCCGTTGGGGCGCGCCGATCTTGAACCTCTGAAAACTGCCAAGCGCTATTATCTGAGCGCCCGTCCGGGTGTGGTCGGTGTGAGCGGACTTGTCGGTGAAAGCGAAGAGAACGCTGCGCAGTACAAGGTATATTCTATGTGTTGGTCGCTCCCAACGGACGTGACCTTGCTGCTGGCGGCTTGTGTCAGCATTCGTAAGCGCGGCGAATTGTGGAAGCCGAGGCGTAGCGAGCGTCCACTTGCGCAAAGCGAGGAAGCTGCGGCGCGGCGCCGGACACGCGTAGAAGGCAGAATCGGCGTCTAATTACGCTAATATTGGCGCGAGCCTTGTATGATGGGCGGCGCGGGGCGGGCGCTTGGTTCAGGTCATCTTCTTCGGTCACGATGCTTACGATCCGGCCATCCAACGGCGGATCGCGGCGTTAGAGAATGCGGGCGCAAGCGTACAAGCATTTACGATGCGCCGCGGCGACGCATTTGAGCCGTCGTGGCGCAATGTCGACTTGGGCGAAACCCGTGACGCGGCCTTTGCTCAGCGCTTCGCCACGCTGGCTCAATCTGCGCCGATCTTGACCCGACATCACGATGTGCTGAAACGGGCTGACGTTTTCTACGCGCGCAATCTCGACATGCTAGCGCTGGCAAGCTGGGCAAAATCGACGACAGGCGCGGGCGCACACTTGATCTACGAATGCCTCGACATTCATCGCTTCATGACGCGCGGCAATCCGTTGGGCGCGGCCATGCGTTCGACCGAGCGTGGGCTTTTGAAAGGTGTGTCGCTTGTGGTGGTCAGCTCGCAAGCGTTCGCCGATCAGTATTTCCACCGCGTGCATCCAGGCCTTGCGAAAACGATGTTGGTCGAGAACCGACTGCCGTGGGGGTTCGACTATGGCCCGCGCGAGAGCGAGACGAAGCTAGATCACGGACCGATCCGCATCGGCTGGTTCGGCGTGCTGCGTTGCCGCCGCAGTCTGAATTTGCTGCTGGATCTTGCCGACCGCTTTGCCACCAATGTGGCGCTTTCCTTTCGTGGCGCGCCGACGCGGAAGGAGCTTCCGGATTTCGAGGCCAGGATCGCCGGACGCGCCAACGTGCATTTTGGCGGCCGTTATGAATGGCCAGGCGATCTCGCCGGCATCTACAACGATGTCGATCTCGTGTGGGCGGGAGACTTCCACGATCCCGGGGCCAACTCGCGCTGGCTCATGCCGAACCGGCTGTACGAGGGCGGGTACTATGCGACACCGCCGCTGGCGCCGTCGGACTGCGAGACCGGCCGCTGGATCGATGCGCACGGGTTCGGTTTCACTGTTGCGGAGCCACTGGAGCAAACACTACCTGCGCTCATCGCGTCGATGAACCGAGACAAAATTCAAGCGGGAAGGGCGCGCTTGCTCGCGGCGCCCGACGCGATCTTCCTGCAGCCGCGCGATGAAATGGCCGGGGTCTTGGCGGCAGCGAGGCGGCAGCCTTAGGCGCTGCGCTGCGCTCCTATTTTTCCCAACGCCCCCCACGGCGTCCCAAACAACGTTTGTTTCAAGAAGCCCGCCGACCAGGCGGCATGCATGACCATCGCCGCCGATCCCGCCGCGTAGCCGCATATGCTGCGCTCCCGTAACCCGAGGACGACGCCATAAGCGAGGCTGCCGCCAATCCACGCCACGAGCGGCGCGGCCGCGATCGGCGTCAGCGGCGCCGCTAACAAGCTGAGCAGCGCCAGCGGCGGAATGAGCACCGGCGCCCATTGTCGCGCCTTCAGAGGCAAACCGTGCTTCAACGCGGTACGCGCCCGGCCGCGGCCGAAATTGTAGTATTGACGCGCCAGTGCACGCGCCGTTGTGCGCGGGAAATAGCTAATCAGAATGTCGCCCGCCAATAGGATGCGGCCGCCGCGCGCCGTCAGTCGCGCGTCAAGCTCCGCATCCTCGTTGTGACTGAAGCTTTCGTCGTAGCCGCCTGCGGCCAGAAACGCGCTTGTCTTAAACAACGCGTGGTGGCCGTGATCGACCCACTGGCGCGCGCCGCCCTTTCGGTGCCGAGAGCCACCCGCGCCGAGCACGCTGTTCTGCGCGCACGCAGCCGCGCGCTGAAAGCAATGCCCCGAGGCAGCGACGGCGCGCATTGAAATTGTCACGGAGTCGGCGCCGCTCTCCGCTTGTGCGTCCGAAAGCATCGACAGAAAGTCATCCGGATAGCCTGCGTGCGCATCGATGCGCACAAAGCGATCTGTTTCCGCGCCGAAGGCTTTGACCGCAGCGTTGACGCCCGCGCTCTGCAGGCGTTGCGGATTGTCCAGCAGCGTGATGCGAGGATCAACCTTCACCGCGCCTTCAACAATTTGACGGCTGGCGTCGGTTGAACCGCCGTCAGCGACGACGATGCGATGCGGCTCTCTGCGTGCGCTTAGCCACGACAGCAAAACCGGCAGATGCGTTTCCTCGTTTAGGCACGGGATGACGACAAGCAAACGCTTGTCGTCATTACGGTCAGATCCGGCCATGTGCGGCCACGTGCATTACGAGACGCTGTAATAAGATTTCGATTGGTAGAAGTAGAGCGAGTCCGCGTACGACTGCCAATGCGGCATCACGCAATTAAGCGCGATGCCCAGCACCTTGCCGCCCGCGCCTTCGGTCTGCTGGACGGCCGTACGCACCGCGCCCACAGCCGAGCGGCCCGCACGCGCCACGATCACGGTCGTGTCCGCGTGTTTTACCAGAATGCGGGTTTCGGCAACCGCCAGAATGGGCGCGCAGTCGAGGATCACCAGATCATAGTGTGCACGCAGATCCGAAATCAGGTTCGACATGGCGTCCGAGCCGAACACGTCGCGCGGGGTAAAGCCCGAGGTCGCGACCGGCAGCACGTGCGCATCGGAATTTGGATCGCGCACGATGGCCGAGCGCCACGGTGCTTCGCCCGCAAGCACTTGGAGGATGCCGACATCGGTCTCGACATCGATCACGTCGTTGATCGATTGCTTCCGCAGATCGCAGTCAACGACCAGGACCTTCTGGCCCGACATCGCAGCAACACGTGCCAGGCACATCGAAACGGTGGTTTTGCCCTCGTCGGGCAAGGCCGATGTGATGGCGACGACCTTCACTGAGAAGTCGAGGCGCGAATAGACGATCACGGTGCGCAGCACGCGCAATGCTTCCGTGAACGCCGACATCGGCCGTCCGACGAGGTAACCCGACGGATGACGTTCGGCAGGGGGCAATTGGCGCAACATGCGCTTGTTAATGATCGGAATGGAGGCAATCGCGGGGTAGCCGACCAGGGTTTCGAGATCGTCTGCGTTTTTCACCGATTGGTCGAACATCTCCAGCAACACGCCGATGCCCAGCCCCATTAGCAGGCCCGCAGCGATTGCCAACGCCAGTGAAATGCGCAGCTTCGGAGATGATGGCGATGTCGGCTGAGACGCGTAAGCAAGCAAGCGAGCATCTGACGTGTTGAGCTGGTCTTGGTCAGCGATTTCCTGATAACGCTGCAGGTACGCTTCGTACACTTGCCGACTCGCCGCTGCTTCCCGTTCAAGTTCGCGCAAACGCACGCTGGCCGAGGAATTCGAACTCAAATCGCCGGTGGCGCTGTGCAGTGAGCCTTGCAGCGTCGCCAAGCGCGCGCGCGCGACTGACACTTCATTGCCGAGGTTGACGGAAATGCGTTGGATTTCGCGCTGAATCTGAGCTTCGACATCCTCACGTTCGGCGCGAATGGCCTGCACCGCAGGGTGGGTCGGGAGGTAGCGGTTCTCCAAATCCGCTTGCCGGCGCGCGATGTCGGCTTCGCGATCGCGCAGCGAGCGGACGGTTTCGGAATTGATGGCGTTGCCAATGCTTTCCAGCGAAGCGCCGGAGGCGCGCAGGTCATGCAATTGTTGGAAGCGCGCCTCGGCCGCGGCCACGTCAGCTTGGGCTTGCAGCACCTGATTCTGAACGTTGGTAATCTGGGTTTCGGCGAGCGAGGAACCTTGTGCCGCCATAAGGCCGTTTTGAACGCGGAAGGTCTCCGCAGCGCCTTCCTTCTGCTGCACGTCTTCGCGCAATTCCGCCAAGCGGCGCGACAACCAGCTGTTGGCGCGCTGCGCCGTGTCGACGCGCGCGTTGACCTGCGAGGTGATGTAGACGTCGGAATAGGTGTTAGCGATGAGCTGCGCGCGACGCGGGTCCGAAGAGCGCGCCGAAATTTCGATCACATACGTCAAGCCCCGGCGTTGCACGTCGATCTGGCCGGACAGAGCGCCAGCCGCCGCCGCGCTCGACGCTTGCGCGCCACGACCCGATGAGCGGTTGGACATGCCAAGCGCTTCGGCCAGCTCACTCATCAGCGCGGGCGATTTCAGCAATTCGATTTCAGAGTCAATCGCCGAAGAATCACGCGGCAAATCGCCCGTCACCGCTTGCGAATTGACGACCCGCTCTTGACGCGGATTGATCATCACAAGCGCCGTTGCACTATAGACAGGGGTGCGGAGCATCAGAAATGTGAAGACCGCGCCGCCGACTGTGAGCCCGACCAGGGTCATCACCAGCATGCGCCTGCGCAGCATCTGCAGCGCGCCGGTAATGCCGAACAACTCCGCAAGTCCTTGCGGCGCAGCAGACGACGGATAGCCCGGCGGTCCCGATGGCGTATCCTTGTTCATGACATTCATCGTCGTCGCACCCAGCTCGTTCTGTAGCTTCTGGCGCCCCCGCATTTACGCTTAACACGGTGGGCGCAGCGTTGTCGTGTTAATCCCCGGACTTATGCATGCCTCGCGCCGCGGTCCTGATCAGGAGTCGATCAGAAGAAGCGTTCAGCAATCCGCACCGTGTCGCCCGGCAAAACCGGTGTGGCGATGGTGATCGGATAGGAATGCTCCACCTGTTCGTTGGCGTGGCGGATGAAAACGCGGCCTTCATTCGCGCGATAGGTGAATCCGCCTGCCGTGGCCACGGCGTTCAGCACCGTCAGATTGGCGGAATATGGATATGTTCCGGGCCTCGTGACCTCGCCAAGGATGAAGAATGGCCGGTAGTTGGCCACTTCCACGCTGACGTTCGGCTGACGCACGTAGGCTTCGAGCGCGTGCTGCAAGGCGGCGCTGAACTGCGCGACGGTCAGCCCTGCCGCGTGAACTTCGCCCACCAACGGGTAAGCGATCGAGCCCTGCGAACCGACCACATAGGCGCCGGTCAGGTCGGTTTCGCCGAACACCGTTATCCGCAACTGGTCGCCCGGCCCGAGCTGATATTCCGTCGGGATGGCTTCATTTTCGGGCGTGCTCGGAACTGTGCTGCAAGCCGCGATAAGCGAAGCGCCAGCAACCGCCAACAGGCGCAAAAACGCGCGGCGCTTGTGCCGAATTGGCATGTTCATGACGAGAAACCTCTCTGTGGGTCTTACGCCCGTGGACGGACGCCGCCTAGATTTCTCTTCGTTCAAGAACTGCGCCAGTCCGCGACAAATTTGCGCCGTGTCGTGAAGGCCACGAAAACCTTAATCGCGTGGCGAGAGGCCCAGAGCAGCGGTTCCACGCAGCCAAACCTGCTCTCCCAGCCGAGCCGATAGATAAAGCGCTGCGTTGGGCGTGTGAAAGGTCGCAATCGCCCCGCCCAGGCTTTTTGCTTTGACGGCGCTGATCAACCGGCGCCACTGCAAGCGGCAATCCACGCTGGTCCAGTGCCTGTCCAAGGCTCGCAGTTCGGCGCGAGAATACGTCTTCAGCGCGCGCAGATCATCGTCGCAATCACGAAGCCGAAGCAGATCGTCTTCACTGTGATCTTTGCTAAGCGAGCCTGGTCGTTCAACTGACACATATCCAGCCGGACCGCCCACCAGGAAGCGCGCTCCAAGCGCTAGGGCGCGAGCGTAGAATTCGTAGTCTTCGCCAAGGCGAAGGTCCGGCCTGTAACGCAAGCCGTGCTCTTGGATAAAGGCGCGCCGCAAAACTGGCTTCAGAAATCCCAAATCCAGCGGCCCCTTGAGTACGCCGAGATTGCCCAGCAAGAACGTCTCGAATGTGAGCGGTGACCAAGGCGACGAGTTGGTCACCTCCAAGGGTGTCGCGCCTTCCGCTGCCCGGATGAGTTCGTCGGCGACGAAATCGACGTCTGCTCCTCTCATCAGCTTGCCGAAACGGCCCGGCAGCAAATAGTCGTCAGCGTCCAGGATCGCGATCCAAGGCGCTGTGGTTGCCGCGATCGCTGTGTTGCGCGACGCGCCAGGACCGGAATTGGCCTCATTCTTGAGCACCCGCACGCGCTGATCGCGTACGCCCCAAGCGGCCGCCAAGGCGCCGGTGCCGTCCTTCGAACAGTCGTCAACAATGCAGACTTCAACGGTTTCCGGCTGCGCCAAAGCCGAGGCGACGGCGCGGTTAAGCGTCGCTTCGGCGTTGTACGCCGCAATCACCACCGCGATCTGAGCGCCGGCCATATCGGACTTGTGTCCCATCGGCGCTGGCTCATGCAAGATTAACGCAGAGGGGCGGAATTTGCCCGCCGAGCCAGCACAGCCTCCTGCACGAGCTTAAGCTGCGGGCTTTTGTCAGGCAGCGCGGCGAAACTCCTGGATTCTCGCACGACAATTGCGTCATTTACCGCGAAGTCGCGGCCAGGCGTTCAGAATGAAACGGGCGTTGAAAACCATTGCGCGCTCTGTGGGCGTCACCCGCCCGCGGGTGGCCGCCGCGCGCATGTGCTGCGAGCGCCATTGGCTGGCCACGTTCGGCCGACCGAGCAAACGCTACGTCGGCCGCATTCTTTGCTACCACACCATTGGTCAAAGCGAGTGGGGCGTTAACGACGTGACGCCCGCGCAATTCCGTCGCCAGATCGAGATGGCGTTGAACGCCGGCTTTCGCTTTGCGCCGGCTTCCGAAGTCGCGCGCGGCGACAGTGATGCGAAGACCCTTGCCATCACCTTCGACGACGGCATGAAAAGCGTGCTCACGCATGCCGCGCCAATTCTGAAGGACTATGGTCTGCCGTGGTCTTTCTTCCCGGTGTCAGAATGGTCGGACGGCAAACACGCGTGGGTCGCCGACAAAGTACTGAGCTGGTCCGACATCGAAGCGCTGATGAAAGATGGCGCTGAACTCGGCAGCCATTCCGCCACGCATCCGGACTTCAAATGGATTGATCAGCAGCGTGCCGTCGATGAACTCGGCGAATCCCGCCGCACCATTGAACAGCGCCTCGGCTTCGCGCCCGACACCTTCGCCATTCCATTCGGCCAATCCGGCAATTGGCCCGAAACCGCCGCCAAAGCAGCGCAAGATGCGGGCTACACAACGATTTACGCTCAAGCCGAAGAAACCCGTCCCGAAGGCACGGTCCCGCGCACCTTTGTCACCAGCTTCGACGGCGACCGCATTTTCAAGGCGCTGCTCGCCGGCAAGTACGACCGCTGGGAGGAGTGGGTGTGAGCAATCCCCGCCGCATCTCCGTTGTCGTGCCGACACGCGATCGGCCCGCTATGCTGCGCCAAGCGCTCGCCAGCATCCGCGCGCACGAGGCTGACGATCTGGCGATTGAAATTCTTGTGGGCGACAATGGCGGTCTCGCTGAGACGAAGCAGATCGTCGAAGAATTCGGCGGCATTCACATCCCGGTTGCTCAATCAGGCGCCAGCGCCGCACGCACCGCCGCGATGAATGCCGCAAGCGGCGCTTACATCGCGTTTCTCGATGACGATGATGCTTGGCTGCCGACGCACCTGCGCCCGCAACTGGAGCTACTCGACGCGCGACCCGAACTTGACGCCGTCGTCGGCAAAGTCATGCCGACGGGGCAGCAGCTTGAGCCGTTTGGCGACGCCTATCCGACTTCGCCGCCGGGCGAGGGCGACGACATGTTGCGCGAGATGCTCAATGGCTGGTTTCCGCAGATCGGCTCCTTCGTCGGCCATATGCGGGTGCGCGAGTTGTCCGGCCCGTTCGATCCGTTTCTTGTGGGTGGCCAAGACCTCGACTGGATGCTGCGCACAGCGCGGCGCCGTTCGCTTGGATTCGTTGACGTGCCGTGCGTGCTCTTCCGCAGTCGTGTGCCCGGAACCTACGATAGCCTACAGAATCGCCGCATCGGCTACGACCGCGTTGTCTTTTTCCGTCACGCGATTCCGGAATGGCGTCTTTGGAAGAACCCAATGCAGTTCATGCGCGCCTACTCGGGCACGCTGCGACACTTCTATGTCTATTTCAGCGAAGCCGCTGAAGACCGCGCCGCGCGCGGGCGCAAGGGCGAGGCGTTGAGGGCCCTGTTGACTGCGCTGAGCGTCTTCCCGCTGCGCGGCCTCTATCACCTGTTTCGTCCAACTCCGATGCGCCGCGCGCTCGCCAACATCGTTCGCCCGCGGCCGCTCCCGGCGAAAAGCCAAGACCCTGCATGAGCGCCGTGACCGACATCGCCATGGGCTTCGACGACCGCTACGCACCACACGCGGCCGCGGTGATTGCCTCGATCGTCCGCAACGCGCCGGGCGCGCGTTTCCGCTTCGTCATCGTGCACGACGGCGTTGACGCTGGTCGCCGCGCCCAACTGGAAGCGATCGCGCCGAGCTCGACGTTCGTCTGGGCGCAGGTCTCTGACGATGACCTGCCTAAGTTCCAATACGGCCATCTGAACCGCGCGATTCTTTTTCGGCTTGGCCTCGAAAAGCTCGCCCCCGCCGATTGTCATCGTGTGGCGTACATAGATGCCGACACCGTTGTGTTCGGCGATGTCCGCGAACTCGCGGCGCTCGATTTGGGTGAGAGCGCGATTGGCGCCGTGCACGATCACTACGTCGATCCCGTCGATTTTGGTAAGCGCTGGTCGCTCGCTTCGCCAAAGCCCCGCTATATGAATTCCGGCGTGCTGGTGATCGATCTCGATCGCGTCCGCGAGCAGAAGTTGTTCTCGCAAGCGTCCGCGATCATCGGTCAGCATGAATCGACGACACTGCCTTACGGCGACCAAGACGCGCTCAACATCGTGGTCTGGGATCGCTGGGCTGAGTTACCTTCGCACTGGAACGTGCAGCGTTTCATGTCGCGCGAAGACATTGCCGCCACGCGCGCGCCGAGCCTCGTGCATTTCGTCGGCCTCGATAAGCCGTGGCTTCCCAAGATTTGGCATCCCTGGGCTTGGGCCTATTGGGACAATCTGCGTCGCACGCCGTTCGCTGACGACGTCGCACGCACCTATAAGATGAGCCCGATGCAGCTCATGCGAATGCGTCTGAAATGGTGGCTGCGCGGCCCGCAAGGCGCGCTGCTCAGCCGATGAACGCCGACGCGCCCACGCTCACCAAACAACCAACCGCTGCGCCCGCGCGCACGGATGTGATCGATGTCGCGTTCGGTTTTGACAACAATTACACGGAGCACGGCGCCGCAGTGATGGCGGCCGTGGCTTCATACGGCGGCGCTTATCGCTTCATCATCCTGCATGTCGGCGTCGATGCCGCCGCGCAAAAGCGCGTCGAATCCGTCGCGCCGAACGCTAGCTTCATCTGGGTCGAAGTAGGGGACGATGACGTTCCCGCCTTCGCTAACCGCCAACATTTCAGCCGCGCCACACTCTTTCGGCTCGGTCTCGAAAAACTCGCGCCGGCCGATTGCCACAAGCTCCTGTATCTTGACGCCGACATCACCGTGCTGCGCGACGTGCGCGAGCTTTATGCCATCGATCTTGGCGATGACCCGATCGCCGGCGCCATAGACGCCTTCGTTGATCCCGCCGCGTTTGCGCGGAGTTGGTCACTCCCCACAGGTGCCGATTATTTCAACGCCGGCGTTCTCGTCATCGACCTTGATCGCGTGCGCGTAGAAAAGCTCTTTACCAAGGCAGCCGAGTTCGTTGCGCTCTACGATCCGCCGCTAAACGATCAGGACGCTCTCAACTTCGCGTGCTGGGGCCGCTGGAAGCGCTTCAGCGTTGCGTGGAATGCCCAGCGCCACATGGCGATCGCGACCCTGACCGCGGAAATGTCGGAAGACAAACACCTCGGCAATCAGCGCCCGCGCATCATCCACTTCACCGGCCCGGAAAAGCCGTGGCTGCCGAACGTATATCACCCCTGGGCTTGGCTCTACTGGCAGAGCCTCAAGCGTACCCCGTTCTTCGCTGATGTCGCGTCACGCTATCATGTGGATGCGAAAGAGCGGGCGCGCATGCTGTTGCGCTTTGTTCGCCGCTGGCGCTGGCTCTCGCCGGCCTAAGGCTTCAGCGTCCGCACCAGCCATTCCGGAACCATCGCGCGCGCTGCTCCGCGTGCATCGACGATGCCATCGCGGTTCAACGCCGCCACGAAAGCAACGCGATCGGCGAACGGCAGCAGCGGCGCGTACGCGGCGAGTAGCGTCCAGGAATGATCGGCGCCGAACACTTCATAGAGCCGCCGATCCGGTTCGCCGTGCGAGAATGTTTCTTCCGCCTGCGACGCCAGTACCGCATCTGCGTCCACTGGCGGCAGTGTTTGCGCTAACGCGTAGGCCGGTTCGAGGTAGTTCATCCAGCTCGGCGGCGTGTGCATTTTGAGCACGTCGTCTTGCGCCGCGCGTCCCATACTCGCGCGCAGGGTCTTGTCGCCGATCAGCCGCGAAAGATTAGCCTGATATTCCGCTTCGGACGACGCATGCAGTGTCGCGCGATCAATGCCGGGGTGATTAATCGCGAAAATCCGCGCTTCTTTAGGTCCATAGAACCGCGAAACCAGCGGCGTGCCCAGCCGCGCCGCTTCCATCATCGATGTCGATGATACGAATGGAAACGAGTCCACGTAGATGTCAGCGGCCTCGAACATCAACGCGGTGTCCGGTGACTCCGGCAACGCCTTGATGCGTCCCTCCACCGCAGCGCTGGCCGCACGCCAATCGGCTGGATCGCCGGCGCCGAGCACCCATAGTTGCGCGTTCGGATGCGCTTTGAGAACGTCCACGTGTGGGTCCGCGAACGAAACGCCGTCGACACTGCGATACTTCATGCCGCGCGCCGCCGAAAACAGGAAAACCGAGTCCGGGGCCAGACCCAGCAAGCGTTTTGCTTCTTTGCGCGAATGCGTGCGGCTCTTTGGCGCAACAATGGTTGGCGTCATCACGTTGCGCCGCGGCTCAATCGCGCGCCGGGCAATCGACAAATCCTGCGCCGCATCGCGCAGATTGATCACCACATCGGCAATGGTGGCGCCGAGCCAGAAGAGGTGATCGCCGTGGTTCAGCAACAGAACTGGGGAACGTTCCTCCGCTTTCTGAAACGCCAGCAGCGGGATGACATCCTGGCTGTACGTGTGCAGCACCACCGCGTCGTGCTCGCGCGCAAGACGCCGCAGCTCTTGCGCCCAGGCAATCTGACCGCCCATGCGCCGGTTGAGCTGATGCACCCGCCCGCCACTCTTCGCCACCGACTCCAGCAATAGGGGGACAACCGGTCCGCGCTGTCGCGTCAGGGCTAGCGAGTGCGCGCGCGTCGCGTCCGCGTCGATCCAATGCCGCACCATGTTGTAGAGACCACCGACCGAAGCGATCTCCGTGCACACGTGCAGAACACGGCGGATCGGTTGCTCTGGTGTGCGCCGATAGTCACTGATGGGGCTGGTCTGCTTGCCGATGTCTGCCAGCAATCGCTCAAGCCGCTTGCTGAAGTAGAATCCCGCGTGTGGCCGCAGCGCCAAGTGCGCCGCGACGCCTGCAAACACGGCGGCCGTTTCAAGTTTGCCCGCGTCGCAGGCGGCTTGCGCGCGCTTCATGTACGTTTCGTACTGCGCAAACGCGGCGCGCCCGTCAGCTTCGCTTGTGTCGGTGACCGTTGGCGCGCTCACGGCTCAGTGTCCTTCCGGCCACCAACCGACTTCGCCCGTCTGCGCTTGATACGATCCGGCGTCGGTGCCGGCTTCAGCAACGTGCGCGCCATCGCCGCGTTCGGGCCGCAGGGCATGAAACAGCTGGCGTCCCAGCGCGCGCTTCGCACGCAGGCCCCACGCGGCGCGCGAGCGCCACGCCTCCGGGTGATTGGCTTCCGCGAATTCCAGCCGCGCTTTCATCTTTGCTTCGTCACCCGCTTCCCAAGCCTTGCTGGCCAGCCAAAATGCCTCGTCCGCAAACCGACGCTTCAAACTTTGCAGCCATTCGCGCGATTCCGGCAGCTCGTCACCCAATTGATCCACGATCAAGGTGCAGGTTTGGATGATCTCGCGCCGATCCCGTAGCACCTGCGCATTGAAGGACTCGCTCATGCTCGCATTGTGGACGCGATAGAAGGCTTGCGCATCGCGGATCACGGCCACAGGCCCCAGCGCTGCAAAGCGCATCCACATCTCCATGTCGCTCGTGTGCGGGAGCAACGGATTGTACCTGCCGACGCGCCGCTGCGCCTCCGTGCGGATGATGGCCGTGGGTGAGGGCACCGGGTTGGTGAAGTCTATATTACGCCGCAAGAAATCCGGGCCGGAAATGATCCGGCTCCGCACATTCGCCACGTCCGCGATCGGCGCCGGATTCTCTGCGCCCATCACTAACGCTCGGCCGTACACAAGGTGCACATCCTTGTGTCTGTCGAGCACCTCTGTCGCACGCGCCAAAGCGCCCGGCGTCAATGCATCGTCAGCCGAAAGCAGCACGTAGTAATCGGCGCTGACCCAGTCGATGCCGTTATTGGCCGTGCCGATTAGACCAAGGTTCTTCTCGTTCAATTGATACGTGACGCGCGCATCTTGCGCCGCCAATCGCGCGCCGACGTCAGCGGTATTGTCAGGCGACTGGTCGTTTAGGATCAGCACGCGCACGTCGACGTCGCGCTGGCTCAGTGCGCTTTCTACGGCGAACGGCAGGTAGTGTGCGTAGTTGTAGCAGGGAACGACGACGTCAACGCAGCTCATGCTTGCGTTCCGGGCTCACCGCCGCTAGCCGCGGCGCGGCCTCCAATCGCCACTTTCCGGGCTCATGAAAGACGCCAAAGGCGTTCGATTGGAAGACCGGGTGGCGCACATGGAAGCCGCCGCCAACCTGCGCCGTCAGAATGCCGCCATAGCCGCGTTCGCGGACGATGACGTTGACATTGTAGAGGTCCGACACCAACCGGATCGGAGGCGTGCGCACTTCGATCACGCCTTCGCCTTCGACAAACGGAATATCGATGGCGTCAGCGATACTGCTGAACGTCATGCAATGGATATCGTCCGAGCGGCTAATGCCGAACCGAAAATCCGGCCGCTCGACACGCTGGAAGGCTTTGTACGTGACGCGGATTGTCATCTGCTCGCCGAAGTCGAACACGCCGGCTTCGTGGCCACGGTCATTGAGAAGTTTTACATCCGTGATGGTGATCGCCGGATTTCTGGAGGCGTCGCTGAACCACGGCGTCGCCGAGAGTTTGCTATCGCCTTCGTAGAGTTTCAGGCCGTCATCGGTGGGGCCGTCATAGACGATGCGGCCCTTCTTCAGATAGATCACCCGCTCACACATGGTCTTGATCGAGAACATGTTGTGCGAAACGAACAGAATGGTTGAACCCTTCTGCTCGAGCTGCCGCGCGAAGTTCATGCACTTGCGTTGGAACGCAAAGTCGCCGACCGCGAGCACTTCGTCGAGCAGCAGAATTTCCGGATCGAGGTGCGCAGCCACCGCGAAAGCTAGGCGCACATACATGCCGCTTGAATATCGCTTCACCGGCGTATCGATGAATTCGCCGATCTCCGAGAAGTCGACGATGGCGTCGAACTTTCGGGCGACCTCCTCGTGCGTCATGCCCAGGATCGAGCCGTAAAGGTATGTATTCTCGCGCCCGGTCAGCTCTTGGTGAAAGCCGGTGCCGACTTCCAAGAGCGCGCCCAGCCGGCCGCGGATCGTGCACTCGCCGGTGGTCGGCGTAGTGATGCGCGATAGCACCTTCAGCAACGTGGATTTGCCGGCGCCATTCAACCCGATGATGCCGACATTTTCGCCGCGCTTGATGTCGAAGCTCGCATCGCTAAGCGCCCAAAATTCCTCAGCCGCGGCGCGTTCAGCGCGGTTTTGCTTCGACGAAACCAGGTCGAGCGCGCTCGACGCGATCAGGTCGCGCAGCGAGTCATGCCGCTCGGCGCGCAGGTTGCGCTTGTAGCGCTTGCCGAGGCCGCGGGCGGAGATGGCGAGATCGCTCATATCAAATCCGCGAAAGAGCGTTCCATACGCCGGAAGAAGAGAAGTCCGCCAAACAGCAGCGCCGCGATCACCAGCGCACTTGTGCTCAGCGCCGCGACGTTC
This sequence comes from Vitreimonas sp., assembly GCA_049287825.1. Classification (GTDB taxonomy): domain Bacteria; phylum Pseudomonadota; class Alphaproteobacteria; order Caulobacterales; family Aquidulcibacteraceae; genus Vitreimonas. The sequence goes on along the minus strand of JBAQGO010000028.1, from coordinate 37,143 downwards.
AGCTCACCCTGGTTGAACACCGCCCAGCGGAAGCCTTCGATCACGCCGACCATTGGGTTGAGCGAATAGAGTTCGCGCCACTGCTGCGGCACCATGGAGAGCGGATAGACGATCGGCGTTGCGTACATCCAAATCTGAATGAGGAACGGCAGTGTGTGCTTGATATCGCGGAAGCGCACGTTGATCGGGCCAAGCCATAAGCCCGCCGCCAGCGCCAGTAGCGCCGAGATCACCATCAGCGGCGGAACGATCAGGAACCGCCACGTCGGCATGATGTGGTAGAACGCCATCATCGCGAGCAGCACGCAAAACGCGATGCAGAAGTCCAACAGCGGCGAGATTACGTTGGCGAGCGGCATGATCAAGCGCGGGAAGTAAACCTTCCGAACCAGTTCAGCGTCCGTTACCAGCCCCATGCCGCTTCGGCGCACCGCTTCCGCAAAGTACGTCCACGGCAGCACGCCCGCGAACGCGAAGATCGGATAGGGAATGCCGTCGGACGGCAGATGCGCCGCGATGCCGAACACGAACGTGAAGATGAGCACCGCGAACACAGGCTGGAGGATGGCCCAGGCCGCGCCGAGCAGTGCCTGCTTATAAAGCACTTGAACGTCGCGCTTCATCAGCACCCACAAGAGTTCGCGATAGCGCCACACAGCGCCGAGATCTAGGTCAAACAGCCCCCGGTCTGGCTTGATCTCTACGATGGACGCCGGCGTTGTCGCCGCGCCCGCGCCAGGCGCGGTCACGCTCATGCTGCGCAGATCCGTTTGAGAGTTTCGGCGACGGTGATTTGTTCGTCGTCCGTCATGACGTGATACATTGGCAGAATGATCCGGCGATCCTGCGCAAACTCGGAGTTCGGCAGGTCCCAACCGTTTTTGTAACCGTCCTCACGATGCGCGCACATGATGCCGCGGCGCGTCGAGACGCCAGCGTCGAGCATCACCTGCATCACAGTGCGCTGATCGCAATGCGCCGGCAGCGTCACTGAATAGCTTTGCCAGTTCGAGCGTCTGCTCGTCGGCTCGATGGGCAGCTCGATGCCGATATTGTTCTGCAGCAGCTCGTTGTAGCGCGCAGCCAAACGGCGACGCGTCTCGACGATCTCGGGCACGCGCTTCAGCTGCTCGCGGCCGACGGCGGCTTGGATATCGGTCATGCGATAATTGTAGCCGAGCACCGGGTGGGTTTCGAAAATCACTTGGTTCGAACCATGGCGCACCGTGTCCGGCACGCTCATGGCGTGCTGGCGCAGCAACTTGAATTGCTTGTCGTAGGCGGCGTTCCGCGTCGTCAGCATGCCGCCGTCGCCGGTCGAGACGATCTTGCGCGGATGGAACGAGAAGCAGGCGATGTCGCCGCGCGGACCGCCGATCTTCTCCCACTTGCCATCGATTTGAATTTCAGAACCAATCGCGCAGGCGGCGTCTTCGATCAGCGGGATGTTGTGCTGCATCGCCACTGCAACGATCGCTTCCAGATCGCACGGCATGCCGATCTGGTGGACGCAGAGGATGGCCTTGGTTTTTAGCGTGATCGCGGCTTCGACTTTCGAAGCATCCATGTTGTAGGTGTCGAGCTCGACATCCACGAACACCGGCGTCGCGCCGCAATATTTCACCGAGTTGGCCGTGGCGATGTAGGAGTGCGACACGGTGATGACTTCGTCACCCGCGCCGACGCCCACCGCCAGCAGCGCCAAATGCAGCGCTGTCGTGCAGTTCGAAACCGCGGTTGCGTAGGGCGCGCCCACGAACGCCGCGAATTCCTTCTCGAACGCTGCCACTTCCGGGCCTTGCGTCACCCAGCCAGACAGGATCACCCGCGAAGCCGCATCGGCTTCGCGCTGGTCCATCAGCGGCTTCATGATCGGAATCATGCCACGTGCTCTTTGTTGGCGCGCCACCAAGTGACGAGCCGGTCCAAACCTTCGTCGAGATCGACCGTGGCCTTGAAGCCCAGCATCTTCTCGGCTTTCGTCGTGTCGGCCAAGCGGCGCGGCACCGCGTTGACGCCGCGTGGCGGGCCAAATTCAGGCGCCATCTCTTTGCCCATGACGCGCATCAGCGCGTTGGCGAGATCGATCAGACTAGTTTCCACGCCGGAGGCGACGTTGAACACTTCATCGGTCACGTCAGACTTCAAGCCCAGCACATTGGCGCGGGCGACATCGTCGATATAGACGAAGTCCATGGTCGTCTTGCCGTCGCCCAGAATGAGCGGCGGCTGACCGTTCTCTATGCGCTCCATCCAGCGGATCAGCACTTCCGTGTACTTGCCATGGATGTCCATGCGCGGGCCGTACACATTGAAGTAGCGGAACGCGACATAAGACGTGCCGTACATGTCGTTGAACGAGCGCAGCAACCCTTCAAGCATGATCTTCGAGGCGCCGTACCAGGTGCGGTTGTTGTACGGGTGATGGTCTTCCTCGGTCGGGAAGGTGTCGGCGAGGCCATAGATCGACGCCGACGAGGCGGTCACGAACCGCTTCACGCCGGCCAGGTGCGCCGCTTCCAAAACGTTGTACGTCCCATCGCACATCACTTCGAGCGCTTCGCGCGGTTCAGCCGCGCACGCGGTGATGCGCAGCGTCGCCATGTGAATAACAGCATCCATGCCTTCGGTGACGCCTCGTGTCGCTGCAACATCGCGGATGTCGCCCTTCACCAGCTCAACGCGCGGATCGTTGAGGATGTGTGCGACGTTGTGCATCGAGCCGCGCACGAGGTTGTCGTAGATCACGACCTTGGCCGGGTTCTCGGCCAAAATCTGATCGATGGTGGTCGAGCCGATCAGCCCGCACCCGCCGGTCACCAGGATTTTCGCGCCTTCAATGTTCACGCGGCCATCTCCGTCGTCTTCGCCAGCTCGATCACAGCCGCCGCGACTTGCTCCTGCTGATTGGCCGTCAGCTCCGCAAACATCGGCAGCGACAGGGTCTCGGCCGCCGCCCTTTCCGAATGCGGGAATTGACCCTGCTTGTAGCCCAGGTCCTCAAAAGCCGGCAGCAAATGCACCGGATGCGGATAGTGAATGCCGTTGCCGATGCCTTTGGCATTAAGGCCGTCGATCCACTTCTGACGCTCGCCCGTTCGGACAGCATAGATGTGATAAACGTGCCGCACGTTCGGCGCGGCGTACGGGGTTTGCACACCGGCGCCAGCGAAGAGCGCATTGTATCGAACGGCGGCAGCACGGCGCGCTTCCGTCCATTGATCAAGATATTTCAGCTTCACACGCAGAATCGCGCCCTGCATGCCTTCGAGGCGCATGTTGAAGCCCTTCAGCTCGTGTTGATACTTCTTCTCCGCGCCCCAGTCGCGCAGCATGCGGATCGTGCGCGCGTACTCGGGGTTGTTAGTCGTCGTCAGCCCACCTTCGCCGTAGGCGCCAAGGTTCTTGCCTGGATAGAAACTGAACGCGCCCCAATCGCCGATGCCGCCGACGCGTTTTCCATTGTATTCGGCGCCGTGCGCCTGGCAGGCGTCTTCGAGCACAAGCAGGCCGTGCTTCTTGGCGATCGCCATGATCGGGTCCATGTCCGCCGGTTGGCCGTAGAGATGCACCGGGATGATTGCTTTGGTGCGCGGCGTGATCGCGGCTTCGATCTGCGCCGGGTCGATTGTGAACGTACGCGGATCGATATCGACGAATACCGGTTTTGCGCCAGTGTACCAAATCGCTGAAACGCTTGCGACGAACGTAAAGGGCACAGTGATGACTTCATCGCCTGCGCCGATGCCCGCCGACATCAGCGCCAGATAGAGGGCGTTGGTGCCGTTGTTCAGGCCCATGCCAAACTCAGCTTGGCTGTAAGCCGCAAACTCTTTTTCAAGTTGCTCGACTTCAGCGCCGAGCACGAATTGTGTGTTGTCCAAGATGTGCTGGATCGCGGCATCAACTTCCGGCTTGATGCTGCGGTATTGCGCTTTCAGGTCGACAAACGGGACAGTCACAGTGTGCGCTCCGAACGGGGAAGGTGGATGGTTTCGCCGCGCGCCTTCATGGACGATGTGGCGGCTTCGATGATTTCGATGACGCGAAGGCCCAGGCGGCCGTCGCACAGCGTTTGTTTCTTGGTTTCGATGGCGTCGATGAAATCGGCCGCGCCGGCTTTCAGCGCTTCGCTTTCATCGAGCTTCGGCGCCCACATATCGCCGGTGCGATAGCCCACGCGCATCTGATAGATCTTCGCTGGATCGTCGGTAAACGACACGCCCTTGTCGTAGATCTTCAGCTTCTCGGATGGCTGCAGGTCGTCATAGACGAACATCTTCTTGGTGCCGCCCACCAACACCGTGCGAACTTTCACCGGCGCCAGCCAGCTGCAGTTCACGTGCGCGATAGCGCCGCTGTCATAGAACATCGTGATGTAAGCGAGGTTCTCCGGCGTGCCCGGGAAGTGATTGATGCCGCCCGCCGACACCGCATTCGGTTGTTCGCCAAGCAGATAGTCAAGGATCGAGAAGTCATGCACCGCGAGGTCTGAGATTACGCTCACGTCACGCTGAAACAGCCCGAGATTCACGCGCGTTGAATCGTAATAGAGGATCTTGCCGAGCTCATCGTTCTTCACGAGGTCCTTCATCTTTTTCACGGCGCCCGTGTAGATGAAGGTGTGATCGACGTGGAGAACGAGCTTCTTCTTTTCGGCGCAATCCACCAGCTGACGTGCTTGCAATGACGTTTCCGTCATCGGCTTTTCGAGCCACAAATGCTTGCCGGCCTTGAGCGCCGCCATACCGAGTTCGAAGTGCGTATTCACCGGCGTTGCAATGGCGATTGCGTCGATGGTCGGGTCGCGCAGAAGCTCTTGGAAATCCGTGGTGGTCTTCACCGCCGGAAAGCGCTTCGCCACCAGCTCAAGTTTCTTCGGGTCGAGGTCGGCCACCGCCGCCAGTTCGGCGCGCCCCAGCTCCGCAAAATTGCGGACGAGGTTGGGCCCCCAATAGCCATACCCGATAACACCAATCCGGATCATTCTGATCGTCCCGTTCTCTCGAAGCGCCCGCGCGCTATTCCCGCTTGTCCCGCACGTCGCCCACGACCTTCGCCGGCACACCGGCGACGATCGCGTGATCCGCCACATCCTTCGTCACTACTGCGCCTGCGCCCACCAACGCGTTTGCGCCAATGGTCACACCGCCCATAATCGTCGCGTTCGAACCGATCGAAGCGCGCCGCTTAACCAAAGTCGGCACAACCGACCAATCCGCCTCGCTCTGCGCCGAACCATCATCGTTGGCGGCGCGCGGAAACATGTCGTTGATGAACATCACCCCGTGCCCGACGAACACTTCGTCCTCAATTGTCACGCCCTCGCAAATGAAAGTGTGTGACGAAATCTTGCAGCGCTCGCCCACTGTCGCGTTCTTTTGGATTTCGACGAACGCGCCGACGCGCGAGCCAGCGCCTACTGCACAGCCGTAGAGGTTCACGAGGTCGCGATGGTAAATCATCACGCCGTCGCCCAGGCGAACATTGTCCGAAATCGGCATCACTCGTCCCCAGCGCGAACGTTGTCACGCGCTTCGCAAATTTCCTGCCGTAGGATGCTTAATTGGCGCGCGCCGATCGCCCCTCCAGCGCCAGTTTGACGCAGTTCGGGGAGAAATCCGCGCGCCCATTCCCTCAAACGGCGAGAACGCAAAAATGAGACCTATTGGGGCGGCGCCAATTCCACTTGCAAGGCTTTTTGCGCGGCTGCGCCCGCGCCGCGGCAACGAACAGCAGAAACCAAGTCCGCAAAGCACGCTTGGGCTGAAAAATGCGCACGCGCGCACCTCAGAGCGGCGCGGCCAAGCCTTTCGCGTTCATCACGCCGGCTGAGCAAATGGATCACCGCGGCGGCAAAGCGGGCCGGATCATCCTCACGCATCATGGCCCCCGCAACCATGTCGTCGACGCCCTGGACGGTAACGGACGTCCCAACCAGGGCTTTTCCGGCGGCCAGCGCCTCGATCAGCTTAATCTTAAGGCCGGAGCCCGTGTACAAGGGCGAGACAACGACGCCCGCATCTCGGTAGAGCGGCGCCAGATCTGCGACCACGCCCAGCATCTTCACGCCATCCGGCGCCGGTCCAAGCGCCCGCGCCACCGAGCCGGCAATCCGAAGCTCGGCGCCCGGCCGCGCCGCTCGGACCGCCGGCCAGATGTCGCGGAAGAACCATTCCAGCCCGACGATGTTCGCCGACGTGTTTGAGCCAACAAACAGCAAGCTGTCGTCCTGACCCGGCTGCGCCGCGGACGCTGGCTCAACGGCGTGCGGCGCCAGGATGACTGGCGTGCCCGGCAGCGCCGCGCGCACCTTTGACGCTTCATCCGCCTGAATGGCGATCACGCCATCGCCCATGCCAAGCAAACGGAATTCATCCTTTGCCGCGATCTCGACAGCGTTGGCTTCGGCCTTGTCTGCGACCCGCGCCGACATGAGGTCGTGCATGATGATGAATGCGGATGCGCTGGGTGCGAGCGCATAGGGCGCAAGGGGCGCCAAGAACGCGTAGTCACACAGAAGCGCCTGGGTATTTCCTGCGGTGTGGCGAGCCACGTAGAGCATGTCCGCGCGTGTCGTCGCCGCGCCTTGCGCATACTCCGCCGGCTTCGACCAGTTCGTGTCGACGCCAAGTTTGCCAAGAACGCGCGTCAGCACCGCGGTGAAAGAGGTGAGCCAAATCCCTGGATCGCGCGCCAGCATCAAATTCCCCACACGTACGCCGCCGCGCAGCTGATAGCTGTCAAATACGTCCAACTCCGGACGCAGCTTCATCGCGGCCCAGCGGCCAAAGGTTTTTGGCGACGGCCCGAGATAGTCGACAGCGTAGCCGCTGCGTTTCAAAGCGCCGGCCAAAGCCAGCACATAAGCGGAGCTGCCATTGGTGCGTCCGACGATCCGTTGCCGCGACAGCAGCGTCAGTCGCGGTTGGTGGTTGACGTCAGTTTTTGCGGGTTTTCGCGGCAAAAGCCGTGCTTTTAGAGGCTCGCGCATCAGCAGTAGAGCAGAGGGACGCCCGAGTGCGCCGCGCGCTGCCGCGCCCAAGTTCCGCGCCTTCAGCGCCTCGACAATTTCCACAAACGTCCGCGCATCGCGTAGCGCATGCATGTGCAGATCGAGGGCGTGGCGGAGCGCCGTGCCCGCGTCGTCGCCAAGCCGCTCCGTAGCCAACAGCATCGCATCAATCGCCGCTGCGTTCAGCCGATGCGAGATCGAGCCAGTGTGCTTGCGATAGAAATACCAAAGCTCCGGATAGATCCGCATCCGCGAACCCGCTTTGAGCATCTGTGCAACCAGATCCGAGTCTTCGCCGATCGTCAGCGCTTCATCATAGCGCAGCGGGCCGCGCCGAAACACCGGCTTCAGGTACCCCAGCATGGCGCCGCCGCCGAACAGCACATTGCTGCCGACATAACCGACGGCGCCAACCCAGTGCGGCTTCTCAGCCAGCGCACCTCGCAAATGCGCATGCGGCCTGCGTGAACCATCTTCGTAGAAGGTCAGCAGATCGTCGCAGACGATGTCTGCGCCATCGCTCTCAGCCGCATCGAGCAAACGTTCCAGCCTCTCGGGGTGGATGAAGTCGTCATTGTCGACGATAGCGATCCAAGTGCCGCGAGCGACACTAAGCGCCCGGTTGCGCGCCGCCGCCGGTCCGCCGCGGACGCCGCTTCGCAAGACGGTCATCCGAGCATCGCCGCCCGCCGTATCCAGGGCAACGCGCATGCTCTCGTCCGTCGAGCCGTCGTCGCTCACAATGAGCTCCAGCGAGAGCTCAGTTTGCCGCAGCACGGAGCGGACGGCCGCGGCGATATGCGCCGCGCCGTTATAGTTTGCCATGATCACCGACACCCTAGGTTCGGCGTCGTTCTTGCTCATATTGATAGGCCGGCCTTCGACACCATGGCGTGCAAGTTTCGCTCCGCGCCACAATGCATGCCGGGAAGGGAACTTTCTTGCCAGTCTCAACCCACACGATTAGCGGACCCTCATGAGCTTCCTGCGCTCCCGCGCGCGCCAAGCCTCCTCGGCCAATTTCGTCGACGGCCGGGTCGGTTACGCGATTGGCGACATCCACGGCCGGTCGGATTTGCTCGTTGAACTGCTCGCTGTCCTGGAAAACCGCGCACCCTCAGAAGTCCGCGACGGCGTCCATCCCGTCGTGGTCTTCCTTGGCGACTACGTGGATCGCGGTCCGAACAGCGCTGGCGTCATTGATCTGCTTTTGAAAGGCGCGCCGTTTGGGTACGAGCGCCGGTTTCTGAAAGGCAATCATGAGCAGTCGATGCTCGCTTTCATGGAGGCGCCGCTCGAAAACCGCGCCTGGGTGCTGCAGGGCGGCGCCGAAACGCTGCGCTCCTACGGCGTCACCCCGCCACCGCCCGTTGGCGCGCGCGATGAAGACTGGGTTCGCGTCAGTCGCCAACTCAGCGCCAACCTCCCGTCGGCCCACCTCGACTTTCTCAACGGCCTCGAACGCTACCTGGTGTTCGGCGACTACGCGTTCGTACACGCTGGCGTGGATCATTCGCGCAGTCTCGAACAGCAGACCGACGCCGACCTCTATTGGAGTCGCCAACGCTTCCTCGCCAGCAAGAAGCGCTTCTCCCACGTCGTGGTGCACGGTCACACACCGGCCGATCGCCCGTATGTGGACGACCGGCGCATTGGCATCGACACCGGCGCCTATGCTTCCGGCATGCTGAGCGCTGCGCGCTTCGAAGGGACCGCGGTGACCTTCCTCTCCGCCATGGACCGGGTCAGCCAAAGACGGAAGGCCCAGGCCCTCTGATTTGGGCTGCTCGGACGGCTGAGCCGCGACGCCCGGCCCCGCTTGTTCGCCCCAGCGGCGCGGTTTACACCCGCCCGGCGACAGCGAGGAGAACCACCACATGGCGCAAGGCGGCGCAGCAGGAAGCATGGATGTTCAGGACCAGCGAGAGACGTTTAACGGGTTCCTGAGCGCGTCTTTGTGGATTGGATCGCACATCGCCCAATGGGTCATGCTGCTGGTGCTTTCTTTCGCGATCGGCGACGGCTGGTGGATGGGGTGGCTCGCTTTCGTAGTGATTGGCATTGCCGTTGGCATTGGCTTCCGCATGTCAGGCGCCTACTGGGCCATCCAGGTGGCGCAATGGGTTCTGCTCGGCATCGGCGGTTTGATCGTGCCGATGTTTGCTCACATGGTGGGTTGAGCCCTTGCGGATCGCTGTCCTCAAGGAATCCGCGCCCGGAGAGACCCGCGTTTCCGCAACGCCGGACACGGTGAAGAAGGTCGTGGCCCTTGGTCACAGCGTTTTCATACAAACCGGCGCCGGCGCCGCGGCCAGTTATCCTGATGATCTTTACAAAGCCGCAGGCGCCGAGATTTCAGGCGATGGCGGCATCGGCAGCGCTGATCTTGTCACCAAAGTTCGCAAACCGACCGACGCTGAGATTGGCGCAATGAAAACCGGCGCAGGCTTCGCGTCATTGCTTGAACCTTACGGCGACAAAACGGCGATCGACAAATTGGCAACGGCCAAGATCGACGCCGTCGCCATGGAATTCATCCCGCGCATTTCGCGCGCGCAATCGATGGACGCACTCTCTTCGCAAGCCAATCTCGCCGGCTACCGCGCTGTGATCGAAGCGTCTGAAATCTACGGCCGCGCTTTTCCGATGATGATGACTGCCGCCGGCACCATCGCGGCCGCGAAGGTCTTCATCATGGGAGTCGGCGTTGCGGGCCTGCAGGCCATCGCCACGGCGCGCCGTCTGGGCGCGATCGTTAGCGCGACGGATGTGCGTCCCGCCACGAAAGAGCAGGTGGCATCACTCGGCGGCAAGTTCGTCGCCGTGGAAGACGAAGAGTTCAAGCAAGCCGAAACCACCGCCGGCTACGCCAAGCCGATGAGCGCTGAGTACCAAGCCAAGCAGGCCGCGCTCGTCACCGAACATATTGCCAAGCAAGACATCGTCATCACCACTGCGCTCATCCCTGGCCGCGCCGCGCCGGTGTTGGTCACCGAGGCGCAAGCGCGCTCGATGCGCCCAGGCTCGGTGATCATCGATCTCGCTGTCGCGCAGGGCGGCAATTGCCCGCTGTCGAAGCCAGATGAACTCGTTGAGATCGGCGGCGTGAAGATCATGGGCTTCACCAATCTGCCTGCGCGCCTGCCTGCCGATTCATCATCGCTCTACGCGCGCAACTTGTTGGCGCTGCTGCCGCTGCTGACCGACAAGGACAGCAAGGCCTTCGCGCCCGCCTGGGACGACGAAATCATCAAAGGCGCGCTCGTCACCAAGGCCGGCGCTATCGTGCATCCCTCACTTTCGCCAGCGAGTGCGGCATGAACGACGCTGAATTCGCCCGCCGCTACTACGCCGCCTGGAATGCCCACGATGTCGACGGCATCCTCAAGCTCTACGCTGACGACATCGAGTTTTCCTCGCCCTACATCACGGCGCTGGGTTTCTCGATGGATGGCGTCATTCACGGCAGAGGCGTGTTGCGCGCTTACATCGAAAAGGCGCTCGAACGTGCGCCGCAATTGACCTTCAAGCCTGAGGGCATGCTCGTCGGCGCCCGCGGCCACACGCTGATCTACCGCAACCATCGCGGCGAACGCGCCGCCGAGGTGCATGAAATGGACGGCGACCTGATCGTCCGCGCCGACGCCACCTACGAAACCACCTGAGGACAGCCATGGAAGCCGTCGATCCCTTCGTCTTCTATCTCGCGATCTTCGTGCTCGCCATTTTCGTGGGCTATTACGTCGTCTGGTCGGTGACGCCGGCGCTGCACACGCCACTAATGGCCGTCACCAACGCGATCTCCTCGGTGATCATCGTCGGCGCGTTGATCGCCGCGGCAGCCAGCGCCGATCATGCCGGCGGCTTCATTGCCAAAGGCTCAGGCCTCTTGGCCGTCGCGCTCGCCTCCGTAAACATCTTCGGCGGCTTCCTGGTCACCCAGCGAATGCTCGCGATGTACAAGAAGAAAGAGAAGAAGTGAGATCATGAACGCTGCGGACTGGCGCGCGCTGATCGAGGCTTATCTCGATGGCCGTCTCTCCGCGGAGGCGTTCATGCGCCGCTTCATGGAAGGCTGGAACGCCGGTGGCGCGCGTCCGCCGCGCGCTATTGCGGCGCTGCAAGTCCACGTCGAAGCCTTCGAAGCCGACGTCACCGCCGCAATGGAAGACGCGCAAGTCAACGACGATGAAATGCGCCGCGCTGCGCAAAATGCACTTGGTGACCTCGACGACGCTGCCCCGTCGCCGCGCCCGCAAACCTTCGACCGCGCCCGCACGCGCGACGACATGCGCCGCTTCACCTTCCAGATGAGCGGCTGTGCCGGCGCCGGCTGCCTCATCGCCGCTGCTTGGGTGGCGCTGTGCTTGCTGCAGATCGTTTTTGTCAGCGACTATGTACAGCACGCGCTGGGCCTGAGCGCTTGGCCTTCCGCATTCATCGGCTTCTTCCTCGCCTTCGTGCCGATCGTCGGCAACATCCTCGCGTTTCTCGACGCCACACAACTTCGCGGCTGGGCGACTTGGGCCGCCGCCATAGTCTTCTTCGCCGCGCCGTTCGTGACCATGCTTTCAGGCTGGTCGCGCTGGCGCCGCTACCGGAATTAAGAGCAGGGGCGACATGACTTCCAACTGGGCGGCCATTCTCTACCTCGCATCCGGCGTGCTGTTCATTCTCGCGCTGCGCGGCTTATCGAGCCCCGAGACCAGCCGGCAGGGCAACACTTTCGGCATGATCGGCATGGCCATCGCCATCGGCGTGACGCTGCTGCTCATCGGCCCGGACATCACTACGCTCGCCATGATTGGCGGTGCCATCGCTGTCGGCGGCGGCATCGGCGCTGTCACCGCGCGCCGGATCAAGATGACGGCGATGCCACAATTGGTGGCCGCGTTTCACTCGCTCGTCGGCCTCGCCGCCGTCGCTGTGGCGGCCGCCGCCTTCCACGCGCCGCAAAGCTTTCACATCGCGCTGCCGCTCGGCATTGCTGGGCCGCAGGGCATCAAATTGCAATCGCTGATCGAGCTTTCGGTCGGGTGCGCCATCGGCGCCGTCACCTTCACCGGCTCCGTCATCGCCTTCGCCAAGCTCAATGGCAACATGTCCGGCGCGCCGATCATGCTGCCCGCGCGGCACGCCATCAACATCGCCATCGCGTTCGCCATTGTCGTGATGATCGTACTGATGGTGCAGGCGAGCGGCACCGTCGAATGGCATTTCTGGGCCGTCGCCGGCTTGTCGCTGCTGATCGGCGTGCTGCTCATCATCCCGATCGGCGGCGCCGACATGCCGGTCGTGGTCTCCATGCTCAATTCGTATTCGGGTTGGGCCGCCGCCGCGCTCGGCTTTACGCTTGAGAACGTCGCGCTGATCATCACCGGCGCGCTGGTCGGTTCGTCGGGCGCCATCCTCAGCTACATCATGTGCAAGGCGATGAACCGCAGCTTCGTTTCCGTCATCCTCGGCGGCTTCGGCACCGCAGATGGCGGCCCCGCGGGTCCGGCCGAAACGCGGCCGGTCAGAATTGGCAGCGCCGAAGACGCCGCTTTCATCATGAAGAACGCGTCGAAGGTGATCATCGTGCCGGGCTACGGCATGGCCGTCGCGCAAGCCCAGCACAGCGTGCGCGAAATGGCCGACATGTTGAAGAAAGAGGGTGTCGAGGTGAAGTACGCCATCCACCCCGTCGCCGGCCGCATGCCAGGCCACATGAACGTGCTGCTCGCCGAAGCCAACGTGCCGTACGACGAAGTCTTCGAACTCGAAGACATCAACAACGAATTCTCGCAATGCGACGTCGCCTACGTAATCGGCGCCAACGACGTGACGAACCCGTCCGCGAAAACCGATCCCAAGAGCCCGATCTACGGCATGCCGATCCTCGACGTGGAGAAAGCCAAAACCGTTCTCTTCGTGAAACGCGGCATGGGCAGCGGTTACGCCGGCGTCGAAAATGAACTCTTCTTCCGCGACAACACCATGATGCTCTTCGGCGACGCCAAGAAAATGACCGACGAGATCATCAAGGGGCTGTAGCGCCGTGGGCCTCGCGCTTGAAGTCGGCATGCTGGCGGACCTTCTCATGAACGACGAGGAGGGCGCGGCATATTTTCGCGAAGACATGGCGAAGGTGAATGGCGTACTCGCCGCCGCCGGCCTTCCCTCACACGCGGAGCCGACCGAGAGCGCGGTCCATTCAACCGACATGTATGGCTATTCCGGCCTGCACCATTTGCGACGCTGCGCCGCGCACCTGCATTATCGCGGCGTCCTGCCGCCACCGCTTGCCGACAACGAGCGTCCGACGGACGACAGACTCCTCACACGCTACGGATCGGATTTTGTTGCTGAGAACTCGGAGGCCCTGCCAGGTTCATTTGCCGCACCATCCGCCCGGCCTTTCGATCACTTGATCATGCACAGCGACGCCGAGGGGTTCTATTTGCCCCAGACTTTCGAACGCGTCTTGATCTCAGGCGATCAAGCCTACGGCTGGATTGGATCGTCACATACGCTCCGCGCGGAGTGCGCGCGTTTGGCAATCGCGCTTGAGCTCCCTTCAGAGCTTTTGAGCAATCCGGAAACCGAAGCGTTCTTTGAGGCCATCGAAGTCGAAAAAGGGGGTGGCCCCAAATTTCGTCTGTTCAGGCCGAAAGCGCCGAAAGTCGTTTGGCGGCAACACGCCGTGGCAGCAATGATGTGCGCTAAGCTTCATTGCTTCACGACCTACTCGATTCAAGCGAATGCGGCCTTGGTGTTTTGCTAAATCGCAAATGACATCGGGCACGGGCTAAGAATTACCGCAATCCCAGGCTGACATCACGGCGCGGAGGGAAGTCTGATGCTAAAACGCATCCTTATCGCCATCGCGTTACTCTTCGGTCTTGCCGCGTGCGGCGTCGGCGCGCTTGCACTCAACGCCAATCGTTTCATCTACCATCCGTCCACCGCAATCGTCGCGCCATCGCTCGACGGCGTCAGCGTCGAACACATCCGCACCAGTGACGGCCAAACTCTGGTCGCCTGGTATTCGCCCCCGCCACACGGCGGGCCAATCTTTCTCTTCTTCGACGGAAATGGCGGACGCCCGCAAATTTGGAACGGACGCTGGCGCCGCATCCAAGAGGGTGGCGCGGGATTTCTCGCAGTCAGCTATCGCGGCTATTCCGGCTCGACCGGCAGCCCCAGTGAAGCCGGCCTGCACGAAGACGCGCGCGCCGGTTACGATTGGCTGACTGCGCACGGCTACAGCCCACAAGACATCGTGATCCACGGCTTCTCACTCGGCACCGGCGTCGCCGTGCGGCTCGCCGCTGAACGTCCCGCACGCGCTCTGATCCTCGAAGCGCCGTTCACCAGCATCAACGATGTCGCCAGCGAGCATGCGCCGATGTTCGCGAGTTCTTCATCCGTCATCACCGACAGCTTCGCATCGCGCGATTGGATCGGTCGCGTGCACATGCCTGTGCTGATCATCCATGGCGACCACGACAGCGTCGTGCCGTTCGATGAGGGCGAACATCTGTTCGCGCTCGCCAACGATCCCAAACAATTCGTCCGCATGCCCGGCAGCGATCACGCCACGCTGGTGCGCGATGGTGACTACGATTATATCTGGCGCTTCCTCGCGACTCATCCCGCTGGAGCTGCCGATGGCCAAAGCCGCCAATAAAACTGTCGCGACCAAAACCAGCGTCTCAGATTTTATCGCCGGTATCGAAGACGATACGCGCCGCGCCGACGCAAAGGCGGCAACCAAACTCATCGCCAACGCCACCGGCCAGAAAGCTGTCATGTGGGGCGGCGCCATTATCGGCTTCGGCGCCTATCACTACAAATACGAGACCGGCCGCGAAGGCGACATGTGCAAGATCGGTCTCTCGCCGCGCAAAGCGGGCCTCGTCCTCTATCACGTCGCCAACGCCAAGAACGCCGCCGCATCGCTCAAGAAGCTCGGCAAGCACAAGATAAGTGGCGGCTGCCTGCACATCGCCAAGTTGGCCGACGTCGATCAGGCAGTTCTTCGCGATTTGATCAAGAACGCTTATGCTCAGGCCACCGAGAAGTACGGCTGACCTGAGGAACTTATGCGTCGCATCACGATCATGGCTTTCGCCGCTTTAGCGCTAACTGCTTGCGGCAGAGGCGCGGAACACGGACCCGCTAACGTTTCGCGCGATGACCAGTCCTGCGCCCTAATAGGAGATGTCACCACGCTATTCGGCGCCGGGGCGCAGCACTTCGGCTATCCTAGCCTCGATACGATGGCGGGCACCTGCGAGTTCATGTCAGCCGACGGCAAGCGCAGCGCCGACATCATCACCTACACAGCCGATAGCCTCCACGGCGTCACGCCCGAAGCGCAGATGCAAATCGTGACCACCGCCTGGGATGCGCAGACCGAAACGCCTCTGGCGGCCGTCGCCAATCTTGGCGACGCCGCGCAGATCGCCACCGGACTGCCTGGCTACCAAACTCAGATCGCCTTCCGCAAAGGCGGCACACTGGTGCTGATCGCCGCGCGCTCCGGCGACGACAGCGTCACCGGCGAGCAACTCGCGCGCAGCGTGGCGACCGCGGCGGTCGCCAACGTCCACTAAGCTCAACGCAAAAAAGAAGGGGAGCGTTTTCGCTCCCCTTCGATCATTTTCCCATGTCGCGCGTCTACCAGATATGCACGCGATCCGCCGGCGCGAGATAGAGCGCATCGCCCGGCTGCACGTTGAACGCCGCGTACCACTCATCCATGTTCCGCACGACGCCGTTGCAGCGATATTGCTCAGGCGAGTGCGGGTTGGTCATCACTTGATTGCGCAGCGCTTCGTCACGCGTCAGCGCCCGCCATACCTGCGCCCAGCCGAGATAGAAGCGCTGGTCTGCGGTGATGCCGTCGATATCCGGTGCGGTTTGGCCATTCAGCGCCAGCTGATAGGCGCGGTGCGACACTTGCAGACCGCCATTGTCGCCCATGTTTTCGCCCGAGGTGAGGCGGCCGTTCACATGGATGCCCGGCAGTGGCGTGTAAGCGTCGTACTGCGCCGCAAGCTTCCCGACGATCACATTGAATGCCGCGACATCCGAGGCGCCCCACCAATCGCGCAGCACACCATGCCCGTCGGACTTGGCGCCTTGGTCGTCGAAGCCGTGACCCATTTCGTGGCCGATGACGCCGCCGATGCCGCCATAGTTCACGGCGAGGTCGGCGTTCGGATCGAAGAAGGGCGGCTGCAGGATCGCGGCCGGGAACACGACTTCGTTGAACACCGGATTGTAGTAGGCGTTCACCGTGTTCGGCGTCATGAACCACTCGTCGCGGTCGCTGGGGCGTCCAAGGCGCGCGAGATCAAAATTCCAGCTCCAGACTTGCGCGCGCTTGCCGTTGCCGTACGCGTCGCCGGCGCGGATTTCCATCGCCGAATAGTCTTTCCAGCGGTCTGGATATCCGATCTTCGGACGGAAAAGCCGCAACTTTTCTTGCGCTGCCGCCTTTGTGGCGTCCGTCATCCAGTGCGCGTTGTTGATGCGGTCCGAATAGCCGCGGCGCAGGTTCTCGACCAGCGTCAACATTTGCTGCTTGGACTCCGGCGGGAAGTGCCGCTCGACATAGATTTGGCCGATGGCTTCACCCAGCGAGCCATTGACGTTGTCGACGCCGCGCTTCCAGCGTTCGCGCTGTTGCGGCTGGCCGTTCAGTGTCTTGCCGTAGAATTCGAAATTGGCGTTGTCGATTGTGCGGGGCAACACTGCTGAGTTGTTGCGCACGAGATGCCACACGAGGTATTCGCGCCATGTCGAGACCGGCGTATGCACGAACAGCGTCGCCAGCGGCCCCATCGCGCTCAGTTCGCTGATCACCACTTCCTGCTGCGCGCCCAGGCCGCAAGCGTCGAAAGCCGCATCCCATGGGAAGGTCGGCGCCAGCGCTTTCACTTCCGCGCGTGTCTTTAGATTGTAGGTGCGCGTGCGGTCGCGGCGATCGGCAATGGCCCAATGGCGTTCGGCGATCGCTGTTTCCAGCGCCATGATGCGGTGCGCCTTCGCCGCGGTGTCGCTTTGCCCTGCGAGACCCAGCATGCGCGCGATGTGCGCTTCGTATTGTTGGCGGATGGTCGGAAATTGGCCGTCCGTGCGGCGATAATATTCACGCTCGGGCAAGCCAATGCCGGCGTGTGTCATCACCGGGATGTAGCGATCCGGATTGCGCTCATCGAGGCCGATATAGATAGCGATCGGCGAACTCACCGAAACCGCGGGATCGGCCATCAGCCGCACCACTTGTTCGTAGGTTCGCAGCGCGTTGATGCGATCGATTTCCGGTTGGATCGGGGCCAACGCCAAATGATCGATGGCGTCCTGATCGATGTAGGAATTGTAGAAATCGGCAACCTTCTGCGGGTTCGAGCCCGGCGCGCCGCCCGTGTGCGCCACTTCCTCGATGATCGCGCGGGTATCGCGGTCCGACTTGTCGCGCAGCATATCGAACGCGCCCCAGCGCGTGCGGTCAGCCGGGATTTGGTTGTTCCGCATCCATGTGCCGCCGGCATAGTGGAAGAAGTCATCACCCGGCTTCACCGCCGCGTCGCGCGCCGTCAGGTCCACACCCCAGGCGCCGATCTGTGGTGGTGAATGTGGCGCAGGCGTTGGCGTTGTCGGCGCTGGCGCGCTGGTTTGGGTGGCGCAGCCGGCCAGCAGCGCAAGGGACGAAGCGCCCATGGCGCGGCGTGTCATCGCGATCATTCTTTTCCTCCGGATACCGTTCGGGCAACCGGACGTAATCGGGCCGGCCCCACCAGCCGCGCTTATAGTCCAGCGCGCGCGCCTCTGGCGACTCCTTTACTGGACGGCGGCCGGCCGTTCGTCGCCTTGCGGAGGCCGTTCGCCGCGCCTAACCAATCCCCAGATCATGAATCGTTCCGCGATCTTGCGATGGCGGTTGGACAAAGTGCCGGCCGCGGTGTGGACGGCGCTCGCCGCCGCCGCTCTTGCCATTGCTGCGGCGTTTGCGGTCGATCCCGCAGCGGCGACTTGGATGCTCATTGCGCTGGCCGCGTGTTTCCTGGCCTGGCGCGCGTACCGCGAAACCCGCCGCACCGTCATCACCTCACGCGATGACGAGATCGAGCTTGTCGGCTTGGCCGAACTGACGCCGCTTCTAGAAGCGCTGCCGGACCCGGCGCTGCTGGTGGATGAGAACGGCCGCATCGCCGGTTCCAACGCCGCTGCGCGCCGGCAGATGCGCTTTGAGATGCGTGGGCAGTATCTGTCTTCGATCCTACGTCAGCCTGACGTGCTCGAAGCCGCCAACGCCGCCATCCGATCCGGCGAAACCCGCAGCGTGGAATACGAGACCTCAACCCAAGTTGAGCGCCATACGCGCTGCACCGTCGCGCCGATGACATGGGGTCACGAGCGCGCCGCCATGCTGGTGTTTCACGACCAGACCGCGCGCTTCAGCACCGAACGCATGCGCGCTGACTTTCTCGCCAATGCCAGCCACGAACTACGCACGCCGCTCGCCTCGCTGACGCTGCTGATCGAAACCATCGCCGGCCCGGCGCGCGACAACGTCGAGGAACGCGATCGCTTTCTCAAGATGATGCAAGTGCAAGCCGATCGCATGCGCCGATTGATCGAAGATTTGCTCTCGCTCTCGCGCATCGAACTCGACGAACACGTGCCCCCGTCCGATCGCGCAGACCTTTCGCAGGTCGCCCGTGAAAGCATTGATGCGCTAAGCGGGGTCGCCCAGGAGAAGGGCGTCGCCATCAAGCTGCAGCTGCCCGACGGTTCGGTGCCTGTCGTCGGTGAGCGTTTCCAGCTCACGCAGGTCATCCAAAACCTCGTCGACAACGCCATCAAATACGCTCCGCGCGGCGGTGCAGTGATCGTCGAGGTGGGCGCTTCGGGCGACCGGGACGATGTCATCGCCAAGGCGGGCCGTCGCTGGCCCGATGCTGGACGCATCACCCTTTTAGCGCCGGTCGCCGCCGCCAACCGCTCCTACGCCTATGTTCGGGTCGAGGACGCCGGCCCAGGAATGGAGCGCCGGTTCCTTCCGCGCCTCGGCCAGCGCTTCTTTCGTGTCGAACGCGAAATGGGTGACGAGCGCGGCGGTACCGGGCTCGGCCTGGCCATCGTCAAACACGTGGTGAATCGCCACCGGGGCGGACTCTTGGTCGAGAGTCAGCCCGGAAAGGGGTCTGCCTTTGCTGCCTATGTCGAATTGGCAGAGCAGGACTGACCCCATGCATTTCACACCAGTGTCATCAAACCCACTTATGAGACTGGCTGTTCGAACAGGGCGAATCGACCGTCCTTTCGCGGCGGCGCAAAGGGATGAGACATGGATTTCGCTGGAGCGGAACGCGGCGCCGGGATGGCTGGCTTGGCTGCCCCGATCGTGAGCGCCGACGCTGGATCTATCGTCGGCGCGCCGATCAAGGTCAGCGCTCGTGACGTCAACGTGTTCTACACAGGCAAGCAGGCTCTGTTCGATGTCTCCATCGACATTCCCGACCGCGCCGTCACAGCCTTCATAGGCCCGTCGGGCTGCGGCAAGACCACCTTCCTGCGCTGCATCAACCGCATGAACGACACTATCGATGGTTGCCGCGTCTCCGGCTCGGTTCAGATCGAAGGCAAGAACGCCTACGCCAGCGATGTCGATCCGGTCGTGCTGCGTTCGCGCGTCGGTATGGTGTTCCAAAAGCCCAACCCATTTCCGAAATCCATCTACGACAACGTCGCTTACGGCCCGCGCATCCACGGCATGGCGCGCAACAAAGCTGCGATGGACGAGATTGTTGAAAAGTCTCTCCGCCGCGCCGGTCTCTGGGACGAGGTGAAGGACCGCCTCTCGCAGCCAGGCGTCGGCCTCTCCGGCGGCCAGCAGCAGCGCCTAGTGATTGCCCGCACCGTGGCGGTGAACCCCGACGTCATCTTGATGGACGAACCGTGCTCGGCGCTCGACCCGATCGCCACCGCTAAGATCGAAGAGCTGATCGACGAACTCCGGGCCAATTACTGCATCATTATCGTCACGCACTCGATGGCCCAAGCGGCGCGCGTGTCGCAGAAAACCGCCTTTTTCCACCTGGGCAAGCTTGTCGAAACGGGCCCGACTGAAGAAATCTTCACCAACCCGCGCGATACGCGTACGCAAGACTATATTACGGGCCGGTTCGGCTGACGTATCATGACGTCCCGAACCAAGCGCGCCGCAGCACCCGCGCTGGCGCGCCGAGTGAAACGAAGCATGGCTGAACATACCGTCAAAGCATTCACCGAGGAGCTCGACGCCCTCACACAGGAGGTCGCCCGCATGGGCGGCCTAGCCGAGGCCGCCGTAAACGACAGCCTGACCGCTGTCGCGCGCCGCGACACCAGCTTGGCCCAAAACGTGATCGAGCGCGATGTTCGGATTGACACCGCCCAACGCGAAATCGAGCGCCGCGCGATCAAGCTGTTCGCGCTTCGCCAACCCTTCGCCAGCGACCTTCGCGTCGTGCTCACCGGCTGGCGCATCGCCAGCGAGCTGGAGCGCGTCGGCGATCTCGCCAAGAACATCGCCAAGCGCGCTTTGATCCTCAATCAAGCTGAGCCGATCAATCTCACCCGCAGCGTCGAGCGCATGGGCAAGCTGGCCGCAGCGCACTTGAACCAAGTGCTCGACGCCTATGCCAGTCGCGATGTGCAGGCGGCCATCGCTGTTTGGCATCAAGACGACAACATCGACGCACACTACAATTCGCTGTTTCGCGAGTTGGTGACCTACATGATCGAAGATCCACGCACGATCAGCTCGTGCGCGCACTTGCTGTTCATCGCCAAGAATATCGAGCGCATCGGCGATCACGGCACCAATATCGCCGAGCACATTCATTTCCTGGTCACCGGCGAGGAAATCGACACCCAGCGCCCGCGCGCGGATAACGAGCCCGGCGTCTCGTAGGATGGCGCGCAATGGCTAGCTCCACCCACGTTCTGGTTGTCGAAGACGAAGCGGCGTTAGCCGATCTGCTCAAATACAATCTTGAGAAGGAAGGGTATCAGGTCCGCGTCGCCGTGGACGGCGAAGAAGCGCTGGTCGCCGCCGAAGAACGCTCGCCCGATCTGGTGCTGCTCGATTGGATGCTTCCGAAGGCCTCGGGCGTCGAGGTCTGCCGCCGCCTGCGTGCGCGTCAGGAAACCCGCAATACGCCGATCGTCATGCTCACCGCCCGTGGTGAGGAGAGTGATCGCGTCCGCGGCCTCGACATCGGCGCTGACGATTACATCACCAAGCCGTTCTCGATGACGGAGCTGCTCGCGCGCCTCCGCGCGGTGATGCGCCGCATCCGGCCTGCGCTCGCGGAAGATAAAGTGCGCGTGGGTGATATCGTGGTCGACCGCGTCGCCCACCGCGTGAAGCGCGGCAATCGCGAGGTGCATCTCGGTCCCACTGAATTCCGTATTCTCGATCATCTGATGCAGCATCCCAGCCGCGTATTCTCACGCGAACAGCTGCTCGATGCTGTTTGGGGTTCTGACGTTTACGTCGAAGCGCGCACCGTTGATGTACACATCGGTCGCCTGCGTAAGGCGCTCATGGTCGGCACGGAAACAGACCCGATCCGCACTGTGCGGAGCGCCGGCTATTCGCTCGATTTGGAAGGCGCAGACGCGGCTTAGGCGCTGATGGCCGGCGGCGCCGCTGCGTCTCTGCGCTCTAACCAAAAGACGCAAGCCGTCAGCACCGCCGCCGCCAACAACGCCACTGCTGTAAATCCGCTCAGCAAAATGCCGGGTCCGTGCAGCAGCGCCCAGTCAGCACGATCGACAAAATGTGTCACGAATTGCTTGGGTGAGAGGGGGCCCATGAAAACGCAAAACCAGGCCGCCGCCGCGGCGAGCCACCACCGCCTCCGCGGTGCGCCCGCTGCAACGCTGCGCCACGCCAAGGTCACAGCCATGATGAGACCGGGCAGCAGAATGTAGAGGTGATCGCCTTCGGTAACAGGGCCAATGCTCATGAAGGCGGCGAGCACCGTGGCCAGCCGCAACAAATCATGTTCGCCGCTGTCTTTGACCTCGGGCGCCGGCGCGGAAACCAAAAATACCGCTGTTAAGGCGACGGCGCTAACGAGCGCCAGGCCGACCGCCACCAAGGCAGGACTATCGGCCCAAGCTTGGCTGAACTCGTTATGCGTGAACAAACGCAGCAAGAATCCATAGAAGGATTGATTCAACGGGTTCGTCGCCCACGCTGGCGATGCGTAATAGGATGTCACCTGCCGCCAGCCGACAAACGTCTCCACGCTCTGGCGGTACATCGGCAGGAATGACCCGGCCAATATTGCAGCACTCAGTGCAAGCGTCAGAAACGTTGTTCGCCAGTCGCGTTGCCGCATCAGAAAGACGACCAGCACGCCCAGGAACGGTTTGACGTTGATCATGATCGCCCAAGCGAGCGAGGCCCAAACTTTGCGCCGCGCACGCCAAAGCAAGAACCCCAAGACCAGCAAGAGCAGCAGAGGGAAATTCACTTGGCCGTGGTAGAGATCGGAGCGGCCGCTGCGTCCGATCGCGAGGATGCCGCAGAACAGCACGATCCAGGGGTAAGGAACGCGCAGGGAAAAATTGCGCATGATGAGCGTAACAGCCGCGATCATCGCCAGTCCGTTCGCGGTCATCCAGACGTAAGCGGCGCCGTGGCGGCCGAAGAGCGCAGTCAATGCGGCGATGAAATCGCCAAACAACGGCGGGTACGGCAGCCGATGGAAATGCCCAAAGTCAGAGGCGTAAGGATTTTGCCCGTCCAAGACCCGGCGTGCGGCGTCCAGATAGTTGCCCATATCCGTCGCTTCCGGCCAGATCGGATTGTTGGCCACTTGATGAACAACCCACGTCACCGACAGTGCTATCGCAAGCAGCCCACCAAGCAGAGCAAGCATGCGTACGGCAGCGTGGCGCTCGATTGCTGCCAATTGGGCGAGAGCACGGGATCGGTCAAATTTGGACATCGATGTTGGCTGCACCCGCGTGAAAGCGGACGAGACCATGCAGCCGAGAGGCCGCGCGCACAACTCGTCTCACCGTTCGCGCGTCTTAACCAACAACGCGTTGCAAATGCGCGGTTCTTTCCTGGCGGCCCCACTTGCCGCGTCCGCCCAGGAAGCTGATCCAGCCCCAGATCGCGCCGCTATGGCGGATCAGCTGGAAGGTAAAGGGCTCGGCGATAACCGCGAGCAACGCGGGTCCCAACGGCAGCACATCGCGTTGCCCCGTCCAGCGCGCGTAAATGCCAAGCGACCAAAGGTGGAAGCAAAGGTCCACAAAGATCTTCGCGACCATCACGATCAGGATCGGCAGCGCGATCAGCAATTTTCCGATCGCCACGAAGTAAACTAGGATGGCAAACGCCGTGAGTCCAAACACTGGCTGCAGCGTGTCGAGCGTCTTCACCGGCATCATTGCGGTGCCCAGATGGCCGAAGCGCTCGTTGGCGACCATGTCGCGGTTCCAATATTGCGTCTGCAGGAAGCCCCCGAACCAGCGTCGCCGCTGGCGTAGGAAGGCCATCAGCGAAGCGGGCGCATCCGTGAGCGCTTGCGCCTCGCCAATCACCCGCACCCGCCAATCGCAGCCACGATCCACCGCATGCCGATGCAGGCGGTGGATCAGCTCATAGTCTTCGACCAAACAACCCGAATCGAACCCACCCACTGCGATCAGCGCAGTGCGCCGGAACGCCGCGAACGCGCCCGAAATCAGCAACAGCGAATTCACCCGCATCCAGGCATAGCGCGACAGAAAGTTGCGCACGTACTCGTAGCGCTGGAACCATTCGAAGAAGCGCCCGGACAAATTCGGCCCGCACACCGGCGTCAGCACGCCCGTAGCAGCAACCAATTCCGGCTCGCGCGCAAACGCTGCACGCATCGCCCCGACAGCGTTGGGCTCAAGCAACGTGTCCGCGTCGACGGTCAGCACCAGATCCGTGTCGATGTGCGTGAAGGTCTCGTTCAACGCCCGCGCTTTGCCGCCGTGTGGCAAGCGCAACCAACGCAGGGTCGAAAACTTCGGCGCCGGGGCGCTCAATTCGCCAAGCGCTGGCATCTCCAGCCCATAAAGCGCCTTCAACCGCGCAGGCGTATCGTCGCTCGACCCGTCATCGGCAATCACAATCAGGTCTGGCGCATCGTTCTGCGCGGCGAGGTGATTGATCGTCACGCCAAGCACACTGGCTTCGTTATGCGCCGCTATAATCACGCCTAGCGTTGGCCGAACCAAGTGCGCCGCGCTCTCCGTTGTCGCGCGCTTCAGTTTGGCAATTTGCACCGCCGTGAAGGCGAGCAGCGCCGTGTCATACAAAATGTAGGCGATGCCGATCGACCAAGCGGCGAGGTTCTGGCGGAAGAACGCCGGCAGCAGCAGCAGGAAAAACAGGATCACCGCCGCAGTGCTGAACGCCGTACTGGCCAGCGGCACAGCGCGCGGCGTTAGCCGCGGGGATTCCGCGGCGAGCCTTTCTTCAAGCGACTGTGCGGGGAGGGCGCCGGTGCAATCCATAAAGCGTGAAGGGACTTCCCGTGGTGGTGACGACGTTGTTTTACGTGCATGGCCAAACTAAGTCGGCTAGCCATAGAGACGCATGCAAGCCGCCACCCGTTACACCAACACGGCGATCGCCCTTCACTGGATCATCGCTCTCGGAATTGTGATCAACGTGACGCTTGCGTGGCTCTGGCCGCACATGCTGCCCGACGACGCGGTTCGTCCCGCCATCGACACGCACAAATCCATAGGCATCACCATCTTGGGGCTCGCCTTTATGCGTTTGCTGTGGCGCTTCAGCCACCGCCCGCCGCCGATGCCGACGACCTACCAGAGATGGGAAACCGTCGCGGCGCATTGGGCGCACGTGCTGCTCTACGTCATTTTGTTCCTGCAGCCGCTCACGGGTTGGATTATGGATTCCGCGTACAAAGACGCGGCGCTTCACCCCATGCACTATTTCGGCACGTTCGAATTTCCGCGCATCGCCTGGATTCAACAGCTCCCGCAGCCGCTCAAGGAGCAAATCCACAGCGGCTTCGGCAAGGTTCACGAATACACCGCGTACGTTCTCTACGCGCTCCTTATCGCCCACGTCGGCGGTGCGCTGAAACACCAAGTGTTGGACAAAGAGCCCGAGATTGAACGCATGCTGCCGGGCTAATCCGCGACGACACTTTCTGGCTCGATTAGATATTGCCGCGAACAAAACTGGCAGCGCGCGTGCAGTTTGCCGTCCGGCTCAACCAATTCCTGCAATTCCTCCTTCGGGAACTGCCGCATCACGCTGGTGAGCCGCTCTTCATCGCACGTGCACAGGTCGCGCACCGTTGAAGCGTCGCCCATGCGCACGCCTTCCTCATGGAAGAGCCGATAGAGCAGGCGGTCGGCCGGCAAGTCAGGGTCGACCAATTCCGCATCGGTCACCGTCGCGAACAGGATTGAGGCGCGCGACCAATCTTCCGTGGTGTCGCCGCGCGCCGCGTCGCTCGCGACGCGCTGAATCAAGATTCCACCCGAGCGCCACAGCGGCACGGGTCCGCCGAGCACTTCTCCAACAGCCAGCGCGATGCGCGTGTCGGTCTGCTCACTCACACGAAAGAAGTTTTCCGCGCACGCCGCCAGCGTCGCGCCTTCCAGGGGCACTACGCCTTGATACGCCGGCTGATCGCCACCGCGCTCCAGCGTCATCACCAGATTGCCCGCGCCGACCAATTCCGCCGGCGCGATACGATTGGCCTTCGCCAGCTTCTCAGCTGCGCCCTCCGCTAAGCGCGCATAGCCCCGCAGCGCCCCGCCATCGCCAACTTCCGCAACCAGCAGCGAAACTAATCCGGCGCCTTGCGCCTGCACGATTAAGCGCCCATCCGCCTTCAACAGCGATTGCACCAAAGTAGCCAGCGTCAGCGCTTCGCCCAGCAGCATCGCCACGCAGCGTGGATAATCATGCCGCCGCAAAATCGGATCGAGCGCCAGCGCGCCCAATCGCGCTGTACGTCCACGCACCGGCGCGTTGTCTAAACTGAACGGCGCAACGAGATCGTCAGTAAGCATCGGCGCTATGTGGGACGGCGACGCTTTCCAATCCAGAGTCATTCCGGACGCGCGGAGCGCCCGCCGAAGCTCGTAGCGCGAAGGCGGGAGCGCGATCCGGAACCCAGGGATCGTAGAGCGCAAGCTGTTGCCCCTGGGTTCCGGCTCGCCCTTCGGTCGGCCGGAATGACTCTTGGTTTGGAGGTGCTCAAATCTTACCCAAGCACCACAGCAGCACGGCCTTCTGTGCATGGATGCGGTTCTCCGCCTCGTCCCACACCGCAGAGCGCGGCCCGTCGATCACTGCGTCAGCAACTTCCTCGCCCCGATGCGCCGGCAAACAATGCAGGAAAATCGCATCCTTGTGCGCCGCCGCCATGACATCGTCGTTCACCGCGAACGGCGGAAACGCCGCCATGCGCGCATCCTTGTCGGCATCGCCCATCGACACCCAAGTGTCGGTCACGATCACGTCCGCGTTGGCAGCCGCCGTGCGCGCGTCATTGCTCGCCGTCACGTCCGCGCCCGCGGCACGCGCCGCCGCCAATTCCTGGCTCTTCGGTGCGTAAGAGGCAGGCGTCGCAATCTTGAGCCTGAACTTCAGTTTTTCCGCAGCATGCACAAAGCTCGCGCACACATTGTTGCCATCGCCGATCCACGCAATGGTCTTGCCTTCGACCGCGCCAAGCCGCTCCTCAATCGTCATGATGTCGGCGAGAATCTGGCATGGGTGCGAGAAATCCGTCAGCCCGTTCACCACCGGCACATCCGACGCCGCCGCGAAATCCAGAACATCCTGATGATTGTTGGCGCGGATCATCACGGCATCGACCATCCGTGACAGCACGCGCGCTGTGTCTTCCACAGTCTCGCCGCGTCCCAGCTGCGTGTCAGCCGCGCTCATCACGATGCTGGCGCCACCGAGCTGGCGCATGCCGATGTCGAAAGAAACCCGCGTCCGCGTCGAGTTCTTCTGAAAGATCATCGCCAGCGCGTGGCCTGCCACTGGCGCGTCTTCATCCATCTTCGCCTTCGGCCAACCCGCGCGCGCGGCCTTACGCCGATGCGCTTCATCCAGGATGGCGCGAACGTCGGCTTTGGACAAAGGCGCTATGTCCAAGAAGTGACGAGGGGACTGTGTCATCGGACCGCCGGCTTCCAGCCGGCATCTTTGTTTCCATTCGCACAAGAGTGAGTCGGATCAAACACCGTGTGCCGGCTGGAAGCCGGCGGTCCGAAGTAAACGCCGTTCACGCCCCGGCCTCTGCCATCTGCTCGGCGAACACAGCATCGATGGCGTCAACCGCCTGACTGATCTGCGCTTCATCAATGATCAGCGGCGGCGCCATGCGCAGCACGTTGTCCCCCGCAACGCCAACCAGCACTCTGCGGTCGCGCAGTTTCGCCTGCAGCGGCTTCGGATCGATCTTCAGCTTCAGTCCACGCAGCAGGCCGCGCCCACGCGTCTCCACCACCAAATTCGGATGCCGGTCCTTCACGCCTTCCAGCGCCTGGCCCAAATAATTGGCCACCACATTCACATGCTCGAGCAATTTCGGCTGTGACAGTTCATCGAAGCAGGCGTTGCCCACCGCCATCGCCAGTGGATTGCCGCCGAACGTGGTGCCGTGCACGCCTTTGACCATGCCCTTCGCCGCTTCACGCGTCGCCAAAAACGCGCCCATCGGGAAACCGCCGCCGACGCCCTTGGCGACAGCCATCACGTCCGGCGTGGCGCCATCCCATTCATGCGCCCAAAGCTTGCCGGTGCGGCCCGCGCCCGATTGCACTTCGTCGAAGATGATCAGGAAGCCGTTGTCGTCGGCCAACTTGCGCAGCGCCTTCAAGAAGCCTTCCGGTGCGGCGCGCACGCCGCCTTCGCCTTGCACCGGCTCGATGATGATGCCCGCTGTGGTCGGGCCAACCAACTTCTTCACCGCTTCGATGTCGCCGAACGGCGCTTGCAAATAGCCCGGTAGCTTCGGCCCGAAACCTTCGAGATAGCCAGGATTGCCTGACGCATTAATCGCCGCATAGGAGCGGCCGTGGAACGAGCCTTGGAAGCCGATAATGTCGACACGTTCCGGATTGCCGTTCGCCGTATGAAACTTGCGCACGGTTTTCAGCGAGCCTTCAATCGCTTCGGTGCCTGAGTTGGTGAAGAACACCACATCCGCGAACGAGTGCGCGCAATACTTCGCCGCCAACTCTTCTTGGCCCTTAATCTTGAACATGTTCGAAATGTGCCAGAGCCTGCCCGCTTGCTCGGTCAACGCCTTCACCAAAACCGGCGGCGCGTGACCCAGCGCGTCCACCGCGATGCCTGCGATGCAGTCCAAATAGCGCTCGCCCTTGTCATCCCAAATCCAGCAGCCTTCGCCGCGCACGAACACCTGCTCCGGTGGTCCGTAAACGGGAAGCAGATGGCTCTCGGCTGCCGGCATTTTGCGCTCTCTCAAAGGGGAAAGGGGGCTTTTGGAAAGGCGCGTATGTGAGCCGCGCCGCTTGCAAGGTCAAGCACTTGGGACCATCACCAAGCCATGAGACGCGACCATTCCATTCCCCGCGGCGAGGTGCATCGCCTGGTTCATAAATCCGACGTGTTGCAGGGCAATCCGTTGGACGATCCCAGCGTGCGCGAACTGATCGTCTGGACGCCGCCGGATTGGAAACCGTCCGAAAGCTTGCCCATCCTCGTCGACCTTAAGGGCTACATGAGTTCGGCGCTGGCGCATGCCAATTGGTCGCCCATGTCGGAGAATGTGCCGGAGCGGCTCGATCGTCTCGCCAGTGAAGGCATGCCGCGCGCTGTCGTCGCCTTCCCCGATTGCTTCACCAAGCTGTTCGGCAACCAATATCTGAACAGCGCCGGCTCAGGCCGCTACGCCGATTATGTCTGCGACGAAATCGTCCCACTCGTTGAGAGCAAGTTCAATTGCGGCGGCAAAGGCCGGCGCGGCGTGTTCGGAAAATCATCCGGCGGTTACGGCGCGGCTTGGCACGGCATGCATCGCGCCGATTTCTGGGACGCCATCTCCATCAATAGCGGCGATATGGGCTTTGACGCCCTCTATATCGGCCCGCTGCTCGATGACCTCGATCTCCTGCGAAAGCACGACAACTCGATCGAGAAATTCTGGAACACGACGTTGGCGAAGAAGAAGGTCAGCTTTCGCGAGCAGATGGCGCTCATGGATCTGGCGCAAAGCGCCTTCTACGATCCCGATCCGAAGCAATTCATGAACATGCAGCTGCCGCTTGATCCCTACACCGGCGAATTCATCCCTGAACGCTGGGCCAATTGGATGAGGCACGATCCCGTCGTGATGTTCGACGAGAAGGGCAGTGAGCTGAAGAAGCTGAAGCTCATTTTCATGGATTGCGGCAACCACGACAATTTCCGCATCCATCTCGGCATGCGCCGTTTCGCCAAAAAGTTGAAGGCCGCCGGCATCGCCCACACCTACGAAGAATTCGACGACGACCACATGGATGTCGACTATCGCATGGATGTGTTCCTGCCGGTGTTGGCGAAAGCCCTGAGCTAAGCAGCAGCAGGTGAGGCGATGGCCGCAAAGACGCCAACACCGGAAAAACAACTCGCCGGCTTCATCGCGAAGTTCACGCCGGAGATGGCCAAGCGCATTCGCGGCGCGCGCGCCAAAATGCGCAAGCGAATTCCGCACGCAGTCGAAATGGTCTACGACAATTACAATTTCTTCGTCATCGGTTACGGGCCAAGCGATAAAGCCGGCGACGCGATCTTCTCGATCGCAGCGCAGGCAAAGGGCGTCAGCCTCTGCTTCTTGCAGGGCGCAAAGTTGCCTGATCCAAAGCGCGTGCTGCGCGGCTCTGGCGACGTCGTGCGCAACATTCGCCTCGAAGATGACGACACGGTTGATCGCCCGGAAGTCGAAGCGCTGATCGCCGTCGCATTGCAACGCGCCAAGACGCCGATGCCGGCTGAAGGAAAACATCAACTGATCATCAAGTCAGTTTCAGCGAAGCAACGGCCGAGGCGTGCTCCGGAATAGTCGAGGCCAGCTCAGCTTCTTAGCCGATACCCGCTCTTAATCATCACCCAGCACGCCCAGCACAGCGCCACCGCCAGCACGCCCGTGATCAACGCCCCGCGCCACAACGGCGCGTCCGCGTGCCCGATAAACCCGTACCGAAACCCATCAATCAGCGAGAACACCGGATTGTAGTGCGAGATCGAGCGCATCGGCTCCGGCAGTACAGCCGTCGAATAGAACGTCCCCGAGAGAAACGTCAGCGGCACGATGATAAAGTTGGTCACCGCCGCGAGGTGATCGAATTTGTCGGCCCACACGCCACCCAACAATCCGATCGCGCCAAAGATGATCGACGCCACCAGCGCGTAGTACAAAGCCACCAGCGGGTTGTCGGGAATGACGTTCGCCATCCAGCAAATCGCCACGAGACTCACCACGCCCACCAGCAAGCCGCGCGCCGCCGCGCCAAGGATGAATGCAATCGTCAGCTCCAGCGCTGAAAGCGGCGGCATCAGAAAGTCCACCGCATTGCCTTGCACTTTCGCAATGACGATCGACGACGACGAGTTCTGAAACGCATTCGACAAAATCGACATCATCACCAAGCCGGCAGCTAGCCCGTCAGCGTAATGATGCGTGGTGCCCGGCCAGAAGCCGGTGCGGATCAGGCTGAACACCATCATGAACAGCAGCGTCTGCACCAACGGCGCAAACACTGTCTGCGCGCCCACCTTCATGAAGCGCTTGATCTCGCGCTGGATCAGCGTCTGTAGCCCCAGCCAATTTACCGCCCCGTAGTGGCGCGAAGACAACGGAATCGATGCCGAGACGCCGGTGTCCATAACGAGAACAGTGCCTTTCATAAATCGTTAACGCTTTCGGGCGCGCGATAGTCGGGCAAGCCGGCTAAACGCTGGTTTGTGGGCTAGATAATGGTTCGCGTCCACTTGGAGAGCCGCTTGGCAAGCTGTGAGTGATTCGCCAACTACGGTGGATAACCACACGATGTGGTATATCCCCAGTTCTGGACCCCAATCCATTGACAAGCTCACCAGAAAGGCGAGTGTTGGTCGGTCCTTCGAGCCCGAAATGGCCCGGAGGACTCCGCCGGGAAGCGGAGCCTGCCGCAAGGCAAGCATGGGCTAGATTGAAGGGGCTGAATATGGGCTGGAACGAAGAGCGCGTTGCGCTGCTGCGCAAGCTGTGGACCGAGGGTCTGTCGGCGAGCCAGATCGCCAAGCAATTGGGCGGGGTCACCCGCAACGCCGTCATCGGCAAAGTTCACCGCCTGGGTCTCGCCGGCCGTGCGACGCCGTCGCGCCCCGCCAAGCGTCCGGTGCGCGCCTCGCGCCCCCGCATCATTGGCCCGTCAGCGCCGCGCATGCACATGCCGCGCCTGACGCCGAGTGTCGTCATTCCGCACCTCGAGCCGCTGAAGGGCGAAGACGGCCGCGCCGCCAACGTGCTCACGCTCAATGAGAGCATGTGCAAGTTTCCGATCGGCGACCCCACCGATCCTGAATTCGCGTTCTGCGGCCGCGGCGCTGTCGGCAGCCCGTACTGCGCCGATCACGCCCGTCTCGCTTACCAACCCAGCCAAGCCAAGAAGCGCCGCGCGCAAGGCGAACCGGACGAACTCCGTCGCATGATGCGCCTGGCCGCGCTCTAAGCGAACAACACTCTTAAACTGAAACGCCGCGGCGCAAGTCGCGGCGTTTTTGTTTGGGACGCACCGAATGGTGCTGTTGTTTTCGCGGAAGCGAAGGCCGATCGATCACACCACAATGTCGTCCGGCGGAAGCCCGCCGCGAAATCGGGCGAGCGCGGCTTCAAAGCCTCGCTCAAGATGCTGAGCGCTGAGCGCTGGATTGAATAGCCGTGAAGACATCACATCAGCGAGTCTGTCACGCACGGCCCCCAACGTCTCCGGTTTGGACGCGAACACGACAGCAGCTGTCTCATAGGCTTCAGCGTCCCTTGCGATCATCTGCTCCAATCCAAGTGCGGTGAGGAGGGACGCTCCCATCCGGCTGGCAAAGGAGTCGCCAATGCGCGTCAGCACCGGCAAGCCGGCGCGAAGCGCATTGCTGGTGGTGGCGCCGCCATTGTACGGAAAAGTGTCAAGCAAAAGGTCGCCGTGACGTTGGCGCCCCAAGTGCTCATCGCGCGGCGCGCGTGGTGCGAAAATGAGGCGGTCGGGCGCCACGCCCCGCCGCAGCGCCTCGCTCTTCAAGTTGCGCTCCGCTGTGGCGTTACGTGCGTAGAGCCAAAGGACACTCTCCGGCGCCGCGTTGAGGATGCGCGTCCAAACATCGAACATCTCCGGCGTAATCTTGTAGCTATTGTTGAAGGAACAGAAGACGAAGGCGTCTTCGGGGAGACCATGATCGGCGCGCGTTCCCGCTTGGCCAGGCGCATTCGCAGCTGCATCGTTGCACTGGTACCACGGCAGATAGATGACGCGTTCAGAATAGTGGCGGCGCTGCTCAGGTGGTATGAGGGTCGCGTCTGCGATGATGTAATCCATGAACGGCGCGCCCATGGCGCCGAGATAGCCAAGATAGGCGAGCTGAACCGGCGCCAGCCGCGCTGCAAACGCGGCTGTGCGCGCGAATTTGGTGTACCCGTTCAAGTCGACCGCGATATCCAGATGCGCGCGCCGCGCTATGGTGACGACCTCGCTATCGGAGAGATGTTGCACATCGATCAAGTGATCGACCGAGTCTTCAACGCTTTCGCTCCAAGCGTCGCGTGTGCGGCCCGACGAAAACGCAAAAATTTCAAAGCGTCGCCGATCATGGTGGGCGAGAGTTCCGCGGAGTAGGTGCGAAACGGGATGATTGTGGAAGTCTGAAGAGAAGTATCCAACTCTGATCTTTCCTCCCACAACAGTTGAAATCCGTTCGCTGATTCCCGTCAGAACCGGCACGGATGCCGCGAGATGTTGTGCGCACTGCAGATGCGCATGCGGGTCATCGACAAGCGTCAAGACCGGAAACGGGTGCGAGATTGGAACGCCGGCGCCGATGGAAACGATAAGGCGATCCGTAATTTCCTTGAGGTCGGCCCAGTCGCAGAACTCAAGTTTGTCACTCAGATAGTAAGCCTGAGAAACGCCGAGATCGTGGTCGGCGCCGGCGGCGAACCTGTAGTCCGCAAGCGCTTCCTCTTTTCGTTCAAGTTCGTGGCACACGTTGGCTCGGCAGAGATGCGCCAGGCGCGATGTTCCGTCCAAAGCGAGAGCTTCATTGGCGCTTACGAGCGCCTCATCGCGGCGCTTCATGTCTAAGAGCGCGTAAGCGCGATAAATATGCGCATCAACCAGACCAGGATCGAGCTCAATCGCGCGCTCGTAGCAAGTCAAGGCTTGCGCCGAAGAACCCAGCGCAAAGCGGGCGCGGCCGGCGCCCAGATGCGCGAGCGCTTGATTTGGCAGGGCCGAGATCGACGCTGCAAAAGCCCCCTTGGCGTCCATATGTCTCTGTAGGCCAAGCAGCGCGTAAGCGCGGGCGAGATGAGCCCTTCCGTCTTGCTGGCCGGCCGATAAGACTTGGTCGGCGTCTGTCAGCGCGTCGCCGAACCGGCCGAGATCCAAAAGCACGTTGGCGCGATTGAGCTGCGCTTCCACGAGGCTTGGCTGAATCGCAAGTGCGCGATCAAGGCTCGCCACGGCGGCGTCCAACGACTTGAGCGCATGGAGAACGCTTCCCCTGTTGCAGTGGGCGCCAGCGTGTTGGGGATCAAGCGCAATAGCTCGGTCAAAACTCTCAAGCGCTGCCTCGTTGCGACCCTGGTCCATGAGCGCCAGTCCGCGGTTCGAATGCGCTTCGGCGGAATTGGGCCTGATCGCGATCAGGCGATCGCATGCTTCCAAGGCGTCCGCTGGCCGCCTCAGCGCGCGGTAGCCATATGCAAGATTGCTGAGCGCTTCTGCATGATCGGGCCTGAGCGCCAGCGCTTTGCTGATGAAATCGACTCCGCGCTGCGTTTGACCGAGCTGGAGTTCAATGACGCCGAGCAGCTGCAGCGCATCCGCATTGCGCGCATCGGTGAGCAGGAGCGCGCGGTATGCATTCGCGGCCTCGGAAAGGCGTCCCTGGCGGTGCAGCGCCATGGCTTCACGAAGTTGCTTGTCCGTTGCCAACGAAGGAGCGCCTCACTGCAGGCGAAGGCGCTGCGACGTTCAACCTATCGCGCCGAGCCATGAGCGCAACATTGCCATTGCCAATGAGCTGCGGCAGTTTTTTTGTTGGGTGTCTACCTGTTCCCGGCGCGGCGCCGCGGCGTTGCAGACGCATCGAGCACGCCGGGACGATCCCAGTCGCCTTCGGGGCGAACCAAAACCAGTGGCGAACTATCGATTGTCAGAGCCTGCGCGTCGGGCGCCAAAGCGCGCTCCATCTCGACAAAGACAATCTGCGAATAGCTGAACGCAGGCCGTCCGGCGCGCGCCCGCATCTGCGCGACCCGCTCCCAATGGCCGACAAGCCGCTGATCTGCATGCACCAGCACCTTTGCGTAGCCTTTGCGCGCCGCTAACCGGCAGCCAAATTCCACGAGGCGCTCGGCCGCTTGCGCGCCGCGGTGCTTGGCCCGCACGCAGATGCGCTCGAACTTGGCGAAGTTCGCAAACCACCGGATTCGCATGGTCGCGACAGGCTCTGCGCCTGCCCGAACAAGAAGGTGCGTGGCGCCGGCCAGATCGTTGCCATCGAATTCTTCAACGTACGGACAATCTTGCTCAGCCACGTAGACCTGAGCACGTACCGCAAACACTTGCATGAGGTCGTCGACAGTCCGGACCACCGCGACGTTCAGCGCCTCGGCGCGCTCTTTCACCGGCCCGGAACGAAGGCGTTGGCCGGAATCCAAAGCAAGCTGCGATCCGCGCCGTTTGTGGGCTGGAAACCGATCGCCGAGAGCGCGCGCAAACCGTCCGCGGTCACAGCGCGCGCGAACGTCGGCGTCGCCCAATAGAGCTCGCGATGAATTTGGGCGCTCGCTTTCACCACCGCGCGCCCGCCATCTTTCGTCGCCGCGGCAAAGCCCCAGCCGTAATAGGCTGCAGGCAGTTCGCCGGGCCGCGCAATTGTCGACAGATCAAGTTCGACGGCGTCGAACGCGCCGCGCTGAAGCAGCTCGAAGCCCTTGGTGTTGACCGCAAACGCGGCCAGCAGGGCCGTGATTTTGGCGCTTTCTAGAAAGCCGAAAATGGCGGCGCCTGCCGCGTGCTGAACCGCAATGAAAGTGCTCTGTGGCGCGACTTCCCCGCTGACCAGCTGCGCCGCGAGCGCGCGCGCCGTGCAGATGTCGTCGTCGTCCAGGAGCATCAATCCGTGCTGGGCCGCGACGGCGCTTACCCGCCCAGGATCCGCACAAATGCCAGGCACAATCAGAGATTGCATTATCATACAATCGCAGGTTCTGGGCGTTCTGCAACGGGAAAGTTCGGGAGTTTACTTCGCGTCGCCCTTAAAGGGGCGTGCCTTCAGGAGGAAAAATCCGCGCCCACGGGCCTTCCGGTTTCACCCAACCCAAGAGCACCCGGCGCGCGCCGTGCCAAGCCGCGCCCAGGATCAACACAAAGCCGCCCAGCGTGATGAGCGTCGCACCCGCCAGCGCGCCTGAGCCCAAGCCAGTCGCGTTGAGCAGGGCGCCGATGGCGATCCCGGCCGTCAACAATGCTGAGACGATCAGCGCGCGCCGGTTGATCAACAGCGACACAAACCCGAGAAGCACAATCGCTGCGAGCGTCGCGCCGGCTTGCGCTACAGCGGCGTTTCCGCCTGCCATCATGCCGATCGTCGGCGAGCTGCCGCCGCTGAGCGCCATACCAATCAATCCAAACACGCCGTTCAAGATCAGCGGTGCGGCCGCGAAGTGTAGCCAAAAGCCATTGTCCGAAAGCCGCGTCTGGCGTTGCGGGTCGCGCGCATCGAACCCGAGCGCCGCAAAGAACAACATGATTCCCAGCACCAGATAAA
The DNA here is from genome assembly GCA_049287825.1 of Vitreimonas sp. Lineage (GTDB taxonomy): Bacteria > Pseudomonadota > Alphaproteobacteria > Caulobacterales > Aquidulcibacteraceae > Vitreimonas. Next base: position 1,060 of record JBAQGO010000028.1, on the reverse strand, counting down.
TTGCTGGCAAAATCTGGGTCGTCAGAGTCCAGTTCGCGATCATGCAGGCTGCAATCACAAACAGCGCAGCCCCGGCGCCAGCAAGCCCCAACGAAAACGGCAAGCGAAAGCGCGCATAGAAGAGGGCCGGTGTGATCGCAACGCATGCCGCGGCGATCAAGATGGCCATCCGCATTTCAACCGGCATTCCAGAATCGAGAGTCCACGTCACCGTGCGCCCAAACAGCGCCCCCGAATAAAGCGACGCCGCGGCCAGCGCCGTGAACACTGTGAGGCAGCATACGATGGCGATTGCCGGCAAGAACAACCGCCGCCGCCGCGCGAAGAATTCGCCCAGCAACCACAACACCACCGCCGCGCCCGCCGCCAATTCTCCAGTCAGCACAACGCCGGCGCCCGCATCCTTGGCGCTGACCACAATGGTGCTGATGCCGACGCCCATGCCGACTGACAAAAGCACAATGCCGATGGCTAGAAACACATCGTGGAAATTGCGGATGAAGCGTAAATCCTCTTCGCCCGCCACCACGGGCTTGGGCGCTTGCGCGTTCAAGAACGCGTCCAGCGATCCGACTTGGTCGGCGCTTATGACGCCCGCCGCGGCTGCGGCTTCGAGTGCGGCGCGATCGGCCATAGAATCTCTCCCGTGAACGCCAGTTTATACCCGATCGGCGTGCAAAATAGGGGGATTGGCGCATAGCCAATCCAACACTTTTCATAGCAGAATCCCATATCGATCAAGCGAATCGCGATTTCCAATTCGACCGCTCCCAAACCTGCTTACACTGACGCCGTCTCTTGTTGGGAGGCTGAGGTCGACAACAGCGTTCAGTTCAAGAGATGTGATTTGAGTGTGATGCGGAAGAAACTCGCGAGAGCAGGCGCCGCAGTTTCGAGGAGAGAAAACGAAACTCGAAAGGTCCAGGTCAGCATGTTGTGGTTGACCTGCACATCGATCGGGAACGGAAATTAGGCGCTAAGAGCGCGCGGCATACCCAGCGTCGCGAGGATCGGTCGGGGGGCGACCCCGCTAGGCGAAGAGAAAGCGCCGATCTTTAGT
>JBAQGO010000027.1:0-16421 GCA_049287825.1 Vitreimonas sp. | reverse complement strand
ACGGCGGGTGCCGACGGGTTTACTTTTCCGCCCGCGCCAACTAATTGAATGCCAAGGCTTTCTGAATTGGCGCGGGGTGGAGCAGCCCGGTAGCTCGTCAGGCTCATAACCTGAAGGTCGTAGGTTCAAATCCTACTCCCGCACCCAAGTTGAAGGCCTCGCTGGAAACAGCGAGGCCTTTTTTTCCGACGCCGCCTTTCCTTGACACCCCTTTGAGCGGCGCCGAAGCCGCGGCTGATGACGGCGGAACCCGTGCATAATGCGGCCGACCTGCCGCCGCGTGAATTTAGCGTTGTCGTTACCAGTTGCGGCCGCTTTGACCTGCTGCGCCGCACGCTTCAATCGTTGCGTGACACCCTCGACATGGCGCCGGCGACGTGGGTGGTCATTGAGGATTCTGGCGATGACAGCGTGCGCGACATCATCAAGGCGCTCGGCATCGACGCGCAAATCATAGTCAACAAGCCGCAGATCGGCCAGATGCGCTCGATCGACAAGGCCTACGCTGAAATCAAAACGCCCTATGCGTTCCATTGCGAAGACGATTGGGAATTCTATCGGTCCGGCTTCATCGCAGAGTCATTTACGCTTCTTGAAGCGCGCCCGGACTACAGCGTCATTTGTCTGCGACCGCGCGCAGAAGAGAACAAGCTAGTTCGCGAAATGCCGACGAAGACCGTAGCCGGTGTTCAAATCTACGAGTTGGATCCGAGGCTTCATCCCGAATATTTCAGCTACGCCTTCAATCCCGGCCTTCGTCGCATGTCCGACTATCGACGTCTTGGTCCCTTCGTCCCGCTCGGTCACGAACCAGATGTCTCATACGCCTTCAAGAAGGCCGGCTTTCGTATCGCAAATATCGAGAACGCCGCGGTGCGCCACATCGGCAACGAGCGGCATGTGCACGATCCAACGCAGCCAAAACGTGCGCGCTCCGGTTGGGAGCGATTGAAGCGGTCGGTCAGCAAGCGTTTGAAGCGGCTGCGTCGGGCTTTGGACGCTTAAGCACAGCTCGAAACGCCTTGAGCATCGCTACGCCAATTTTTGCGCCGCTTATTTTCCCGTTGCGAGAGATGACACGCTGTGCGGGCGTTATGCACGATATTTGTGCCGGCCCGCCCACCATGCGTGCTGCGAGCTCAGCGAACGCTCGCAAAGAAGTGTTCAACCGATAAGCTTTTGAACTTGCGGCGGCCGCCAAAAGCAGGCGCTTAGAGGATCGCTGCATACCACGGGAGCGGCGACGAGCCGACAGAATACGGCGACGAACGGACGCGATGCTGCCACAGCCTATATCCGCTGCGGCTCTGAATTCGGTAGGTTATTCGCAATGGCGACGACCAGGCTAGCAAGCAGCGATGCGCCGCGCGAGCCGAAGGGCTTGCTCGACCGTCCCGGCTGGACCCGTTGGGGCGCGCACATCGCGTTCTGGGTTGCCTATCTCGGTGTGCGCACCGCCGCCGCCGCCGCCGATCCGCCGCAAGATGCGACTGACTTTCCGTACTTCTCCAATCGCGTGATGGTCGTCGCCACCTACGCCGTGCTGACCGGCATCCTGCTGGCCGTCGTGGCGGGCCCCCGCGCGCGTCGCTCCGATTGGGGACGCAATCTCACTTTGGTGCTCGGCGCGCTCGCTCTGGCGCCGCTGACGCAATACGGCGAACAATTCTGGCCCCAGCAGCTCGCCGGCTTCTCGCCTGAGCCGTATCCATTCGTGATCTATCTTTTCCAATTCGGTTGGGCGCTACCGCTGTGGGGCCTGACGCAAGCGCTGCTCGGCTATCACTTCGAAACCATGGCGCAAGCGCGCGCCGTCTCGCGCGCGCAGTCGCTCGCCTATGACGCGCAGCTGCGCATGCTGCACTATCAGATCAATCCGCATTTTCTTTTCAACACGTTGAACGCCATCTCGACGCTGGTTCTGGATAAACGTAACGCGCAGGCAGAAAGCATGCTGCTGAGGCTTGCGGGCTTCCTGCGCTACTCGCTGGATCGCCAGCCGACGGAATTGGCGAAGCTGAGCGCCGAGCTCGAAGCGCAGCGGAAATATCTCGAAATTGAGCAGACGCGTTTCGAGGACAAATTGCAGGTGCGGTTTGACATTGAGTCCGGTTTGGAAACCGCTCGGCTTCCGAGCCTCATTCTGCAGCCCATTCTTGAGAACGCCATCAAATACGCGATCACGCCGCGTGCGGAGGGCGGCTCGGTCACAGTCTCAGCGCGCCGCGATGGCAAGCTGCTGCGCATCGTCGTTGAAGATGACGGTCCCGGCCTGCCGTCGAGTGAACCGCGCCGCCGCGGCGTTGGCATCGCCAATGCGCGCGAACGCCTTGAACTCATCTACGGAACAGACGCGGGCCTAACCGCGCGCAATCGCGAACCGCACGGATGTCGAGTCGATATCTGGTTGCCCCTGGAGGAAGAACGTGTTGGCAGAACCGCTGCGCCTGCTCTTAGCTGACGACGAGCCTCTGGCGCTCCGTCGCATCAAGCTCGCGCTTGAAGACATTCCTGACGTCCAAGTCGTGGGCGCCGCCAGTGATGGCGTGCAGGCGATTTCCCAGATGCGCTCACTGCGGCCGGACGTCGTCCTCCTCGACATCAAGATGCCGCTCGCCAATGGCTTCGAGGTCGCCAACGCGGTGGAAGACGCAGGCGGGCCGGAAGTCATCTTCGTGTCAGCGTTCGACTCCTATGCCGTGCAGGCGTTCGAAACCTCCGCCGTCGACTATCTGGTGAAGCCGGTTGAGTTCGAACGTCTCGCGTCGGCGATCGGCCGCGCCCGCGAACGCCGCGCCGCCAAGGATGCTGGCCGTCGCGCCGAAGAAATGGCGACCGTGCTGGAAGCGCTCAAGCGCGAAGCCGACGAACGCGAAGGCCCGCGCTACGAGAAGGAATTCTGGATCCGCGATCGCGGCCGCTTCCTGCGTGTGCCGGTCGCTGAAGTCGATCGCATCGAGGCCGAGCGCGACTATGTCCGCCTCTACTGGGAAGGGCGCACGCTGCTGCATCGCGAAACCATGTCGCACCTCGAAGAGAAGCTGGACCCCAACGTCATGCTTCGGGTCCACCGCTCCGCCTTCGTGAACTGGAAACGGTTGACAGCCGTGCGGCGCGACGCCAATGGCCGCTTAATGGCGGTGCTCAACAATGGCGATGAAGTGCCGGTGAGCCGCGCCTACGCGCAACGCGTCATGGCGGAGGTAAAAGCGCGCGGCTGACCCCGGCGCGCGTTTTAAGTCTGCGTCCGTTGTCTTATATCGTGGCGGCGGAGGCGGATGATGCGCGGCAAAACCATAGTGATCACGGGGGCGTTTGGCATTCTCGGCCGCGCCGCTGCCGAAGAAGCAAAAGTGCGCGGCGCGACCGTGGCTATGTTGGACATACGCACGTCCGAGCAGGACATCACCGACCCCGCTTTGGCCATCGCCGTTGATCTCGGTGACTTCACCGCTGCATCCGCTGCACTGAGCGCGATCCGTACGCACACAGGACGCGTCGACGCGCTGCTCAATATCGCTGGCGGCTTCGTCTGGCAGACCGTCGAAGAAGGCGATATCGCCGCTTGGGACCGCATGTTCGCGCTCAATCTGAAGACGGCGCTCACAACTTCAAAGGCAGCGCTCCCGCACCTCATTGAGAGCAGAGGGGCGATCGTCAACGTCGGCGCCAACGCTTCACTCAAAGCTGGCGCAGGCATGGGCGCTTACACGGCATCGAAGATGGGCGTGATGAAATTGACGGAGAGCATGGCGGAAGAACTCAAAGGCAAAGTCCGCGTCAACGCTGTGCTTCCGTCAATCATCGACACGCCGCAAAACCGCAAGGATATGCCCAAGACCGACCCAAACATCTGGGTAAAGCCGAGCGAGTTGGCCAAAGCCATTCTCTTTCTGGCCTCGGACGACGCCAGCGCCGTTACGGGTGCCCTAGTGCCCGTGGTTGGCCGTGTCTGACAGCCGTCCTGATCCAATGCATGCGCCGTCAGTGTTGCGCCGCCGGCGGCGTCCACGCGGGACCGCTGAACTCAGACTCGATGATGAACTCGACATCATCGCCCACGCCCATGTTCGTGCCCGGCGGCGGTAAGCCAATGATCATGCCGTAGTCCGAGCGCTTCACCGTGCCGTGCGCGGAAAATCCCAGACGCGCGTTGGGATCATAGATATTGCCGGCGTACCCGCCATTGAAAGTCGCTTCAAGCGTCAAGGGTTTGGTCACGCCGTGAAACATAAAATCGCCGGTGATGCGAGCCGTGTTCGGCCCGGTCATCTCAACGTGCGTCGAGCGGAAGGTGATCTCGGGAAACTGCGGCGCATTTAGCCATTCGGCGCCGCGCAGTGTGTTGAGAAACCCCGCGGGTGGATTGTCGCTTTCAAGTGAACGCGGATCGATGGCGGCGGTGACGCTTGCACTCTCAGGATGCTGCGGATCGAGTTGCAGCGCGGCGTCCCAGCGTGCGAAACGCCCAGTGAAATGCGAGAAGCTGAGATGATCGATGCGGAAAATCAGGCTGCCGTGCGCTTTGTCCAAATGATACGCGCCAGCAGGCAAACCATCCACGGACGGCGGATGCGAGGCTGCGACGGCGGGTGCAGGCGCCGCTCGCTGTTGCGGTGCCGGACCCGGAGAGCAGGCCGTCAAAGCGACGAGCGCCGCCGCGAAAATCACGCGGTTCATCATTGTCTCCTTGACGCGATCTAGCGGTTCCGTTGCGGTTTGCCAAACATGCCTCTAGGACGAACCGCCAGCCGGGGAGCCGACAATGCCGAGCCGAAATTTCTTCAAGGACGCGCTTCTCGCTTTGGTAGGAGCACTAGCGGCGGGCTTCCTAATGACAGAGCACAAAGCGGCAGCGCAACAGCCGGCGGCGGCGGCTGATCCGTATCTTTGGCTTGAGGATGTCGACGGACAGCGCTCGATGGACTGGGTGCGCGCGGAGAACGCGCGTTCGCTGCCAGTATTGGAAAACGACCGACGCTTTCCGGCGCTGTTGCAGTCAGCGCTTCAGGTCGCGCAAAACCGCGACCGGCTGCCGCTCGGCGGCATCCAGCACGGCTACCTCTACAATTTCTGGCAAGACGAGGAGCACGTGCGCGGCATCTGGCGGCGCGCCCCGGTGGCAAGCTACGCTTCAGGTAATCCCGCTTGGCAGACGCTGCTCGATGTCGATGCGCTGGCGACGAGTGAGCATGCCAACTGGGTGTGGGAAGGCGCCGATTGCGATCCTTCCGGCGCGCGCTGCATGATATCGCTCTCCAATGGCGGCTTGGACGCCATCACCCGCCGCGAATTTGACATCGCCTCGCGCGCCTTTGTCGCTAACGGTTTCGTTATCCCTGAAGCAAAATCCCGTATGACCTGGATCGATCGCGACACGATGCTCGTCGCGACAAATTGGGGTGAGGGCTCACTCACGCCTTCGGGTTATCCGTTCATCCTCAAGCGCTGGCGGCGCGGCACGCCGCTCTCATCGGCGCAAGATTATGTGCGCGGCGCACAGAGCGATGTCGGCATCACGCCCTTCGACGTGACCGATACCGACGGGTCGCACCACGTTTTCGTCAATCACGATGTGACGTTCTTTGAAAGCACGGTGCAGATGATGACTGCATCTGGCCCGCGTGACTTGACCTTGCCGAGGAAGGCCAATTTCAACGGGTTGTACCGCGGTCGCCTGATCGTGACGCTGCTGCAGCCGTGGCAGATCGGCGGGCGCACCTATGCAAACGGCGAGCTGATTGCCATCCCGCTCAGCACGGCGACGAGCGCGACGCCGACGATCGAGGAAATCTACACGCCGGGCCCACGCCAATCGATCGAGGGTGTGGGGATCACAAGTGACGCCGTGTTGGTTTCTGGTTTTGACAACGTGCGCGGCCGCCTGCAGCGCTTCGCGCTCAACGGCCACACCTGGAGCGGAACGCAGATCGCTCTGCCGCAAACGGGCGTTATCAATATTGTCAGCGCCGATTCACGCGACTCGCACGCTTTCGCAACGTACGAAGATTTCCTCACACCGCAGACGCTCTATTCGCTGGATGACCGCGCCGCGACGCCGCGCAGCGTTCGCGCGCTTACGGCGCAGTTTGATGCCGCGCCTTATGTCGTGGAGCAATTTGAGGCGACCAGCCGCGACGGCACGCATGTGCCATACTTCGTCGTGCACCGCCGCGACATGCAGTTGAATGGGCAGAACCCGACGTTGCTTTACGCCTATGGCGGCTTCCAGCTTTCGCAGACGCCGACCTATTCCGGTTACCTCGGCCGACTCTGGCTCGATCAAGGCGGAGTCTATGTTCTAGCCAATATCCGCGGCGGCGGTGAGTTCGGCCCAGCTTGGCACGATGCCGGGCTGAAGACGCATCGCCAAGTGATCTACGACGATTTCTATGCGGTCGAGCAAGCCCTCGTGACACGTCACATCACTAGCCCGCGCCGCCTCGGCATTTCTGGCCGCTCCAACGGCGGCTTGTTGATGGGCGTTATGCTCAACCAGCACCCGGAAATGGTGCACGCCGCGGTCGTCGGTTCGCCGCTGATCGACATGCTGCGTTACGACCAGATGCTCGCCGGCGCCTCCTGGGTTGGCGAATACGGCTCGCCCGCCATCCCGGAAGAGCGCGCCTTCCTCGAGCAGATTTCGCCCTACCAGAACTTGCGCCGGCGCGCCGATTTTCCGTTGGTCTTCATTTATACGTCGACGAAAGACGATCGCGTTCATCCCGGTCATGCACGAAAATATGCCGCGCGCTTGGAAGAGCTTGGGATGCCCTTCCTCTATTACGAGAACACCGATGGCGGTCACCAGGCGACCGCCAATTTACGCGAGGCGGGGCGTCGCCGCGCGCTGGAATACATGTACCTCGCGCAGCGGCTGATGGACTGAGGCGCGCAACGTATAGGGGAGACTGACAATGACCGTGTTGACGCGGCGTGCGCTGACGGCATCGAGCTTTGCGTTCTTCATCGCCGGCTGCGCCTCGCAATCAACAAGCGCGCCGGCGCCCACGCCGTCGGCATCGCCGGCGCCGCGCCCGCGTTTCGGCACGTTCGGCGTTGAGCTCTCGAACCGCGATCTCACAGTGAAGCCAGGCGACGATTTCAACCGCTATTGCAACGGTCATTGGTTCGCCACCACGCAGATCCCGCCGGATCGCACCAGCTGGGGCTCCGGCTCAATTCTTTCCGATCAGGTGATCCACGACGTTCGAGAGCTCATTGAAGCGACGGCCGCTTCCGGCGGCGCGCCGGGCAGCAATGAGCAAAAGATCGCTGACTTCTACAAGTCGTTCATGGACACCAACGCTATCAACGCGAGGGGCCTGCAACCCGTCCAAGCCGATCTCGCGCGCATCGCCGCGATCCGCACGCAGGGTGACGCGTGGGCGCTGGCTTGCGCGCCTGACTTCAGCGCCAATTTTCCGATCAGCATGTATCCGTCGCTCGATGCGCGCGATCCGGACAAATACTGCATCACGCTGACGCAAGCTGGCCTCGGCATGCCGGACCGCGACTACTACCTGCGCACCGATCAACAATTCCCGCAGTTGCGCGATCAGTACAAAGCCCACATCGCGCGTCAGCTTACCAATGCCGGCCAAACCGATGCCGAGCGTAAGGCGAGCGCGATCCTAGCGCTGGAGACCGAAATCGCCCGCCGCCATTGGGCGGTCGAACGCCGCCGTGATGTCGTCGCCACGTACAACAAGAAGACCCGCGCGGAAGTCATCGCATTGAACTCCCGTTTCCCGTGGATGGCCGGCCTAACCAGCGCCGGCGTCGGCAACCTTGAAACCTATGTCGTCGCCGAACTCGACACCATGCGGCCGCTTTCGCAGCTGGTGCTAGCGACGCCGGTCGACGCCTGGAAGGCCTATCTCACCTTCCACTACATCCACGCGGCCGCGCCCGTATTGCCGACCGCGATCGACGATGAAAACTTCGCCTTCTTCGGCCACACGCTGAACGGTCAGCCCCAGCAGCGGGAACGCTGGAAGCGCGCCATCAGCGCCATCGATGGATCGCTGGGCGAAGCCGCGGGCAAGCTTTATGTGGACCGCCATTTTCCGGCCTCGTCGAAGGCGCAGATGCAGCAGCTGGTTGAGAACATGCGCCGCGCGTATGGCGCGCGCGTCGACCAGCTCAGCTGGATGTCGGCGGAAACTAAAATTGCCGCACACGAAAAGCTTAGAACCTTCCGCCCCAAGATTGGGTATCCTGATCGCTGGCGCGATTATTCGGCGTACGATGTTCGCCCCAACGACGCCTTTGGCAACGCCAAGCGCTCATCCGCTTACGAGTGGAATCGCCAGATTGAGCGCATCAATCAGCCCACCGACCGCGACGAGTGGGGCATTACCACCTTCACTGTGGACGCTTATTACAATCCGACTTGGAACGAGATCGTCTTCCCCGCGGCGATCTTGCAGCCGCCATTCTTCGACCCCGCCGCCGATCCGGCCGTCATTTATGGCGGCATCGGTGCGATCATCGGCCACGAAATGGGGCACGGCTTCGACGATCAGGGCGCGCGCCAAGATGCGCGCGGCGTGTTGCGCGACTGGTGGAACGCCGAAGACGTTCGCCGCTTCAGCGCGCTCGGCGACAAGCTTGTGGCGCAATACAATGCATATTCACCGTTGCCCGGCATCCATGTGAACGGCCGACTAACCCTCGGCGAAAATATCGGCGACCTCGGTGGCTTGCAGGTTGCACGCGAGGCCTATCTTCTGTCGCTCAACGGCCAGCCTGCGCCGGTGATCGAAGGTTTCAGCGGCGATCAGCGCTTCTACTTAGGCTATGGCCAGATTTGGAAACGCTTGTCCCGCGACGAAGCCTTGCGAAACCTGGTGCTCTCCGATCCGCATTCGCCGCCGCAATATCGCGTCAACGGCGTTGTCCGCAATCACGACGCTTGGTACGCGGCGTTCACCGTTCAGCCTGGCGATGCGCTCTATCTCGCGCCAGCGGACCGCGTCTTGATCTGGTAGCGGCGAACGGGCATCGGCAAGCGCGAAGGCTGGAACCAGATCGCCCCGAGCAGCGTTCGAACCCAAGGTGCGGCGAGGGCTATGTGCGTGGAGGCGGGGGAGAAAACTGTCAAAACCCTCCAAGCCCAGACGCAGCCGCGAACGTTTTCAGTCGGCGGCGGCGATATGGATGCTGATGTGCACCCACTATTCGTCGGCCTCGCCGATCGGCCCGCCCAGTCACAGCGCGGGGCCCTGACTTGAAAGACCGTAAGACCTCTAAGGCTGGAGCGCCCGTCTTTATGCGCGGCGGCGGCGCCACCGGCGAGTTGATGCGCGCGACCAATTGGTCGGCTACCCCGCTAGGATCGCCTGACGGCTGGCCATCGGCGCTGAAGACTGCGGTCTCGTTGATGCTCGGCGCCCGCCAACCCGTTTACGTGGCGTGGGGACCGCAATTTATCTCGCTCTACAACGACGGCTATCTGCCAATTGTTGGCACCAAGCATCCACACGGCTTCACCAAACCGTTCGCAGACTTGTGGTCGGAGATCTGGACTGAATTCCGCCCCATCGTCGAAGCGACGATGGCGGGCGAGGCACAGCATTTCGTCGATCTTCCGATCGCGCTTGCTGGCCGGCCCGACCGACCGGTTGGCTATTTCACTTTTTCCTATACGGCGCTCCGCGACGATGATGGCGCAATCGCCGGCTTCTATTGCGCAGCCACGGAGACGACGGAAAAAGTTCTGGCCGAGCAGCGCTTGACGGAAGAGCGCGAACGCCAACGACGGATGCTGGAGCAGATGCCCGGATTTGTCGCGCTGCTGTCCGGCTCAGAGCACCGCTTCGAATATATAAACGATGCCTACCGTGAGATTTCGGGCGACCGAGAGTTTATCGGACGCACAGTGCGAGAAGTGTTCCCCGACATTGCGGGCCAGGGCTTTTACGAGTTGCTGGACCAAGTGTATCAGACAGGCGAACGGTTCACAGCGCGCGCCTTGCCGGTGAACCTTGACCGCGCGGACGGCCATCGCTTTATCGATCTCACGTACGAACCGATCCGCAACGATCCGGGCGACGTCACCGGCATCTTAGCGGGAGGTTACGATGTCACGGATCGTGTGAGAGCCGATGGCCTACGCGCGTTGCACAGCCAAGTGCTGGAGTTGGCGCTTGAAGATCGCCCGCTCGCAGACGTCCTAGAGCAACTCGTGCGCGCCGTGGAGGATCAATCCCATGCTGGCGTGATCGGCTCGATACTGTTGCTGGATGAGGACGGCGCGCACCTGCGTCATGGCGCGGCGCCTGGCCTTCCTCCCGAGTACAACGCGGCCATCGATGGAATCGCGATCGGTGTGGGCGTCGGATCATGCGGGACCGCTGCCCACACAAAGGCGCCGGTCTATGTTTCAGACATCGACAATGACCCACTGTGGGCCGACTTCCGCGAGCTGGCGCTATCCCACGGCTTGCGCGCCTGCTGGTCGATGCCGATTCTGTCGAGCCAGGGATCGGTGCTCGGCACATTCGCCATGTACTACCGCGCGCCCCGAGAGCCCGCGGCGCAAGACCTCGAACTGATTGAGTTCGTCGCCAGGTCAGCGGCGCTCGTGATCGAGCGAAAGCGCGCGGAGGCCCGCATCCGCGAGTTCAACGAGACCCTCGAACAGCGCGTCGCCACAGCGCTCGCGGAGCGAAAGGTGTTTTCGGACGTGGTCGACGGATCGACCGCCGCGGTGACGGCGCTGGATCTCGACTACAACATTCTGGCGATCAACAAATCAAACGTTGACGCCTTCGCGCGTGTGTACGGCAAGCGGCCTCAAGTCGGCGACCGGTTCTTGGAGCTGTTGCCGGACATGCCCGAGCACACCGAGCAGCAGCGCGCGCTATGGCGGCGCGCGCTGAGCGGGGAAGAGTTCACAATCGTCCAGGCGTTTGGCGATCCCAATCGCGATCGCCGACACTACGAAGTCCGGTTCAACGCGCTCCGCGACGGCGAGGGGCGCCTAATCGGCGCGTCGAGCACCGCCAACGACGTGACGGACAGAGTGCAGGCAGAGCAAGACTTGGAAACGGCGCAGGAGGCGCTTCGCCAGGCGCAGAAAATGGAAGCGGTAGGCCAATTGACCGGCGGGATCGCGCACGACTTCAACAATCTGCTTGCCGCAATGGGCGGCAGCTTCTCGCTGATCGAAAGGCGCCTGGCTGACGGCAAGTCGGGCGTCGACCGTTACATTAGTTCAGGCCAGGATGCGGTTCGCCGCGCTGCGTCATTGACACAACGGCTTTTGGCGTTTTCACGCCGGCAAACGCTCGATCCCGTCCCGACGGACGTCAACAAGCTCATCGTTGGGATGGAAGAGCTTATTCGCCGAAGCGTCGGGCCAACGGTCGATATTGAAGTTGTCGGCGCCGTCAGCCTCTGGGCGACACGCGTTGATCAACCGCAGTTGGAAAGCGCTCTCTTGAATCTTTGCATCAATGCCCGAGACGCGATGGCGCCAAATGGCGGCCGGATCATTATAGAAACCGCCAACAAGTGGCTCGACGACCGCGTCGCGCGCGAACGCGATCTAAAGTCCGGTCAATATATTTCCCTCTGCGTAACCGATACTGGCGCTGGCATGGACGCCGAGACCATCGCCCGCGCGTTCGATCCCTTCTTCACGACCAAGCCGCTTGGACAGGGAACGGGCCTCGGCCTCTCCATGGTTTATGGCTTCGTGCGGCAGTCCGGTGGTCAGGTCCGCATTTATTCGGAAGTCGGTAAAGGCACCACCATGTGCCTCTATCTGCCGCGATATGCCGGCGAGGTGGAAGACGAGCCGTTTCGCGAAATCGATGCGTTGCAGCAAGCGGCCGTTGGCGAGACCATTCTTGTCATAGACGATGAACCGACGCTGCGCATGCTGATGACTGACGTCTTGGAAGAGGCGGGCTATCGCGTACTTCAGGCCGCCACCGGCTCAGAAGGTTTACGCATTCTGCAATCGGATGCCCGGATTGACTTGCTGGTGACCGACGTCGGCTTGCCCGGCGGCTTGAACGGACGCCAGGTCGCCGACGCGGCTCGACTCAAGCGCCCTCGGCTGGGCGTACTCTTCATCACCGGCTATGCAGACAATGCCGCGATCGGCGACGGCCGTCTGGAAGCGGGAATGGAAGTGATCACGAAGCCGTTCGAAATCGCGTCGCTCGCCAACAAGGTGCGCGAGATGCTTGATCGATAGGAGCGCGGTTGCCGCGCCCGAAGGGCTGCGACGTCGGATTTGCGTAGAAAGGTCTTTGACGCCTATCGCCCTTTGCCTACGCGTCAGAACAGATCGTGTGCTCTCCCACTGGATTTGAGGGAATTGCCAGGACACAAAGTGAACCAAGCTGCATACGTAGCGCACACGACCACTTTGGTATCACGCAAAAACATGAAGCTTCAATCGCGTAGGTTCTCAGTCGCGCCCATGATGGATTGGACGGACCGGCATTGCCGGGCATTCCATCGCGTGCTCACGCGTCACGCGCTGCTCTACACGGAGATGCTCACCGCCGACGCCATCATTCATGGCGACCACGAGCGGTTACTTGGGTTTTCTGAGATCGAGCATCCGTTGGCGTTGCAGCTCGGCGGCAGCGATCCCGTTAAGATCGCCGCAGCTTCCGGCATCGCCACAGACTTCGGCTACGACGAGATCAATCTCAATATCGGTTGCCCATCCGATCGCGTGCAAGCGGGCCGCTTTGGCGCCTGCCTTATGCGCGAGCCGGATCTGGTGGCCACTCTGTGGACCGCTGCGCAAAACGCTGCGCCGGAAACCCCTGTTACGATCAAATGCCGCATCGGTGTCGATGAGCAGACGCCGAGCGACGCGCTTTTTGGGCTTGTCGATAAGGCCGCCGCTGAAGGCTGCGCCACGTTCATCGTCCATGCGCGCAAAGCCTGGTTGAGCGGTTTGTCGCCGAAGGAGAACCGCGACGTGCCGCCGCTCGACTACGATCTGGTGCGCACGCTGAAGCGGGAGCGCCCGGGGCTTGAAATCATTTTGAACGGTGGCCTGCGCGATCTCGACCATGCGCTCGATGAAAGCGCCGGACTCGACGGCGCCATGCTTGGCCGCGCCGCTTACCAAAATCCAGCGTTATTGTTGGACGTCGACGCGCGCGTCTTTGGCGCAACGCCGCCATCAACATCACGTATTGAGGCAATAGAGCGCCACATCCCGTATGTTGAAACTATGGTCGCCCGGGGCGTGCCGTTGCACGCCATGACGCGTCACATGCTGGGTCTTTTCAATGCTCAGGCGGGCGGGCGGACTTGGCGTCGTGTCTTGTCCGAGCAGGGTGTGCGGCCCAAAGCGGATGCAGAGGTCATCCGTGCTGCCTTGGCGCATGTTAGCGGGCGCGCGGCAGCAGCGGCTTAGCGAAAGAGTGAGCCAAGTGCCATCCAGAACGACGCGCCTTGATAGATCAGCACCACCAGCGCAATAATGCCGAGCCATATCAGGGCTGACGTAACAACACCGGGCGCGCCGGAATTTGCCGATCTCTGGCGCTCTGCCCGCATCACGCCCGTGCCGACCAGAAGTAATGCCATCAAGCACCACACCACATAGGTCCATTGATCACTGATCATGACGTTCGCTCGGTTCATTCAAGCGTTGCGACAACGCGGCCATGATGGCGCGGCGGCGCTCTTCTTCCATGCTTCCCCACGCGGCAATTTCTGCGAGCGTGCGGCCGCAGCCTATGCAGAGGCCGCGCTTGCCGTCGACGATGCAGACCTTGACGCAGGGTGTGGAGACTGGACCGGTGATAGGCATCGCCGTGAGGATGCGCAGTTTGACAACGGGCGCAAGCTTTAGGCGCGAAAATCTGCCGCCGCGATGGTCAGGGCGTTGACGATCTCACGATCCTTGGTCGTCAGCTCTGGATTCCAGACATCGAAAATAAGCACCACACGCAATTCGTCGCTATCGTTCCAGGCTTCATGTTCGATGGAGTCATCGAAGATCAGCAACTCTCCGACTTGCCATTCGCGCTGCTGAAACCCGACGCGGATACCACCGCATCTCTCCGGCACGACCAGGGGCAAATGCGCGACCAGACGTGCATTGGTTTCACCGTAGTGGGGCGGAATGTGCGTGTGTGGCGCTAGCGCCGAGAACATGGCGTTCGGACAGTTGCCCGCAATATGAGCCTGGTCGGCGAGCGCTAGCACTTTGGCGGTTTCGGGACAAAGCGAGAGATTTTCTTCGACGCGTTCGCCGTTTGCCCACAAGTGCAGCGCGCTCCAGCGCTTGGAATGGTTGAGCTCGCCCCATTGATTGACCGGCGCGCCTTCGGTCTTGTTGATATAGGGAACGAAACTTTCCCCTCGCGTTTGCAAAGCCCGCATGAGTTCTTCGCGAATGATCGCAGTCTTACTCTGAACGGCTTCAGCCCATGGAAACGAAGACACATCATAGAACGGTGTCGCTGAGAGTCTCGGCACGAAGAGCTGGTTACTTTGAGAATGATAAGGCGCCGAAAGCTGGGCCATGATCGAGGCAGCTTCGCGCCAGCGCTCCCGCTGCGGATCGGGCATGTCGCCGGCGATGTCGGTGATCTTGTTCGAGAGCGCACTGAAAACATCGCGCCTGTGTTTGTCGACCACGCTCTTGGCGTGTTCAAGCTGAGCGCGGAGTTCCTGTGGCCAGCGCTCCGGCGCGTGTGCGACTTTTAACGCGTTGCCGTAGGCCGTCGGGGCGTCGAGATGGCCCTGCCGCTCCAACATTGTCGCTTTGGCGAGCAGCGCCGGCAGATAATACGCGTCAATGGCCAGCGCCGCCGTGATTGCAGCCGCTTCGCCGTCGCCGTCGCCGCAATCCCGGCAGGCCATCGCCAGAGTTAGGGGTACGACTTTGTCTTGAGGCGCAGCTTTCTGAGCGGCGGCCAATAGCGTCTTGGCCTTCCGAGCGTCGCCGCGTTGCAATGCGCTGAAGCCCAGACCCCAAAGCGCGTTGCGATTGTTGGGCGCGCGCCCGCGCATTTCCATCCAGAGACGTTCCGCTTCATCCCAACGTCCTGCATTGGCTGCTTCTGTTGCCGCACGATCCAGCAAGTCCAGTGTTTCGCCTATGCGCGTCGCGTGCTCAATCATAGCCAAGACGATCCCCTAGGGAACAATGCTGGCGCTGAGTTCTGGAACAAGAAATACGACGAACGGCATAGATGATCTTCGAAACGTAGCTTTCGTTACTTGGAATTACACAAAAATTACTGATGTAATTGTTGAGAACAACGCTTCGTCTTAGATCACAACCAGATCGTCGTACGGCGCCCGAAAACAGTCACATTCGAACGCATCGAAAATCAATAAAAGCACATTGACAATCGATGCGGACTATCGTTGATCGATATTCACCAAGCGGGCGCATCCAGCCGCTGACGCATCGGCATCTCTGGAGGCGAAGGTTCTGCGAGGAGAACGAAGTCATGCGTTTTGCAGTCATCGCCACGACGGTCGCCAGCGTGATTGCCGCTCCCCTGGCCGTGAGCACAGCAAGTCCGCAAATGAACAACTCTGAATTCTTGAGCGCGGTTCAGTGCGTGGCCTATGAAAACGCGGCTTTCCCCGACGCCTCCGAATTGGGCGCGGCGCGGTGGCGGTTGAACGCTGAAGCCAGCAAGCAACCGTCTGAGGTTGCGGCGCTGGCACGTCAGAATGCACAAGCAATCAGTGCTGCCGTCGGTGCGGGTACGCGGGTCGACCTGGCGTGTGGCAGTTCACGGATTGCTGATGGGGTGGGTGATCGTCACGCGGTATAAGGTCCGAGTGCGGGAGAGGGTCACATGAAGGCTTGGGTCTTCGCCTTAGGGTTCGGTGTCGCGTTTCTTCCGACCATCGCCAGTGCCGGCGCCACGGCCGATGTGCGTGACTGCCAGACCGGAAACGCGCGCCACGGCGAATGCATTACCTCCAGCACCCCGCCGGCTGCGCCGCGCGCGACGATTGCGCACCAAGTCACGCGCATGCCGCCGCCGCCAGCGCAGACCGCACACAACGACGCCGCTCGGCGCCGTAGCGGTAAGCACGTCCCCGACGCCGAGTTGATAGGACCACGCGGCGCTCTATAGTCGCTCGCGCGCGCGTGACTGCGCGCGATGAGGGCGCGCGTCATGGATCTCGAATTTTCGCCGGAAGACATCGCGTTTCGCGACGAAGTGCGCGCGTTCATCGAAGCCAACTATCCGCCGCACCTGAAAGGCCGCGTGCTGCGCGAGGATTTGTCGAAGGAAGACTTCCTCGCCTGGCACCAAATCCTCGGCAAAAAGGGTTGGTCCGCGCCGGCATGGCCGAAAGAGTACGGCGGCACCGGGTGGACCGCGACGCAGCGTTACATCTGGCTTGAAGAAAACGCGCGCGGCGAAACCATTCCGCCGCTGCCGTTCGGCGTCTCGATGGTC
>JBAQGO010000026.1:0-5374 GCA_049287825.1 Vitreimonas sp. | reverse complement strand
CTCCGTAGGAACGCCACTGAGTCTTCTCCGGTCGAAAAAACAAATCACGCGGGGCGCGCATCAAGCACCAACCCCAACTACCAACTTTCTGCGCAAGCTTCGTGCGCGCCCCGCTCTCCCGCTTTTGAGAGCAAGCTAAATTGAACCCGCAATGCGCAAGCATGTGCGGCCATCTTCGCACACCCCCCCCCGCGAGGGGGAGAGGGTAGGGTGAGGGGGAGAAGCCAGACGTTTACACGCCAGCGCTTCCATCCCCTCACCCGATTTGCTCACGCAAATCGGCCTCTCCCCTTGGCCGGGGAGAGGTGCGCTCTCGCGTTAAAGAACGAGTCCAAAAGAAAAAGCGGCGGCGCCCTTGTCCGGTGCCGCCGCGCGTGCGTCCCCGCTTGAGGCGCCTACTGACGCACGATCGAGACTTTGTACGAGCCGGTTGAGCCGCCAAGCCCGCTCGCCTGAATGAAGTAAGAGCCGGCGTCGTGTGGGCTGTAGCGCAGCCGCGCGTTGCGGCCGCTCCCACTATCGTCATCAGCGGCCACACGTTCGCCGTCACTGTTGAGAAGAGCCAGATAGGGATCGCCCAAAGCGTTGTCGCCTTCGGCGGTGACTTCGATCAAATAGTGCGCACCGGCTTCGAGATCGACGCGATAATTGTCGAGATCGCCGGGAATTTCGATGCTGCTGACGCGATCATCGCCATTGACGGCGTCTAGTGTTTCGTCGGTGCTGGTGTTGCCCGGCACATCGGTATCGCTCGCGCTGATCTGATAGTGACCCTTGCTGGCATGATTGAACGACGACACCGCCGCGTAATACTGCCCGCCGGTCACTGAGGTGAAGCTGAGATACGCGTTCACGCCGGTGCCGCCATCGTCATCGCTGGCGACTTCGTGACCCTCTGAGTCGTAGAGCGTCAGCACTGGGTCGGGCAGCGCGTTGGGCTCAGCGCCTTGCACGTTGAAGCGATAGGGGCGGCCTTCCACCAAAGTGATCGCGAACCAATCAGCATCGTCATTGCTGTTGATGTCACCCGAGCGGCCTTCGCCGTTGGCTTCCATCGCTTCAGCGCCATCGGCCGAGTTGCCGATTTCACCGGCGCTCAGCGTGATGGCGTAGCGGCCGGTTGCTTCTTCGCTGAAGCCACGCACTTCCAGATAGTACGCACCCGCTGCTGGCGCGACGAATTCGAGCCATGAGTTGAGGCCATTGCCGCCGTCGTCATCGCGCGCCAGTTCAGCGCCGTCCGGCCCATGCAGAATGATCAGCGGATCCTCTAGCGCGCCCGAACCTTGCGCTGCATCTACCGCGACACGGATGCCTTGGCCTTGGGTGAGATCGATCCGGTACCAGTCCTGATCGCCAGCCGGCGCGATCGCGCCTTCGCGCGCATCGCCATCCGCGGCAAGCACAGCGTCGGTGGTCGCATCAGCCGGAACGTCGCCAGCCGCGGCGGCCAGCACATAACCACCGGTCGCGGTCTGATCGAAGCCTTCCGCGTCGAGATAGTACGTGCCCGTCGAGGTCGCGGTGAATTCGAGATACGAATTGAATCCGGCGCCGCCATCATCGTCCATGGCGACTTCCGTGCCGTGGCTGTCCATCAAGCGGAGCAGGGGATCCGCCAGCGCATGATCGCCGCCGCCATTCAAAGAAAAACGGTAGGACTGCCCTTGCTCTAAGCGCACGCGATACCAGTCATGGTCACCGGGATATTCCAGCGCGCCGTGAGCATTGCCGCCCACGTCCACGTGTCCGCGCGTGTTGACATCCGCGCTCGCATCGTCCGGCGGCAAAGCGGTCGCCGCGATATTGAGTGTGTAGGCGCCCGTGCCCTGATCACCATAGCCTTGCGCCGAGACGAACACGTCGCCGGCGCGCGAGGGTATGAAATTCAGCGACGAATTGAGGCTGCCCTCGCTGTCGTCATTCGACGCGATCTCGGTTCCGTGCGAATCAAGCACGCGAAGCACCGGATCGGCGAGGGGATTGGCTGCGCCTTGCGTGCCGGCCAGCGTGATCGTGTACATCTGCCCGGTGCGTGCGCTGAAGCGGTACCAGTCAACATCGCCGGCGTAATCAAGCGAACCGTTTACCGGTGAGCCGGCGCCGATCCGCGCGCGGGTGCTCGCATCATTGCCCACCGCGTCCGGCGGTAACACTGTCGCCGTGACGCTCAAATGATAGGGGCCGGTGGCGGTGTCGTTGAAGGACTTGGCTTCCACGAACACGTCACCCGTCGCGCTGGGCGCATAATCGAGCGCCGAATTGAGTGAGCCATTGGTGTCATCGTTGAACGCGACTTGCTGGCCCTGAGAATCGTAAATGGTTAGCGTGGTGTCGATGCCCTGCGCTGCGTCGCCCCCGGCGACGCCGTCAAGCGTGATGTGATAGCTTTGGCCGTGCTCGACGTGCAGGCGATACCAATCGCTGTCGCCCGCCGGTGAAATCTGTCCGTCGATCGGCGTGCCTACAGTCAGTTGCGCCTGTGTGCTCGCATCTCCCGGCGGATCGCGATCCTGAGCCGATGCAACCGGCGCAAATCCCAGCGCCATCAGCGCGGCACTGGCCACGCCGATCCAAAGTTTTCCACGCATATCCAGTTCTCCCCTCGTGTCCGCGGCGCACAAAAGCACGGCGAACCAAGCGCGTCGCCAGGATTAACTATCGTTCATTGTGGCGGGAAGGCTGAAAACAGGCGGAAGCGCGGCGCTCGCGCCCAAACACGCAAACCGTTGCAATAAAAGCGGATACCTGAGGCTTTGGTGACGCTGCGGCGCCTTTGCGCACGCTTCAGACCTTGATGTCGACCGTGACGTTTTCGGCGCCCCGCCCGGAAGAAACCGCCACGATCGCGGCCCGTAGAGTACGGTCGCCCAGCACGTAACCGGGCTGCATGACTTCAGCGATGGTGTTGGACGGATGCTCCGAGGGAATGTGGGCAATGGCTTGATGAATCTTTGGATCGAAAGCTTCGCCTTTAGTTCCAACCCGCTTCAAGCCATGGCGCGCAAACGAGTCGAGCATGGCGCGCTCGGTCAGCTCGACGCCGGTCAGCAGATTGCGGAAGCCTTCATCCACATCGTCGCGAGGGGCCGCCGACAAGGCGCGTGACAGCGTATCGGCAACCGAGAGCAAATCCGTCGCAAAGCGATCGATGGCGTAAGTCCGCGCGTCGGCTGCCTGCCGCTCAGCCCGGCGGCGGGTGTTCTCAACTTCCGCCAGCGCCCGCAACAGCTCGTCGCGCGTCTTGGCCAGCTCCGCCTCGAACGGCGAAGTTTCCGGCGCAGCATCCGGCGTCTCAGGCGTTTCCGTTTGTGCGTTCGTCTCGCTCATTCCATCCTCAGCGCTCGTTCCGCCCGTCGAGCACGCGGCCGACAATGCGGGCGGTATAATCCACAACCGGGATCACCCGCGCATAATTAAGCCGGGTAGGGCCGATGACGCCAAGCGCCCCGACCACCCGTCGTTCGGCATTCATATAGGGCGCAACGATCAAGCTCGACCCCGAGAGCGAAAAAAGCGGGTTTTCCGAGCCGATAAACACACGCACCGCTTCGCCTGCCTTGGCCAAATCGAGCACTTGGATGAGTTCCCGGGTCTTCTCGAGGTCGTCGAACAAGCGCCGCGCCCGTTCCAAATCGGCCACCGCTTCCTGGTCCTGCAGCAAATTGGCGCGCCCGCGCACGATCAGCGCGCGCCCCATCGTAGGGTCTTCGCCCGACCATTCGACCAAGCCGCTCTCGATCAGCTTCGCCGCCGCTTGATCCAAAGCGGCGCGATCGCGCGCCAGCATATCGCCGGCGTCGGCGCGTGCTTCGGCCAGGGTTTTGCCTTTGAAGCGTGCGTTCAGATAATTAGCGGCTTCGACGAGTATGCCCGGCGGCAAATCCGGTGGTGTAGCGATCAGACGATTTTCGACCTGGTTGTCCTCGAACACCAACACCAACAGCGCTTGGCCCGGCGCGATCGAGACGATCTCCGCATGCCGCACTGGCGCGTCGCGCTCCGGCGTGACCACAAGGCCCGCACCGCCCGCCAATCCCGAAAGCAATTCGGAAGCGGCGCCGAGAACGTCCTGCGGATTGGTGCCGGCGCGTGAAATGCGATCGTCAATCTCGCGCCGCTCATCGTCGCGCACATCGCCAAGCTGCAGCAGGCTGTCGACAAAGAAGCGCAAGCCCTGCTGCGTTGGTCGCCGTCCCGCCATGGCGTGGGGGGCATCGATGAGCCCTAGCGCTGTCAAGTCCGCCATAGTGTTACGAATCGAAGCTGGCGACAGCGACATGCCGCCGAGCTTCGAAAGCGTGCGCGAACCGACCGGCTCGCCGGTGGTCAGATACGATTCCACGATTTCGCGGAAAATCTCGCGTGCGCGTGCGTCGAGCGTCGAAAGATCGGCAGGAGAGGGCGGCTGCGCCATAAAGACTAGTTAGCGGCAAGATTGCTGCGCTCAACCCGTCAGGGGCCGTCAGAGATAACCGGCCAGCCCAACGAACCGGATTTTCTGGCGCATCGCTCCCAATTCAGCGTCGGCAAGAGCTCGCTCCCGCGCGCGATCGCGAATGTAGGACAACCAGCCGATCACGAGTGCAAACAGCCCGATAAGGACCTGCATCGCCGACAAAAATGTTGTGACCGCGTCTCCCATTCGCCCCTCCTCACCGCTGTCTGTCAGCTCGGTTTGTGGCGTGCGATAATTCTGCCAACGCAACAATCATACGTCAAGATTGGTCGTCAGCGAAGAAAATCGGAGAGAGTTTCTAAAAGTGGCGGCACAATTTGCACAAACTCTCAAAGTATGTTGCTTTCTCCCTGAAACGAGGATTGTTTGGTGCCTACGCCCATGATAGATAAGGAAATTGCGGGGACAGGGCGCATTATGGCCGATTTCTATGAAGTGGTCCGCGACCGCGAGCAGGACCCGGCGCTCCTGTTGAAATCGCTTTTGACCTACCTGGCCGGCAAATTCGACGACGCGCTGGCAGAGATTCAGCGCTTTGGAAAAGTCTCGGAGAGCACCTTCCGCGCCTTCATGCGGCTTAACGCCGGTCAGGATGCCCTGGCGGCGGGCTACGAGCCGATAAAGGCTGGCCTCTCCGCGTACCTTCGCAAGCGCGATCCAGATTTGCCGGCCGAAATGGCGCGCATCGCTTCCAAGTTTGCTCCTGAACCGACGAGCGACCCGCGAGTGCCGTTTTTTCTGGATGTCGCAGGAATTCAAGAACGGCTTCGCCTAGAGGAGGTCCGGCAGCGCCGCAATTTTCTGACAAATTATGCCGGCTGCTGGCGTGTCTTTCGCTTCACCTCGGAGCGGAGCTCGAAATTGCTGACGCGTGGTTTCATCAACATCAAGCCCCCCCAGGTGCTGCACGATATC
>JBAQGO010000025.1:0-42532 GCA_049287825.1 Vitreimonas sp. | reverse complement strand
CGGACTGGCTGGTCTCGCGCATGAAGATTGGGATCGGCCAGCGCATGCCGTGATTGCAGGCGCGCTTCAACGCGAGTCCGAGATGAATGTTGCCGGGATCGCTGCCAGTGGAGACGATCGCCGTCGTCGGCTTGCCGCGTTGCTGCTCGACAGCGTCGAGCACTTCCGGGCCAACGGCGGCCATGTCCCAATTGAACGGCAGGAACGCGACATCCGCGGCCCATAGCTCGGGGTGCATGAAGGCCTCGCGATGGCGCGCCTTGAAGCCCGCCTCCGCCATAGCCGGATCCGGCACTAACATGGTCAGGCGCGGCGGTGCGAACTGGGTCGACCACAAACTCGACAGCACCCGCTCGGCGACGGATTCAGCGCCTTGGTCGAAGCCAAAGAAGACGAAGTGCAGCCTATCGGAATGCAGATGCTGCGCTACGTTGAGCAATTCGCCGGTTTCGCTCTGGATCAGCGCCCGCGCCGCCATTTCCTCGATCGAGAACGGCTTGGGATCGACCGGCGAGCCTTGCATCTTATCCTGGCGCATCTGCGCCGAACGCATTTCACGCGCTTCCTTCAGCAGCATCGGCGAGCGCGTGGACACGTGCACGCTGATCGGTGGTTTGCGTTTGCCGTTGCCAACTAGGCGGCGCACGGCGGCTTCGATCTGCAGGTTGACGGTGTCGTCCGGCTCGAACGCCACCACGTGCGCAGCGTGATGCGCGCGCGCCGAGCGCAAGGTTTCGATGTGACGCGCATCGCCTTCGAGCACGATGACGCCTTTGCGCCGCAAGCCCAGCTGTGTGTCCTCAGGGAGATCCTGTGCAATCAGGATCACCGCGTCGCGCGATTTGCGGCAATCCAGCGCCAGCGAAAGCGCCGGCGGCGAGTCTCCCGCAATCACCAAGTGGCGCGACGCGCGCAGATTGAAGCTCTGCGCCAAATGCTGGCCAAGCGCGCCGGAGAACGCGAATAGCAAGCCGACGATCGGCACAGCGAGCGCCGCGAAGCGCACCAAGTTCAGCTGCTCATTGGTGACGCCGAAATAGTCGCCCGACATCGAAACAGCCGCGATGGTGCGATACAGCGCTTCCCAAACACCGAGGTGCAGCCAGAAGACCAGGCCTAACCCGATCCACACCGCGACCAGCGCGATCAAAATCCCCCAGCGAAAGATCGGCGCTTGCGTGTGCGCGACGCCGGTGAGGCGTGCAGCCGCGCGCGACCATGCATTGGCGTAACGGCGCGCCATCTTCGCGTCTCCCCTGACGTCCCCGGCAGCCGCATTTTGAGCCGGGGGCTCGGTGAGAGTCCAGTACGGAGGTTCACTCCACCCATTCCTGGGACGCTGCGCAGCGGCGGGCCCGGGACCCATAAACACAACTGTCTCAGCATGAGCGCCTAGCAATCGTGTTTATGGGCCCCGGACTGCTCGCTCCGTGAGCCTCCGGGATGGGTGTTTTGTAGTTCAGTCAAAACGGAAGATGCGCTAGCTCTCGCATGCTGCGGCCCCGTAGCTCAGCTGGATAGAGCAGCTGCGTCCTAAGCAGACGGTCGGGAGTTCGAATCTCTCCGGGGTCGCCACCCTACGCCTCGCGGCTTCGGGTGGCAGGCCACGAACGCTGCAGGCGTAGGGTGATCTCCCGAAGCTGCGCAGCAGCGCAGGGAGACTGCCGGACGTGTGGTACGTTTATTTTCTCAAACTCAGCAATAACGACGTTTATGTTGGCTCGACCAATGATCTGAAGCGACGCGTGTCGTCGCACCAATCTGGCCGTGTCGCGTCAACGAGGGCGCATCTACCAGCAGCATTGAAGTCTTACGTCGCCGTCGAAACCGAAGCGCATGCTCGACAGCTCGAGGACTATTTCAAATCCGGCTCGGGAAAAGCGGTCGCGCTCAAGCGTTTAATTAGAGCGAGCAGCGCGACGGAAAAATCCTGATTGACCCCTACCCCGCCGCGCGCGGCTGAAGCCACTTCGGCAGGAAGCGCGACGGGTCATCCGGTTGTGCGTCGACGTGAACGCCGGCGCCGGCGAGCGCTGCACTGAGGCGGCCCGTGCGCCAGGCCTCCAATGTCTCGCTGGCGCCGCCGATAAACGCGCCACCGACGAAGATTTGCGGAATGGTCGGGGCGCCAGACTTGGCTTGCAGCGCGCGGCGCACGCGTCCGCCCCAATCGTTGTTCTGAAAATCGCCGGTATCGAGATCGACGGAAGAATATTCAATGCCAAGCTCCGTAAACATGCGCCGCACCGACCAGGTGAACTCGCACCATTTCAGTGCAAACAGCACCACGGCGTGACGCTCGATGGTGGTTTCGACGAAAGCGTCCGCTTCGAAATCGCGCGCAGGCTTCGCTGCGGGCGTCGGCGCAGGCGCAGGCGTGACCGCTTCGGCGGCTTCGAATTGCGCCGACGGCGTCGAGCGCGAAATGTCGAACTCTTCGGGGTTCATGTCGGTCTGCACGCTGTCGAACAGCGGCGTGGACAGATAGCGCTCGCCAGTATCCGGCATCATGGCGAGAATGTTCGTGCCCTTCGGCGCATTGGCCGCCACATCGAGCGCGGCAGCGAGCGCCGCGCCGGCCGAGATGCCGACGAAAATCCCCTCTTGCTGCGCCAATTCGCGCGAGCGCTTCATGGCCAGAGCGCCGTCAACGCCGACAATGGCGTCGATCAGCTTCGCGTCGACCGCGTCTTGCGCGAGTTTCGGGATGAAGTCGGTGGTGGTGCCTTGGATCGGGTGCGGGCGGAAGCTGGGATGGCTGGCTGACGGCGAACCATCGGCGTTGCGCGGCTGCGGGATGCCACTTGCCAACACCGGCGCATTGTCGGCCTCACCGACGATGATGCGCGTCTCCGGGCTGCGTTCGCGCAACACGCGCGCGACGCCCTTCAGCGTGCCGCCAGTGCCGTAGCCGCTCACCCAATAGTCCAGGCGCTCACCTTTGAAGTCTTCGAGGATTTCCAGCGCCGTGGTGCGCGAATGCATGTCGGCGTTGGCTTCGTTTTCGAATTGGCGCGTCAAGAACCAGCCGTGGGCCTCAGCCAGCTCGATCGCCTTTGCGACCATGCCGGTGCCTTTGAGCGCCGCCGGCGTCAGCACCACTTTGGTGCCGAGGAACCGCATCAAGCGGCGGCGTTCGATGCTGAAGCTCTCCGCCATCACCACAACCAGCGGGTAGCCCTTCTGCGCGCACACCATGGCAAGCCCGATGCCGGTATTGCCGCTGGTGGCTTCGATAACGGTCTGCCCAGGCTTCAGCGCGCCGCTGCACTCGGCCGCTTCGATGACGGCAAGCGCCATGCGGTCCTTCACCGAGCTCATCGGGTTGAAGCTCTCAAGCTTCACGAAGAGGTTCACCCCTTCGGGCGCGAGCTTGTTGATGCGCACGATCGGCGTCCGGCCGACGGTTTGCAGGATGTTGTCGTACTTCATGGCGCGATGTCCTCTGGCGCAGCCCAATGCGCCTGCCGCGCCTTGGATGTCGCAGAGTATACGCCTCTTTGCTTGAAGGCGGCGTGGAGGTTTCTAGGAGATTGGGCCTTGTTTGGGCGCGGCCAGGATGGACCGAGAGGCTTTCGTGCGGACCGACGCGGCGCCGCCGCGCGGAATGAGGCGAGCGATGTCCACCATGCCATTGTTGTGTACAGCGCCCGCCTCGATTTGCGGCTCAGGCACTGCTCTGCGCGCGCCACCCAGCAGTTCCTCGATACTCAGCGCCAGACCCATGACCCGCCTCACTCGTATGCCGACGCTGAGCCGATTCTTTCGGTCCGGTAACGGGGGGGCCGGACGCGCCTGTTGAGAACTTCGCGGGGCGAAACCTGCAAGGCGCTTGCAAAAATTCGCCCGACGCGCTCAACCTCCCGTTGGGGGCTTGCACCATGCGCCAGGGCGGCTGGCTGTTTGTGTTTGTTGCACTGCTGGCGCTCGCCGCCTGCGGACCACAACTCGGCTCTTTGCAGCGCGGCGAAACAGGGCGCGTAGCGCGAGTGATCAATGGCGACACGCTGCAGCTCGAGTCTGGGATGCGGGTGTTTCTGGCTGAGGTGGACGCACCGCGCGGCGATCAGCCCTATGCGTCGCAAGCCTACGGCGAACTCGAAGCGCTGGCGTTGCATCGCACCGTGCTGCTCGCTTACGGAGGCACGCGCCGCTGGGTGCGCCACCAGCGCGGAGCTGACACGAGCGCGGATGCCACAAGCAAAACGACGGCGACCGCAACCACGGCAGCCGCGACCTCAGGCACGCCTCCGGACACCGCCGCGATCGCGCATGTGTTCGTGCAAAGCGAAGGCGGCCGTTGGTTCTGGCTGCAGAACGCACTGGTGGCGCGCGGCGCGGTCATGGTGCGCCCACGTTTCGACAATCACGCACGCACCGTTGCGCTCTTGAGCACCGAGGCGCAGGCGCGCTCCGCCTCGCGCGGACTATGGGCGCTTCGCGACTATCGCGACCTCACAGTCGCCAACGCCGTGCAGCTGGCGCAACGCGGCAACCAAGCATGTACGCGCGGCGATGCGCCCTATCGCCTGCTCCAGGGCAGCATCCACGACGCGCAAGTGCTCGATCGCCGCGCTTCGCTCGTCATGGACGGCGGCGCCGCCGATAAGCCCTTCTCGATCGCGCTATTCGGCGACGCTTTCTCCCACTGGGATGGTCCAGCGCTCGCGTCGCTCTCGGGCGCACGGGTGCGCGTGCGAGGAACGATCGGGGCCTTCCACGATCAGCCGCAGATTTGCTTGGATGACAGCCGGCAATTGGAAATCCTGCACGGCGCTGCCCCGCGCCGGCAATCTCAATCGCCGACGTAGCCGGCGTCCGCCGGATTGCCGACCCGCTCGATCAGAGCGCGCTTCAACTTGATCAGCGCATTGCCCTCAATCTGGCGCACGCGCTCCTTGGAGATGCCGAGCCGTTCGCCAAGCGCTTCCAGCGTCACAGATTCATCCTGCAGCTTGCGCTCACGAATGATCAGGCGCTCGCGTTCAGTCAGATCGCCCATCGCGTCCCGCACCAAATCAACGCGTGCTGCATCATCGTGGCTGAGTGTGGCGGCGGCTTCCGGCGTGGCGCTGGTATCAGCCAGCAGATCCTGCCACTGGCCACTATCGCCTTCATCCGAAAGCGGCGCGTTGAGAGAACGATCGGGAGCGAACAGACGAGAAGCCATGGCTTGCACTTCCCGCTCCGGCACGCGCAGATCGCGCGCCACGCGTGAGCAGGCCTCAGCGCTCATCACGGTGTCACCAACATCGCCGATCTTGGCGCGTAGCCGGCGCAGGTTGAAGAACAGCGCCTTCTGCACCGAAGTCGTCCCGGTTCGGACGATCGACCAGTTGCGCAGCACGAAATCCTGCATCGCCGAACGAACCCACCAAGATGCGTACGTCGAAAAGCGCACTTCGCGCTCCGGCTCGAAGCGCGACGCGGCTTGCATCAGGCCGACATTGCCCTCCTGCACCAGATCACTCATCGGCAGCCCGTAATGACGGAAGCGCGACGCCATCGCGACGACGAGGCGCATGTAGGCCGTGATCAACTCATGGAGCGCGTCTTCATCGCCTAGCGAACGCCAGCGTGCCGCGAGATCGCGCTCATGTTCAGCATCGAGCAAGGGAGCACGCATCGCGCTGCGCACAAAGGCCTGCGCGCCGGTCCGAAGTTCCAGGGTTTCGCTGAGCGCCATATCAGACTCTACGCGTTGAGCCGCCTGCCGGTTCTGTGGAACCTTCCGCCGCCACATCTCGAACGTCCGACGGCGCCGAAGGTTGCCTTGGCTACCGCGCAACGAGAAAGGGCCGGACTTGCGCCCGGCCCTTTCGATTGTTTCACGCTAAACGCTGGTTAGGCGGCCGCAGCGGCTTGGCGCTTGGAAGCCAGCGAGGCCGTCACCTTCTGCACCGCGTCGTCACGGGTGACCTTTTCGACAGCCGCGAGCTCGCGGGCCATACGGTCCAGCGCGCTCTCATAAAGTTGGCGTTCGGAATACGATTGTTCCGGCTGGTCGCTGGCGCGGTGCAGGTCGCGCACCACTTCGGCGATCGACACCAAGTCGCCCGAGTTGATCTTGGCTTCGTATTCTTGGGCTCGGCGAGACCACATCGTCCGCTTGATGCGGGCGCGGCCTTGGAGCGTCTTCATCGCTTGGTCGACCACTTCACCGGAGGCGAGCGGGCGCATGCCGCAAGAGCGCGCCTTGGCGGTGGGAACCCGCAAAGTCATCTTGTCCTGCTCAAACGAGATCACGAACACGGCCAGGCTCAGGCCCGCGACCGCTTGCTGTTCCACGCCCATGACCCGGCCAACACCGTGCGCCGGGTACACAATATGGTCACCGGGACGGAAAGAGGTGGGCGGCGTGGCGTTCGGCGTTTGCATTCAATCGTCTCCAAGTGTCCTAGTCGGTTGCAACAACCGGATTTTCCACCGTCAAATCAACCCGCACGAAGTAAAACGGACGGTTTTGCCGCCCGCGATCTTCGATCCCCCTGCAGTGCTGAATGGCGCGATGGAGTGTCCAGCTGCCGAGCGCGCTTCAGGCGCTCATCAATTCTGGGCGTACCCTACCACACTTTTGGGCGTTTCGGAAGGCGTCAGGGTGCGGCAAGTCAATCGCCAGTCCCGGGCTTCTCGCTAAAGTATTTCTCGAACTTCTCTTTTTCGTCTCTGAAGGCGTCTGCATCGGCGGGGGGCGTCCCCTTGCGAGTAATATTAGGCCAAACCTTGGCGAATTCTGTGTTCACCTTGAGCCACTTCCCGTCTGGTTCATCCTGGGAATCCGGCTTAATCGCGTCCACTGGGCATTCGGGCTCGCAGACGCCGCAGTCGATGCACTCGTCCGGGTGAATAACGAGGAAGTTTTCGCCCTCGTAAAAGCAGTCGACGGGGCAGACCTCGACACAGTCCATCAATTTGCAACGCACGCATGCGTCAGTGACGACGTAGGTCATTCCCGCTCCGTTCCGGCGCGGCTGACATGGCTGGGCGAACCGGAACCGTCAAGCGAGCGGGGCTGCGTCAAAGCTCTTCGTAGAGAGATCGAGCCTCGACCGGCGGCCCGCGGCGATGCCCAATCGCCTTCACCGCGACGCTCCGGAAGACCCCGTCCTGCGGAAACAGAACTTTGTCGCCCGAGCCAATCTCGGCAGAGGGCTTGTCCAACGCGCGCGACGCGCCGTCCTGGCGGACGACCCGGACACCGCCTTCGCCGACCAGCCGCCCTGCGGCAGCGCGGGTCTTCACGAACCGCGCGCGCCAAAGCCAGACATCGATGCGGACGCGCGCCTCGCTCACGCAGCGCCTCGGCGCTTACGGCGCGGTTGCGGCTGGTTCGGCAGCAGCGTCGCGAGCGTGGCGAAGGCGTTGTCCTCCGGCGCGGCGTGGCGGCGTTTGCGTTTCGGCGTGCTGAACCGCCAATGCGAAGCACCCTCCACCGTGACCCGCCGATAGCCGAGCGCCTGCAAGATCGACGGCAGTTCGCGCACGGGCCTGCCAATCAAGCGCGCGACAGAGCCATCCTCGGGCGGCTCGCTCTGAGCGAGCGCTTCGCTCAACCGCTCCAGAATATCGAAGCGCACGGCAACGCGCCCGCAGATACGATAGCCCGCCGCGGCCGCCTCGCCCCAACTCACGAAGCGATCAAGCGATGATGACAATACGCCGGCGCGCGGCAGGAAGAAGCCGGCTGCGGTCTTGTTGTGCGCCCAATGCCAAAGCGTTGCGAGCGTCTGCGCAGAGCGCGGACGCACGAGGCCCGGCAGGAAGATGCTGTGACGGCCGATGCGCACGCCGCAGCGTTTAAGCGCTTGCAAGGCATCTGCACCCACGTGATCGATGTCTTCTTGCGCGCGATCTAACGCCCCGGCGTTTTCAATCAGACGAAACGCCAAACCGCGCGCGTCAGCCGGCAAGCGCCCCTCGCGCCAGGCCGCCTCAAGCATCATCAGGGGGCGCAGATCGGCGGCGATCTTGCGCGCCAGCCAGAATTCCAAGCGCTCGCGCGCCGCTTCGCGCTCGCCTTCGCTGGCGCGATCGCCGCCGAGCAATTCCACGCGTGGCTTCAACAACGGCGCGCCTGCAGAGAGCTTGGCGATCGTCATCCGCTCAACCCGCAAGCGCCCGTCGCGTCCCAGTTGAATGGCGCCGTCCTCAGCCGCCGCGATCTGTGCAAGCCTGCGCGACACTTCCGGCGCCAACGCGCGCAGCGCCGCATTGCGGACTGCGCGGCCTTCCAATCCCGCCGCACGCGGATCGGCGATGAACTCCAGGCCATCGAGACGGCCGACGAAGTGACCTTCCACCGTCACCTCGCCCTCTTCCGAAATGCCGGCGAGCAAGGTGTCTTCACGCTTCAGGCTTTTGAGCAAGGCGCTGGTGCGGCGATCGATGAAGCGCTGGGTTAGCGCTTCGTGCAGGGCGTCTGAGAGCTTGTCTTCGACAGCGCGGGTTTGTGCACGGAAATCTTCGGCGTCATCCACCCAATCGGCGCGGCTGGCGACGTACGTCCAGGTACGCACGTAAGCCAAACGCTGCTGCAGTTGATCGAGATCGCCTTGCGGACGATCGAGTTGCTCCAGCTCAGCAGCGATCCATTCGCGCGGCAGACGGCGTTTGGGTGAGAGAATGTAGCCGGCGATGCGGCCCGCCAATCGCGCGTGCTCTTCCGGCGCCACTTTGCGGAAATCCGGCAGCTGGCACGCTTCCCACAAGCGGCGCACGTCGTTCTGCGAACGCACGAGCGCGCTGAGATCGGCGTCTTCGACCAATCGCTTCAGCACTTCTTCGTCGTCGGCGCCGCGCACGCGCGCGAGCCCGGGGCGATCCGGCGCGCGATCAAGCGATTGCCGAAGCGCGGCGATGGTGTCGAACTTCAGCTCCGTGTTGCGCCATTGGATCGATTCCACTGGCTCGAACTCATGGCTTTCGACGCGCTGGATCAAATCTTCATCGAAGGGCGCACATTCGCCAGTTTCACCGAAGGCGCCGTCGCGTGTGAAGCGGCCCGCACGCCCGGCAATTTGCGCGATCTCGTCAGCACGTAGGTCGCGCCACTGGCGGCCGTCGAACTTGCGGCGCGAGGCGAAGGCGACATGGTCGACGTCCATGTTGAGGCCCATGCCGATAGCGTCGCTGGCGACCAGAAAGTCCACTTCGCCGCTTTGATAAAGCGCGACCTGCGCGTTGCGGGTGCGGGGGCTCAGCGCACCCATCACCACCGCCGCGCCGCCACGATGCCGGCGCAGCAATTCCGCGATCGCATAAACTTCCTCGGCCGAGAACGCGACCACCGCCGAACGTTTCGGTAATTTCGTGATCTTGCGTGGGCCTGCATACGAAAGCGTCGACATTCGCTCGCGTTGCGTGAGCTCTGCATCGGGCAGCAGGCGCTTCAGCATCGGCCGCATGGTGTCGGAACCAAGCAGCATGGTTTCACCGAAGCCGCGCGCATGCAGGATGCGATCGGTGAAGACGTGGCCGCGGTCGAGGTCGCGGGCGACCTGGATTTCGTCGATGGCCACGAACTCGACGGCGCGATCGAGCGGCATCGCTTCGACCGTGCAGATGAAATACTTGGCGCTTTCGGGCGCGATCTTTTCTTCGCCGGTGATCAGCGCCGCGGCCGCCTCCCCCTTGGCCTTGACCACCCGGTCATAGACCTCCCTCGCCAGCAGCCGCAGCGGCAGGCCGATCATGCCGGAGGCGTGACCAAGCATGCGCTCGATCGCCAGGTGGGTTTTGCCGGTGTTGGTAGGCCCGAGGACTGCCTTAGTCCGGGCGCGATCGCGCATGGATTGGACGATGGGTCCCGGCTGCGGCGATTTCAAGCCGGGGCTTCGGCGGGCCCTCCTGGGGCAAATCCTGCAGTAAATCGGAGGACAATCGGTGAGTAGAAAAGAATAAGAACGAATCATCGACGAATCGCTATCTTTGATTCGTTCTTAGGCCGTTCACGGCTAAGTCTTGTGGTTAATACTTAAGTAGCACACTAGACTGCCCTGGGTACCATTCCCAGCGGGTGGCGAGGGCAGGCGCGAATTCCGATGCCTGTGCGGGCTCAGCGTCCCGGGCCGTCCTTGACCCCCGGTACCCCTTCGCGTATGCGTCCGCGCTTCAAATTTCCCGTCTTTTTCGAAAGCGCACCAAATGTCCCGCCGTTGCGAGCTGACCGGCATCAACCGCCAGATCGGCCACAAGGTCAGCCACTCCAACATCAAGACCAAGCGTTCGTTCGAGCCCAATCTCGTGAACGTAACGCTGACCAGCGACGCTTTGGGACGCGCTTATAAGATGCGCATCACGGCGGCTGCGCTCCGCAGCGTCGATCATCGTGGCGGCCTCGATGCGTTTCTGCTGAAGGCCAGCGAAGACACGCTCTCGGTGAAGGCCGCCAAGATCCGCCGCGACCTGAAGAAGAAAATCGCGGAAGCCGCCGCGGCCTAAGGCGCGGCGTTCCCGATCACATCGAACGCAAACAAATAAGTGCGCTGGCGCGCGCTGAAATTGTTGTCGCTCACGATGTAGAGCCGGGTGACACCGTTCGGCATGCGCACCGCGGACACGCCTTCGAAATTATCGACCGGATGCGGCGGGCCGAGCTGCGCCAATTGCTCAACGCGCATTGGCGCGTCGTTCGCGCGCACTTCACTCGCGGGAACGCGCACGATGCGGGCGCGAGCGCCAATCACCGGCGCGTAGAAGCGCTCAAGCGCGACCAGATCGCCATTCGGCATGCGGTCGAGGCTGGTGAGCGAATAGCCGTCCGACAACGGGAAGTGCGCCGCGACCGGCACGGGATCGTGGGCGGCGAGCTGTGCAATCCAGATCGGCGTTGTCGGCTGATCTCCGCCCTCCGCGCCGACCACCAATGTGCCGTCTGCGAGCGCGGTCATCGCTTCGAGGCCGGAGTTCGGCGGCAGGTGTTCGACGCCCGCAAGCCGTGGACCGGGAGTCGCTGCGCCAAACGGGCCGTCGCGATTGAGATCATAGATGCGGATGGTCTGCGTCTGCTCGAAGCTCACGGCGATGCGGCCATCAGGGAGCTGTGTGATGTCTTCGGAGTCCGCGGCGTCCTTGTTCGGGAACGGGCGGCCCTGTTCATCGCGCATCATCGCTGTGCGCATGTTGGCGACGCCGGTCAGCGCGCCGCTTGCATCGAGCACAAGGTCGCCCTCGAACCATTCGCCGCCGTCGCTCTGCGTAATGAAGCGATTGCCGTCGAGCACTTCGATATCCGACAAGCCGCCGAAGACAGGATCGCTGGAGCGTAACTCGACGCCACCGCGGAAACGCAAATGATCAAGCGTGGCGTCGCCGAAGCTCACGGGCGCCGTTTGCACGTCAACGGTGCGCCACTGCTCGGGGATCGGCGCGTCAGCTGCAGAAGGCGCGCACGCGCACAAAAGCCCGAGGCCGATCAGCGCAAAGTGCAGTTTCATGCAGCGACCTTTGTGCGCGGGCGGGCACGGCGCGGCGCCTGCGCTTCCATCGCGCCGGGCTCGTCGAACAATTCCGCCAACTTTTCGATCATCGCCCCGCCAAGCTGCTCCGCATCGGTGATAGTCACGGCGCGCTTGTAATAGCGCGTCACGTCGTGGCCGATGCCGATGGCGAGCAACTCCACCGGCGAGCGCGTCTCGATCCAATGGATTACGCCGCGCAGATGGCGTTCGAGATAATTCCCGGGATTGGCCGACAAAGTTGAATCGTCCACCGGCGCGCCATCCGAAATCACCATCATCAAGCGCCGCTGCTCGGGCCGGCCGAGCAGGCGATCGTGCGCCCACATCAGCGCTTCGCCGTCGATATTTTCCTTGAGCAGGCCTTCGCGCATCATCAGCCCGAGATTGCGCCGCGCACGCCGCCACGGCGCATCCGCCGCTTTGTAAACGACATGGCGCAAATCGTTGAGCCGCCCCGGTTGCGGCGGCCGGCCGGCGGCGAGCCAATCTTCCTTGGCCTTGCCGCCCTTCCAGGCGCGCGTGGTGAAGCCGAGGATTTCCACTTTCACACCGCAGCGCTCCAAAGTGCGCGCCAGAATATCCGCGCAGAGTGCGGCCACCATGATCGGGCGCCCGCGCATTGAGCCGGAATTGTCCAACAGGAGTGTGACAACCGTGTCCTTGAACGGCATGTCGTCCTCTTGCTTGAAAGTCAGCGCCGACATCGGATCGATGATCACACGCGTCAGGCGCGCTGTATCAAGCACGCCCTCTTCAAGATCGAAGCTCCACGACCGGTTTTGCTTGGCCATCAGACGGCGTTGCAAGCGATTGGCGAGACGTCCCACCACGCTCTGCAGCGGCTTCAGCTGCTGATCGAGATACGTGCGCAGCCGCGCCAGCTCTTCGGCGTCGCACAAATCTTCTGCGCGGATTTCCTCGTCATGCGCGCGCGTGAAGACTTTGTAGTTAGCGTTGGGATCGTCCGGTTCGTTACGATTCTTGGGTCGGATCGGTTTTTCGCCGGGCTGATCCTGCTCGGACTCGTCCTGATCGTCGGCGTCCATGTCGGCTTCGACCGTCATAGAGCGGTCCGCATCGACATCGGCGTCGCTCTCAATCATTTCGAGATCGGAGGGCGACTCTTGCTCCTGATCATCCTCGCCATCGGCATTGTCGGATTGTGGCGGCGATTGCTGATTGTCGGCGCTAGCGTCGGGATCTTCGTCGTTTTCTTCCGCCGTCAACTCTTCGCCGAGACCAAGTTCGGTGATCACGTCACGCGTCAGCATCGCAAAGGCGCGCTGGTCGCCGGCGACATCGCTCAGCTTGTTGAGCGTGGGGCCGGCTTCGCGTTCGATGTCGGCGCGCCACAGATCCACCAGCGCCTTGGCGTTGGGCGGCGGCGCTTGCCCGGTAAGGCGTTCGCGTACGATCAGCGCCAACGCCTCAGAGAGCGGCGCCGCACTGCGGTCGCGGATGCGGGCGACCCCTTTGCGCTCAAGCGTGTCGGTGAGCGCAGCGGTCAAATTCTTTGCAACGCCCTTCATCGCGTTGGCACCCAGCGCTTGCACGCGCGCGTCTTCGACAGCATCAAACACCGCGCGCGCATCGATTCCCTGCGGGCGCAGCTTGATATGCTGCGCATCGTCGTGATGCGCGAGGCGGAGCGCGAGGCCATCGGCCTGGCCGCGAATGCGCTCAGCTTCGGGATCCGTGATCACGCGGGGCGGATGCGGCAGCACGATCTTGCCGCCACTGAGCTTCGGCCCCTCGGCGCCGTAGGTGACCTCAAGCTCCTCCTCCGCGCCCGCAAGCGCGCGCGTCGTCTGCGCCAGCGAGCGCTTGAAGATCTCGGAGGGCGTTTCCTTCGCGGCCATCGATCAGCGCTCCGAAGCGGCAGCACGGCGAACGATGGCCAACCAGGGGTCGTTTCGACCGCTTATCCGCTCGACGATTGGTCGTTGAGGCGGACGAGATGGTCTGCCCGTTGACACGAAGCCGGGCGCCAACAAACCGCCACTCGCATTCCGAAACACCAAATATTCTGCGCCGACCACAAATCTCGTGGCAAACCCGCACCCAATGCTATCGGTCGAAGCCGGATCGGGAATACGCATGTCTTGGAGCGCAGCGTAGCCGTTCTCAGTTGACCACCACAGAGGTGCTCGCGGACGCTCCGCTACGTTCAAGTAAACACCCATTCTGTTTGGGTCCAACCCGTGAAGCTGAAGTGGTCCGTGAGGAGATCCTTTTAGAACCGCTAGAGGTTCGAACGTGAAGAGAAAAACCGAGCCAATTTCTGCAGCATAGAGACGATCGGCACGAACGACCTGTCTAAGTGTCACTCGCATCAGCTCAACACTATTGGCGTCGCGCACCATTTCTTGGGCAAGAGCGGCTGGCGTGATTCCACGTATGTCGTAGCGTATTGGAACGCAGGCATCGGCGTCGAGCGCTCCTACTACGGAGACCACAAGCGCGAGAGCAAACGCCGCGCTGCGCATCAGTCTAAGCCACCTTCACCCGCGTCGCCGCTTCGGGCAGATCCGCGCCAAACGCGCGCTGGTAGAACTCCGCGACCGTCGGACGCTCCAGCTCGTCGCACTTGTTCAGGAAGGTCATCCGGAACGCGAGACCGATATCGCCGAAAATCTCGGCGTTCTGCGCCCAGAAGATCACCGTGCGCGGGCTCATCACGGTGGAGATGTCGCCGTTCATGAACGCATTGCGGGTCATGTCGGCGACGCGCACCATCGCCATGATCGTGCGCTTGCCTTCGGCGTTGTTGTAGCTCGGCGCCTTGGCGAGAACGATGTCGGCTTCGACGTCGTGCTCAAGATAGTTGAGCGTGGTGACGACCGTCCAACGGTCCATCTGCGCCTGGTTGATCTGTTGCGTGCCGTGATAGAGGCCCGACGTATCGCCCAAGCCAATCGTGTTCGTGGTCGCGAACAGACGGAAATACGGATTGGCGCTGATCACCCGGTTCTGATCCAGCAGCGTCAGCTTGCCCGAGGCCTCTAGCACGCGTTGGATCACGAACATCACGTCCGGCCGGCCGGCATCGTATTCGTCAAAGCAGATCGCCACCGGCCGCTGCAGCGCCCAAGGCAGCATGCCTTCGCGAAACTCGGTGACTTGTTTGCCGTCTTTCAAGACGATCGCGTCTTTGCCAACGAGATCGATCCGGCTCACGTGGCTGTCCAAATTGATCCGCACCAGCGGCCAGTTCAGCCGCGCCGCCACCTGCTCCACGTGCGTGGACTTACCCGTGCCGTGATAGCCCTGCACCATGCAGCGGCGATTGAAGGCAAAACCGGCCAGGATCGCCAAGGTGGTCTGCGGATCGAAGCGATAGGCCTCGTCGAGATCCGGCACGTATTCCGTCTTCGTCTTGAAGGCGGGGATTTTCATGTCGCTGGCGACGCCGAACTCGCGGGCCGAAACCTGCCTGTCGGGCTTCATGGTCAAAAGATCGTCGGCGGTGGTCATTGCAACTCTGAATATAGGGTTCGAAGACCCTCTTATCGCGCCGCAGCACGGGATGAAAGGCGGTGAATTGGCAGGCCGTAGCGTAAGTTAGACGAGGCCGCCGGCTTTCAGCGTCTGATACGCCTTGATCACCCGCTGCAAATTGGTCTCGGCGCTGCGGTCGCCGCCATTGGAGTCCGGGTGCCAGCGTTTCACCAGATCGGCGTAACGGGTCCGGATCGTGACCGCATCGGCGTTTTCATCGAGCGACATCGCTTCCAGCGCCATCACCTGAAGCCGCGTCAGCCTGCGCGCGCGCGGCGTAGGCGCGGCTTCCGGATCACCGGAGCCAAACAGGCTGAAGGGATCACCGCGACGGGCTGACCGCATCGCGGCGGAATGGCGATCCAACCGTCCGCCGCGGAAGGTCCAGGTCGGGCGATGGCCCACCTCTTCGCGCGCCAGGTAATCCTTGAACTCGCCGTCGCTCATGCCGGAGAAATAGTCCCAGCGCTTGTTGTAGTCGGCGGCGTGCTCCGTACAGAAATGCCAAAACTGGTTGGCGTTGTCGCGGCCCTTGGGCGCGCGATGGAGTCCAGGGTTCTTGCACCCTATATGATCGCAAGGCGTCTCGCTGGGATCGCGCGCAGCCGCCGTCTTCGCACCGCGCTTGACGCGGATGTCGACGAACTTCGGGCGGTATTCAAACGCGTTGGACATTGCTGGACCAAGGAGTATGGGCGCCTGAGCTTATGCGGACAATCCATTGACAAACGACAAAGCCCCTCTTTCGCGCAGCGAGCGCATCAAAAAGCTGTTGACGCATGAATTTGCGCCAACTCTTGTCAATCTGATCGATGACTCCAGCCGTCATGAAGGCCACGCAGGCGCACAGCCGGGCGGTGAGACGCACTACACGCTGAAGCTCGTTTCCTCGACCTTCCAAGGCCAAAGCCGTGTCGAGCGTCAGCGACTTGTTTACCACGCCCTTCGTGAAGAATTCGACACCGGCTTGCACGCGCTCTCGCTCGATCTCAAAACACCAGCGGAGGCGGAGAAGACCGCCTGACGCGGCGCTGGGGAGCGGGCCATGCTGCGGCAGATATTGGTGTGGATTGTGGCGATTGCCGCCGGCCTCGTGCTGGGTGGCGCCTCAGCTTGGGCGACGCTGACGTTCGGCGTTTCGAGCTTCAGCGCGCACTACGGCGCTTGGTCGCTTAATCGCGCTGCTGGTTCCACTGCCGCCGGCCCTTACACGCGCGCCATCATTGCGCGATGGGGCCTACTGGCACTGAGTTCCCGCGAAGCGCTTTACTTCAATCTCGATCGCGACGAACACGGTCAGCCGCTGAGCGAAAGCTGCATCTACGATCTGACCGGCAATGCCTTGGCCACACGCTGGTGGTCGGTGACGCTTTACGCACGCGACAATTATCTGGCGCTCAATGACGACCATGCCGCTTCGGTCGACGCCACGCGCATCAATGCAGGTGATGACGGCGTATGGCGCGCGCACGTTTCGTCCGTGCAAGGCGATAGCGTCAACTGGCTGTCCTCGCGCAATGCCCGGCGCGGATTCTCGCTGACGCTGCGCGTTTACAATCCGCAGCGTGACTTCATGCCGAGCGAAGATAGCTTGCCCAAGCTCACGACTGTTTCTTGTGCGACCGCATCATGAGCGGCTGGGGCAAATATGTGATCGCGGCGCTCCTGGCGGCGGTTGTCGCGCACTTCGTGGTGATCTTCGGCACGCCGACAGTGCTAATGAACGTAGCGCTACAGCGCGTGAGCGGCGGGGGGCACTACAACGCCTGGCATCTGAGCGAACGTGTGACGAAAGCCTCACGCGCCATCGTGCGCCCTTCTCCGGACTTTGCTTATTCGGTCTGCCCGTATGATCTGAGCAATGGTCCGGTCCGCATCCATGTGACGCCCTGGAGCGATTATTGGTCGCTCTCGCTCTATGCCAACAACAGCGACAACTATTTCGTGCTCGATGATCGCGAAGCCCAAAACGGTGTCGATGTGCTTCTCATCCGCGCGGGATCTGCGCCGCCTGATCATGAAACGGCGACGATCGTGCCGAGTCCCAGCGAGCGCGGCATCGCGCTGATCCGCCGATTGGCGCCAACGCCCGATACGTACGCGGGGGCGGCGCAGGTTTCGCACACAGATGTATGCGCAGGCGCAGCGCACTAGATTTGCGTTAAGCGCAACGCCGCCAAGCGAGCAAACAACAATGTGACTGCCTTTCGGCGCGCGCCGACCAGCGGTCGCAGCGGACTTTCGCGCAAAATCGCACCGCCAAACCCATCCGCCACGATCAGCCCCGCTTCTTCGGGAATCAGCTCACGCGGAAACTCCTCGGTGACACCGAAGAAAAAGCGATCGCAAAACTCAATGTAGTCCGGCCACTTTGCGTCACAGATATAGTCGGCTTCGCACGATTTGGTCTCGACGATCCAAATCTCACCGGACGCCGTAATCGCCATCACATCGGCGCGACGTCCGTTCGCGAGCGGAACTTCTAGGATTGGCGCAAGCCCATGCTCGCTCAGCATGCGCGTGACGCCGCGCGCAAGCAACGCAGTGGTGTCCGGGCGAGAGAACGGAAGCGCTTCCATTAAGAGATTTTGTCACTGCAGATGCGTGGGAACAAGCGTCTGGAACTGTGATTGCGCGCGACGCGTTCGATTATGCACACACGCGAAGGACATCCCATGCGCCGTTTTCTGCTTCTCTCCGCCGCCGTTGCTGCGGTTTGTTTATCGGCCTGCGGACTCATCGCGCCGGCGTATCCACAATTCGGCGAAACGGCCTACCGCGTCGAAGGAAACACGGCAGCGCCGGATGGGGGCCCGGTGATCCACACTGTGATCTACCGCCAAGGCTCCAATTTGCGCGTCGAAACCGTGCTGCCGCACTATGGCCGCGCCATCGTCGTCTTCGATCGCGCCACCAATGCGGCGTACGTACTCAACCCGACCATTCAACCAACAACCACCTCGCCGAACACGCCGACGACAACGCTGCAATCCGCGCCCGGCGCCGCGCCGCCAGTGTCGGTCCCGCAAACCACTGTGCCGAATGCACCCGTGCAAGGTCCGACGGTCGTACCGGCTCAACCAACACCTTCAGGGCAATTGGTCACCGCAGTAAATCCGGCGCGCGTAATCGGCGTCGCGGTGCGCATTTCCGACTCCGACGCGCCGCAGCCACTCGAGACCCCCTGGGCCGCACTTGGCGGCTCGAACGCGCGCAGCGTCGGCGATTGCACGGTGGCTGGTCAGAACGGCCACGAATGGCAGCCGAAAGAAGCACCGGCGCCCGGTGTGGAGCGCACCGCGTGCATCACATCGGACGGCGTGGTTCTGCGTGTGCGCGAAAACAGCCGCGTGCTGTTTGAAGCGACGAATGTGCAGCGCGGGCCACAGAATGCGTCGCTGTTCGGCGTGCCGCCCGGCTATCAGACCATCAATCCAGAAGCCGTCGCGCAAGGCATCGGTGAACGCATGGACCAACTCAACAGCGTCACCGGCGCGCCGCCTCAAGCTGCACTGCCGGCGCCGCATGGTTAGCCGTCGAGACGGATCGCGGACATCTCGTCCGCCTTTCGTTTGTTGACGTAGAAATAGAAATGCAGGCGAGGACGCCTGCAGTCCTTGCTACTCCGCGGCGATCGCTGCGGCCTTCACTTCGTTCAACGCGCTGGTGTTGATGCCGAAATTGATAGTCTTGAGATACTGAATGCCTTCATCGGCGATGGCGTCGCCGACCATCTCGTCACCTTCCGCCGTGAACTCATCGAAGTTGATGTACATGGCATAGAAGTTTTTGGTGCGGTCAGTGATGATGCCGGCGTTCCATAGCGTCTTCACCAGCACGCGGAAGATGTTGGTGGAGTTCTTCATCTGCTCGCGGCGCGCTTCGTCGGTCGCCGCTTCCTGGAAACCCTGCATCACCTTGTCCGGATCGAGGCCGAACTCGTGATAGATTTCGGTCATCTGGTGCGGCGCCACCAAATTGAAGAGCAGCGTCTGGAAGCAATGCGCCGCCCAATTCTCGACGATCTCATGCTCTTCTGGCGTGAGCTTCGGAATGGTGCGGTCAGCCCAGATTTTCCCGAACTTGTGGTGGAACGCTTCGTCCGTCATCACTAGCTGTGTCAGCCGCTTCACGAGCGGATCGTCCCACTCTTTGAAGATCGTTGCGAAGGCGCCCATGGCAAGGCCTTCGACCAGCATCTGCATGCCGATAATCTTTTTGTAGACCTCCGGCGCGTGCACGATCTCTTGCAGTAAGTTTGCCAGCACCGTGCCGCACGGGCGCGGGGTGCCCCAACGCTTGATGATGTATTTCGCGAAAGCCGTAACGTGACGACCTTCTTCGCGCGTCTGGTTGGCGGCGTATTCTTGCGCGCCCGGATCGCGCAGCACGTGGCAGAGCGAAGCGGACAGATTCAACGCGCCCTGCTCGCCGTGCAGGATGGAACTCATGATCCAGCGGCCGATCTGACTCTTGAAGCGAATGCGCTCGGCCGGCTTGTCGGCGAAATAATTCGAGACGTAGTCGGTCATCAAAGCCGGCACGAGATCGTCGGGGATGAAGTCGGTGGTCTCAGCGTCGAAATCGTCGTCGAAGTCGATGTACTTCTTGTCGAGCGGATCCCAGAAATGATCGTGGGTGGCCGAGATGATCTTATCGAAGGCGGTCGAACGGTTGAGGTGGCGATCGATGGCCAGCATCGCGCCGAAATCGGTCGGGGCGACCGCGTCATAGACTTCGTCCTTGGTGATCTGGCGGACGGCGTTCGGAATCTGGGCGGCTGAATCGGCCATGGACGCGGCTCTCCCTTATATTTGAGGCAAAATACCCGAACCTTCGGGCCGTCGCAACAAAAATGACGCAGGCGTCAACTTACTGTGAGGACATGAATTTCGACGCCGCCCCCGCGCTCGACGACATCGAACGCCTCACCCGCCAGGCCTGGGAGGTCATGCCAGCCGAATTCCGGGCGCTCGCCGCTGACATCATTTTCCGGGTCGAGGATTTCGCGGACGAGGAAACGCTGGCGGAGCTTGGCATTGAGGATCCGTTCGAATTGAGCGGCCTCTACCGAGGCGTCGATCTCACCCAGCAATCAATCGCAGACCCGCGGCCTTCGACGCCGATGGTCTTCCTCTATCGCCGCCCCATTCTCGATGAATGGATCGAGCGCGGCGATGTCTCGCTCGCCGATCTCGTCGCGCACGTGCTGGTGCACGAAGTGGGTCACCACTTCGGACTCAGCGACGTGCAAATGGATGCGATCCTCGAACGCGCGGATTAGCGCGGACGCACGAGTCGCGCTGCAGGCACTGCAGTCCGGCTTGCCTGGCCGAGTTGGCGGCGGCAAATCTCTTCCGGCGAATCGGTCTCCGGCTCCAGTGGATCGGACGAATAAGTCTGTTGCACCGCGAGTATGCAATGATCCCACGTCTGCATGTCCTCGCGCCGTTCGGACACCGAGCGCGAGTCGCCGTGCGGCGCTTCGAGCTGCCGCGCCGGCGCTTGCACAGTGACATCCGCATTCGGATCGCCGGCCGGTTCTGGTGGCGGCGGCGGTGGCGCTGCCACGGATTGAGCAGCAATGGTTGGCGAGCTCGACGCTTGTGGGATTGGCTGTGGCTGCGGCTGCATTTGCGGCGGCGGCGCGCTGTAAGTCGGTGATGGCGGTGGCGGCACATAAGCCGGCGGTGGCGCCACAGGTGCGCGGCGCTCAACTGGAGCTGGCGACGGCGCATCACTGCGTGAAGCATTGCGGCCGGCGGGTTCCATGCCCGCGCATCCGGCCAAAGCGATTAGAGCGGCGGCTGCCGCCAAGCGTCCCAACATCACCTGCTCCCTCACCTGTTCCGTACCTAAGCCTTAAAGCCCAACGCGCCTAGCGTCCAACCGATCCAATCATCTCATCCACCCACGCCGGCGCCACTTCGCTTGCTTTCCCGTAACGCGCGGCATCGAAGACTTCGGCGTTCTCCGAAGGCTCAAGATTGATTTCCATTGTGACGATGCCCGCTTCGCGCGCTGCGCGAACAAACCCCGCCGCCGGATAGACCGATCCTGACGTCCCAATAGAAACGAACAAATTTGAGGCGGCGAGCGCCTTATAGATCGCATCCATCTCCAAAGGCGTTTCGCCGAACCAAACTACATGCGGGCGCATGCCGCCGATCCTGCCACAGGCCGCGCAACCCAGGTTCACGCTGAGATCGCCATCGCGTGGCGTGACATCGCCGCAATCGTGGCAGCGCACCTTCGCCAACTCGCCATGCATATGAATGACGCGCTTTGACCCGGCCTTCTCATGCAGATTGTCGATGTTTTGCGTGCAGATGGTGACTGCAGCACCGCGCTCTTCCCAATGCTGTTCGAGTTTCGCGAGTGCAGAGTGCCCGGCGTTAGGTTGCACATCGCCATGCGCGCCACGGCGCAGATTGTAGAAGTCGAGCACGCGCTGCGGATCGCGGCGATAGCCCTCGATCGAAGCAACGTCTTCAATCTTGTAGCGCGACCACAAACCGTCCTTGTCGCGAAAGGTCGAAAGCCCGGATTCTGCGGAAATACCAGCGCCGGTGAGGATGAAGACGTTGGGAAGCGTCATAGATTCTCCTGTCACGCGAGCTGCTGATTAAGGGAACCGGACTGGACCAAATCAGTGCTTGACCCATCTTTCTCATGGGTGTTTGCGGTAATTGGGGGTCGTACAGAAAGGGCGCCAGAATGCGCATTGCCTTC
This sequence comes from Vitreimonas sp., assembly GCA_049287825.1. Lineage (GTDB taxonomy): Bacteria > Pseudomonadota > Alphaproteobacteria > Caulobacterales > Aquidulcibacteraceae > Vitreimonas. Next base: position 20,843 of record JBAQGO010000025.1, on the reverse strand, counting down.
ATTATCGCCGCCGGCGCTCTTGCGTTCATGGCGGCGGGCTGTGACCGAACGGGAGATCAAAGCATCGCCGATTGGTGCACCGCCGATGCACATCGAGCCAACACCGACATCTGTAAACAACACGCCGACACCGAAAATGTGCGCACCAGCCTCGGTTCGCGCATTGCGGAAACGCTCGGCATTGCCAACCACGCGCAATCCACCGCTGATCAAGCCATGGCGCGCAACGTGGTGTGCGTCACCCGCACACTGCGCCGCGTCCAGTCCGGCTCGTGCGATGCCGGCTACACGCTGACCAGCTGCACGCAGACGCATTATACGTCGCGCTCCGGCGGTCTGGCGATCATGCGCTCCATCAACGACACTGAGTGCCGCTACAATAGGCGTGTGCTCGAGGTTCAAGCGCGCTGCTGCGCGATGGGTCCGAACCCACCGCCAGCCACGATGGTGCGCGATCAGCAACCGCCACAACCCGCGACACCGCCGCCAACGCCGGTTTCGTAACTAGCCGTTTAACGCATAGTCCGCTTCGAGCCTGTAAAGGCTCGGAGCGGATTTGCGCGTCCAGCTGGAATAGAGGCCAAAACTTTCAACCTCGAACGGACGCGACTCGAAAAGGCCGAGCCGCGCCTCGAAATCCTGCACACGACTGAGCTCCGAAGCGCCGCTCATATAAGCCAGCGTTACGTGCGGCGCGAATTTCCGGGTTTCAGCCTTCAGACCAAGCCGCCGCGCCGCGCGCTCACAATCGGCGGCCAGTTTTTTCAGCGCTGCGCTCTCGCCTGCCCCGATCCACAGCGTGTGCGGATCTTCTTTGCCGAACGAACCGGCGCTTTTGAGCTGCAGCTCAAACGACGCTGTCTCATCGGCGATTGTGGCCAACGCTTCGTCGATATCGTTGCCGACCGGCTCGCTTACTTCGCCGAAAAACCGCAACGTGAGATGCAAATTCTCGCGCGGCCGCCACTTCGCGCCGGGCACGCCCTTCAGCGCGATGAGGCGCTCAGCGATGTCATCCGGAAGCGCGATGGCGGCGAAGAGACGAAGCGACATGAAAACGGAGATGGCGAGCGCGCTTTAGAAACGCCAGAGAATAACGGCAAAATGCGTTTATGTTTTGTTCGTTTTTACATCACCACACGCTGAAGCGTCCTCTGACGCCGGCCGATAGGAAGATGTACCGCATCTGGCAGACCAATCGCTGCGCGGTCATTTCATTCGGACGGGAAGATCGCGAACGCGCGCCGTCGTCCAAGGTGTTGTGTGCTTGCACAGCGCAGGAAATGGAACCGGCTGCTGCGCGCCACGTCTTCCAGCGCGTGAAAGGGAATACCCATCACACGCATGCGTCAACTCACAATGTGCGCATCTCACAACAATGAAACATCGCTTACGCGTTCGCACATTACTGAGCGCGCGGAACCGTCTTGATGTAAGCGACCACAGCGCGCGCATCTTCTTCATTCATGCGATATTGCGGCATAGGCGGCGTTGCTGGACCGCCGTGCGCAGTCTCACCGGTCATCAGGAAATGCACGAATTGCTCGTCTGTGTAGCCGGCGGGACCACCGGCCAGCGGCACGGAAACTGGCGCCCACGGAATGTGACCTTCGAGTTGCGCCGTGAGTCTAAACGGGATCGTGGCGCCCTGGAGCGCATGCGCCATGTCCGGACCTTGCAGCGTCATCGGCGTGTGGCAATCGTTGCAGCCGCCGATGCTGTTCACAAGATACTGGCCGCGCGAGACGAGCTCGGCTTGCGTTGGCGCAGGCGGCGTTGCTGGCTGTTGCGAACACGCAGCAAGAGCTGCGACAGCGGCGACGCATCCAAGAATTTTGCGCATCAGTGGTCTCCCCGTTTGGTGCAAAAATGCCATCGCCGCCTCGCCCGTCAAGCGCTGCGGCGTGACCTACCGCCAGAATCGTCGCACCTCCGAGCCCGTGAGCGCGCACGATCTTCTTGCAGTGCTGAGCGGCGCCGCCGTTGGGCTGGTGCTGGCGGTGATCGGCGGCGGCGGTTCGATTTTGGCCACGCCGGCACTTTTGTATCTGGTTGGCGTCAGCGATGCGCATGTGGCGATCGGCACCAGCGCGCTTGCGGTTTCTGCGAATGCTTTGGCGAACCTCGCTCAGCATGCCCGTCGTGGACATGTGATGTGGAGGTATGGGGCGATCTTTGCCGGAGCCGGTGTGATGGGCGCGGCTTTTGGGGCGGGGGTTGGGCAGCACACGGATACGAAGGTTTTGCTGCCGCTGTTTGCTTTGCTGATGATTGTGATCGGTGTTTTCATGCTGCGGCGAAAGGCCGAAGGCGGCGAGGCGATTGCGCGGTTTGAACCGCATAAGGTGGGGCGGCTGATTGCGACGGGCGCTTGTGTCGGGACGCTGTCGGGATTTTTTGGGATTGGCGGCGGGTTTTTGATTGTGCCGGGGCTCATCGGCGCAACGGCCATGAGCATGATTCAAGCGATTGGGACTTCGCTGCTTTCGGTCAGCGCGTTTGGGGCGACGACGGCGGCGACGTATGCGGCGGGCGGATTCATCGACTGGCGAATCGCCGCCCTCTTCATCGGCGGCGGCATTGGTGGAGGCGCCATCGGCGCGTTGTTTGCAGCACGATTGGCGCAGCAACGCGGGGCGTTGCAGCGTGTGTTTGCGTTCGTGGTGTTCGCGGTGGCGGCTTACATGCTCTGCCGGAGCTTCACGCACGCTTAGGACGTGTCAGCGGCGCATGGCTCGGGCGCGCACACGCTAACAGCGCACGCTTCCACGATAGCGTGCGTGAGCACGAGGCGGCTTTTCTTGGCGCAATTGTGCAGGCGCTTGATGAAGCGCGCGACCCAGAGCGCGATGGTTCGCAATCTGCGCTGAAGCCGCGCGATGCGGGATTTGAGCGAGCCTTCATGCTGGCCGGAAATATGAATGAAGCGGCGCGCCTTGCCGCTGATCTGCAAACGAAAGCCCGGCGGCGCGTTGGCGGGATGGTGCGTGCGCTTCATGCGCAATGGCGGCGCGACGCGCGCGGCGGCCAACAGAAACACGATCTGCGCAAAAGCGCGGGCGCCACGGCGCAGCTGTTTGCGCAAGCGCCGCTTCACCGCCGCCTGAAACGGCCACCAGGCGCTCCACTCCACCACCCACGCCGCGAACACGACGAGGTTGGTCGTGAGCAGCCGCGCGAGGGCGTGAAGTTTGGCGGGCGATGGTGCGTGCGGGGGCATGGGGTTTACGATCAATCTCGTGCTCCCCCGCTAGGGGGAGCTGTCAGTCGCGCATGCGACTGACTGAGGGGCGGGCGACGGCCGTTCGAGGGTTGCGCCCACCCCGCCGTCGCGCACTCGCGTGCGCGCCACCTCCTCCTAACGGGGGAGGACGAGTTCATCCTGCTCACGCCACCCTCAACGCGCCGACCTTGTTCGCGAAGTCGTCCAGCGTGCCGGCGATGAGGCAATGGTCGCGGCCGATCGAGCCTTCGGTGAAATGGATGCGCACGCCGCCTTCGGTTTCGATACATTGGAAGATGTTGTCGGCGTTGATGATCAGATCGCGGTTTTGCTTGGTGTCGTGAAGAACGATGAGGGCCATGACGGTGTCTCCTTGGTGATGCGTTGGAGACATCTTACGGCCGCCGCAAACCGGTCGGATTGGCGCGCGGTGATGGCGTTGAAAGTATTGGGTTTGAGCGGTGAAAAGGTGTGGATTGGCGGCGCGCCAACCAACCTATTTCGTCGGCCGCGAGACAATTTCAGACATCGGACGCATGACGCCCTCGCCGTCAGCAGACATCGAAAGCCCGGATATGACGGCGGCGGCGCTAAGCAGCGCGCGATAAGAAGGCGCGAATGCGAGCGAGCGCTGTGCGGTCGAGACCATCGCATCTAGGATCGCCGTTGTTCGCGCACACCACGTCAAGGATGCAGGCTGCGTCCTCGTTGGTCACAGGATGCGCGCTCAGAATATAGGTTTCGGCGGCTTCCAGATTGGAAGGCGGTTTGGTCTCGGTTCTTCGGCGACTCCAATAAACGTGCGCCTCCGAGATCGATGTCCATGACATAAGATTTATTCCGTAGGTTTGGTTCGCGACTCGGCTCTTGCGTATGACGCCCATCGGCTTTCGCCGATGGCGAAAAAGCAAAGCACAATCAGGCCCTCCCAGAGGATGAGGCGGAGCGTCACCGTCGACCAAATCCGCTCATGTAGGATGAACAATGTCGCGAAATGAGTGGAGAAAACGACGAGCTGAAAGCCCGCCGCGCCAATAAGCCACCATCGCTCATAACGTAGCGCCAGAAAGACAAGCATCGCTAGCGCAAGGCCCGACGCCGCGGCGTTCGCCGTCGGCGCCCCTCGAGAAAGGTAGGGCGACGCAAACATCAAGCATGCAAGCGTCGCCGCCGCCAAACGTTCTGGCGCTCTTCCTGCCGCCAGCAAGATCGCGAGCGCAATCACACTGACGGCGAAAGAACCATACTGAGCAACGGAAAGCGTGAGCCCGAGCATCAGGCTGCGTTTTGGTCCGGCTGCTTGGCGACGAGGAGAGGCACGAGCTTTTCTTCAAGCGGCCCGTCCATGCGCCATTCGATGGCGAGATCGTCTGCGACCTTCTTGAGATTGCTATGGCCCTGGGCGATCGCGCCTCGTGCTTCGGTCAACGCCGCGAGCCCTCGCACGATGTTGTCAAGCGCATCTTGGCCGACTTCGGACGCAAGGTTTCCTTCAAGGCGCCCCTCGATCATAGCCGATACCAATGCGTTCGCCTGCAAAATGGTCTGATCCATCGTCCGTTCAGTATCTTGAAGGTGACGGGCGATCCGCACCGCCGATTTTACTTTCTTCATCTGCCGCCCCGCAAAAAAATTGCATTCAGCGTCAGCGCGCGTTCTTTGGGGCGAAGATTGAGGCTCGGTCGGCCGAAACACTCATAATCATCGTCACCCCTGCGAACACGATTGCGACACCCACGGCCACTGCAAGGATGAGGAAGAGCCTCATGAGCCTCGATGGCGGCGTCGGCAGCTTCGCGAAGGCGTTTGCGATGCTGCTGGCGTGAGCGTCGGTTCGGTGCGCCGACGTGCCCGCAAGAGAGGCGTCGTCGGCCTCATAGCCTATCGGCAAAGAATACTCTGGGTATAATTTGCTCAGTTTGGCCGCCGCGCGAATTCTGTCGTGCACCTCGAGCTTTGCGTAGGCGCGGGCCAAATGATTGCCCACGGTTCTCGGAGATAAATCAAGACGTTGCGCGATCTCGGCATCGCTCAACCGGCGACCGGCTAAATAGAGGCACTCTCTCTCTTTAGGAGTAAGCTCGCCCACCGTTGTGTCCTTCCCCATCGACAGGGTGCGGCGATCACGCCTTCTCGTCCAGAGCAGGATGGCCAGCGGCGGCTCGAATGACGAAATGAGAGTGCCGCCCTCGGATCGGGAACAAAGCCTCAGGGAGGGGATCAGATCGATTTGCGGCGAGGCTAGCAGCCCGGTCGTTGGTCCAATCCCTCGAAGAAGTAGGTGACGCTCTGCTTCCAGAGCCTCCGCTTCACCGCCGCCTGAAACGGTCAATATGCGCTCCACTCCAACACCCACGCCGCGAACGCGACGAGGTTGGTCGCGAGCAGCTGCGCGAGGGCGTGAAGGTTGGCGGGCGATGGTGCGTCTAGGCGCATGGGCGCGCGTATAGGCGCGCGTGAGATCGGTCGGATTGCATGTGTGTTTTCGTTGGTAGCTAACGGTTTTTGGACCAAAAGCTGTTGGAAGCACCATGAGCCAATCCCCCTATTCTCGTCATTCCGGGGCAATGCGAAGCATTGAGCCGGAACCCAGGGGACGACAGAGCGGCGTGTTTGCCCCTGGGTTCCGGGCCCGCGCTACGCACGTCCCGGAATGACGAGGGCGGGTTCGTCCGCTACGATATCGATATGTCTCGCCACGCGTTCATCGCTGTCTACATCATGGCGAGTAAGCGCAATGGCACGCTCTATCTCGGCGTCACCGACAATCTGATCCGGCGTGCGCATCAGCATCGCGAGGGCCTGATCGACGGCTTCTCAAAGAAATACAGATGTAAGCTGCTCGTTTGGTACGAGCAGCACACCGAAATCTCCGCCGCCATCGCTCGCGAGAAGAACATGAAGAAGTGGCGGCGTGAGTGGAAACTGAATGTGATCGAGAAAACCAACCCGCAATGGCGCGATCTCTACGACGATTTCAGCAACCCGCCCCCACCAACGTTTCTCTCGTAAACGCCACCTTTCATCGCAATTTGGTGCAACGTGCAATTCGAGCGTTGGGGCCGATATCTAGCCGTCATCGCGTCTCAGTAGGGCAATCACTTCGTTCAAGGTCAGCTTGATCGGCCTCCGCGAGGCCAAGCTTGCTCGCATCGGCTGAAACGCGCGCGTCATCCGAGCATATCGAGCAACTACAGGCATGTGAGAATTCAGCTCTCGTCCCTTGAACCTAGTGAATCTGTCCATTCTGTTCACGAGATGCGACGCGATACCCAGATATTCAGTTTCGTAGTTTCCATCAAAGCCAAGAAACTTCGGATCTCTGCCCGTCGGGCCAAGCTCTGTCGCAAGCTTCTTACGTTCAGTTGCTGAGAACGCCTCTACGGCCTCCTCGATGAAGCTCCACATATCGAGAGTATCGACGACCAGAGAGACCGCGCCGGGAGCATCCACGTGATCGTGAAACAGTCCGTCCATCTCCCACTTTAAAGCCCAGAGATGTCCCCCGTAGATTGCGTCCATTATCTCATTGGGATCCATTTCCCGTTTGGACTTATCTTTGAGCAGGTCGGCAATCATTGCGACGATTAGCTTTTCGCCATCGGTGATGTGCACTCCGTGACGCGGAGAAGACCGATCCAGCCCCAGTAGAATGAGATCGCGGACCGCTTCGGTGCGCGTGATGCCGCCATTCTCCTCAGCCCACTGATCAAGTCGGTCCAGTAAAACCGGATCAAGCCTCATTTCAAACCGTTCCGATTTCGGTGGCATTTTGCACTCCACGTACAATTGTACGGTATGCCGTAAATTCGTACGGGTCAAGCCTCGCAGATTTCTCTTGGCAGAAGCCGCTTTTCTGCATAGAACCGACTTTTGGTAGATAAATCGGATTTATGTGAAAAATGAACGCGCCTGTCCTTCGATCATTTCTCAAAGACGTTTTGCTCTCGGGCGTCGGCGTCATTTCAACCCGCAAGCTGCTTTGGCTAATCGGATGGGGCCAAGATCGGCCCGGTGCATGGCGTGATCTTTTGGATCATTGGAAGGAAGTGGGCGGCGAGCCCGGCGCACTTCGAGGGCTCGAGATCAACGACATGATTGTGCTGACAACGGGTAGTGAGATCGAACCCGTCTCCAAGTGGGCCAATGAAACGTGAGAGCGAATGCGGAGGACCCGTTATGGCGCGCAAAGCGAACAATGGCCCAAGCTTCACGAAGGCACCCGCGAAGAGGCGGGGTGTCAAATGGGGTAAGCGCACGCGCTCGTTCGTGAAAGGAAGCTCCAGCAAGAAGGTCGGAAATCTGAAGCGCTGGAGCAAATGGTAGAAAGGCGTCCGCTTAAGCGTCCACCGCGGCATCCAGCGCGAATTCTTGGATGAATTCGCGCCGTGGTTCGACGACGTCGCCCATCAGCCGCGAGAACATTTCGTCCGCATCATCCGCGTGGTCGACTTTTACTTGCAGGAGCGTGCGGGCTTCGGCGTCGAGCGTGGTTTCCCAGAGCTGCTCGGCGTTCATCTCGCCCAAGCCTTTGTAGCGCTGCACGGAAATGCCTTTGCGGCCGGCGTCCTCGATGGCTTTGAGGAAAGAGAGCGGGCCGTGCACGGGGGTGGCGTCCTGCCCGCGGCGCAGCACGGCGCGCGCGGTGTAGGTTTCGCGCAAGGCGGGCGCGCGATCGGCGAGACGGCGCGCGTCGGCGGAGGCGAGCAGCAAACGATCGAGCACGGTGCGCTCGGCGACGCCGCGCACGGTGCGCTCCAGCACCAGAGCATGATCGGGATCGAAGCGGCCAACCCATGTGGCCTCGCCCTCTTCCGCGAGCGCGTTGAGGCGCGTGGCGGCGGCTTGGGCCTCAGTATCGCCTGCGCCCATGGAGAAGGCGCCGGCGAGAGCGGCTTGCTCGAGCACAACGTCGGGCGCGCGCTGGTGCAGGCGTTTGATGAGCGCTTGCACGGCGGTGGCTTCGCGGGCGAGGCGCTTCAGATCTTCGTTGGCGTATTGGGCGCCGCCTTCGATCTCGAGCACGGCGCCGGCTGAGCCTTCCTCGATCAGGAAGGCGGCGAACTCGGCTTCGTCCTTCAGATAGCGGCCGCTCTTGCCTTTGGTGGCTTTGTAGAGCGGCGGCTGGGCGATGTAGAGGTAGCCGCCATCGATGAGCTCCGGCATTTGCCGATAGAAGAAGGTGAGCAGCAGCGTGCGGATGTGGGCGCCGTCAACGTCGGCGTCGGTCATGATGATGATGCGGTGATAGCGGAGCTTGGCGAGGTCGATGTCGCCCTCGCCGCGGCCGATGCCGGCGCCGAGTGCGGTGATCAGAGTGCCGACTTGCTCTGAGGAGAGCATTTTGTCGAAGCGCGCGCGCTCGACGTTGAGGATTTTGCCACGCAGCGGCAGCACGGCTTGGTTCTCGCGGTTGCGGCCTTGCTTGGCGGAGCCGCCGGCGGAATCACCCTCGACGATGAAGAGCTCGGACTTCGCCGGGTCCTTCTCCTGGCAATCGGCGAGCTTGCCGGGCAGCGAGGCGACATCGAGCGAGGACTTGCGACGCATCTCGCGGGCCTTGCGCGCGGCTTCGCGGGCGGCGGCGGCTTGCACGATCTTGCCCATCACGGTTTTGGCGTGACCGGGATTTTCCTCGAACCATTGCGTTAGCGCGTCGGCCATCAGGCTTTCGACGACGGGGCGCACTTCGGAAGAGACCAGCTTTTCCTTGGTTTGCGATGAGAATTTCGGATCCGGGACTTTGACGCTGAGCACGCAGGTGAGGCCTTCGCGGGCGTCGTCGCCGGTGATCTCGACTTTTTCCTTTTTGGCGATGCCGGAGCTCTGCATGTAATTGTTCACCACGCGCGTCAGCGCGCCGCGGAAGCCGGCGATGTGGGTGCCGCCATCCTTCTGCGGGATGTTGTTGGTGAAGCAGAGCGTGTTCTCGTGATAGCCGTCGTTCCACTGCATGGCGGCTTCGACGGTGATGCCGTCGCGCTCGCCGATGACATAGATGGCTTCAGGGATGATGGAGGCGCGCGAGCGATCGAGGTGGGCGACATAGGCTTTGACGCCGCCTTCGTAATAGAGGGTTTCCTCGAACGGCTCCGGGCCGCGCAAATCCTTGAAGACGACGCGGACGCCGGAGTTCAAGAACGCGAGCTCGCGCAGGCGGTGTTCGATGGTTTTGCGGTCGTACTCCGTCATCGTGAAGGTTTGAGAGCTGGCGAGGAAGCGTACGGAGGTGCCCTGCTTGCCTTTCGCGTCGCCGATGAGCGCCAGCGGCGCTTCGGCGTCGCCGTGGGCGAAGCGCATGTAGTGCTCTTTGCCGTCGCGCCAGATGCGCAGGTCGAGCCATTCGCTGAGCGCGTTGACGACCGAGACGCCGACGCCGTGGAGGCCGCCGGAGACCTTGTAGGAGTTCTGGTCGAACTTACCGCCGGCGTGCAGCTGGGTCATGATGACCTCGGCGGCGGAGACGCCCTCTTCCTTGTGAACGTCGGTCGGAATGCCGCGCCCGTCGTCGATGATTTCGGCACTGCCGTCGGGGTGCAAAATCACCTCGACGTTCTTGGCGTGACCGGCCAGCGCTTCGTCGATGGCGTTGTCGACCACTTCGTAGACCATGTGGTGCAAGCCGGAGCCGTCATCGGTGTCGCCGATGTACATGCCGGGCCGCTTGCGGACCGCGTCTAAGCCTTTGAGAACTTTGATGGAATCCGCGCCATATTCGGGCGCGGCCGCAGGGGCATTCTGGGGCGCGTTCATGCTGCTCGATTCGAGTTGAAAATCACTCCCCAATATAGGTGTTGAGGGCTGATTTGTCTCGGTTTTGCGCGCGGATTTCGGGCGCGTTTTGGCGCAAAAAACAGCGTGGAAACGGGCGGTTTTTAGCGCTCTAAGACACCCGCACCGGCAACGAAGAATAGCCCTTCACGAAGGACGAATAGACCCGCTCGGGCTCGCCCATTACCTCGATCTTGTCGAAGCGCTTGAGGATTTCTTCCCAGACGATGCGCAGCTGCATTTCGCCGAGGCGATTGCCGACGCAGCGATGGATGCCGAAGCCGAAGGAGAGATGGCGGCGGACATTCTCGCGCTCGATGTCGAAATCGTTCGGATGGGCGATGACCTCGTCGTCTCGGTTGCCCGACACGTACCACATGACCACCTTGTCGTGCTTCTTGATCAACTTGCCGCGCAGTTCGACGTCCTCGAGCGCGGTGCGGCGCATGAAAGCGAGCGGCGTCTGCCAGCGAATGGTTTCCGACACCAGGTTCGGGATGAGCTCCGGATTGGCGCGGACCTTAGCCATCTGGTCCGGAAATTTGTTGAGCGCATAGACGCTGCCGGTGATCGAGTTGCGCGTGGTGTCGTTGCCGCCGACGATCAGCAGGATCAGGTTTCCAAGGTATTCCATGCGCGGCATGTCCTTGGTGCTTTCGCCGTGCACCAGCATGGAAATCAGATCGTTGGTTGGCGGCGCATTGGCGCGCGCTTCCCAGAGACCGTTGAAGTACTGCAGGCACTCCATCAGCTCTTCGCGGCGCTGCTCGTCGCTTTCGACGATGCCCTGCCCCGGCGCGGCGGTCGCGACGTCTGACCAACGCGTGAGCTTGCGGCGATCTTCCCACGGGAAGTCGAACAGTGTGGCGAGCATTTGCGTGGTGAGTTCGATGGAAATTTTATCGACCCAGTTGAACGTTTCGCCGCGCGGCACGTCGTCCAGCAGCTTGCCGGCGCGCTCGCGGATGATTGGTTCGAGATTGGCCAAGTGATTGGGCGCCACGATCGGCGACACAGTTTTGCGCTGCACGTCGTGCTTGGGCGGGTCCATGGCGATGAACATGGGCAGCGGAAAATCCTCTTCCGGATCGAACAGCACGATCGACGGCTCGGAAGAGAAGCGCTGATGGTCGGTGTCGACCGCCATGATGTCGTTGTACTTGGTGATGGACCAGTACGGGCCGTTCAGACTGTCCGGGCAGTAGTGAACTGGGTCTTCCTTGCGCAGCCGCTCGAAGAACGGCCAGAATTTGTTGTCGCGGAAACGCTCGCCGCGGCTCATGTCCAGCGTCGAGAGATCGGTCTTCCACGCATCCTCGTTGGGATCGTAGTTGAAGACGTACTCTTCGTTGTGTTTGGCGATGTAGTCAGGGTTGGCCATGGGCGTTGTCCTTCGCCTCTAGTCTGCAAATTTCGGCGGCCTTGTCACCTTCACGCAGCGTGCACTTGGCCGTCGCGGACTTCAAAACTCTGCGCGCGCTTCCCAAAAGCTTCGAACAGGCTTTCGTCGGTCCCGGTGAGCCAGGCTTGGCCTGGGTTTGCCAGCAGTTCATCGAACAAAGCGGCGCGGCGGACGCTGTCTAGGTGTGCGGCGGCTTCGTCGATGAGAATGAGCGAGGCGCCGGCGCCGGGATCGTTGGCGAGCGCGCGGGCTTGGGCGAGCGTGAGGCCGAGCAGCAGCGCTTTCTGCTCGCCGGTGGAGCATTGGTCGGCGTTGATGTTCTTGGCGGCGTGACGCGCAATTAGGTCGCTGCGGTGCGGGCCATCAAGCGCGCGGCCGGCGCCGGCGTCGCGCGCGCGCATTTCATGGAGCAGAGCCGCGAAATCCTCTTCGACATCGGCGCTCTTGGCGCCGCGCTCAAAGCGGGCTTCGAGTGAGCCTTCGAGCGCCAGGATGGCTTTCGGAAAAGCGCCGTCGGGCCGTGCATCGATCGCCTGCTGCAAGCGATCGAGCGTTTCCACGCGGGCTGCGGCGATGGCCGCGCCGTGCGCGGACATTTCGCGCTCAAGGCCGCTGAGCCAGGCATTGTCAAAAATGCGCTCGGTGAGCAGCCGCTGCCGCTCTCGCATGGCGCGTTCGTAAGCGGCGGCGGCTTGGCCGTGCTGTGAAGCGCGCGAGAGCGTGAGGCGATCGAAGAAGCGGCGGCGATCACCGGCAGGGCCTGACCACAAGCGATCCATGGTCGGCGTCAGCCAAGTCATGCGCGCAGCTTCGGCGAGATCGGAGGCGGTGGCTGGCGCGCCATCGCGGCGGGTGTTGCGCTTGACGCCGCCTTCGGGCGTGCGCTCGGCGCCGACACCGATGGTGGCCTCTTCTCCGTCATTGAGCACGCGCGCCGAGACGGCCCACAATTGCGCCCGCTCCTCGCCGCCGTCGCGCGCGAGTTCGAGCGGCGTGGCGCTGCGCAGGCCGCGGCCGGGCGCGAGCATAGTCAAAGCTTCGAGGACATTGGTCTTGCCCGCACCGTTCGGGCCGAACAAGCAGACCGGACGCGAATCGAGCGTGAGGTCGAGGTTCGCGTGGTTGCGAAAATCGGTGAGCGTCAGCCGCGAGATGGAGAGGTTATGCACGATGCAAAACCCTACCAGAGTCATTCCGGGCAAGCGGAGCGAGACCCGGAACCCAGAGAGTCAAAGAGCGCAGGATGTCACCCCTGGGTTCCGGATCGCGCCTGCCGCGCGTCCGGAATGACTCTGTTGTCGGAGCTACTCGCACACAATCAACGTAAGCGCTTTGAGCAGCGTTCAAACCCTCAGCGGCATCAACACATAAAGCGCCTGATCGTCAGCTTCGTCGCGCACCAAAGTGGGTGAACCGGAATCGGCGAGTTCGAACAACGCTTCCGCGCCTTCGATCTGCTGGGCGACATCGAGCAGATAGCGGGCGTTGAAGCCGATCTCCATCGAGTCATCGCGGTAGTCAGCCACCAAGTCTTCGGTGGCGACGCCGGCGTCGGGGTTGTTGACGGTGAGCGTAACTTTGTCCTTGTCGAGCGCTAGGCGCACCGAGCGTGAGCGCTCGGCGGAGACGGTGGCGACGCGATCGACGGCTTCAGAGAAAGTCTTGTTGTCGATCTTCAGTTTCTTGGCGTTGCCCTTCGGAATCACGCGCGCATATTCCGGGAACGAGCCGTCGATCAGTTTTGATGTGAGCACCGCATCGCCGAGCGCGAAGCGGATCTTCTGTGTCGACACGGCGATCTCGACCATGTCGGCGGCATCGTCGAGCAAACGCTTCAGTTCGTTGATGGTTTTGCGCGGCACGATCACGCCGGGCATGCCGGTGGCGCCTTTCGGCGCGGTTGCATCGCAAAGCGCGAGACGGTGACCGTCGGTGGCGACGGCGCGCAGCTTCGCGGCAGAGCCTTCGGCGACGGTGTGGAAGAAGATACCGTTGAGATAATAGCGCGTCTCTTCCGTCGAGATGGCGAAGCGCGTTTTGTCGATGAGGCGGCCGAGTTCGGTGGGTTCGATTTCGAACTTGGTTTCAAAGCCATCCGACGGCATCGATGGGAAATCGCCCGCTGGCAGAATCGGCAAATGCAAACGCGACTTGCCGGCGGAGATGAAGAGACGCGGATCGTCGCCGGAGACATCAAGCTTGATGGGCGTGCCTTCGGGAAGCTTGCGCACGAAATCGTAGAGGTAATTGGCGGGCGCCGTTGTCTGACCAGCGCGCTCCACCTCAGCCGGCGCCGATTCGGAAATCTCGATGTCGAGATCGGTGGCGGTGAGCTTCAGCGTGTCACCTTGCGCCGCGACCAGCACGTTCGACAGGATCGGAATGGTGTTGCGGCGCTCGACGACGCTTTGCACGTGATTGAGTGCTTTCAGGAGCGCCGAGCGCTCGATCGTCAGCCGCATTGCATGTTCCCTGTTTCTGCTTTTGGCCCGCGCCCCTCGCGCGATACAAAAACCCCCTGCGCGCGGCCCTGAGTCGCCGCCCGCAGGGGGTGAGAAACTAGCAAAATCCCCGCAATCCCCAAGCGCAAAGTGCAAGGGCTTGGGGTAAGCGGCGACCTGTGACGCCAGCCTTAGGGTTCGCGGCGGATCGCGCGCGTCAGGCCTTCGATCTCGGCCTTTACCGTCGGATCCTTCTCGACCAGGTCAGCGATGCGATCGCGCGCATACATGACGGTGGTGTGATCGAAGCCGCCGAAGCGCTGGCCGATATCCGGCAGCGAAGCGTGCGTCATCCGGCAGGCGAGATACATCGCCGTTTGGCGTGGACGCGCAATGGCGTGTCGTCGGGTGCGCTCCAACAATTGTTGCGGAGTCATGTTGTTGTGACGCGCCACCACCTTGATGACCAGCTGGACGGTAATGCGGCGCTCGGCCGAGTCCGACAGTTTGCTTTGCAGGGCGTTGGCAGCAGCTTCTAGCGTCACTTGTGTCCCTCCGGAGATTTTCCATTCAATGATGAGTTGAGCGACCGCGCCATCAAGTTCGCGACCAGTGACATGCAGCCGATTGGCGATCATGTCGAGCGCTTCCGGCGCCACACTGAATCCCGGATTTGCAAGTGCATGATGTTGCACGCGCATATCTAGAATGCGGCGGCGCAAACTTTCGTCCGGCTCATTGATTTCGCATGTTGCGGCGCCTTTCAGTTTGGAGCGCAGCACTTCGTCGAGACCTTCCAGGCCTTCCGGTCCGTGGTTGGCGGCGAGCACGACTTGCCCGCCGCGGCGCGTCACGTCGAACATGGTGTCGAACATTTCTTCTTCGGTCGCTTTCTTCCCGCAGACGCGATGGAAATCGTCAATCAGCAGCAAATCCGGCGCGCGCACCATGTCCTTGAACGCCGATGAATCGCGCTTCTTGTGTAAGGCCGATTGAAAGGCTTCGAGAAATTCCTGGCCGGTCATCGCCAGCACTTTGCGCTCGGGCGTGCGAACAGCCGCTTCCTGCGCGATGGCGCCGAGGATGTGCGACTTGCCGCAGCCGGGTGGCGAATGCACCAGCCAGATCGGGAAGGTGACGCCAGCGCCCGCGGCGATCATGCGCGCGACGGTGATGGCGCGATGGTTGGAGGCGTCGGCGCAAAGCGTGTCGAAGCTGAACGATTGCGCGCGGCCGAACGGAGCGCTGACAACTACTTGGCCGCGCACCTCTTCGATGCGCGCATCGACAAGGCCGCGCACCTCAGGCGGAAATTCGTGATCCAGGAGAATCTCGATCGGACCGACGCGCGGTTCATAGGCGCGCATGCGCGCCTCGAGCCGGTGCTGGACCTGCTGTCGCAAGCGCTCCTGCGCGATGCGGCCGTCTGCCCGGAACAGGAGAGACCCGTTCCATTCAGCAACCAGCCGCAACGGCTCGAGATACGAGCGGAAAAAATCCGCCCCTAACTCTCGCAACAGTTCTTTGCGGACGAACTCATAGGCTCGCGCCGCACCTATTCCCGCCGGTTCACGGCGGGCGCCCTCTTCGGACAATTCCATGGAGCAACCCCCTGCCCTGAAATCGTATTTTCTTCAGCCAACCCCGCTGGCAGACACACTTTCCCCGTCCGAGCCGAAGAGAATTTTCGGCCCGATGCTTCGTAGCACCGGCTACTCACTGGAGATGTCGAACGACGAGGCATGCTCGCCAGACACGCGAACATTCCGCTCACCGCTTGGCAGTGTCAACGCCCGGATTTTAATAAATCGTCCACAATCCACAGCACGTTGTAAGTTATTGTTTATGCTATGTTTTATCTGTCTATACCAAAAGATGGTATAGGCCGTACACGGATGTTTCGTCGTAGCACCTTAACGGCGCCGTTGCGAACCTGAAACACAAGTTTTTGCAATGAATTGGCGTGTCAAGTGCTGCGCAAATTAGGCGGGAACCGGACGTTACTTTTTGGCGGAAAGTGCGTTTATGCGCGCAGCGAGGCGCGAGACTTTGCGGCTGCCAGTGTTCTTATGCATCACGCCTTTGGAGACCGAACGCATGGTTTCCGACTCGGCTTTGCGCAGCGCTGCAGCAGCGGCTTTCGCATCGCCAGCAGCAATCGCCTCTTCAACTGTCCGCCATGACGAACGCGTACGGGTCCGGCGCGCTTTGTTGACCGCGGTACGGCGGCCGATGACGCGATTGGCTTTCTTTGCGGACTTCGTATTCGCCATGAGATTCAGGTGTTCCAGTTGATATTTCGAAGACGAAGCGCGGGCGTATAGCCTTGAGGCTCGCCCGCGTCAAATCTCAGCGATTCTTGAAGTTTGGCGGGCGTTTTTCGATGAAGGCGGCCATGCCTTCCTTCTGATCTTCGGTGGCGAAGAGGCTGTAGAAGAGCCGCCGTTCGAGTTTCAGGCCTTCATTCAACGGTGTCTCGAACGCAGCGTTCACGGCTTCCTTGTTGGCGATCGCCGAGAGGCGTCCCATCGAGGCGATTTTCTTGGCGGCAGTCATCGCTTCTTCGTGGAGCTTGTCTGCAGAAACGACGCGCGCGACGAGGCCGCAGCGCTCGGCCTCGGCGGCATCCATCATGCGGCCGGTGAGGCAGAGATCCATGGCTTTGGCTTTGCCGACGCTGCGGGTGAGGCGCTGCGAACCACCCCAGGCGGGCATCACGCCGAGGGTGATTTCAGGTTGACCGAACTTGGCGGTGTCGGCGGCGATGATGAAATCGCACATCATGGCGAGCTCGCAGCCGCCGCCGAGCGCGAAGCCCGCGACCGCGGCGATCACCGGTTTGCGCGTGCGCGGCACGCGCTCGAGATTTGAAAACGGATCGCGGCCGTAGAAATCGCTGAACTGGCCTTCGGCCATTTGCTTGATGTCAGCGCCGGCGGCGAAGGCGCGCTCGGAACCGGTGATGACGATGGCGCCGATGGAATCGTTGGCTTCGAACGCATCGAGCGCGGCACTGAGTTCACGGATCAGATCGTCGTTCAACGCATTGAGCGCCTTGGGGCGATTGAGCCGAATGAGGCCGACGTTCGCGTCGGTTTCGACGATGATGTTTTCGTAGGTCATGGGGCGATGGATTGCGCCGCTGGGGCGGGAAAATCAATCCAGAGACGGCTGATAGACGAACCAAGGTTTTGGCTCGGCCCGCGTCGCGCTAGAACCCTGACATGCAATATGAACGTGTGTACGCAGTTTGGGACTTCTACGACGGGGTGCGCACGGGCATTGCCGACCTGAATGGTGCTCCGCACTATTTGGCGTCGCAGTTCGACGAAATCGCTGACGACTACAGCGACAATTTCAAACTTTATCCAGTGGACTCCGAGTTCATGAAGCGCGCGATGCGAA
Source organism: Vitreimonas sp. (assembly GCA_049287825.1). Classification (GTDB taxonomy): domain Bacteria; phylum Pseudomonadota; class Alphaproteobacteria; order Caulobacterales; family Aquidulcibacteraceae; genus Vitreimonas. The sequence continues at coordinate 3,601 of JBAQGO010000025.1, read as the reverse complement.
ATTGGACGATCTATCGCGCCTGGGAGCGGCAATTTCATAGTGGCGAAGCGGACCTGAGCTCACATCCGGGCCACAGAGGCGTCGACGCTGAGTACGACGAAGTGAAAGCCTGGCTCGACGATAAGATCACCAAACTTCGCGCGTTGCCGACGCTCTACACAGCGAAATTTAGACCGTTACCAGGACAAGAAGAATTGCCCGGCGCGATGTGGCGCGAGATTGAGGTAGCGTGGTCGCCCTCCTCTCCTTAGCGCCGAACCTAGCGCTGACACCGCGGACACCAAAACGTTGACCGCCCCGCTTGCGTCAGGCGCTGGATAGTCCCGCCGCAATCTTTGGTGAGGCATTCTTCGCCTTCGCGATCATAAACGCGGAAGCGGTGTTGGAAGCCGCCTTGGGCGCCGTCGACTTGGGCGTAGTCGCTGAGCGTTGAGCCGCCGGTTTCGATGGCTTCTTCGAGCACGGCGCGGATGGCGTGGAAGAGTTTTTCCAAACGCTGCGTGGAGATGCGTCCGGCTTCCTTGGTGGGCGCGATGCCGGCGCGATGGAGCGCTTCGACCACGTAGATGTTGCCAAGGCCGGCGACGACGCGCTGATCCAGCAACGCTGCTTTGATCGGCGCTTTTTTGCCGGCGAGCGCTTTCTTCAAATACGGCAGATTGAATGCGTTGCCGAGCGGTTCGGGGCCGAGGCTTTTGAACCAAGGATGCGTTTCGAGCGCGTCTTCGCCGATGAGATCCATGTAGCCGAAGCGGCGCGGATCGTTGAATTCGAGACGCGCGCCGGATTCCATGTCGATGATGACGTGCGTGTGCGTGGGATCGGGCGGCTCAGAATAATAGAAATCGCCGGGCTGTTGCTTGGCGCCGATCACCGACCAGCGGCCGGTCATGCCGAGATGCGTGATCCACACCATGCCGTCATCGAGATGCGCGAGCAGATATTTCGCGCGCCGCTCCAACGCATCGACGCGCCTGCCCTTCAAGCGCGCCGCAAAGCGCGTTGGGAATGGGAAACGCAAATCGGCGCGCTTGGTTTTCGCTTTGGCGATGCGCTTGCCCACCAAAGCGGGCGCTAAGCCGCGGCGAACGGTTTCGACTTCGGGGAGCTCAGGCATGCGGCGAAACGCCTGCGGTTCGAGCGGATTTCATGAAGGAAACCATGGGTGTCTTATGTAGCCCCGCTTAGGGGCCGCCGCTATGGTCTGGCCATGAACGACGAAACCGCCTCCTTCGGGTTCCAAGAGGTGCCGCGCGCCGAGAAAGCGTCGCGCGTGCGCGCCGTGTTTTCGTCGGTGGCGTCGAAATACGATCTGATGAACGATGCGATGTCGGGCGGCATGCATCGGCTCTGGAAAGATGCGGCTGTCGCCAAGCTCAACCCGCAGCCGGGCGAACTCATTCTTGATGTCGCTGGGGGCACCGGCGACATTGCGCGGCGCATCAAGAAGCTCGGCGATGGCGCCGCGAAACGGCGCGGTTTGTCACCACCCGAAATTCACGTCATCGACATCAACACCGACATGTTGGAGGCGGGCCGCGCGCGTGGTGAAGACGGGTTGAATTGGCACGAGGGCGATGCGGAAAATCTGCCGGTCGAGGACAAAGTCGCCGACGCTTACATCATCAGTTTCGGTATCCGGAACTGCACCAATATCGACAAGGTTTTGGCCGAGGCGCACCGCGTCCTGAAGCCCGGCGGGCGGTTCTATTGCCTGGAGTTCTCGCGCCTGGCCATTGGCGGCCTCGAGCCGGTTTATGATTTCTATTCGTTTAACGCGATCCCAGCCCTGGGGAAATTGCTGGCGAATGACCCGGATTCTTACAAATACCTGGTAGAATCGATCCGCCGGTTTCCGGATCAGGAACGGTTTTTAGGCATGATCCGCAACGCAGGCTTCGTCCGAACGGCTTACCGAAACATGGCCGGGGGCGTTTGCGCGCTGCATTGGGGTTGGGTCGTCTAGGTGTTTTGGGTCCTTCTTGCGATCGTACTGCTGGTGCTGGTCGGTCTCGCCTATGGCGCGATCGGGCACATCCTGCGGCTGCTGCGCGTGGCGGTGACGCTAGTGCGCTACGACGTGCTGCTGCCCAGCGAATATTACGACCGCTACCCAACATCCCTGCAGGCAGCGCACACCGCACTCAGCCTCTTCGCGAAACGCCGCCGCGGGCGCAGCGTTGGCGAGCGTTTGGGTAAAGCGCTGGAGCGCCTGGGCCCAGCCTATGTGAAGGTCGGCCAATTTCTCGCGACGCGCCCCGACATGATCGGCGTGACGGCGGCGCAGGATCTGGCGCGCCTGAAGGATCGGCTGCCGCCCTTCTCGCGCACCATAGCGCTCGACACCATCAACTCCGAGCTCGGCGGCACCGAAGAAATCTTCGCTGGCATCTCCGAAGCCATGGGCGCCGCGTCGATTGCGCAAGTGCACCAGGCGATCGTGCCGCGTCACGGCGTGGTGGCAATCAAAGTACTGCGGCCGCGCATCGAGCGGAAGATGGCCAAGGAGATGGGCTCGCTGCACTTCCTGGCGAAGGCGATCGAGTTTTTCTCACCGCGCTCGCGCCGTCTTGAGCCGGTGCAGTTTATCGAGACGGTCACCGCAGCCACTGAGCGCGAATTGGATTTGCGCTTGGAAGCGGGCGCCGCGGCTGAGTTCAAAGAGGTTGCGGAGAAGGACGGCTACCTCACGGTGCCGAACATCGATTGGTCGCGCTCCGCCAAACGAGTGATGACGCTCGATTGGATCGAGGGCGTGGCGCTGACGGACACTCGCGGTCTCGACAAAGCCGGCGCCGATCGCAGCGATCTCGCTATGCGGGTGACGCGCGGCTTCCTCGCCGCTGCGCTCGATTACGGCTTCTTCCACGCCGACATGCACGAAGGAAACTTGCTCTACGGCAAGGATGGCAAGCTTTGGATTGTCGACTTCGGCATTATGGGGCGCATCGGCCACAAGGAACGCCGCTACCTCGCGGAAATTCTCTACGGCTTCTTGCGGCGCGACTATCGCCGGGTCGCCGAAGTGCACCAGGAAGCCGGTTACGTGCCGGAGAAATTCACGGTCGACGAATTCGCCCAGGCTCTGCGCGCCATTGGCGAACCGATCTTCGGCAAAAGCGCCGACGGCATTTCGATGAGCCGCCTGCTTTTGCAATTGTTCGACGTCACCCATCTTTTTGGTATGCATTTGCGCCCTGAACTGGTGCTGCTGCAGAAGACCATGGTGCAGGTCGAAGGCGTGTCGCGCGGGCTCGATCCGCAGCACGACATGTGGACCGCCTCGCGCCCGATCGTGGAGCGCTGGGTGAAGCGCGAGCTTGGACCGGAAGCGGTGGCCAAGCGCGGCATCGATGAAGCAGCTCTCGGTTTGCAGGCGTTGCGGCGCTTGCCGCAAACGCTCGCCGCCGTTGAAGCAGCGGCGCGCAAGGTTTCGACTGAAGCGCCGCGCCAAGAGCGGCAATGGTATCAGATGCCGGCATTCTGGATCGGCATGCTGGCGGGCGGCGTGTTGGCGCTGGTGCTGACCTCGGAACGCACGCCGCCGCGCGCGCTGCGCCGCGCGCCGCCGCCGGTGGCGCAACAGCAAGCGGCGCCACGG
>JBAQGO010000024.1:0-5894 GCA_049287825.1 Vitreimonas sp. | reverse complement strand
CTCCGTAGGAACGCCACTGAGTCTTCTCCGGTCGAAAAAACAAATCACGCGGGGCGCGCATCAAGCACCAACCCCAACTACCAACTTTCTGCGCAAGCTTCGTGCGCGCCCCGCTCTCCCGCTTTTGCGTAAGCAAAAGCGTCTCGGATCTCACTCGGTGTTTCCGGTCGCGGAAATACAAGCGAGAACGCTTGCCTACGCGGCCGCGCGCATCTGCGCTTGCATGGCGGCGAGCACTTCGTCCGCGCCCGTGAGCAGGGTGAATTCGAGCGGCCGCCCTGCTGCCGTGAAAGCCACGCAGGGACTGATGCCCATCACGCGCTTGCTATGCAGATTGCTCATGTCGGCGAACGGCACGCTCATATAATCGGTGGTCACCGTGACGCTCTTCAATTTCGATAGAAACACGAAGCGATGCGTGGTGACGACGACGAGCCCATCGGGGCGGTCCCACATATTTTGCTGGTTCCAGAACTTGCCGATCTTCTGCAGCACGACGCGTTCATCGACGCGCCCGCCCATCGATTTCAGCGTGTCCGCGGACTCGCCCTTCGCGAGTTCCAGCTTCAAATACACTTTGCCGATCTCAAACGCGAAATCCATCATCGGGTCAGACATCGGGGCCTCCGCGCACGATTGTACGGCGAGTCTCCTTCTGGCGAGACGCCCGAGGCGCGGCGCATTATATCGGCGTCAGAAGGAGCCAACGAATGGCTGAACGCGACTACGTTCTCGGCACCCACGACGACGAAATTTATCGCCTCGGCTATCAGCATCGCGTCTGGCGCCCGCGCGCGCTGGACGCGTGGGCGCGCGCCCGCATCGGGGATGGCTGCAAAGTCATCGATTTCGGCGCCGGCCCCGGCTTTGCCACCATGGACCTCGCCGAAATCGTCGGCCCCACCGGCGAAGTGCACGCGCTTGAACGTTCACGCCGCTTCCTCGACACGCTCGAAGCACAGGCGCGCGCACGCGGCCTGAAACAAGTGAAGGGCCACGAGATCGACATTGTCACCGACGCCATCCCCGTCAGCGGCGCCGATGCGGCGTGGGCGCGCTGGATCTTCGCGTTCCTGCCAAAGCCGAAGGACGCGCTCAAAAAGCTGGTCGACGCTGTGCGCCCCGGCGGAGCGCTCGTCTTCCACGAATACATTGACTACCAAACCTGGAAGCTCGCGCCGGCAGCGCCGAACTTCGAGCGCTTCGTGCAAGAGGTCACCGATAACTGGCGTGGCTCCGGCGGCGAGCCCGATGTCGGACGCGTGCTGCCCGCATGGCTCACCGAAATGGGCCTCAAGCTCGAAAGCTTCCGCCCCTATGTCGACATCGTCTCCAAGGACGACAACATCTGGCGCTGGCCCATCGGATTCTTCGACATTCACATCGATCGCCTGCTCGAACTCGACCGCATCACCCCACAACTCGCCCAAGACATGCGCGACGAGTTTGCACGTGTGTCGCAAAAACCGGGAACTTTGATGGTAACGCCGCTGGTCATCGAAATTATCGCACGGAAATAATCCAAGGTGAGTGACGATCCCGTCCAACGCGCCTAACCTCCCATTCCGCGCTCACGGGAGGCGCGGACCACGAAAGGGTGGAACGTCATGGGCGACAAACAGATGCCGGGCGGCGACAAGCCGATGGATCAAGGCAAGATGCCTGACAAGGGCGGCATGCCCGACAAGGGCGGCGGCGGCAAAATGCCAGATGACAAAGGCATGCCGAACAAGAAATAAGCCAAGAAGTAGAACTTGGAGGCTTGGGATTGGCTTTGCGCCAATCCCTCGCTTTAACCGACGATCTCAGCGTCCGTGAAAAAGAACGCGATCTCGCGCTGCGCGTTCTCGAGTGAATCCGAACCGTGCACTGAGTTGGCTTCGATCGATTCCGCGAAGAGCTTGCGGATGGTGCCCTCCGCCGCGTTGGCCGGATTGGTTGCGCCCATCACATCGCGATACTTCGCGACCGCGTTCTCACCTTCAAGCGCCTGCACAACAACCGGACCGGACATCATGAAGGTCACCAGGTCACGGAAGAACGGACGCTCCTTGTGAACGGCGTAAAAGCCTTCGGCTTGGCCTTCCGACAAAATGATCCGCTTCTGCGCAATGATACGCAGACCGGACTCTTCGATCACGGCGTTGATGGCGCCGGTCTTGTTGCGGCGCGTCGCGTCCGGCTTGATGATGGAAAGCGTGCGTTCGACGGCCATGAAAAATGCGCTCCGGGCGAGATGAGAGCGGGGTCTATAGCCGCGCCCCCCGGGCGCGCCAAGTGCGTCAGAAGAGCTTTAGAAGCACTGGATCAGAAACACTGGATAGCGGCGACCTTGCCGTCCGGCGCGACACGGATGTTCAGCCGCTCGGGCGCAAAATCCTGCGTCACCATCATGCCAGGCGAAATGATGCGCGTGCGCGGGGGCAGAGTGGAGCGATCGATGGCCGAGGCCGGGGCGCCGATCAAAGCATGGAAGCGGCTCGCGTGGCAGGTGTCGGCCGCTGTCGCCTGCTGCTCATTTTGCGGCGTCGCCGTCCCTTCCGTATCGCGCTGATAGTCGCGGCCCATCCGGTCGAGATCGCGGTAGGTCGGATCAGGCGTTGTGCACGACGCCAGTAGCAAGAGCGCAGCACCGAGAACCAAACGGATCATGCCTGTTTCTCCCACTTGCCGGCCCCGCTTTCGCGCCAATAAGAGGCCACGATGCCGCTTTCCTGGGCGGCTTTCCAGCGCGAACGCGCCGAATTCAGGGCATTTTCGTCGCGTCCATCAAAGATGACGCACGCGCGTTCGAATACGGAAACGTCGCCCGGATCGGCGCCATCGATGACAAACAGCGCCTGCGCCGCGTTGGCGTTGCCGGCGGCAGTGGTCAGCAGCACGGGCTGGCGCGATGGATCGCCTTCATTGTCGCGACCGTGCGGCAGGAAACTCTCGTCACGATACGTCCACAAACTCGCATCGAGCGCGTCGAGCCGTTCAGTGCTGCCGCCGCGCACCAGCGCGCGCCAGCCGCGCTGCAAGCACTTCTCCAACAATGGCGGCAGCGCCTGTTCGATCTCGGAGCGTTCGAGATGGTAGAACCAGAGTTCAGCCATCAATCCTCGTACTTATTGGCGATCAAGCGATTGAGCAGCCGCACGCCATAGCCAGTCGCCCAAGCTGGCGAGAGCGGATCCTCATACGGGCCCGACTTCCACGCTGTGCCTGCGATGTCCAAGTGCGCCCATGGCAAGCCGTCCTTCACGAACCGCTTCACGAATTGCGCGCCGATAATCGAACCGGCCACCGGCTTGCCGGCGATATTCTTCATGTCGGCGTTCGGCGTGTCGATCAGCTTATCGTACGCCGCGCCCAGCGGCATGCGCCACACTGGCTCGCCTTCCGCTTGTGCGGCCGACGTGATCGCTTGCGCGAGGTCGTCATCGTTGGAGAAGAGACCCGCGTGCTCGTTGCCGAGCGCGATGATCACTGCGCCGGTCAACGTGGCAAGGTCGATGAGCGCGGCGGGACTGAACTTGTCCTGCGCATACCAAACCGCGTCGGCCAGAATGAGACGGCCCTCAGCGTCGGTGTTGAGCACTTCAATGGTCTGACCCGACATGGTGGTGACGATATCGCCCGGCCGCTGTGCATTGGCGCCTGGCATATTCTCCACCAACGCCACGACGCCAACCACATTGGCCTTCGCCTTGCGCGTCGCGATCGCCTTCATCGTCCCAGCGACCGCAGCAGCGCCGCCCATGTCGCCCTTCATTTCATCCATCGCCGCGGCCGGCTTGATGGAGATGCCGCCGGTGTCGAAGGTGACGCCCTTGCCCACCAACGCCAGAGGCCGCGCCGTCTTTGATCGCGCACCCTTCCAATACATCGTCACCAAGCGTCCAGGACGCTGGCTGCCCTGCGCCACACCGAGTAGCGCGCCCATGCCAAGTTTTTCCATTTGCGCGGGCTCGAGAATTTCGACCTCGACGCCAAGCGTTTCAAGATCACGCAGGCGTTCGGCGAAACTGTCCGGATAAAGAATGTTTGCCGGCTCGCTCACCAGATCGCGCGCGAAGAATACGCCTTCGGCGACCGCCGCATCTTTCTCAGCGCGCGCTCGCGCAGCCGCTGGACCCTCCATGACGATGTCGACAGCCTTCAACGTCGGCGTCTGCTCCGGCTTCATTTTGGTGCGATACGTGTCGAAGCGATAGGCGGCGAGGCGCGCGCCCATCGCTGCGTGCGCCGCCACTTCCGCCGCCGCCACGCCTGGCAACGCATCGGGCATCAGGGCGATCTTCTCCGCGCCGCCCACCAACATCCGCTTCACCGCCGCGCCTGCCCAACGTTCGACACTCATGCCGTCAGCCGCATCAGGCTTGCCGACGCCGACCACGATGACCCGCTCGTAATCGACACCATCCGGTGCGAAGACATCCACGGCCTGGCCGGCCGCACCGGTGAAGCGCGCCGCCTTCAGCGCCTTGGCGATGCGTCCGTTGGAAGTAGCGTCCAACGCCTGGCCGGCGGCGAGCAATTGGCCGCCTTCGACGCCCATGACCGCAACCGCGTCGCCGCCACCAGAAGTGACAAAACGAATGTCCATGAAGTCCCCTTGAGCACAGGATGTGGGAAACGTTCGGTTTTCCGGCCGCTTCAACCTTGGAGCGGGCAGTGGTAGCCATGCCGGGGGCGATTGAAAAGCTGTCGGGCGCGGTTAGGAACGGGACGGGCGGACAAACGCTCGTGAGGGAGCGCATTTGAACACTGTCTCAGCCTACGTGTTCCGGCAGGTGCTGACGCCGTTGTTGGCGATCTTGGGCGCGCTCGCCGCCATCGCCATTCTGACGCAGGGCCTCAATCAGCTCGACATCATCATCGGCAACCGCAACGCCGGTTTCGCCTTCGTGTGGGTGACAATTCTGGCGCTGCCGCAGCTCATCTCGCTCATCATGCCGATGGCGGTGTTCATTGCCGTCATCTACGCGCTCAACCGCATGCTCTCCGAGAGCGAAGTTGCGGTGATGTTTGGCGCCGGCATTTCGCGCGGCGCCATCGCGCGGCCGATTATCCAACTGGCGACGCTGGCGGCGCTCGCGCATCTTGCGATCAATGTGGTCGTGCAACCTGCCGCGTTGGGTGCGCGGCGCGACGTCTACTACGCGCTGCGCAGCGACATCGCTTCAAGTCTTATTCGCGAAGGTACATTCACTTATCCAACCAACAAGCTGACACTCTACGCGCGTGAGCGCGGCGGCGGCGGCGAGTTGCGCGATCTGCTCATCAACGATGCGCGCCAGCGCACACCGATTACTTACACCGCACGCGCCGGCGCCATCGTCACCATCAACGGGCGCCCGTCCATCGTCCTGCGCGATGGACAAGTGCAGCGCCCCAATTCGGAGGGCGGCGTCGATGTCTTGGACTTCGACCGCTACGTCTTGCAAATGGGGCAGACGTTCAACGAACCTGAACTGTTTTTTCTGAAACCGTCGGACCGAACGCTCTACAGCCTGTTTTTTCCCGATCTCACATCGCACTACGATCAGGGCAACGTTAATGCGTTCTTGGCCGAGGCTCATGCGCGCCTCTCGGCGCCGTTGCTCAGTATCGCACTCGCCATGATCGCGTTGGCGGGCGTGCTGGTCGGCGAGTTCAGGCGTGGCGGCTATGGGCGACGGATCATGATTGCTTCGGTGATCGCGCTTCTGGTGCGGCTCCTAGCGATTGGCATTCAAGCAGCCGCCACCGACGATCCGCGCCTTAACGTGTTGCAATACGCGCTGCCGCTGACAGTCATGTTTTTCGCGACGGTATGGCTGCCAGGACGTTCGCCGCGGCGCAAGCGGAGCCAACTCGGCCCCTCCGTTTTGGCGGAGGCGTGAGCATGGGATTTATGCTTTCTCGTC
>JBAQGO010000023.1:0-41246 GCA_049287825.1 Vitreimonas sp. | reverse complement strand
GTGTTCGGGTGGCGGGGTTCATGGTGGTGTCTTTCAAGTCGGCGGGCATCATTTCGCCAAGGCCTTTGAAGCGTGAGATGTCGATTTTACGGCCTTTGAACTCGCCGTTGATGAGCGCTTCTTTGTGGGCGTCGTCGCGTGCGTAGACGCTCTCTTTGCCGGCAGTGATGCGATAAAGCGGCGGCATGGCGAGGTAGAGGCGGCCGGCGCGAATGAGCGCGGGCATCTGCTTGTGGAAGAAGGTAATCAACAGCGAGGCGATGTGGGCGCCGTCGACATCGGCGTCGGTCATGATGATCACGCGCTCGTAGCGGAGATCGTCAGTCTTGAACTTGGCGCCCATGTGTACGCCGAGCGCCAGTGCGAGATCGGCAAGTTCCTGATTGCCGCTCATCTTGTCGGCGCCGGCGCTTGCGACGTTCAATATCTTTCCGCGAAGCGGCAGGATGGCTTGCGTGTCGCGATTGCGCGCTTGTTTTGCGGAGCCACCAGCGCTGTCGCCTTCGACCAGGAAGATTTCTGTGTCCTTGTCGCCAGAGCGCGCGCAATCGGCGAGCTTGCCGGGCAGACGCAGTTTGCGCGTCGCGGTTTGGCGCGAGACTTCCTTTTCCTTGCGCCGCCGCACGCGGTCTTCAGCTTGAGTGATTGACCAATCGAGTAGGCGATTGGCTTCGTTGGTGTTGGCCGCGAGCCAGTGATCGAATGGATCGCGGACGGCCTGCTCGACAATCTTTGCGGCTTCAGTCGAAACGAGACGTCCTTTGGTTTGGCCTTCGAACTGAGGGTCGCGAATGAAGACGGACACGAGCGCGGCGCCTGTGTTCATCACGTCGTCTTGGGTGATGAGTGAGGCCTTCTTGTTGTTATTGAGTTCAGCGTATGCCTTTAGCCCTTTAGCGATCGCCGAGCGGAAGCCGGCTTCGTGGAAGCCGCCGTCGGGCGTGTAGATGGTGTTGCAATAAGAGCGGAGGAAACCGTCAGCCTCACCGAAGCCGTCACCGACCCAGGTGATCGCCCACTCGACGCGCCCGTGCGGCCCGCTCTTTTCAGTGCGTCCAGCGAAGGGTTCGCTGACGATGGCGCGCTTGTCCTTGGTGAGTTCGCCGAGAAAGTCGGCGAGACCGTTTGGGAAGTGGAGCACCGCTTCGGCGGGCGTCTCGTCTTTGATTAGTGCGGCGGCGCATTTCCAGCGGATTTGCACGCCGCGTTGGAGGTAAGCCTTCGAGCGCGCCATTTGGAAAAGACGTGCGGGTTTAAAGGCTGCGCCTTTGCCGAAGATCTGTTCGTCGGGATGGAAGCGCACGGTGGTGCCGCGGCGATTGTGGGCGGGGCCGACTTCCTGAAGTTTCGACGTTGGCGTGCCGCGTGAAAAGGTCTGGCGATAGAGTTTGCGATCGCGCGCGACCTCGACTTCGACCTTGTCGGAAAGTGCGTTGACGACGCTGACGCCGACGCCATGCAAGCCGCCGCTGGTGTGATAAACTTTGTCCGAGAATTTGCCGCCGGCGTGCAGCACGGTCATAATGATTTCCAGCGCGGACTTCTTCGGAAACTTGGGGTGCGGATCGACGGGCATGCCGCGGCCATTATCGGTTACGCGCAGCGTGCCATCCGCTTCGAACTCAACGTCGATGCGATCGGCGAATCCTGCGACCGCTTCATCCATCGAGTTGTCGAGAACTTCCGCAAACAAGTGATGCAACGCGCGTTCGTCGACGCCGCCAATGTACATGCCGGGGCGCTTGCGCACCGGTTCGAGGCCTTCGAGAACTTCGATGTCTTTGGCAGTGTAGCCGCCGGCAGCGGCGGGCGGCGCTTCGGTTTCACCGAAGAGGTTGCCGTCCCAGAGAGATTTGTCGTCGTCTTTGGCCATCGGAGATTTCTTCTGCGCCTGCGCCATATCCAAGTTCCTTAAGGCGCTTCGTGTGCGAACCGCAATGTTTTGCCAATGTTTTACGAGCCGACTTCAACAGCGATGTGTTCGCCGAGTGTTAATGCCCGCCGGACGCGAATTAAGTGTCTCATGCGCAACGGTTCTTTGTTGCAGGCATGAAATGGCAGTTGCCGCTGCAACCATGCGCCAGAAAGGCCGTTCGCCCTCGCACACAACACGGTCCTTCACGGGGGCCATGCAGCGAGGAGCAGACTATGACTAAACTTGCACTACTGGCCGCCGCAGCGGTCGCAGCGACGGCTGCGATGATGGCGGCGCCCGCATCGGCGCAAAGCGTTACGAACGGCAACGTATACGCCAATCTCGGCTACACGCAGTTCAACACCGATCGTGGCGATCTTGGCGCTGTCACGGGCCGTCTGGGCTATCGCTTCACGCCGTATTTGAGCGCGGAAGCCGAGTACAGCAAAGGCGTCAACAACTCATTCCGCGGCGACCTCAACAATTCTTGGGGCGTGTATGGGCGGGTTGGCGTGCCGGTCGCGCAGAATTTCGAAGTTTTTGGCCGTGCGGGTTATCAGGAGACCAATATTGATGGACGCAATGGCTTTGCCGACCGCGACGGTCAAGGGCTTGGCTACGGCGCCGGCGTGCAATGGAATGCAACGCCCGGATTCGGCGTGCGCGGCGAATATACGCGTTTGACCGATGTCGATGCCGATGCGTGGTCGCTCGCGGGCGCAGTGGCATTCTAACCAACAAGTCAGCAACGAGAAACGGGCCGGAGAGTGATCTCCGGTCCGTTTTCCTTAGCGGGTTCGCGCGCTGTCACGCCCACGCACGAAGCCGGGCATGTCGGTGGGAAATGTGATCCAAGCGTGCTTGCTCTCGTCGTAGACGGAGCGGTGCGGTGCGGGGAAGTGTGGATCGGCGAAGGCGCCGACCGCTACGCCGACCCGGTTGGCGTCGCGCGAGCTGTAGAAGTAGAGCGACGTGCCGCATGCGGGGCAAAAGAAGGTGTGAAATGTATTGCCGGCGTCTGTCTTGCGCGCGTATTCGCGGGCCTCGCCGCCGAAGCTTAATTTCTCACGAGCGTAATATGCGGCTTCGCCGAACGGAGAGCCGCTGCGGCGCTGGCATTCGGTGCAGCTGCACACCACGACTGAGTCTGGTTCGCCTTCAGCATCGATTTGAAGAGCGCCGCATTGGCAGTACGCGTGTCGGATCATGACGCCGAGGTAGGACGTGCATTGCAACGCCGCAATACGAGGAAGGCCGGAGATCGCTCTCCGGCCTTCTGGTGTTCAGATTTGAGGCAAGGCCTAGGCCTTATAGTACATGTCGAATTCGACCGGGTGTGGATGGGTTTCGAAGCGGTCGAGTTCTTCCTTCTTGAGATCGATGTAGGCGTCGATCAGATCGTCGCCCATGACGCCGCCCTTCATCAGGAAGTCGCGGTCGGCGTCGAGCGCGCTCATGGCTTGACGCAGGCTTGAGCACACCGTCGGCACATCTTTCAGCTCTTCCGGCGGCAGATCGTAGAGGTTCTTGTCGAGGGGATCGCCCGGGTGGATTTTCTTCTCGATGCCGTCGAGACCGGCCATCAGCAGCGCGGTGTAAGTGAGATACATGTTGCCGGCCGGGTCGGGGAAGCGAACTTCCACGCGCTTCGACTTGGCGCCGGTGCCGTGCGGAATCCGGCAGGATGCTGAACGGTTGCGCGCTGAGTAGGCGAGCAGCACCGGAGCTTCGTAACCCGGCACCAGGCGCTTGTAGGAGTTTGTCGTCGAGTTTGCGAATGCGTTGATGGCGCGTGCGTGCTTGATGACGCCACCGATGTAGTAGAGGCAGGTTTCGCTTAGGTCGGCATAGCGGTCACCGGCGAAGAGGTTGTTGTCCTTCTTCCAGATCGACATGTGCACGTGCATGCCCGAGCCGTTGTCCTTGTAGTACGGCTTCGGCATGAACGTCGCTGACTTGCCGTACGACGCCGCCACTTGATGGATGATGTACTTATACAAGTTCATGTTGTCGGCCATTTGCGTCAGTGTGTTGAACTTGAGGCCAAGTTCGTGCTGCGCGGGCGCGACTTCGTGGTGATGCTTCTCAGGGCGCAGACCGATGTCGCCCATGATTTGCAGCATCTCGCCGCGCATGTCTTGCAAGCTGTCGATTGGCGGCACCGGGAAATAACCGCCCTTTGGGCCAGGGCGATGGCCGAGATTGCCGCCCTCGTATTGTTTGCCGGTGTTGAACGGCAGTTCGGTGGAATCGAACGAATAGCCGGTGTTGTTGGCGTCAGTTGACCAGCGCACGTCGTCGAACACGAAGAACTCTGCTTCCGGTCCAAAATACGCGACATCGCCCGCTCCGGATGACTTCACGTATGCCTCCGCCTTCTTGGCGATAGAGCGGGGATCGCGCGAGTAGGGCTGCAGCGTTCCTGGCTCGAGAATGTCGCAGAACATGGCGAGTGTCGTCTGCTGGTAGAACGGATCGATGTGTGCGCCTGTAGGATCAGGGCGCATGACCATGTCGCTCTCGTTAATCGCCTTCCAACCGGCGATCGAAGAGCCGTCGAACATCGTGCCTTCGGTGAAGATGTCCTTGTCGATCATCGACACGTCGAAGGTGACGTGTTGCATCTTACCGCGCAGATCGTTGAACCGCAGATCAACGTATTGGACTTCCTTGTCCTTGATGAGCTTCAAGACTTCGTCAGACATGGGATTCTCCACCGCGAAGCTGAGTTGAGATGATCGAAGCTGCCTGGGCGCGGTCCCTGCAGGTCCGTGAGTTCACGTGCGGTCAGACCGCCGCCGGTCCGGTTTCACCTGTGCGGATGCGCACGACGTTGTGCACGTCGAGCACGAAAATCTTGCCGTCGCCGATTTTGCCGGTCTTGGCTGCGCGCTGAATGGCTTCGATGGCGGCTTCGACCTGATCGTCGCCGAGGACGACCTCGATCTTCAGCTTGGGCAGAAAATCCACGACGTATTCGGCGCCGCGATAGAGTTCGGTGTGGCCTTTCTGACGTCCGAAGCCCTTGGCTTCGGTGACGGTCATGCCTTGTAGGCCAATTTCCTGCAGCGCTTCCTTCACGTCATCGAGCTTGAAAGGCTTGATGATGGCTTCGATCTTTTTCATGGCCCGAGCCTCGTTCCCCACCAGGGTTGGCAGCGTTTGCGCTGAAAAAGGGCTGAGTCGCAAAGCGACGCGAGCGGCGTGGCTGTGTTCGAGCGTGGGGCGCCGAAAAAAGGGGCGCCGGCGCCCAGTCCGCGGGCTGGCGCAGGGGCTGGAGCATCGGCTACAGAGCCGGAATGACCCGTATTTTCATCGCTCGCCACGGCGAGCCCGAAAGCTCATCGACGATCCCCCAGACCAATTGGCCGCTTTCGCGCTTTGGCCGCAACCAGGCCGACTATCTGGCTGATCGCTTGCGGGAATTCGGTTCGCTGAATGTCATTTCGGGGCCCGCGGCGCGCAGCAAGGAAACGGCCGAGTTCGCGGCCAAGAAGCTCGGCAAGAACGTGAAGATTGATCCGCGTTTCGGCGAGGCGCTGCCGCCGCGCGGCGCAGACATGGAGGCGTGGCTAGAGCAGACTTTCTCGTTTCAGACGCCGGTCTATTGGAACCAACTCGACGCCAACCTCAACAAATGGCGCAACGACAATTTGCAAGCCGTGCGTGAACTGAAAGAGCCAAGCGTGATTTTTACGCAATTCACGAACATCAATGCGATCTTTGGCGCCGCGCTGCGGATGGAGAACACGGCGGTGTGTAGGCCGGACCTCGCGTCGCTCACCGAGTTCTCAGTCGTAAACGGCGACATCCGATTGGTCATTGACGGCAAAGAAGCCGTCGGCCCCAACGAGTGAGCAATGAGATCATCACGGTTGCGCAGATGCGCGCCGTTGATGCGGCTGCTGCGGCGTCCGGCGCACCAACGCTTTCTTTGATGGAGAACGCCGGGCGCGCCGTCGCCGAAGCGGTGGCGTGTCGTTTCACGCCACGGCGCACGCTGGTGGTGTGCGGGCCGGGCAACAATGGCGGCGATGGTTGGGTGGCGGCGCGCGTTCTCAAGGAAAAGGGTTGGCCCGTCTCGGTAACAAGCCTAGCGGCGCGCGCATCGCTCCAGGGTGATGCCGCCCAGGCAGCCAAAATGTGGGACAGCGAAGTCGTGCAGTCCCGAGACGCCGGTGAGCCAGAACTCTATATCGACGCGATGTTCGGGGCAGGGCTTTCTCGGCCTTTGGACGGGGAAGCCGCCCGATTGGCGGCGATAATGTCAGCGGCGCCCGAGCGCGTCGTGGCGATCGATGTGCCGAGTGGGCTGGATGGCGACACCGGCGCGGCTATCGGCGGCGTTTGCGCGCGCGCAGCGGTGACGGTGACCTTCGTGCGAAAAAAGCCGGCCCACGTTTTGTTGCCGGGGCGCGCGCTCTGTGGCGAGGTGGTGGTGTCGGATATCGGGACGCCGGAGAGCGCCCTCGCGGCACAGCGCGTCGCACTGTTTGAGAACGGTCCTGCGCTTTGGAGCGCCGTTTTCCCGTGGCCGAAGGCGGAGGCGCATAAGCATGCGCGGGGCCATGTCGTGGTTGCGAGTGGCCGGCATGCGCACACGGGCGCTGCGCGCTTGGCGGCCCGTGCTGCGCTCCGTGTTGGCGCGGGGCTTGTCACGGTCGTGAGTCCTAGCGATGCAGCCGCGGAAAACGCGGCTCAGCTGACGGCGATCATGTTGCGCGTCACCGACGACGCAGCCGCATTCGCGACGGCGGCGCAAACTGCGCAATGTTTTGTTATGGGGCCGGCGTTCGGAACGGATGGCGAGAGCCAACGGAAACTCGAGGCGGCACTCGCCGCACCCAAGCGCTGCGGCATGGTGATTGACGCTGACGCCATCACGTTGCTGGCGCCGCTTCGGCAAAAGTTAGATGCGCGCGACGTGATGACGCCGCATGTGGGGGAATTCAAACGCGCGTTTCCCGATGTTCTCGAAACTGCTCCGTCACGCGTTGAAGCGGCGAAGGTTGCAGCGCAGCGCGCAGGGTGCGTCGTGCTGCTGAAGGGGCCGGACACAATTATCGCTGAACCGAACGGACGCGCAGTCGTAAACACTACCGGCACGCCCTTTCTCGCGACCGCGGGTTCGGGCGATGTGCTCGCTGGGCTCATCTCTGGGTTGATCGGGCAAGGCATGCGGAGCTTCGAGGCGGCGGCGGCTGCCGCATGGCTGCATGGCAAATGCGCGGAAGCCTTTGGTCCGGGCCTGATTGCTGAAGATATTCCGGAGATTTTGCCTCGCGTGCTCAGCGATTTAGCGCGGGTGGACGGGGCTGCCTCAGCCTAGGGCCGATCCGGCCTGTCTCTCGCCCAGGTTTTGGTCTAACGCTGTAGCGGGACGCAGACGCCTCAGGGGTTCGAAATGGTTTGGTGGTGGTGGGTCATCCCCGGTTTCGTCGCCGTAATCGGTTTGGCCTTCGCGCTGAGCGGTATCGGCTGGATGTTTCGCGGGCGCCCGTTCAAAGGCGGCCGCGGCGTGCTGGGCGGCGGCGTGTTTCTCGCAGTGGCGGCGATTGTCGGCCTGCTTGGGTTAAACATTCAAACGTATCATCGGCTCACATATGAGCGCCCCGTTGCGACGATCGAAATTCACCAGAAGGGACCGAAGTTTTACCAAGCAATCATGGTGGAACCGCCAAGCGATCAAAATCCACAAGGCGTGACCCGCAATTTCGATATTCACGGCGATGAGTGGCGCATTGAAGCGCGTGTGTTGAAGTGGAAGCCCTGGGCCACCGTGTTGGGGCTGGATTCGCAATATCGCCTCGATCGTTTCTCGGGCCGCTACACTGACACGCAAGATGAACTGAACGCCGAGCGCAGTGCATACGATATTCGGCCAACGCGTCAGTCTGGCGTGGATTTGTGGCCCGTGGCGCGCCAGTTCAGCCAGTACGCGCCGCTCGTCGACACGCTTTACGGCAGCGGCGCCTACATGCCGATGGTTGATGGCGCGCGTTACGAAGTGCGCATCACCCAGAACGGTTTGATTGCACGGCCCACCAATGAAGTGGCAGCCGAGGCCGCGTCGAGCGGCTGGCACTAGCGCGGAGCGCCAAGCTGACAGAGCAGGTCCGTGAAGGCTCGCTTTTCGGGTGGCGGCCCCTTAAGACCTGCGCCCGGTCGCGGGCGTGGCGGAACTGGTAGACGCACTGGATTTAGGTTCCAGCGGTGAAAGCCGTGGGGGTTCAAGTCCCTCCGCCCGCACCATCCTACGGACCGCCGGCTTCCAGCCGGCAGAAGGTGCTAAAGCTGGCTCGCTGCGTCAGGACTAACCATTGTGCCGGCTGGAAGCCGGCGGTCCGCTAATCTTTCAACGGCAAGCCGAGCTTCGGATGGCTAACGCGGTGTCTCAGCCGTGCGAGCGGCTTCACAGCCCATTTCGCACATGCCATAAGCCGCGCTTTCCAAAATGCCCGGCAAAGGATTTGCAGCGCCGGGCTGCCTATGAAAGCCCGTCCCATGCAGCTCACTGAGCGCCGTTCTGAAGGTCTTCTGCGCGTTTACGACGTTGTCGTGCCTGCGTCCGAGCTGCAGCAGAAGCTGAACGCCAAGATCGCCGAAGTTCAGCCGAAGGTGCGGATCAACGGCTTCCGGCCGGGTAAGGTGCCGGTGAGCCATATCCGCAAGGTTTATGGGCAGTCGATGATGCAGGATATCATCAACGACGCGGTGCAGAGCTCAACGCGGCAAAGCTTGGAAAACGTTCGCGCCGCATCGGAGCCCTCGCTCGATCTGAAGAGCGACATTCAGCAAGTCGTCGCCGGGACCTCGGATCTGCAATTCGAACTGTCGCTGGAGATCATGCCGGACTTCGAGCCGGTGGATTTGAAGACCATCTCGATCACGCGTCCGGTGGCGCCGGCGAGCGACGAGCAGGTCGAGGAAGCGCTCAGCGAATTGGCGCGCGCGCAGCGCGACTTCGAGGACAAAGACGGCGCGGCCGCGGACGGCGATCAAGTGACCGTCGATTTCGTTGGACGCATGGATGGCGAGCCATTTGAAGGCGGCGCCGCGACGGATGCGCCCGTCGTAATCGGCTCAAAGCAATTCATTCCTGGCTTCGAAGAACAGCTGGTCGGCGCCAAGGCTGGTGAAGAGCGCGTGCTCAACGTGACCTTCCCGGAAGATTACGGCGTGGAGGAGCTACGGGGAAAAGCCGCGCAATTCGAGACTAAAGTGAAGAACGTGCGTGCGCCGAAAGAGAGCGCGCCTGACGATGCGTGGGCGACCAATCTCGGCTTCGAGAGCCTCGGGGCGCTGAAAGACGCGCTGCGTCAGCGCATCGAGAATGAACACGCCGCCCAATCGCGCGCGAAAGCCAAGCGTTCGCTGTTCGACGCTTTTGACGCCAAACATGATTTTGAACTGCCGCCGCGTATGGTCGAAGCTGAGTTCAATCAGATCTGGCAGCAGGTGGATGCAGATCGCATGGCGGGGCGGCTCGATCCTTCGGACGAAGGCAAGAGCGAAGAAGAGTTGCGCAAGGAATATCACGATATTGCGGAGCGGCGCGTGCGCTTGGGCTTGTTGCTGGCAGAGATCGGCCGCCGTCATAAACTGGAAGTGAGCAACGAAGAGATTACCAACGCGATCGCCGCGCAGGCTCGCAATTATCCGGGCCAGGAGCGCCAGATCTTCGAAGCCTACCAGCGCAACCCGAACCTGGTCGCTCAGGTTCGCGCGCCGCTCTATGAGGAAAAGGTCGTCGATTACGTGCTGGAATTGGTGAACGTCAAAAACGACACCGTCAGCCGCGAAACATTGTTCGCGGACGATGACGAGGTCCCGCCGGCGCCGAAGCCGAAAAAGTCCAAGAAAGCAAAGGCAGCCAAGGACGAAGCGGCGCCAGCAGAAGAGTAAACGCGCCGCCGTTCGCAGTTTCCAGGGCTTGCGGGCAGCGCCACGGCGGCAAATATGAGGGTCTGCGCTGGGTCAGCCGATTCCCGGCGCCTTCCCGCGAAAGGTGCTCATGTCGACGTTCGATCCCATTGAAAGATACGCCAACCTCGTTCCCATGGTGGTCGAGCAGACCAGCCGCGGCGAACGCGCGTTCGACATCTTTTCGCGACTCTTGAAGGAACGGATCGTTTTCGTAACCGGCGGGGTCGAAGACGGGCTCGCGAGTCTGGTGATGGCGCAGCTTCTGTTTTTGGAGTCTGAAAACCCGAAACGTGAAATTGCGATGTACATCAACAGCCCGGGCGGCATCGTCACCTCTGGTCTCGCGATCTATGACACGATGCAATACATCCGCAGTCCCGTTTCCACCGTTTGCATGGGACAAGCCGCGTCGATGGGCTCACTGCTTTTGGCCGCCGGTGAGAAGGGCCTGCGCATCGCGCTGCCGAATGCGCGGGTAATGGTTCACCAACCGTCCGGCGGCTTCCGGGGACAGGCGTCCGACATCGAACGCCATGCTGAGGATATCATCGCCACCAAGCGCCGGCTGAACGAGATCTACGTGAAGCATACCGGCCAACCGTACGAGCGGGTGGAAAAGACCCTCGATCGCGATCACTTCATGACCGCCGAAGAGGCGAGAGCTTTCGGTATTGTCGACCGTGTCTATGAAAAGCGTGAACTGCCGGAAGGCTTCTCCGGCGCGGCTTAGGGCTTCGTCAATCACAGCTGCGTGACCCCCCTGCGCGGAGGGACGAACGCCCGTTGGGCGTCGATGGGCGTGCTTGTAGATGATCGCTGTGAAGTGCGAGATTTCGGCGCAAATCCGCCCAGTGGCGGCGCGCGAGGAGAGGTTATGCGTCTTTTAGTTCTTGCGGCGATCATGGTGGCCGCTCTGACGCTGCAAGCGCAATCAGTTGGCGCTCAACAGCAGCAACCCAGCGATCAAAGCAGCCAGAACAACGAAGAGGTTGTCGTCACCGGTGAGCGGCTGCGCCGTGTCCTACAAGACTTTGTCGCCGACATTTCCGCGCCAGCGAACTCCGGCGACCATCAAATAGCGCGCTGGGATCACCGCATTTGCGCCGGCGTCTTCGGCTTGACCCATCTCGAGCAGGCGCAATTTATTGTGGATCGCGTCGCGCAGCGGGCTTTCGCGATTGGTCTCGACGCTGGCGCTCCCGGTTGCCGGGCCAATATCGTGATTTTCGTCACGCCCGACGCAAACGCGCTCGCGCATAGCCTCGCGACCGAATATCGCGGTCTGATGGCGTTGCGTCGCGAAATCAACCGGCATGCGCCGGATGCGGCTGCTTTGGACAGATTTGTGGACTCAGACCGGCCGGTGCGCTGGTGGCATGTGTCGAACACGGTTTCCGCGGACGGCATCCGGATTGGCGAGCCGTCCGGAAACATGATGGAGTCTGGGGGCGCGGCGGTGCGCGTGTTCAATCCTTCCCGTCTCCACAGCGCCGTGCGGCAGGACTTCGATCGCGTAATTATTATCGTTGATGCGCGGCAAGCGACAGGACACACGCTCAGCGCTCTAGCCGACTACCTCGCCATGGTGTCGTTGGCGCAGCTGTCGCCGACCATTGAGACAGCGGCGTATCCTTCGGTTCTGAACCTGTTCGCGAACGATCAATCGGTCGCGGGCATGACGAACTGGGACATTGCGTATCTCGACGGGCTCTATCATGCGCCCCGCAACGCCTACTCGTCGCGCCAACAAGTGGGGCGGATCGCGGATCGGATGGATCAAACGCTCGGGCGGTCCAGCGACGCTCCCCAAGCACCGGCACAGCCGAGCCCTTGAACGCGCACGCCGCGCTGGCCATGTCCGGGCGTCAACCGGAATAGAAGGCGAACTCACCATCGTTTTGGTTGAAAACGAACTGGGCGCGCCTGATTTTGCCGTTATCCCAAGGGGTTGGCCTGTCCGGGCGGGTTGCGGCCCCATCCTTGCTAAGGTCTAATTGCCTGGCCGGGCGGCTGGGTTGGTGAACGTTTTTGAAAGGGATCGCGGTCAACCATCCGCATGGAGGGGAGGCGTGGGGCCATTTGCCCGCCGTTTTCCTATATATGATTGGTAGTCGGACCAACGTCCCCAGAGGATATGCATGAGCAAAGGCACGGCCAGCGGAGAGTCGAAATACACTCTCTATTGCTCGTTCTGCGGCAAGAGCCAGCACGAGGTGCGCAAGCTCATTGCCGGCCCGACCGTGTTCATCTGCGATGAATGCGTCGAACTCTGCATGGATATTATTCGCGAAGAGCACAAAACTTCGATCGCGAAAACCAAGGACGGCGTTCCGAGCCCGAAAGAAATCAAGGGCGTTCTCGACGATTATGTCGTCGACCAAGAGCATGCCAAGCGCGTCCTCTCGGTTGCGGTCCACAATCACTACAAGCGCCTGAACCACGCCGGCAAAAGCGGCGACGTTGAACTTGCCAAGTCCAACATTCTGCTGATCGGCCCGACCGGCTGCGGTAAGACCCTGCTCGCGCAAACGCTGGCGCGCATTATCGACGTGCCGTTCACGATGGCCGACGCGACGACACTGACCGAAGCCGGTTATGTCGGCGAAGACGTCGAAAATATTATTCTCAAGTTGCTGCAAGCTGCCGACTACAATGTTGAGCGCGCGCAACGCGGCATCGTCTACATCGACGAAGTCGACAAGATCTCACGCAAGTCCGACAATCCTTCGATCACCCGGGACGTGTCGGGCGAGGGTGTGCAGCAAGCGCTGTTGAAGATCATGGAAGGCACGGTTGCGAGCGTTCCTCCGCAGGGCGGCCGTAAGCATCCGCAGCAAGAGTTCCTGCAAGTCGACACCACCAACATTCTCTTCATCTGCGGCGGCGCCTTTGCCGGACTCGAAAAGATTATCAGCGCTCGCGGGCGCGGCTCCTCAATCGGCTTTGCGGCGGAAGTGCGCGATCCTGAGGACCGCCGCGCCGGCGACATTTTGCGCGGCGTTGAGCCGGACGATCTGCTGAAATTCGGCCTGATTCCGGAATTTGTCGGCCGTCTGCCAGTGCTCGCGACGCTCGAAGACCTCGACGAGCCCGCCCTGGTCACAATTTTGACCGAGCCAAAGAATGCGCTGGTGAAGCAATATCAGCGGATGTTTGAGATGGAGAACATCCGGCTTTCCTTCCCGGACGAAGCGCTGCGTGCGATTTCCCGCAAGGCCATCCAGCGCAAGACGGGCGCGCGAGGCCTACGTTCGATTCTCGAAAGCATCCTGCTCGACACGATGTTCGAACTGCCGTCGATGCACGGTGTCGAAGAAGTGGTCGTTTCGGCTGATGTCGTCGAGGGCCGTGCAAAGCCGCTGCAAATCTATTCAGAACGGCGCAACGGCCAAGACGCAGCCGGCTGAATACAAACTGAACGTTAGGACGAATCGACGGGAATACGCGCGTTGATGCGCGTGGAACTCTCGCGTTTGCGCGCATCCACATTGTTCTGCTCGTCCTCCACTTGAAGCGGCGCTCGAACGCTTCCACATTTTCATATGTTAATGCCGGGGTAGGCGTCGTCCGCCGAGGAACCCGCCAAGGAGTTTCGAATGGCCGAGAGCCGTACTCTTCCAGTCCTGCCGCTTCGCGACATTGTCGTGTTTCCGAAGATGGCCGCGCCGCTGTTTGTCGGGCGCGAGAAATCCGTGCGCGCGCTCGACGAAGTTATGAAGAAGGACAAGCAGATTCTGCTTGCCGCACAGATGGATGCGGCGGAGGACGAGCCCACCCCAGATCGGATCTTTTCCGTCGGTACGGTGGCGACTGTCGTTCAGTTATTGAAGCTGCCGGATGGCACGGTGCGCGTGCTGGTGGAGGGCGGCTACCGCGCGCGGGTAAAGCAATTCACGGAGAGCGGCGACTTTTTCGAAGCTGAAGCCGAAGAGATCGAAGAAACCAACGCGGATTCGCCGGAAGCTCGCGCTGTGGCGCGCGCTGCGGCCGACCAATGGGATAACTACATCAAGCTGTCGCGCAAGGCCGGCGACGTACAGCAGAGCGTTGCGCAGATTACTGAGCCATCGCGCTTGGCGGACTCGATCGCCGCGCACCTCACGGTGAAAATTCCGGACAAGCAGGCGCTGCTTGAGTTGGCCGACGTACCACAACGGCTGGAACGTATTTTGGCGCTGATCGAAGCCGAAGTTGGCATGCTGCAAGTCGAGCGGAAAATCCGCAATCGCGTGAAGCGTCAGATGGAGAAGACGCAGCGCGAATATTATCTGAATGAGCAGATGAAGGCGATCCAACGCGAGTTGGGTGACGGCGACGAGGGCCGCGAGGACATCGCTGAGCTCGAAAACCGCATCAAGAACACCAAGCTGTCGAAGGAAGCCAAGACCAAGGCTGACGCGGAGATGAAGAAGCTCCGTCAGATGTCGCCGATGTCTGCGGAATCGACCGTGGTGCGAAACTATCTCGATTGGCTGCTCTCGCTGCCGTGGGGCAACAAGAAGAAGGTCAAGAAGGACATCGACGCCGCGCAAGCGGTGCTGGATGAGGATCACTACGGCCTCGACAAGGTCAAAGACCGCATCCTCGAATATCTCGCGGTGCAAGCGCGCACCAATAAGCTGCGCGGTCCCATCCTTTGCCTCGTTGGTCCTCCGGGCGTCGGCAAGACCTCGCTTGGCCGCTCGATCGCGAGGGCGACGGGTCGTGACTTCGTGCGCATGTCGCTCGGCGGCGTGCGGGACGAGGCCGAAATTCGCGGACACCGCCGCACGTACATCGGCTCGATGCCGGGGCGTGTCATTCAATCGATGAAGAAAGCCAAGAGCGCCAATCCGCTCTTCCTGCTCGACGAAATCGACAAGCTCGGCGCCGACTATCGCGGTGATCCGTCTGCGGCATTGCTGGAAGTGTTGGACCCGGAGCAAAACTCCACGTTCAACGACCACTATCTGGAAGTGGACTACGATCTGTCGGACGTGTTGTTCATCACTACGGCGAACAGCCTCAACATGCCCCAACCTTTACTGGACCGCATGGAGATCATCCGCATCCCCGGCTACACCGAGGATGAAAAGGTCGAGATCGCTAAGCGTCACTTGCTGCCGAAGCAATACGAGAACAACGGCCTGAAGAAGCACGAGTTCAGCGTGTCAGACGATGCGCTGCGCGATTTGGTTCGCCGTTACACGCGCGAAGCGGGCGTGCGTTCGCTTGAGCGCGAAATCGGCAATCTTGCACGAAAGGCGGTTCGCCAGCTCGAGCAGAAGAAAACCGACAGAGTGGATATCACCGCCGCGAACTTGCCCGACTATGCAGGTGTCTGGAAATTTCGCTTTGGCGAAACCGACGCTGAAGATCAGGTGGGCGTTGTCACCGGGCTCGCGTGGACGGAAGTCGGCGGTGAGCTGCTGACAATCGAAGCAGTTTCGATGCCAGGCAAAGGCATGATGACCGTCACGGGCAACCTCAAAGATGTAATGAAGGAGTCCATCTCGGCGGCGTCGTCCTATGTCCGCTCGCGTGCGGTGCAATTCGGCGTGAAGCCGCCGACTTTCCGCTCGCGGGATATCCACGTGCACGTGCCAGAGGGCGCGACGCCGAAGGATGGCCCGTCTGCGGGCGTTGCGATGGCGACGGCGATTGTGTCGGTGCTGACCGGCAATCCAGTCCGCAAGGATATCGCCATGACCGGCGAGATCACCCTGCGTGGCCGGGTGCTGCCAATCGGCGGGCTGAAGGAAAAGCTGCTCGCCGCGCTCCGCGGTGGCGTGAAAACGGTGCTGATCCCCAAAGACAACGAAAAGGATCTCGCTGAAATTCCAGATAACGTCAAAACCGGCATGGATATCATCCCCGTCGGGACCGTGGACGAGGTGCTCGCCAAAGCGCTCTCCCGTCCCATGACGCCCATTGTGTGGACCGACGAGGATGAGCTGGCTGAAGACCGCCGGGCGGCCGGCGGTGAGGGCCAGGAGGGTGCGCGCCCCCACTAAGGCGGGCATTTTCGGGCTTTTTCGCACTGCAACATACTTGCGAGTCAGGGCGGATTGCTTCTAGCGTCCGCCCTGACGCCTGTTTCAGGGCTCGATTTTCCAGCGAAACGAGGCGCTTAGCCGCCCAGGGGGTTTCAGAATGAACAAGGCAGAATTGGTCAACGACGTCGCCGAACGCATGAGCGACTCCAAGATGAAGGCTGAGGAAGCGGTGAACGCGGTGTTCGAAGCCATCTCGCACGCGTTGAAGAACGGTCAGGAAGTGCGGCTGCCGGCGTTTGGCGTGTTCGTGGTTTCTGAAACCTCCGAGCGTAAGGCGCGCAACCCGCAAACTGGCGAAGAGGTGCTGGTGCCGGCCGGAAAGCGCGCGCGCTTCCGGCCGGGCAAGGCGCTGAAAGAAATGCTGAACTAGGTCAGATCGGCCAAAAGAGCAGACGGGAAGGGCGGCCTTGGGCCGCCCTTTTCATTTGCCCGCGCCGCGTGTAGCCACGGCCTATGCTTGCGAAAATCTACCGCCCGGCAAAAACCGCCATGCAGTCCGGCAAGGCGGCAACCAAACGCTGGCGCCTCGAGTTCGCGTCAAACATCGCCCCGCGAACCGAAGCGCTCATGGGTTGGCTG
Source organism: Vitreimonas sp. (assembly GCA_049287825.1). GTDB lineage: Bacteria > Pseudomonadota > Alphaproteobacteria > Caulobacterales > Aquidulcibacteraceae > Vitreimonas. The sequence continues at coordinate 24,791 of JBAQGO010000023.1, read as the reverse complement.
AGCTCGGCTGATCCCTCAGGGCAGGTAAGGCTTTCGTTCGAGACCAAGGACGAAGCCATCGCGTTCGCGCGCGCGAACAACATTCCACACCAGGTCATCGAGCCGGAAGAACCCAAGCGTCTGATCAAAGCATACGCGGATAATTTCGCCTTCAGACGCCGTGAGCCCTGGTCTCACTAGGCGTCACTGGTTAGGCCGCGGGTCTGCTCTAACCGACTGGCCAACTAAATACGGTAGAGGCGTTTACCACCGGCGCTGTTAGTCCGCGCGCCACCGCCTCCCAATTTCTAGGCGGCGGTGGTAGTCACCCGCAAAACGACCCCATAGCTCAATTGGATAGAGCACCCGCCTTCTAAGCGAGCGCTTTAGGCGGAAAATTCCCAGGAAGAACTGGCGGCTAGCGAATTCCGCCAACGACGCGAACCGTGTTACGAACCGCGTTGGACCCCGTAGCTCAGCTGGATAGAGCAATTGCCTTCTAAGCAATCGGTCGCAGGTTCAACTCCTGCCGGGGTCGCCATCAAAATTTATGATTTCGACGACGGGTGCTTTTGCAGCGGTGAGTAAGCGCCTCCGTCGAGCCGGTTAGGCTTTAGCGATCGCCTCCGAGCCGCGCGCGGCTTGGTGGCACTAGGTGGTTTGGCGGTTCGCGACGGTTCGCGCTCAGCGCGGCTTCGCGCGCGTCCGTGGGAGGCATGGGAGGCCGGTGAGGTAAGCAGCACCCGTTTTAGGTGCGGGGGGTCTTGCTTCGAGGCAAGCCCGGTGGTTTTCGGTGTCGAAGAAGATCGCGCCGGCGTACGCTTTCCTGAAATCGTGCTCGGCCTCACGACCATCGCGTTGACAGCAACGCCGTACGCTTCAGGAGCTTCGTCACGTCCGAACGCGCCGAAGCGAAGACGTCCCATCATTGAAGGACTGGCCAAAATCCAACCCGCGCAAGCCGACGCGACACCGCTCACCAACTGCCTTGCCGATGCAACCGTGCCGCCGGAATCAAAAACAACACGAGCGCAATGGCGAACAATCCAACGCCAAATGCCGCTGACACAACCGCCAGTTCTCGCAGGCTGCTGGCAAGGGTACCCAGAATGAACAGGTTCTCGTCAAGCGGCATGACGAAAACAAGCCATCGACTGAAGCGCCGAAGTGCGCCAAATGCATCGACGCCGGCCACCCAGCTTTGTGCTTGCAGGAAGAAAAAGTAGAACCCGTACCACCCAAACAGGCTGAGCATGCCGAGCTCAAGGAAGGTGGCGTCGCCACTTGCCCTGTATGCGCCATAGGCAACGCCCATTTGAAGTACGCCAACCAGCACCCAATTTCCGAGATGCTCTAGGTGGATGCCGAGACGCGACGACTGCTCTCTCGCGCGCGCAAGTTCCCCATCCATGCAATCCAGTACGTAGCCGATGAGCAACGCAATGCCTGCCGTCGGCAACCAGCGCGGGTCTCCGGTCGCCGCCAGCACGGCAGCACCAATGCTAATCGCGTTGCCCAGCAGCGTAATCTGGTTGGGCGTTATGGGAGTCGGAATGGATGCCAGGGTCAACCAAACTGTCACCCTGCGCAGCAGCCGATACACCGGCGGCTCAGCGCGATCAAAATTCTGCGCCTTGAGCGTCTCAAGCGTGGGCGGTGATTGCGTCGGCGAAGCCACCTACAAAGTCCCCACCCGGTGGCGTTGTCGCCTAACCCTTGCTCGTCACAAAGTTCTTCAACCGACTGCCTAGATCAGCGCGGAATTTCCCGACATTGGCTGCGAACCTGTTTTCACCGCCGGTGCCGACCGATACGATTGCGCTAGACGCCGAGGCAGTGAGAGTTATGAGCGCCGAGGCTAGGGTGGCATGCAGACGAACGCTCGCCGTAGAGCCGCCGGCCCCGACGTTGACGATGGCCTGCGAGAAAGAGGCGACGAGGGCATCCTGTTCGGTCTTCACAGCGTCGACGATGGCGTTGATCTCAGAGGCTGGTTTTGCAGCAGACATGATGACCCTCCCGTTTCAAAAGCTACAATAACGTGCTCGCAGATTCAAAGCTAAATACACGGAATTCGAAGGTGTTCTCACCCGCGCGCGCTCCGAACGACGAGAGCTTCTCCTTGTAGTAGGCGGCGCGCGCATAGGGACTCGCCGAAGTGAACGTGAAGATCGCGTGGAAGGCGGCGCGATCCGAACGATTGGCCAGGGACCGATGGGGCGCTTCGCCATCCAATAGAAGCGCATCGCCACCTTCGGCGCGGATCGGTTGGTGCGCCAACTGCTCAAAATCAGTGTCGCTCATCTTGCCGTCTATATTTGGAAAGCGCAGCCCGCGATGGGTGCCCGTCGCCACGTCGAATCCGCCATTCTCCGGCCCTGTCGGCTCGAAAAAAACACACAAAGAAACGAAGGCCGATGCGAACGCATCCCATCCAGCGGCAACATCCTGGTGCGGCGAGTATCCGGAACTGTGCGGGTACCGCATGTTGAGCTTATCTTTGAAGAGACTGACACCTCTGCCGAGATAGTTCGAAGCCGCAAGGCGAAGACGTGAACCTAATGCGCCTGTGCACAGTGACGGCGTTGCCTCCCAGAAGCGCTCCATGCGCGCCAGCGCAGGCGCTGCGCCATTGGTTTGGTCCTCAAAGTACAAAACGTCTGGATGGTCGGCGGGAGCTTTCAGCAATCCGCTGATCTCTTCACGCAAGACGCGGATTTCACTTTGTGACGCAAACTGCGGAAGTAGGTCCCATCCTGACTCCCGCCGCGACGCTCGCGCGTCGTCGTCGTGCTGGCTAGGTCGATGTGCGTGGGCTTCGTGGTGCTGCACGGTCAGGCGCTTCAAATACTACCCCGATCGTGTATGGTAAGGTGTTTTCGTGTTGCGAGCCAGTCTTTTGTGGAGGCGGGAGTGGTGCTTCGGGTGACAGATTTGGGTCGGCGCCATTTCGACCCGAATGTGCAAACGAAGACGGCCTATACGGAGATGCCATGCGCACGCAGTCATCGCCGCGATCGGCGCGTGCAACGCGTCATGCTGATCTCGCCGCCCGCGACGCTCTACAGGGCGGATTTGCCTCGATGCACGTATCCGCTCGGCCTGGGCTATTTGGCGGCGGTGTTGGAGCAGGCTGACTACGACGTCGCGATCTTGGATTGTTTGGTCGAAGGTTATTACACTCAAGCCGAAGCGTCGGGAGACGCGGACTTCATCACCTACGGCATTGGCGAGGAAGAGATCGCGCGGCGTATCGCCAAGTTTTCGCCCGACGTCGTCGGGGTTTCCAGCATCTTCTCGAACCAATCCGATGCCATCGCCGCTGTCTTTCGCGCCGCGCGCAGGAGCGCGCCAAACGCGTTGCTGGTTACCGGCGGTGCGCATGCACGCTATTTTCCGCACCATTATCTTCAATCCTTCGCCCTAGACGCGGTTTTCCTGGGCGAGGCCGAAGCGGCCATTGTTGACTACCTGGACTTTGTCAACGGAGCTGCAGCCGCAGACGATCTCGCCAGCGTGCTCGCGCGCACGGCAGATGGCATCATCGAAGCCGACGACATGGCTCTGATAAGGCGCAAGCACCGCAACGCGGATGGTCATTGGGCCGACATAGACCACATCCCGTTTCCGGCCTGGCATCTCTATAACATGGAGGCATATTTCCAGATCGGCGCGTACCAATCACCTTACACATTGGGCTCTCGCGTGGGACAGATCTACACGAGCCGCGGCTGCACCGCTAAGTGCACGTTCTGCACGACCACGAATTTCTGGGGCGGCAAGCTGCGCCGGCGTAGCCCCGCCAACGTCGCTGCGGAGCTGCATTGCTTGATCGACCGCTATGGCATCGATGAATTCCACGTTCAGGACGACAATATCACCAACGACCAGCAGCACGCGAAGGCCCTGTTTCAGCGACTAGCGGAATTCAAGCTGCCGTGGTGCACGCCTCAGGGTACGGCGCTTTGGCGTATGGACGAACAACTGCTCGACCTGATGGCAGAGGCAGGCTGCTACCAGGTGACTTTCGCGATCGAGAGCGCCTCGCAACGCGTGCTGGATGAATTGATCCGCAAGCCGTTGAACCTCGCCCGGACGCAGAACCTCGTTCGCTACGCGCGTTCGATTGGACTCAGCGTGCATGGCTTCTTCATTATCGGCATGCCGCCTATGTTCGGCTTCACCGGAGAAACGAAGGAGGAGATGTGGTCCTCGTTCGAGTTCGCGCAGGGAGCGGGTTTCTCGAGCGCGTCTTTTTTCACGGCTACGCCGATCGTTGGTTCGGTCCTGCTTGATGAATGCCTGAGGCAGGGCTTTGTCTCGCAGGAGACGCCGCTCTATCGCATGTCTTACAAGCAAGGGCTGATCGACGTGCCGGGCTTGTGGGAGGGGCGCGAGATTGCCTCGCTCGCGGCGCACTTCAATCAAGCCTTCAATGAAGGCCGGTGCGAACGCGTAACGTCGCGATCCTGGTCAGCTCAACAATATTGAAGGGTGCGCCAAATGGAGCGACCAACTGTTTATGTCGGAATGGTCGGCGATCTGATCCACGCCGGTCATATCAACATCCTCGCCCAGGCTCGCGCTTTGGGACGGGTCGTGGTGGGCGTGCTGACTGATGACGCGGTCGCGAGTTATAAGCGAAAGCCCCTGCTTGAGCTGGCGGATCGCATGCGCGTGATCGAAAATGTGGTGGGCGTAGATGCGGTGATGCCGCAGCGCACGCTAAGTTATCGCGACAACCTTCTTTCGCTGCGCCCCCGTTACGTGGTGCACGGCGATGACTGGCGCGTCGGCCCCAAAATGTCTCGGACCCGGCAAGAGGTCATCGACGTGCTCGCTGCCTGGGGGGGTGAACTGATCGAACCGCCGTACACGTCGGGAGTATCATCGACGCTGCTGCAGCGCGGCTTGGAGGAGCAGGAGGCCGGGGTGCGCACCCGGCAGGGCCGTCTTCAAGAAGCGTTTCGGCGCAAGCCCTTCGTGCGCATCATCGAGGCGCACAACGCGTTGGCAGCGCTGGTCGCGTCGCGCGCAGAGCGTGGGGGCCGGTCGTTCGACGCGCTTTGGCAGAGCAGCTTTACTGACGCTGCGGTGCGTGGAAAGGCCGACCTTGAAATCGTCGACGTAGGAGCAAGGCTTACTACGATCAACGAGATATTCGACTCCACCACACTGCCACTGATCTATGACGGCGATACCGGCGGATTTCCTGAGCGTGTAGAAAACGCCGCTCGTTTGTTGGATCGCGCCGGCGTGTCGGCGCTTTGTCTGGAAGACAAGAATGCGCCGAAGCGAAACTCGCTCCTTGTCGGTCGCGCTCCGCAACAACAATCGACGATCCACGAATTCTGCGCCCGCATCGCGGCCGCGAAGCGCGCGGCGCCAAGCATGGCGTTTGTCGCGCGCGTTGAGAGTTTTGTGCTCGGGGCGGGTCTTGCCGACGCGTTGGAACGCTCCAGTGCGTATGTCGAGGCCGGCGCGGACATGGTGATCGTGCATTCGGTCCTTCACGATGAGTCCGAGGTGACGTCGTTTGCGCGATCCTTCCGCAGCGCAGGTTTTCAACAACCGCTCATCGTGATTCCGACTACTTTCGGGAGCGTGAGCGAAGACGCACTCTGCGATGCCGGTATTTCCGGGGTGATCTATGCCAATCACCTCCTGCGCGCGGCGTATCCGCAGATGGAGAAGTGCGCCGCTCACATCCTGCAGTACGGCCGTTCGGACGACGAGGCCATGCGCGCCATGCTGGCGCCAATCTCTGACATATTCTCGCTTATTCCGTCGCATGGTTGACAGCGCTGGCATCGTCGCGGCGCTGAAGCAGACGGGCGTGCGCTTTGTCTCGGGCGTGCCGGATTCAGTGCTGGCTGAGTTCTCAAACGAAGTGGATCGCGATCCAGGGTTCGAACACGTGATCGCCGCCTGCGAGGGCGGGGCCGTAGCAATGGCGGCCGGGAACTGGATCGCAACGGGGAGGATGCCCTGCGCTTACATGCAAAACTCCGGTCTGCCGAACGCGCTCAATCCCCTGATGACGCTGCTCTCGGAAAGCGTGCTCAATACGCCGATGCTACTCGTTATTGGGTGGCGAGGTCGGCCAGGATCTGTTGATGAGCCGCAGCATCGTCTCACGGGCGCCGCGCTGGAGCACTTGCTGGCCGCGGCGGACGTCAGGGCCGTGCGCGCTGACGATCTGAGCGATCTGCAATTGCAGAACTACATGCGCGAAACCATGCTGGCGCGGCGCCGTGGGGCGATTCTCGTTTTGCCTTGTTCGAGGGCTGGACAACATGCTCCGTCGCCCGGCGGTGAAGGATTGGAGAAGCGAGCCGTATTACGGGTTCTGTTGGCAGGGATAGGTAGGGATGATTGCTGCGTCGCGGGCCTTGGCCACACGGCGCGCGAGGTATTGGCCCTTCGAGGATGTGAAGGCGACATCGATCTACCCGCTGTGGGAGGAATGGGGTTCGCGTTCAGCCTAGCAGCCGGCGTCGCCTTGGGGCTCGCCAAAGGACGCGTGTATCTCATCGATGGTGATGGCTCCTTTTTGATGCACGCGGGAAATGCTGCGATCGTCGGACCGCGCAGGGACCTGCCGCTTACCCACATAGTACTCGCCAACGGATGCCATGCGTCTGTCGGCGGACAACCGCTGGCGAACGCCCAGGTGGACTATGTCGCAGTTGCGCGCGGTCTGGGTTTTCCAAGTGCGCTGAGCGTCGCTACCCTAGACGACCTCGAATTGACCCTTGCACGATACGCCTCCGGCGCAGCGTGTCTTATTAAGGTGCCCATTCGGCCGTCGTTTCCGGAAGATCTGCCACGGCCTCGCGATGCGCTCTCTTCGGTGGCGGATGCAGTTGCGCGTCGACTTCGAGCCACGGGTAATGACTAACGGCGGATCCCCGCTCAATTTGCTGTGCTTGCTTCCCGTTCGGAACGGTGTCGAGCACCTTCCGCGCTACCTTGACAGCGTTCGTCGTTTCAGCCGAGGCGTCATCGCTCTGGACGACGGTAGCACCGATCGCACGGCTACTATGCTCGCGAACGACCCGTGCGTGCTTGCTTTGTTGCGCAATCCGAGACGCGAGAATTTCCTAGGTTGGAACGACGCGCTCAACCGAAGTCGGTTGGTGAAGGCGGCGGCCGCGTTCGCGCCTGACTGGGTTCTTTGGCTCGATGCCGACGAGACCATAGCCACACCAGATATTCCTCGCCTCACGGCGTTTCTGCGAACAGAGGCCAAACCTGATGTCGTTTACGGGCTAGAGCTGTTGCGGATGATCGGATCGTCCGAGAAGGAGTTCGATAAGTGCAAGAGCTGGGTCTACCGACTGTTCGCCTATCGCCCGGGCTATACCTTACCTGACAAGTTACTCCATTTCGAGCCGGTGCCCCTAGAGATCGATCGGCGCAATTGGAAGAGGACACGCTTACGGCTCGCACATTTTGCCGGCACCAACGAGGCGCGGCGACAGGCGCGATATGACAAATACATCGAGGTCGATCCGGATCTGCGCTGGCAGTCGTCCTACGCCGATATTCTTGACCCCACCGGGTACGTGTGGAAGCTGAAGCCGTTGCCGATTAACGCAAAGATTGTCTTGGATTAGCCGCGGCTATCCGCCGAGCACCTCGGCAATTGTATCTATCGCGTCGCGCAAAGGCGCGAGTTCAATCATAAGCGGTGGTGTCACCATGACGTGCGTGTCGCCTGGCGATGTTGCGGCGAACACGCCCTTCCGCAGGAGTCGTTCAACGAGGGGCTGCTTCGCCGAAGCATCCTTCTCTTCCAATTCAATGGCCAGTTCGAAACCTCTTCCATGAACCTTCAGTGACAGCTTCTTGGCATAGGCGCGAATTTCGTCGGAAACCGAAAGGGCGCGTGCTCCGAGCTCGTGCGAGGCTAGGTGACGCAGCGTCGCAATGGCCGCCGCGCATGCCGAGGGCGTGCCGGCGTAGGTGGAGTCGAAGGGCCGGCGATCCAAACCGCGCATGAGATTCTCAGAAACCAGGCACAACGACAAAGGATAGAAGCCATTCGTGATGGCTTTGCCGCACACGACAATGTCTGGACGGATTGCGCACGACTGAAAAGAGAAGAGTGGTCCGGTTCGATAAACGCCGGTGCCAATTTCATCGCAAATGAGCAGCAAACCCAATTCCGTGGCGAGCGCGCGCAGCAGTTGGAGCAAGGCCGCCGGCGCTTGCGCGCACCCCGCGTTGGTAAGCACCGTTTCAATCACGATAGCGCCGGCGCCCTCGGCGCCGCGGACCAAGTGCTCGACGGTTTTCAGATTCGCTACGCCCGGCTTCACCGGCAGCCGAACGGTCAATTCAGGCAGACCCAGCATGTCGATGTGCTGAAGGTCATAGCCCGCGGCGAGCGCTGCGCCTGTCGCACTGCCGTGATAGCTGTTCTCGAAAGAAATGACGCCTGGGTAGCCCGTGACTAGCCGCGCCACCTTGAGGGCGTTGTCGATCCCTTCGGCCCCCGAGCAGCCAGGAATGAGCGCATAGCCCGGCAGCAATTCGCCGAACATCTGTTGCAGTTCGGCGCTTGCGTCGTCGGTGCACCAGCTAGGGCGAAAGGGGAGACGCGTTGCCAGGCCAAGCCATGAGCAGCGAATGTCACTGTTATTCCAGCCTGCGTTGACGACATTCCACCCAGATGTGAGATCGAGATAGCGCCGTCCATCTGCATCCCAGATGTGCTCGCCTTCGGCGCGCGCGAACCTAATGCTGCCGGGTGCCTGCAAGCGGCGCCGGTTCTCAGGCGTCATTCATATCGCCTTCGACCTTTTGACAGCCTCGGCAGTGCGCGACGCCGCCACGTCCAAACTGAGCGAGATTCTGTCGAAATTCACGCGCTCGCTCTGCTATGATCTGCGGGTCATCTTCGAAAACGTTGCCAAGTCGTCCGTCGCTCCGGAATGAAAGTGGGCAAACATGAGCGTCGCCCTTGGCGGTGACGCACATGGCGTTGCCGGCCCACATGCAAGGACCGAAAGGCGCGGGCCCGTCAGCGTACGTGGCTTCTCGACCCTGCACATCCACTGGCCGAACCTGTGTCCAGTCATCGCAGCGCCGAGATAGCTCGATGAGTTCTCGATCGTAGAGTGTCTGTGGCCCATAGTAGATTTCGTAGATGCCGATCTGCGGGCCAGGCCCAAGCTGATCTCGTGCGTCCAGCAGCCGCCGCAAACCGCGCAGTGCCGGAGCCCATGAGCCTTCACCTCTATTGCTCTCGTGTGCCTCGCGTCCGCCGCCATCTAGTGACACGTAGATGATGTCGCTCGGAAGCCCGCTTGCGACCAGTTCGCCGCTGTTCCTGTCGTTGAGCAGGATCCCGTTCGTATGCAATTCCATCGGCACGTTAGGCAGCAGATCGTGGCGGATTTTGAGGATTTCAGGCAGCTTCTTGTTCGTAAGCGGTTCGCCGCGCCAGTTAAGATGAAGTCGACCGATCAATCCTGGCGCGGTTGCGATGCGTGTCATGAGCGTGCGAAACCTCTCCACGTTCATAAGCTCGGCGACGTGCGTTTGCTTCGTATAGCAATCTCGACAGGCGAGGTTGCACGTCGCCGAGACGTCCATCCATATCCAGAGCGGATGCTTTTCGTGAGCGTCGTGCGTTCTCGCGCCGTTCATACGGGCCGCGCACGGGTCTGTATGCAAAGGGCGTCCATGGCCTCAGTAAGGTTTTGAACCCGCAATCGAGATGAGCCTTCCACAAAGGCTTGAGTCACTAAACGCGGAATTCCCGCCAACGACCAAGGTGCCGTAGACTAAGTCTTCGGTGTAATCGACATTCGGCCACCTTGGAGCAGCGTAGAGAATTGCGCCGATACCGTCGGAGATTGCTTCTCCCGAGCCGTTTACCTCATCAAGCGTGATGACGGTGGGGCTACCGGGCCGCAATCGGCCTCGCACCTTGGCTTTCTCCTTGCCGATCTTCAACGTGCCTTCCCAATTCGTGCGCGTCGTCGAAGCCACTGTCAGTGTCGCGTCGGCAATAGCGCTTAACCTGAATGAAGGTTTAGTTTGATGGCCAGAAAGCGATAGCGCCCAGGTACCTTTCATACGAAACGTCGACACTGAAGCCCTCCCTCGCGTACAAATCCCGAACAATCGGTAACCAGTTTTTTCGCATGAGTCTTCTATGAAACAATGACTACACTTGCCGCGATCGACACTATGCGTGAGATGGGAAAATCATCTGTACTTCGTGCCGCGATGTCGGTGATGCGGCTGACGACCTGCGCTCCAAGCTCCGCGCTCGAGAGCAGCCAGACACACCCGGAAGCGTCGACGGCTAGATCGCGATAGGTTCTGTTCTGCTTGCTGTACAAACAGTTCGTACAAGAGGGCACCAGGCGGCACTCCCGAAAATGTCCAGCGCCCGAAGGGTGAAGCCGCCACAATTGTCCGTGAGAGGAGATACTCCAGGCAGCGCCATCAGCTGTGGCGGCGACGCGAACCGCGGCAGCAGGCTCCGGCAACGTGCGCCAAGATTTTGCATCGCTCTCGTATCGATGCACCGAGTGGCCTCCAAAGCGCGTCCTGCCGCCAAGCGCCCAGATCGATCCATCGCGGCCGGCCGAAACGCAGATCGGTTCAAACGGCGCGGCCACGCGGTCCGCAACGACGCCATCCTCGACGCGCACCAGTTCGCGCCGCTCCACCATCCACGCGCCGCCGGTGGGCGAACCGCCGATAACGGCGTGGCCCCAAGATCGGCGTCTCAGCGTCCAGCCGGTCGACAAACGTTGGAACAGACCCCAGGAGTGGTTGTCTAGGGATGCCGCGAGCCAAATTGTGTCGTCGCCTGACACAACAATGCGCCGCGGTTTGGCGCCGCATGGTCCGCCAATGCGAGTGCGACGACCTTCGGCGTCGAGTTTCGATATCGCGCCCCGTTGGCTCACCGCCCACAGCGCGGACTTGTTCGCCAGCGAGTTCTGCTTGAGCTTGGCCGTGAGCAGGTGATGACCGACGTTCGTTCTCGCTTCGAGGAGTCTTCTCATACTGTACGCCTATGCGCCGTGGGTGTACCGTAATGCCGTTAAGCGATGGCTCAAGGTGTAGGGGCAAGATTTTGGCTGCTATTAGAATTCGAGGGACGTGGAGGCTGTCGCTGTCGGCCTATGACGAATCAAAGTTGCTTGAGCTTGTTTCCCTCGGCAGTGCCGTCCTCAATATCACTACTGCGACCCGAGCCGCAGTTTCTGGTGAGTTGAAGATAGGGCAGCGCAGGGCCGCCTTACGCGGCAAGATCAAGCCGGGTAATCCCTCCGTGCTCACGCTGACCGAGGTCGCCGCCAGAGGCCACGAGGTGTCCGATGGCCTGCATGCGATCCTCTACCTGCCGCCGTGGTGGCCGAACGTGGATTACGACTACGACTTGATCACTGGCACACTTGTCATAGGGGAACAGTCTGCGCTGGCGGCGAAGAAGCTGCAGACCAAGCTGGTGACTGTCACGGGTGCGCAATCTTTCGCATGACGCTGGAGTTCGTCACGACTTCACGAAGAGAGGCGACATATGAACGGGCGCTCGTTCGTCTGGTGGGCGCGCCTTACAAGTACGGCGGCCGCAGCATGGCTGGCATAGACTGCTCAAGCCTGCTGGTCAGCGCGATACGTCAAGCGCTTCGCCTCACGGTCACCGCGGTGCCCTGGATGACCGCTCATCAGCTTGCTGTCGGACATCTCAATCTGACCGAGCGAGCGTCAAGAAAGACCAGCAGTCGCTCTGCACTCGTGTTCTTCGATTGGGACGAAGACCGAATATATGAACACGCGGCGGCGCGATTGGGCGACAATACCTGGGTCTGGGCCTCCTCAACGGCTGGCAAAGTCGTGCGGGTAAATCCCGACGGGCCCACGCCGTTCAACAAGCAGTGGCGCGAGATCGAAGGCGCGCTGAACAACGTGCACAGCAGATGGCGCACGGTGAATTGGTCGTTCGCTCAAGGAGCAGGCAAGAGATGAGTGTGTCCAAATTGTGGGTTTGGATGGATGCCTCGTCGACTTGCAACTTGGCTTGCCGTGATTGCTACACCAAGGAAAGCCACATACCGCACCTGATGTCGCTCCGCGATTTCCGATTGATATTGCAAAAGCTGGCCCTGCCCGGAGTTTCAGTTGAGCGCTTTCACCTCAATTGGCGCGGCGAGCCGATGACGAACAAGCGGCTACCGGAATTCTTGACGATCAGGCGTGAGCTGTTACCGGGCACGCCGCTCGAGTTTCATACGAACGGTCTCTTGCTCCGCGCAGAGAACAGCATCGACCTCCTGAGCCGTACGTTGCCGGGTGATCGCATCTACGTTTCGATCGATGGCGGCGGCCCCGAAGCGCACGAAGCCAATCGAGGCGCTGGCACATGGCTGCCGACGATGCAGGGGCTCCGCGCGCTGCTGCACGCGCGCGATCATTTGGCGGGCGCCTGCGCTGACATCGGCATATTCGAGATCACCTACGGCCGCACCAAGTACGATAATGAGCTTCTGGCCCTGGGCCGCCACAGCGATGTGTGGACACGTGTGCATCCGATGGGAAAGAACGGCGAAGAGGTGACTTTTGACGACGGCCTGGTTCCCGCGGGACCGTGCTTTTGGGCCGGCAACGCGCTCTGCATCACAACTACGGGCGACGCCTTCGTCTGCTTGCTATCGTTCAACCCCATGGGGCGCTTGGGCAACATCATTGATGAAGACCTATCGGTGCTCCTCGAACAGGCGAAGGCTTTCCGCGAACAAATCGTTCGCCGTGGCCGACGCGACGTCTCACATTGCCAGCGGTGCCGCAAAACGGAAGGGGACATCGACGCCGAAGCAGCGTACAGCTAGCGGCCCCATATAGCCTCAAGATGTGCCTTGACTGCATGAGGTTCGGCGATCCCAAGCGAGGTAGTCATTGGGTGTTCGACGAGACAGAGCCCGAGGCGCTGATTGGGTTTGCAAGCGCGCGAGGGATCAATTTCTTCGATGTCGTCAATTCCTATTCCGGCGGCTCATCAGAGCAGATCGGGGGACGAGTGCTGCGCAAACTCAGGAAGCGCGATGAGAGCGTGCCGGCAGCCAAGTGGGTCTTCCCGATGGTGCGAAGCGCTCAATGCCGTCTGGCTGCCCTGCACAGCGATCGTTCCGGCGATGATGACAGCCTCAATGGGTTCGGCATAGGACTATGTCCCGACGTGTATCAGATTCACGACGGAAGCTACGCAACTCCGATCGGGCAGACGCTTGAGGCGCTGAGTGATGTAGTTCGCGTCGGCAATGCGCGCTACATTGGCGAACAAGTCGTTGGGGTAGAAGCAGTTGGCACTGCTCGCGGCAGCTGATCGCGTCTCTCGTGAAGCCAATCCCGGCGGCGGGTCGGGCCATCAAACTCGCACCAACGGCCCACCTCTCTCAATTCGCGTAACGGAATGCTTGCAGGAGCGGTTCTTCTCGGCGTCGCCTTGCGCCGGTGGCCCCGCTTGCAGCGCACGACCGCTTCCACCACAGTAGACACTACACGACCAAGTCAACGCGTGGTATTTCTGCTGCAACTACAGCTTGCGTCGATGGCGTGGCGGTTACGCTGTACCAATGCGCGGGGGCGAAATGGACTACACGGAGAAATTGCCAAAGCCGGCCAAGACGGGCGTCAATCAAGGTTTGACTAGCCCATCTTCGTCGTTCATGCGCGGCTTGTTGGGCGATCCGCGCGACACCTACAGCGGCGAGTGTCAAGATCCTACCAATCCAGCTTTCAAAAAGCTCGTGACAACACGCACGTCAGGCCCGATCAAAGTAACGGGCCTCAAAGCGGCGTTGAATTCGTTGGACGCTGTGTTCAGCGACGTGCAGAGCGAAATGCCCGATCTTTATGCGCTACTCGGCACAGCCGGCATGATGTGCTGCCGCTACAAGAAGATCACAGGCAAGGTTATCGCTGATCCCTCTAATCACACCTGGGGTGCTGCTGTCGATCTGACCATCGACGGCAAGCTTGATACGCAGGGTGACAACACCGTCATGCGGGGACTGCTGATCCTTGCGAAGTATTTCAATGCACATGGATGGTATTGGGGCGCGGTGTTTCCGACAGAGGACGCCATGCATTTCGAAGTAGCGCGCGAGACATTGTTGAAATGGAGGAACGCGGGGGCTCTTTAGTGGGGCCTTCGAAGGGATTCGGGGGAGATTCAAATGCACGAAGGCGACGGCGCCAGTGAGATTTTGACAGCGCTTATTTTGGCTGGATTGCTGGGCATGCTTGGCCAGGGCGTTCGCGCGGTGGTTGGCCTCAAGAAATTGCATGATCTGGCCACTGAGCGGGACGCCGACCCTGCTGATCTGTTCATCGCAGCAAAGCTTCTGATCAGCCTGATGATTGGTTTTCTGGCCGGGATAGTGGCCGGCTTGTCGGTCGGCATCTCCAGAATCACTCATCTAAGCGCTGCCGACAGCGACACCATGCTGGGGCTTGCGGCGGCTGGGTATGTCGGGGCCGACGTCATCGAAGCGTTTGCCCCAAATCTTTCACGCGCGTCTTCAGCTTCTACCGGGCATGACACTGCGGCGACGCCAACCGGCAGCAAATCGAACCAGGGCGCGGAGAACGAAAAGAGGGATGCGAACGCTAACGTTAGCGCACACCTGCTCCAACGCATCGACGCGTTGTCTTCCGCGATCGGTTCGGCGGCGCTGAAACCGCAGCTTTTGGCGTTCTCGGGCGTCAATTTTGGATCGCTCGTCCCAGGCGGATATTTTTGTGCAACGCCGGAGGACCTTTCGATTCGTCGTTCGGTTCGAACCAATAATCCGGGCGCGCTCAACATCTCGTCGTGGCAACGCCAGCGTCTGGGTTATGTGGGTGTCACGCAGCCCGACAGCGCCGGCAACATCACCACGATCTATCGCACGCCCGAGCACGGCGTGGCGGCCTGGTATCACCTGATTTCCAGCCGCTATGGACTGACAAATTTTTCGCTTCGAGATCTAGCGGTCAAATACGCGGGAACGAGCGCTGCGCAACCCGTTGACGCCTATGTATCGGGCTGGTCGCATTGGTGGCCGGGTCAAACACCGCCGCCGGCCTCGATGTCGGTCGCCAACATCGGCGACATGCTGGCGCTCGGCAAAGCCATGTTTGCTCATGAGATTGGCGGCTTCAGCCCGGTGCATACCGATCAAATCGAATTCGGCGTCACCAGCGAGATCAATGGCTCATTGCCGCCATGAGCCCGCATGGGAACTCAGTTATCATTTTGGCACTCCCGCACGTGACAAGTATTCCAACGACCAATTTAGCTGTGGCGTGCTTCAACGCTGCGGCAAGGACCACTTCCCGTCGGCCGCAGCTACGCACTCGACTCTTCTACTAGGAGGCTCAACGACGCCTCCAGTCGGTAGCGTAGCCCTTCGGATGCGAAGCTCATCGTTGGCGTGGTCTTGAACTCCGAAGCGGCAATCTGTTCGAGTACGGTGCGGCCAAAGCCAGACCGCGTCGGCGCGGCGACTGGGGCGCCGCCGCATTCGCGCCATTCAAGTGTAAAAAGCGGGTGGGCGGCATCGCTCAGTGTCCAGGTAATGTCGACGCGCCCCGGGCCGCTGGCCAATGCACCGTGCTTGATGGCGTTAGTAGCGAGCTCATGCACCAAGAGCGCCATGGTTTGTGCGGCGCGCGCCTGCAAATGAATCTGTGGGCCTCTGGCTCGCACGCGGTTCGAAAACGCGTCGATTTCATCCGCAATGATGCGGCTGAGCGACGCGCCAGTTGGATTGGCAGCCAGCGCGGCATGGCTTCGTGCGAGCGCGGTGATGCGCTGATCGATGATGCGCCGCGCGTCTTCGGGCGCGTGATCCTTGAGTGTGCGATTGATAATAGCTTGAATGACCGCGAGCAGGTTCTTGCTTCGGTGGCTAAGTTCATCAAGCAAGAAGGCTTGGCGCTGCTCGGATCGTTTGCGATCGGAGATGTCGCGCAGGAAGCCGACAAAAACAGGAGTGGTTTCACCGGCGATCGGCACGATGGTCAGTTCGACGGGAAATTCCTCGCCGTTGCGATGCAGCGCTGGAAGCTCGACGCGGTGATTGATGACCGGCCCGGCGCCAGTCGCCAGATAGTGGACCATACCTTGGTGATGAAGCTCACGCATGCGCGGGGGAATGATGAAGTCGGCCAGGGGCTGGCCGATCACGTCGTCGCGCCGATACCCGAACATGGCTTCGGCAGCAGGATTGTAGTCGAGAAAACGGCCCTCGTGATCCATGAGCACGATTGCGTCGAGGGAAGCCTTCAAAATTGCCTCAGCCCGCGCTTCGCTGGAGCGAAGCAACAGCTGTAAATCGTGGGCGTCGCGCATTGCTGCCTGGGCGTCCTCAATCAGCGAACGCCCGGGCTGGGCGAATTGTTTACCTACACGCGTGCGCGAGCGCTGTCTGTGCACTAGTGGACAGTAAGCGGCGGGGGGAGTGTTTACAGCTGAACGTTCGGCACGTTGGTGCGTTCGAGATGTATGACGATCATGGCCATTGAAGCGTGCGCGCCGCCTTCAGAGAACAATTTGCTCGGCCATTTAAGGCCCGCCGACCTGGCGTTGTTGACGCCGCTGCTGCAAAGCTCGCGCGCCGAGGCAGGCCAAGTGCTCTACGAGCCCGGAGATTTCGTCGACCATACGTATTTTCCTTGCGGCGCTAGCCTTGCGTCCTTTCGCATTATGCTGCGCGACGGCAGCAGCGTTGAAACAGCCCTGGTCGGGCGTGAAGGAGCGGTTGGAGGCATTGTGAGCCAGGGACGCCTGCCGGCATTTGCCCGCGCCATCGTCCAGTTTCCCGGCGTCTTCATCAAAGTGGAGACCGTGAAACTCGAAGAAGCTAAAATGGCTTCGCTGGCCATCCGCCACCTCTTCGCGCGTTACGCCGACTGTCTGTTCGCGCAAGTCTTTCAAGCCACCGCCTGCAACGCGACTCATTCCATTGAACAGCGCACCGCGAAATGGATCATCTCAGCGATGGAACGCACGGGTGACAACAATGTCCCCCTCACGCAGGAGCAGTTGGCCGGGATGCTTGGAGTTGGCCGCTCATACGTCAACCGCGTCATTAAGAGATGGCAGGCGGAGGACATCATGAAATGGCGGCGAGGCGCGCTTGAGGTAAAGAATTTTTATGCACTCAAGGCGCATCAATGCGATTGCAACAGCGCGGTGCTTGAGCACTTCGACCAGGTTCTTGCAGGCGTATATCCGCCAACAGCGTGAGACAGCCTGGATGCCGGCGTCAGCACAAGTTAGCTTGGGTCGAAACGGTGTAGGTACTCCATAAGCTTTGGACGAAAAATCGCTTCGTAGCGAACGCCATTCTTGGGCGCCCATTTTTCCTTGTGCCCGAGCGAACTGCCTCCGCCGAGAAAGAATGTGGCGGCGCCGGTACTTGCAGCCCAGGCGATCGAAGCGTCCATCACACGCGTGCCAACGGCGGCGTCATCATAGGTCAGGTCGCGACAAGTGCATTGGAAGAGAAATCTGTCCCCCGAGCGAATGAGCACCATGCCGGCAACGCGGCGCTGGCCGTCCAACAATTGCACGACGTGAACGCCAACGCGGTTTGCTTGCGGCGCGGCGCCCAACGCCGTTGGCCAGAAGCGCAAACGGTCAGGGGCGGCCACAATTTCACGCGTGGGATCGGTGCGCCACATCTCGCGCCACTGCGTGATGATCCAATTGAGATCATCTGCATTGTCGATACGCGTTTCCATGGTCGCGCATTTTGTGCGGGCGCGCTGGACTGCGCGGCGCTGCCAGCCTTTGTGCAATTTCCAATAGGCTTCGTAATCGCTGCGCAGGTCAATTTCGCAGGTCTCATACGCGTTTAGGATGCTGGGATTGAGGTCGCGTGCGCTATCGGTCAGGCCGGCATTGACGCGAACCTCAATGCCAAGGGTCGCGAGCGCGCGGCCTAGCGCTTCTGCGCTGGACGCTGGAGCAATGACGCCCGGAAGCGCCTGATAGGTCACCGGCTCCCAATACGTGGTGCGACGGCGCAGTGAGATGAGCGCGGTGGGCGCGCCATTTTCTCGAGCCAGCGCGTGGCGCTTCGGAAACTCGCTTGGTTGGGTCAGAAGGCGGTACTGGTCGCGACCGCAGCCCGGAACCTCCGGCAATTCCGAGAGCGCGGTGTCCAGCTCGGGCGTCCAGGTGTTGAACCATTGGATGCTCGGCGCGCCGGACGCGGCGCCAGGCCACGTGCGCGACGCGTACTCAAGCGCCGGGCGCAACGCGCGAACAACCGGCCGGACGGCCGCCTTGATGCTCCGCTTAATCAAAGCAATCGCTCCCCGCCAGAGAGCGTGTCTTAGGGGCCGAGGCGAGGCAACCCATCACACGCACGCGGTGTCGGTATGGACGCGCAGCGGGCCGCCTTCGCTTGCGAGGGGAGCCTGGTATCGCCTCGGCACACACTCTCCGCGCCGCTTCCGATGCTGCCTTCAAGGCGGCTTATATATTCCCCCGGTTGGCGTGTTTCATACGCTGGCGCTTTCCTGACATTGACGCAGCGCTTCCTTACGCGGATTTTGCACTTATGAGCCTTCTCAATGTCGTTCGCGAAAAACTACGCAGCAACCGCATTCAGCGCTTCATGGCGCGCGTGTCGCAAGACAACATCGCGTTCGATCGCGTTCACGGCACCGACACTGCCGGCAAAATTGATCTCGACGCTTACGACATAAGTGAGGATCAGAAGAGCGGCGCGGAACACTATCAAGGCGTGCACGAAGGCGTTCTCCGCATCATCATCGACGCTGTCGCCCCGCATCCGGAGGAATTCGACTTCATCGACATCGGTTCAGGCAAGGGCAAGGCGCTGATCGTCGCCTCGACCTATCCCTTCAAGCGCGTGCGCGGGGTCGAGATTTCGCAGAACCTGACTGCCGCCGCCACCCGCAACATTGAGACGTTCGCAAAAAGTGGCGCCGTTCGCTGCACCGACGTGTCCGCCATCTGCCAAGATGCCCGCGAAGTCAGCGGCTTTGGCGACCGCACCTTCGTGTTTTTCCTCAATCCGTTTCACGATGAGCCCATGGAAGGCGTTGTGAAACGGCTGGAGCAGGTGGTGAGTTCGCCCGGCAAAAGCATGATCGTTACCTACCTAACGCCGAACTACCGCGCGCCTCTCGATGCCTCGCGGAGTTTCTCCACGCTCTTCGACACCTATCGCTTGGTGGTCTATGCCACGCCTGGCGAAGGCATTTCAGATGAAGCGCGTGCGAAGCTCACCCGCACCTTCACGAAGTGGCAAATCTAGCGCTTTGCAGACGGCTCATGGGTCGGGTGTGAGCGCCTGGCTGCACACCCCTCAGGTTTGCAAGGAGTTGGTGGCCCACGCTTCGGGGTTAGGATGCGGCATGAGCGGATCGGACATCGACGCCGTTGCCGCGCGACGCGCTGCCCTGGCCGCCAAAATGGCCGAGGTTGACCGAACACGCGTCGACTTGCTCCAGGAAGACGATGGTCTGGAAGTGGCCGAACGCGTGCTCCAGCGGTTAGGCCGGATGCATTACGGCGAGCCTACACCCCTGGCTGACGCAGTAACCGAGACTCGACACCACTCCTTCTTCGACGACGGTCTCTCCGCGACGCGTCAGGTTGCCGGAAATCTTCGTTCGGCACTTGAACGGGCGCCCCTCGCGCGCGTTTTTCTCGCCTCTCTCGCGCGACAAGTGCAAAGCAGAGAGCCACCGCGTTAGGGTCAACCCATGGATGGACCAGATCTAAGTACGGTCACTACACGTCGAGCGCAGATTGCGCGCGAGCTCGCGGGTTTAGAAAAACTGCGCGCCGACATGGAAGCCGAAGACATGGAGCTTCTCGTCGCCGAGCGCGCATTGAAACGGCTCGCCGCTGCGCCCGCCGCTCAAGGCGAGAGCGTCTCGGAACTCAGATAGGCGGGTCCGCCAAGGCGGCGACCATCATTTTTGGTGCACTAGACTCGAGAAGTCGGCGTTCGCTGGCGATGCGAGCGCAGTCTCGAAATCGTCTAACCGCCAAAGTCCACGCTGCGCAGATCGTCGCCGAGGCGAAGGCCGAATTGCTGCAGGCCAATTGCGTTTTGGATCGCGTCGAAGCCGGGCAGTGTCAGCGTGACGTCGATGTCCTGGCGGATATCGCGGTTCGACGCATCGTTGATGATGATGTTCTGTAATGCCCCGCCCGTCACGGTATGGACGAGGGCGGTGACGCCATTGGCGTCGGTGATCGCCACGCCATTGCTGCCGGCAGAGCCATCGAGTCCTAGAGCAGACAACGCCGCAGGGGATAGGTTTTGCATCGTCACGCCTACGTCCCCCACCGTCTGCTGCACGATCTGGCCGGCGTCCGTCCAGGTCAGCTGTGTGGTGAGCGCCGGCTGACCGTTTACATAGGTCGTGACCGTCGCGCCGAAATTGATGTCAATGCCGCCAACCGCAAAACCACCTCGCAGGTCGTTCATCTCGTCGTCGTTCATCACGACGACGCCATCGCCCCAAATATCGTCTGCGTACGCGATCCGAGACGGCGCAATGAACGCGATAAAAAACAGGAGGGCCAGAGCGCCGCGCATCAGTTGACCGTGCGCGCTGGAGTGATTTGATAAACTTCGCGCATCTCCCGATAAAAGTCCGACGGCGACATCGGCCCGGTCGCGGCGCCCATGGGCGCAACGGGCCGCGCCCGCCATTCTTGTGCACTATTATAGACGGCCGCATTCACGTTAGGCGTGTGACGGATGGCGAGCACTACGCCGTTCCACATGGCCGAGAATTGCGCGCGTGAATAGGTTTGCAGGCCGAAGGTCGGATCTCCGACGAGCACATCGTCCGCCTGAATGCCTTTGACGACCACGAAGTGGCGATACCCACTTCTGGTAATGAGCGCGATGGTTGGCGTCTGAAGCGCAGCCAGTTCATCAAGCGACAGTCTTAAGCCATCGGTCGCAAACCCTTGCGCATTGAGATAGTTGCGCATGTCGAGCATCGAAAAGCCGACTTGGCGGATGCGAGCTTGATCGCCGTGCTCATACATCGTGCGGAAGACGTCGCTCTCGCCAATGTTTTGGCTGTAGTGAAAGCGCAAGAGTGTCGCGACCGCGGCAGACCCGCAGCTGTAGTCGAACTGCTGTCGTACAACAGTCCGGAAGGGCATATCGCGCCAACTGACGACGTTCACGGAATAGGCGCCGCCCGCCTCGCCATGAAAACGTACTTGGGCCGTGGCGCGCTGTGGCGCGGACAAAACCAAAAGGGAGAGAGCGGCAAGCAGAAAGAAGGCGCTCCGCTTTTGGCGGAGCGGGGAAGATAAAATCATAGGAGCGATGTCGCGCACCGCTTTATGGTCCTGGCGCCGGCGCTGGCGGGGTAATCACCACGCTGACACTCATGTTGGACTGCAGATTGTTATTGTGGCCGGTGTTGATCACGAAATTGCCAATGCCTGAATAGCCAGAGAACGCGTCGGCGCCGACATTGACTTGGCCCGAGCTGACCACGTCCCCAGACACCGTGTTGCCGCTGTTGACGGCGTTCAGCGTGCCTTGGGTAATGACTTCGACAGTTACGCCGGTCCCGCCCGAGAGAGCATTGAGGTCGTCGTTGCTCATGACTTCTGCGTTGTCTGCGCCAGCTGGCGCAGGGGAGGGAGCGTCTTGCGCCGATGCGACCCCGGCGAACGCCAGAGCCGCTACGAACAAACCGCCGTGAAAGAATTGGGTCACGGACTTCATTGTGACGCCTGCCTTTTTGTTAAAGCGTGGACCGGGCCGGCGGAATTGCTTCCACCGGCCCGGCCGCTACTGCTTAAGGATGGCCGAACGTGACGTTGGCGTTGGCGCCAACGGCTGTAGCCGCTTGGTTCGCCGAGCCAATGCCCGAGTTCATGCTCGAGGTGTTGATGCCGCCGAAGTTGGTCATCGCGCCGCCGTCAATGGAGACGGCGCCGGTGTCAACTTGACCAGCGTGCTTCAGTGCATGTGCGTCAACCGACACATCCGTGACTGTCGCCGCGAGATCCATCGAGGTGAGAACCGTCGTCGATGTCGTGGTGTTGTACGAATGACTGATATCGGTGTTGTTGGAATGGTTCACCGAGCTATCAGGATTGTACGAGTCAGAGACATGCGTGTTGTACGAGTGGTTGGTTGAGTTGTCGGTCGAGTTATCGACGTCATTGCCAGCAATGCTGGAGCCGCCGCTGGCGATGGCTTGATCGCTGCCAGCAATCGTCGAGTTGTTGGCTTGATCGCCACCAGCAACCGTCGAGTTATTGGCTTGATCGCCGCCAGCAACCGTCGAGTTATTGGCTTGATCGCCACCAGCAACCGTTGAGTTGTTGGCTTGATCGCCGCCCGCAACCGTCGAGGCGACGTTTTGATTGTCGCCCGCAACGTTGGAGTTTTGAGCGAGATCGTCGCCCGCAACCGTCGAGTTGTTGGCTTGATCGCCGCCCGCAACTGTCGAGTTGTTGGCCTGATCATGGCCGGCATAGGTGCCAGTGTTGTTGTTCTGGTCGCCGCCCACCAAGGTCGAGCCATTGTCGGCCAACGTTTGATCGTCGCCGGCTTGGTTCGAATTGTTAGCGATCGCTTGATCATGGCCCGCAACTGTCGAGTTGTTGGCTTGATCGCCTTCCGCATACGTGCCCGAATTTTGATTCAGGTCATCGCCTGCTTGAGTCGAACCGTTGTCTGCAACGTGTTGATTGTCACCAGCCAAGTTGCCCGTGTTTTGGGTCAGATCGTCTCCCGCTTGGTTCGAGCCGTTATCAGCGACATGTTGATTGTCGCCAGCAACGTTAGAGTTTTGCGCGAGATCGTCGCCGGCTTGGGTCGAGCCGTTGTCGGCAACGTGTTGGTTGTCGCCTGCCACGTTCGAGTTTTGGGCAAGATTGTCGCCCGCAACGTTCGAACCGATGTTTTGGTCATCGCCTGCTTGGGTCGAGCCGTTGTCTGCAACGTGTTGGTTGTCGCCTGCGACGTTCGAGTTTTGAGCGAGGTTATCGCCGGCTACGTTCGAGTCTTGGGCAAGATTGTCGCCAGCGACATTTGAGCCGATGTTTTGATCATCGCCCGCAACCGTCGAGTTGTTGGCTTGATCGTGACCCGCAACCACTGAGTTTTGGTTCTGATCGTCGCCAGCAACGTTTGATGCGATGGCTTGATCGTGGCCAGCGTAAGTTCCGTTGTTGTTGACGACGTCGTCGCCAGCAAGGTTGCCGTTGTTGTTTGTCAAGTCATCGCCGGCAGCATTGCTGCCGCCGCTGGCGATGAGTTGATCGTGGCCGGCCTGGTTTGAGCCATTGTCCGCCAACGTCATGTCGTCGCCGGCGACGTTGGAATCGCCGCTCGCTTGTTGCTGATCATCACCGGCCAAGTTCGAATTGGTCGCGACGGTCTGGTTGTCACCGGCGATGTTCGAGCCGCCATTCGCTTGGTTTTGATCCTCGCCCGCAATATTTGACGCGGTTGCGACGGTTTGATCGTCGCCTGCGACATTGGCGCCAGCGGAGGCTTGGTATTGGTCACGTCCCGCCTGAGTTGAGCCGTTGTCTGCGACTGATTGATCGTCGCCCGCCACGTTCGAGTTTTGCGTTTGGTCGTCGCCAGCTTGGTTCGAACCGTTGTCGGCGAGTGTTTGGTCTTCGCCGGCTTGGTTCGAATTGTTAGCGATCGACTGATCTTCGCCAGCCACGGTCGATGCGTTGGCTTGATCGCCGCCGGCGTATGTGCCCGCGTTTTGATTTAGATCGTCGCCAGCGTAGGTGCCAGAGTTCTGGTTTAGGTCGTCGCCGGCTTGGTTCGAGCCGTTGTCAGCGACGTGTTGGTTGTCACCTGCTTGGTTCGAGTTGTTGGCGATGTTTTGGTTGTCGCCCGCGACTTGCGAGTTTTGAGCCAAATCGTCGCCGGCCTGCGCCGAACCATTATCGGCGATATCGTTGTGGCCGCCGTTGTTGCCGGAGAAGTTGCCGTTGCCGCTATCGGCGACGGTGGTCAAATCCTGGCCCGCTTGCTGCGACCCATTGTCGGCGATCGCTTGGTTGTCGCCGGCTTGGTTCGAGTTGTTGGCGATGGCTTGATCTTCACCGGCAACCGTTGAACCGTTGGCTTGATCGCCGCCCGCAACCGTGGAGTTGTTGGCTTGATCGCCGCCAGCCAAGGTCGAGCCGTTGTCGGCAACCGTTTGGTTGTCGCCGGCTTGGTTGGAACCGTTGGCGATGGCTTGATCTTCACCTGCAACAGTCGAGTTATTGGCTTGGTCGCCGCCTGCAACCGTTGAGCTTTGGTTGAGGTTGTCACCTGCTTGGCTCGAGCCGTTGTCGGCGACATGTTGATTGTCACCGGCGACGTTTGAGTTGGCCGCAACGACTTGATTGTCGCCCGCCACGTTCGAGTTGTTAGCTTGATCACTGCCCGCGGTTGTCGAGCCGATGTTTTGGTTATCGCCAGCAACCGTCGAGTTATAGGCTTGATCGTTGCCCGCAACCGTCGAAGCGATGTTTTGGTTGTCGCCCGCGACGGTTGAGCTATTGGCTTGATCGCCACCCGCTACCGTTGAGGCCAGCGTTTGATCGTCCCCGGCTTGGTTTGAGCCATTGTCGGCGGTGGCGGTGTCGTTGTGGCCACCATTGTTGCCCGAGAAGTTGCCGTTGCCAGAATCCGAAACGTCGGTCGAGGCATCGGCGTTGTTGGTGGTCGTCGTGTTGTTGGTAGTGTCGTTGTCCTGGGTGTTGTCGGTGTTGTTCGTGGTGTTGTTGGTCGTGTCGTTATCTTGGTTATTGT
>JBAQGO010000022.1:0-7156 GCA_049287825.1 Vitreimonas sp. | reverse complement strand
GGAAACTCAGGGGCGTTGCTACCGAACCACGGCGGGCCATGCGTTTGAGAGACAAGGTTTCACTGCTTCGATAACTGAAGCAGCGAAACTGAAGATCGGCGCTTTCTCTTCGCCAAGCCGGGTTGCCCCCGGACCGATCCCTGCGACGCTGGGGTTGCCGCGCGCTCTTAGCGCCTAATTTCCGTTCCCGGCTGTCGTGCTCGAAGCGACCCAGTTCGCTTCAGGACCTGCGGCTTTCTCTTTTCTCACCGACGCCGCGGCGCCTAATCTCACGATTGTCTTCCGCATCACGCTCAATCCGCATCTTCTGAACTGTTCGACTTTGGGCCTCGAAAGCCTCCCAAC
The DNA here is from genome assembly GCA_049287825.1 of Vitreimonas sp. Lineage (GTDB taxonomy): Bacteria > Pseudomonadota > Alphaproteobacteria > Caulobacterales > Aquidulcibacteraceae > Vitreimonas. Next base: position 6,811 of record JBAQGO010000022.1, on the reverse strand, counting down.
AGAAGACGAGCTACAATAACGCGGTTTCACCCCGGTCGAATTGCGTTGCAACACTCGACATAATTTGGAGCGCGCTTGTTCTCGTCCGCTCCTTGTTCGGACAACAAAACAGCGGGCGAGGACGCCCGCGGTCCGCACAGCGACTCGGCCGAATTGGGCGGCGCGAGTCCTACAAATCGTGATCTGCAGGCAGCGGCGGCGCTTCGCGCAGGAGCGTAATGGCGATGCGGCGGTTGCCGGGGAGCGTGGGGTCGTCGGGGAACATGGGTTCACTGTCGGCGCGCCCGGCGACCTCGTAGACGCGGTCGGCGGGAATCCCTTGGGCCATCAGAATGCTGCGCGCGGCGTTGGCACGGGCTGCCGAGAGTTCGAAATTGGAGTTGTAGCGGCTGCCGGACGATGAACCGTCGGTGTGGCCGGAAATGGTGAGCCGGTTCGGCAATTGTGAAATCACGCCGGAGATGGCGACCAGCAAACGGCGGGCGCGATCGTTGGGTTGCGCATCGCCGGGCGCAAACATCGAGCGGCCTTCCTGATCGATGATTTGAATGCGCAGGCCTTCGGGTGTTTGTTCGACGACGACATTGCGCGAGAGTTCGGCGACGTCGGGCATGTCCTGCATGGCTTGGCGGATGGCGATCTGAGCGCGTTCGAACTCCGCGTCCTCGCGGATCGAACGGGCGCGGCTGAGTGAATCCTGCGACGGCTGCGACTGGCCCGATTGCTGCTGGTTCGCGTCGCGCGCGTTCGAGGTGTATTGCGGCTCGGAAGGCTGCGCGACTGGGGCGGAATGGCCGTCGCGGACGCCGCTGTCGGCGAAGCTTGTGCCTTCCAGGAGGCCCCCTGCGCCGGACGAGACCCGGCTGACGCTCGCTGGCGCGAAGAATTCGGCAATGCCGCGGCGCTGTTCGGGGCTGGTGGTGTTGATCAGCCACATGAGCAGAAAGAACGCCATCATGGCGGTCACGAAGTCGGCGTAGGCGACTTTCCAGGCGCCGCCATGGTGACCACCACCGGCAACCTTCTTGATGCGCTTGATAATGATGGGGCGTTGATTGGTCGCGGCAGCCATAATCCGTCCGTTCTGGCGGAGAGTCGCGCATCAATGGCTAATGAGCGTTAAGATCGCGTTGAGCAGATGAGTTTGAATCCCACGTGAGCCCAATTGAGCCCGAACAGGCCTTCCGGCGCGCCATGAGCGCGTTCGCCACCGGTGTGACGGTGGTCAGCGCTGCGCGTGAAGGTGGCGGGCTTTCTGGCATCACCGTGAATTCGCTGACCTCAGTATCGCTCCAGCCGCGTCTTTTGCTGTGGTGTTTAGGCGACCAAAGCGCGCGCTATGACGTGTTCGCGGCGGCCGATGTTTGGGGCGTGACCATGCTAGGCGCGGCTGAGGAAGCGCTCGCCGTGCGGTTTGCGCGCGCGGAGACCGAAGAGATCGCGCCCCAAGAGGCAGACACATTTGGCGGCGCGCCAGTGCTGAAGGCGGGGATCGGCTGGCTTTCGTGCAAAACCTATGAGCGCCGCGTGACGGGCGACCATCTTATTGTCATCGGCGAAGTGCAGGACTTCCGTGCCAGACCGGGGGCCGCTCTTACATTTTTTAGAGGCCTCTATGGCCGCTTAGACGATCCGCGGGAGAAGACGTGATGGCGAAGACAGCATTCATTGGGCTCGGCGTCATGGGCTCGCCGATGGCTGGCCATTTGTCGAAAGCCGGCCACCAGGTTGCGGTGTTCAACCGTAGCGATGAGAAGTCACGCGATTGGGCGCAGAAATATGCGGGGCGGACCTACTCGTCGGTCGCGGCAGCCGCTGAGGACGCCGACATCGTGTTTGCCTGTGTAGGCAACGATCGCGATGTGCGCGAGGTGTTTGAAGCCGCCGCGGCGACGATGCGCAAGGGCGCGATTTTCGTCGATCACACGACGTCGTCGGCATTGCTCGCGCGCGAGCTGGCGGAGCGTTGCGAAGCTGCGGGCTTCGGCTTTCTCGACGCACCGGTGTCGGGCGGTCAGGCTGGCGCGGAAGCGGCGCGGCTGACCGTCATGGCCGGCGGCGAAGCCAGCGCGTTTGCGGAAGCTGAACCGATCATGCGCGCGTACGCGGCCAACGTGACGCTGATCGGACCAGCTGGTTCCGGCGAGCTCGCGAAGATGGTGAACCAAATCTGCATTGCTGGCATTGTGCAGGGTTTGGCGGAAGGATTGCACTTCGCCAAACGCGCTGAGCTCGACGTCGAGAAGGTGATCAGCGCAATCTCCAAGGGCGCGGCGCAAAGCTGGCAGATGGAGAACAGGTGGAAGACAATGGCCGAAGGGCGCTTTGACTTCGGCTTTGCAGTCGATTGGATGCGTAAGGATTTGGGGCTCGTGCTCGATGAAGCAGAACGCAACGGCGCGACGTTGGAATTAACGAAGCTCGTCGATGAATACTACGCCGATGTTCAAGCAATGGGCGGTAAGCGGTGGGACACATCTAGTCTCATCGCGCGACTAGAGCGACCATTACGCTAGACGTTTACGCAATTACGCGATTTTCAAAAGTTCTTAAGCACATTGTATTAGTTTTTGACGTTCGCGCGCTGGAGCACGCTATGAACGTGAAGTCTTGGCATGTCTGCCTGATCGAACCGAACAAGTTCGAAGGTCAGATCATCGTCGACATTCTAAAGAATGCGGGTGTTGAGACCATCAAGGTCTTCACCTCCCAAGACGATGCGCTGGAAGTGCTCTCGCGTTGCAACGCCAATGTGATCATCGCCTCTTATGAAATGGCGCCGCTGGATGGGGCGGCATGGACCAAGACGTTCCGGCGCGCTCACAAGCTGCCGTGCCGCAAATCAGCGATCTTCATTACGTCGAACGCGTTTTCTCGCGCCATGGCGGAAGACTGCCGTCACGCCGGCGCTAACGCACTGATCGGCAAGCCGCTATCGGCCAAGGTGCTGACGGCGACGATTAACAAGGTGTTGACGCAGCCGCGCGAGTTTATTGATGCGGAAGGCTATGTGGGCCCTTGCCGCCGGGCGGGGATCGTTGTTGCGGGCGCTCCGCGCAAGCGCCGGAAAGTGGACGCGGCGGCGGAAGCCGCCAACGCGGCCGACACTCTGGCTCAAGCGTTCGCAGCGCTGACGTCGGCGCTGACGCAAATGGCGCAGGGCCAAGGCGGCGCGTCTCAATGCGAGAGCGCGTTGCGGCGTGTGCAGGCGTATGCGGTCAACGCCAACGATGCCGCACTGATGAGTGTATGCGGAACGCTTGCGCAGCAACTGACGGCGCACGACCTGCGTTCTGAAGCCGGCAAGACAGCCCTGCAGGTGTGCGCGGCGGCGATCAGCCAACTTGCCGCTTTGGGCCTAGGCGCGACCGAGCAGCGTGCCCAAGTCGCAGCTGGCGTGCGCAACGAACTTGCCAAGATGGCGCTCGCGAAGGCAGCCGCTTAAGCGATGAGCTCGGCAGCCTTCGGCGCGAAATAGGTGACGATGCCGTCGGCGCCGGCGCGCTTGAAAGCGGTGAGCGATTCCAGAATTGCGCGATCTTCGTCGAGCCAACCATTGCCGGCGGCCGCCTTGATCATCGCGTATTCGCCCGAGACCTGAAACGCGTAAGTCGGAATGCCGAACGTCGCTTTCACGCGATGGACGATGTCGAGATAGGGCAGGCCAGGTTTGACCAACAGCATGTCGGCGCCTTCGGCGACATCCATGGCGACTTCGCGCAACGCTTCGTCTGTGTTGGCGAGATCCATCTGGTAGGTTTTCTTGTCGCCTGGGTTCTTTTCGCCGCCGCCGCCTAGTTTTCCGGAGCCGATGGCTTCGCGGTACGGTCCGTAGAACGCGGAGGCGTATTTGGCTGCGTAAGACATGATCAGCGTCTCGGCGTAGCCCTCTTTATCGAGGCCCGCGCGGATGGCGCCGACGCGGCCGTCCATCATGTCGGACGGCGCGACAATGTCAGCGCCGGCTTTCACTTGCACGATCGCTTGTTCGACGAGGACTTTCACGGTGTCGTCGTTGACAATGCGGCCGTCCTTCAAGAGCCCGTCATGGCCGTGATCGGTGAAGGGATCGAGCGCGACATCGACCATGATGCCGACATCCGGCGCTGCGTCCTTCATCGCGCGCACAGCGTTGCAGACGAGGCCGTTGGGATTGAGCGCCTCTTTGCCGCTTGTGTCTTTTCGCGCGGCGTCGATGTGCGGGAAGACGGCGATCGCTGGGATGCCAAGTTTCTGCGCACGCTTCGCTGCCGCAGCTGCGGCGGAAACCGAGAGCCGCGAGACGCCAGGCATGGCGCCAACAGCCACTTCGTCCTCGCGACCGTCGTGGACCACCATCGCCCAGATGAGATCGTCAGTGCTCAAGCGGTGTTCGCGCGTGAGACGACGCACCCAATCGCTTTGGCGAAGGCGGCGGGCGCGTGAAGCAGGATAACGTCCAGTGTAACTTTTCATGCGAACCGTTCGCAAAAACTCTTCGGCTTGCGCGGACACGTCTCAGTTTCGTGCGCGTCAAACATCATTATACATGAGTTCGACCATGAGAGACCAAGACCTTCAGGTGTTCGAGCACGCTGTCGCAGGCATCCGCGACGAGGGCCGCTACCGCATATTCGCGGACATCATGCGCGAGCGTGGCCGGTTTCCGCATGCGCGGCTCAGAACCCAAGACGGCGCCTACCAAGACATCGTGGTGTGGTGCTCAAACGATTATCTCGGCCAGGGTCAGAGCCCAGAGGTGCTGGATGCGGCTCATGCCGCGCTCGATAAGGTTGGCGCCGGGGCCGGCGGCACGCGCAACATTTCCGGCACCACCAGCTATCACGTCGACCTGGAGCGGGAGCTGGCGGCGCTGCACGGCAAGGAGGCGGCGCTGCTGTTTACCTCCGGCTACGTGTCCAACGACGCCACGCTGTCGACGTTGGCGAAACTGTTTCCCAAGCTTTGGATTTTTTCGGACGCGCAAAACCACGCCTCGATGATTGAGGGCATTAAGCGCGCTAAATGCGAACGCCGAATTTTCCGGCACAACGACCTGCAGCACTTGGAAGCGCTCATCAACGAAGCGCCGGCGGAAGCGCCGAAGCTGATCGCCTTCGAGAGCGTTTATTCGATGGATGGCGACACCGCGCCGATCGAAGCAATTTGTGATATTGCGCAAGCTTATGGCGCGATGACTTATCTGGATGAAGTGCATGGCGTCGGCCTCTACGGCCCGACCGGCGGCGGCGTCGCCGAGCGCGACGGCGTGATGCATCGCGTCGACTTCATTGAAGGCACGCTGGCGAAAGCGTTCGGCGCCATGGGCGGTTATGTGACCGGCCCAGAGGTTGCGATTGACGCGATCCGCTCCATCGCCTCGGGGTTCATCTTCACGACGTCGCTAGCGCCCTCCATAGCCGCAGCGGCGCTGGAAAGTGTGCGCATTGTGCGCGAATGCCCCCACCTGCGCGATCGTCTCGCTGAGCGCGCCGAGCGCTTGAAAACCCTTTTGTTCGAGGCTGGCATCCCAGTGATGTCGGAATCCACCACCCACATCGTGCCGGTGCTGGTGGGCGATGCGGCGCGGTGCAAGAAGATTTCCGACATCCTGCTCTACGAGCACGGCATCTATGTGCAACCGATCAACTATCCGACGGTGCCGAAGGGCACCGAGCGGCTGCGGATCACGCCGTCACCCTTCCATGACGATGCGCTGATGGAGCGCCTGGTCGCATCGCTCAAAGCGGTTTGGGCGATGTGTCCGGTGCATACTTCGCCGCCGTGAGCGCCGACGCGCCCGAGGAAGTCATTTTCGAAATCACGCGTATTGGTGATGTGCAGCGGGTCGCCGTTGTGCATGTCGCCACTGGCACAGAGGTGGTGTTTCAGACACCGGCAACCGCCGCGTTGGCGGACGTTCGCGCGCTCGGCATGCAATTGCTTGAGCGGAAGCTGGCTGGTGGCGACAAGCCGAAAGGACCCGGCATCATCGTCTAGTCGCGGCGGCGGACGCCTTTGCCGAGACCGATGCGCTTGGCGAATTCAGAGCGGCGCGCCGCGTAAGAAGGGGCGACCATCGGATAGTCGGCGGGCAGTCCCCAGCGTTTGCGGTAGTCGTCGGGCGTCATGCCGTAAGTGGAGCGCAGGTAGCGCTTCAGCATTTTGAGTTTTTTGCCGTCTTCCAAGCAGATGATGTAGTCATCGTGCACGGAGCGATTGATCGGGGCGGCGGGCTTTGGCCGCTCGCCAACCTTCTCACCGACAGCATCGGATAGGCCCGCCAGCGCGCGGTGCACGCTGCGGATCAGGTCTACCAATTCGTCCGAGGAGACCTTGTTGTTGCTCACAAACGACGCGACGATTTCTGTCGTCATGCGGAGCGCGGCGCCGCCGTTGGCTACGGAGGCCTCGTCTTCTTCCCGCCCGTTCACGAATTTTCCTAACTAATACAACACCCTCAGTTCGTCTTGTAAGCGGCATTGGATACGCGGCGCAAGTATTACTCTCGGACTAGCCGGGTAATGGCGCTTACTCTGCTGCATTCATAAGTATTTCCTCAGCACTGCCACCGGCTTTGATTGCGCTGAACCCAAAGCCTATGTTGCCGGTGATTCAATTCTCAGGGAGCTTTGAGAGCGCCATGGACCAGGGTGTGGGCCGCGCGGCCGAACGCGATCGCTTTTTCGAAGCGGCGCTGAACCGGGCCGATCCTGATGTGCAATCGGCGATCCTGGATGAATTGAAGCGCCAGCAGCGGCAGGTCGAACTGATTGCCTCTGAAAACATCGTCTCGCGTGGGGTGCTCGAGGCGCAGGGTTCGGTGCTGACC
>JBAQGO010000021.1:0-47838 GCA_049287825.1 Vitreimonas sp. | reverse complement strand
GCCAACAATCGCGGAGACGCCGGGCTCGCTCGCTGTTTCCCTTTTCTCTTCGCACCCAAGCGTGCGGGCCCAGCGTCTCCGCCCTCCGTTTTTGCGAAACGCAAAGCGGCGAAGCGAGGCCGCGCCTACACGCCCGCGTACACCGCGCGCACGTGTCCGTCCGTGTAGCCCATGATGCGGCGCTCGCCGCCCGGCCACGCAATAAAGTCGATCACCATGCGCTGGCTTTCGCGCGGGCCGCCGAACAAGGCTTCCGGTTCCGCCCGGACCCACACCAAAGGCGCGGTCGCATCCGCCTTTGCGCCTTCGCGTTCGATGGCTTCGACAATCGCCGCCCTGACGTCGCGTGGTGGATATTGCAGGAAGACCGAATGATACACGATGGTTGCCGCATCCTTGGCGCGCGACGCAAGCTTATCGGCGACCCACGCCGCGGCGTCCGCCCGCTCGACGCGTGTGCCGGTCTCAAGCGCCAGCGCCACCGCGCCATCGAAGCGCGCGAGACGATCGGCCTGATCCGGCCAGATGTAGGATTTGAGCTGCAAGAGCTGGTTCGGATCGCGGATGTCGAGCGGATTGAGGTCGCACGCCGCGCGGTCGCGTACAGCAATCCGCGTTTGCACTGCCGGCGGCGGCGCCTGCCAGTCGGTATCGATCACCACCGGACTGGCATCGCCCCACGACCACGTCGCGGTGCGATAGGCGAAGCGATCCCAGTTCAGATTGAGCCCGGCGCTGGCGCCGATCTCCAGCGTGTCGATCGGACCGTTCCAAGATTTGGCGAATTCAAGGAAGCAGGCGAGCAGCGCAATCGATCGGCGCGTTTCGTTGGTTTGCGGTGGCGATTTGATGAACTCAGCCACCCATTCCCGGTCGCGCGCCAGAAACGCACGTGCGGCGGGCCAGACTCCATCCATGCTCCACGCGCCGCTGGCGTCAGGGTAGATCGCAGCGAGCGCCGCATCGCGGCCCATCAACACAGCTGCGTGCAGCGCGCCGCACAGGCGCAGCGCCACCACGTCGGCGCGCGGGCTGCCGGGCCAATCGCCGACCAGCGCCGCGGTCGGCCCGCCGGTTTCGAGATCCTGGCCCATGCGCGTGACCAGCTCGCCGGTGAAGGGCGAGCCGAACATCGTGCAGTACATCGCTTGTTCGCGGAAATGCTCGAGAAGTTTTTCCGCGCTCACGGCTTTACCTCACGCACGCTCAACACAAAGCGCAATGCCCTCGCCGCCACCGATGCAGAGCGAAGCGACGCCGCGCTTCGCATCGCGCGCGTCCATCGCCGCCAGCAACGTCACCAGCACGCGCGCGCCGGACGCGCCGATCGGGTGACCCAGCGCGCAGGCGCCGCCATTGACGTTGAGATTGTCAAACGGAATGGCGAGCTCCTTCATCGCGATCAGCGGCACGACAGCAAAGGCTTCATTGATCTCCCACAGATCGACGTCGCCCACCTTCCACCCGGCACGATCGAGCGCTTTCCGAATTGCAGGCACCGGCGCCGAGGTAAACTTCGAAGGATGTTGCGCATGAGAAGCCTGCGCCACGATGCGCGCGATCGGCTTCTTCGCCTTGCTCGCCGTCGTCAGCACCAACGCCGCCGCGCCGTCGGAAATCGCCGACGCATTGGCGGCCGTCACCGTGCCGCCGTCGGTAAAGGCTGGCTTCAGCGACGGAATTTTCTCCGGCTTGGCTTTACGCGGCAGTTCGTCGGTGTCGATGTCGCCAAACTTCGACTCGAGCTTGATGGTCTCGCGCTTGAAGCGCCCCTCTTTCGCGGCGTTCTGCGCGCGCGTCAGCGTCTCGAGCGCATAAGCGTCCTGGGTTTGGCGCGTGAACTGATAATCCTTCGCCGCCTGATCCGCGTAGACGCCCATGGCGAGGCCCTCGTAGGCATCTTCAAGGCCATCATAAGCCATGTGATCGAACACTCGGTCGTGCCCAAACTTGCGGCCGCCGCGATAGCTCGGCAACAAATACGGCGCCCGCGACATGCTCTCCATGCCGCCGGCGATCACCGTTTCCGCTTCGCCCGCGAGCAGCGCCTGCCGCGCCATGGCGACGGCCTGCAGGCCCGAGCCGCACATCTTGTTGAGCGTTACCGCCTCAGTCGAGTCATCCAAGCCGGCGCGCAGTGCTGCTTGTCGTGCAGGCGCTTGACCGAGGCCTGCGGAGAGAACGTTGCCCATAATGATCTGGTCGGCGCCCCCGGTACCGGCTTCCTGCACCGCCGCCTTCACCGCCGCCGCGCCGAGCTCTGGCGCCGAAAAGCCTGCCAACTCACCCATCAAACCGCCCATCGGCGTGCGCGCCATGCCGACAATAACGACGTCTTCGCTCATTGTGTCTTCCCTTCAGAACTTGTCGGCGATTTTCCAGCCGGCCGTAGCACCAACAAAGTCGATGTGCCATGCGCGTAAAGTCTGCCGCGCGCGTCGGTAAGTTTGCCTTCAGCTGTAATAATGGTGCGCCCGCGCGCGACGACAACGCCTTCGGCGCGGAGTTCACCGGTATCGGCCTGAATCGCGCGGACGAAGTTCACTTTGGTTTCCACAGTTGTGTAGCCTACGCCTGCCGGCAGCGTTGTGTGCGCGGCGCAGCCTGTGCAGCTGTCGATCAGCGTCAATGCCCATCCGCCGTGCACGATGCCCAATGGATTAAGCACACGGTCCGAAGGTTTGCCCACAAACACGGCACGGCCATCTTCGACCTCCGCCAAAGTGAAACCGAGTGTTGCGGCGATCGACGGCGGCGGAAACCTACCGGCAATCAATGCGCGCATGGCTTCGAGGCCAGAAATGCCTATGAGGGCGCGCGCTGTGTCCTGTGCTTCACTCATTCAGCGCTCCGTCGCCGCAATCCAGCCACCGCCAAGCACGCGCGTGGAGGCAGGATCGTAAAACACTGCAGCTTGACCAGGCGCAACACCCTCTTCTGGCGTGTCGAGTGCAACCGACCAACCGGCGCTAACGGAGAGCCGCGCGGGCACGGGCGGACGCGTTGAGCGCACGCGCACGAGCACTTGGCGGCCATCGAGTGCGTCCTCGCTGACGACAGATTCGCCGATCCAATTCACGTCCTTCAGCGCGATGCCGGAAACGCCCAAAGCTTCGCGCGGACCGACAATGACGCGCTTGCTAGCGGCGTCGAGCTTCACAACAAACAGCGGCTCGCCGGTTGCGATGCCAATGCCGCGCCGTTGGCCGACCGTGAAATTGATCACGCCGTCGTGGCGGCCAAGCACGCGGCCGTCCACATGCACGATGTCGCCGGGCTCGATCGAGCCGGGACGCAGCTTCTCGACAACGGATTGGTACTTGCCGCTGGGCACGAAACAAATGTCTTGGCTGTCCGGCTTTTCCGCTACGCGCAGCCCAAGCTCAGTCGCCAACGCACGCGTTTCGCTCTTCGGCTTGTCGCCGAGCGGAAAGCGCAAGAAGGCCAATTGCGCGCGCGTCGTGGCGAACAGGAAATAGGTTTGATCGCGATTGGCGTCGGCGGCGCGATGCAGTTCGGCGCCGTCAGCGCCTTCGACGCGGCGAACGTAGTGGCCGGTGGCGAGGCAATCCGCCCCCAGATCTTCAGCGACGCGCTTCAGATCCTTGAATTTCACAGTTTGATTGCAGCGCACGCACGGAATGGGCGTGGCGCCGGCGAGGTAAGTGTCGGCGAAGTCTTCCATCACGGCGCTGCGAAAGCGGCTTTCGTAATCGAGCACGTAGTGCGGAAAGCCGCAGCTGTCGGCGACGCGGCGCGCATCGTGAATATCTTGGCCGGCGCAACAGGCGCCGGGCTTATTCACGGCCGCGCCGTGATCATAGAGCTGCAGCGTAACGCCGACGACATCGTAGCCCTCTCGCGCCAGCATCGCGGCGACGACGGAAGAATCGACGCCGCCAGACATGGCCGCGACTACGCGCGTCTCGTGTGGCGGCTTGGCGAAGCCCAAAGAATTGAGCGGAGCGCCGGCATCTTGCCGGCTTGCATCACTGCCGGCTGGAAGCCGGCGGTCCAAAACAGTCATCTGATCCTTCCCTCCGGGGTCAAGGCCCGGAGCGATGGCTCAGAGATAGTTGAGAAGCGTAAGCTTTGAAAGGTCCGCGAAGACCTTGGCGGAGGCCTGGTATTGGGTCATCAGCAAGTTCAGCTTCACCGAAAGTGCCGCAGGATCGGCGTCGCGTTGATCGCCGATCTCCTTGGTGAGCAAATCGGACTGCGCCTGCAATTGCGTGCTTTGCGTGGTGAGCTGCTTTTGGAGCTGACCGGCGCGGCCGGATTCGGTGTCGAAGGCGGACGCTTGCGTGTCAAACTGGGAGGCGATGAGCTGCAGAGAATCAATGTTTGCCTGGCTGATCGGCTGACCTAAACCACCTGTTGCGGTGACCAGCTGCTGCAAACTCTTCATTGCATCGAAGAGGCCTTGCGACATGTCCGAGGCCTTCTTCGCGAGAGCTATAGGCGCGCCGGTTCCCAGATCAATTGTTTGCGAACGCGCCGCCTCGTCAAAGATATCGCTAGGGCCAACGGCGGTCACCAGCTGTTGAAGCGTGTCAATCTTCACCGGCGCGCCGGTTTGACGCTCGCCGGCAAACAAGGGCTGACCATTCCAAGTCTGGTTGAGCGCCGTCACGATCGAATTGAAATTGAGCTCCAGGTCGGTGCCGACGCCGCGCCCGTCATTGGCGCTGATGGCGGTGCGGATCGAGAGCGCCAGAGCTCGTGCGCCGCCCGCGACTTGTTGCAGGGCCGCCCCCTGCACGTCGAAGCGCGCTTGCAATTGATCGATCACCGAACTCTTGGCGTCTGTCGCGGCCTTTAGGCTTTGCGTGCTCAACAGCGCCCCGGCGCCGCCGCCAAAACCCTTCAAATCGGCGGCGCGGACGCCCGACCCGATCTGGTTCTGGATATCGGTGAGCTGCTGACCCATGCGCGCAAGGTCGAGCTGGATTTGCGTGGTTCCGCCAACTCCCGCAACCATGACGGACTCTCCTTACACCGCTGTCTCGATGCCGAGATTCATCAGAATATCGAGCATCTGGGTTGCAGCCTGGATAACGCGCGCCGAGGCGGCGTAAGCGTTTTGGTAAGTGGTCATCTTCACCAGCTCGTCGTCCATGCTGACGCTCTCGACTTTCGAGCGCCGGTCATTGGCCGCCGTGGCGACAGCTTGCGCGCCGTCGGCCTTGCGCTGCGAGTCTGACGCCAGCCGTCCCGCCTCACCGCCCAAACGCGCCGCGTAAACGCCGAGCGTGGTCAATTGAGCCGCGAGCGAGCCGGCGCTGGCGAAGGAGCGAATGCTGTCGCGCGCGCTGGCAAGCGCTGCGGCGCCGCGATTGTCACCGCCTTCGACGACTTGCGTCCCCAAAGCTGCGGTGAGATCGGGACTACCCACGGCCAGACGTGAGGGATTGGCCGCGACCGCCGCGTTGACATTGACCGCTAGCGCCCGCCCGGCGGTCGCCGCTTCCGACAAACCGTTCAGCGCTGAGAAAGAAACGCCCGTGCCGCCGCGCTGCGTGGAATCCGAAGTCAGCGTCACTTGGAATTTCGGATTGGCGTTGAAGGAGATTTGTCCGGTCGTTGCGTCGCGTGTGAAGGCGCCATAATCACCAAGGCCTGTGCCGCTCGCATTGAGCGCTGTGAGCAGATCGTTCCAGGTAGCCGTCGGTGAAGCCAGCGCGCCAGAGATCGAAATCGTGCGGTTGGCGATGAAGCGGCCGGAAATGTCGCGGACCTGGTAGCTGATTTGACCGCCAGAGTTGAAGCCCAGAACGTCCGTGCCCTTGACGCCATTCTCAAAGAACATCGGCGTCGTGCTCGACACCAAATCATTCAGGCCGAAGAAGTGCGAGAAGCCGCGGCCAGCGCGGTCACTCGGCGTCGCATCGTCCTGTTGAATGACGAGCCCACCGGTCCCGCCCGCATTCAGCGACATCACACCGTTCGAAAAACTGGCGCTGCCTGCCGGTGATTCTGCGCCGAGCGCGGCGTTGAGCGCGGTGGTGAAGTTAGCGATCGTGCCGCCCGAGAAGCTGTAGCTTGTCGACGACAAATCAGACGTGACTGTGCCGGTGTCGAAATCGATGTTGAGCCGATCTTTAAGCACGCCATTGGCGTCAACCACGCCGATCGTCGCCTTGCCTGTAAAGTTGAGCGCGTCAGCGCCCAACAGCCCGGTTTGACGGCCAACCATGTTGCCAATCGCCGGCGATGAGGCATTGTTGTTGTGAACTTGGTTCAACGCATCGCCGAGCGCACCCGAAAATCCACCGAGCGCTTCGGCCAAGCTTGGCAAATCCTGATCGCGGACTTGCAGCAGTCCTTTGATCGAGCCGCCGGTCAGGAACGGTTCGAGATTGGTTGCCGAGCCAAGTTGCGGGTTGAGACTGATGACGCCGTGCGAGGCAAAACTGCCATCGCTCGGCGTATAGCTGATGGTCGCTGCTTGCGTCCCAACGAGCAATGCGCCGCCGCTGGTGCGCACTTGCACACCCCCTGCTTGCGTCGGCGTCACTGTAATATCCATCAGTGACGACAGCTGATCGATCAGTTGCGCTTGCGCGTTCTCGGCGTTGCTGGTGTCAGCGCCGGTGCTTTTGGTAAGGCTGATCTGGGTGTTGAACTGCGCGATGCGGTTCATCAGGTCCTGCGCTTGCGAAACCTGATCGGCAATGCGCTGATCGGACTCAGAGATCAAATCCTGCAGCGATTGCCCGACGCGTTGCACTTCGCTGTAGGTGGCTTGCAACGAACTGACCGCGTCATCGCGGCGCAGCACGGATGACGGATCGACGCCGACTTGCGTGGTCGCGGACCAGAACTGGTCCAGCAAGCCGAACATTGAAGTCGAACTCGATGGATCGCCGAAGTTGGCCTGCGCGCGGTTGAGAATGTCGGCGCGCACTGAGGATGCGCCCTGAGCACCCTGGGCGATGAAGCTTGCCGCGGCGAGGAAACGGTCCGCAGCGCGTTTGATGCCGGTGACATCTACGCCGCCGCCGTCGCCGAGATCGGCATGTGGCGCGAGGACGACTTGCGTGCGCACATAGCCAGGCGTGTTGGCGTTGGTGATGTTTTGCGAGGCAGAGCTGATGCCGCTCTGCGCGGCGCGCAGGCCGGAAAGTCCGGAAAGGAGGACGCTATTGAGGCTGCTCACGCGCTTGGGGCCGGCATAAAGCGCCCGGCGCCCGGCGGATTTTGCCGGGTGCGCGCACGCGCGAGACGGCGCGTGTGAGCGTGGCCAAACGCTTGAAACAACACACTTTCTCCACCCAAACGTCGACCGACACAGCTGTCCAATCGGGTTCGTTAACCAAGAGGCACGCAAATCCGGGGCCAGCATTGAATGCCCGGCAAGATCTGCAGGGTGCGCGGCGCCGTTTGCCGGTTTGCGCGCGAAACGACAGACGTTGGTCATTGTTTTTATTGCATTTTATGTGGTTACCGGCGTGGCCCGGCGCTTGCTGGTGTCTCCTGCCGCCTCGCATTGTCCGCGACGCGGCCCGGGGGACTTATGGGCTTCGCGGCCAACGCAATTACGGATCTCGCCGCACCGCCAGCGGCCCCGCGCGCGTCGAGCGGCGGCGCGGACGACGCGTCGGCGCCCAGCTTCCAGGACCACATCGACGCAAGGCACGACCGTTCGCAACGCAACGATCCACCCGCGAAGAGCGAGCCACGCGTTTCATCGGAGAGCGTCTCGTCATCGTCCGATCAGACGAACAACGCGGCGCGTTCTGACGACTCGCACGACGACGCGAAGCCAGACGATGAGGCGCAGTCCAATCCACCCGTGATGTTGCAACTGATCGCCAACGCGGCGACCGCAGTGCTGGGCGCGAAAGCGGAGCAGTCAGCGGCCGAAGCGGACACCGCGCCTGCAAACGCCGCAAACGTTGGTTCAGATCTAGCCGCTGCCCTCGCTGCCGGAACAACGGCGCCAAACAAGCCTGCGCCCAAAACTGAGACTGCGCCGCGTGCGCCGCAAGTCAAAGCGGCGAAAGGCGCTACCGCGAAGACGACCGCCGGGACCGACGACGCGAAAGCCATGGCGGCGCAGGCGCCACAAGAAGCGAACGCGCAAGTCGCAGCGCCGCCGAGCGTTTCGGCGAACGTTTCTGATGGCGCCGCCAAAAGCGCAGATGGCGCCAAGACGCAAGGTATCGAAGCGGCGCAAGGCGGGTCCGCCCGTCCAACGCCGCAACTGACATCTGGTGCGCAAGCGCCAGAGACGCCTGCGCCGGCGACGATACTTGCGAGGCCAGCAGCGGAAGCAAAGAATTACGACAACGCCAAGGCGTCAGCTCCGCTGCAAGCGCTGAAGGAAGCAGCGCAAGACTTGGCGCCCGCGGCGCCGAAGGTTCAGGCAGCGCCCTCCGCTATGGCGCCAGCGGCCACGCATGCGCAGTTGGCCGAACCGGTTCAGCAGGCCGCGAGCGACGCCAGTGCGGCGCGGGCCGCGCCAGTCGCGGCGCAAGTAGGCGGCGAGATCATTCGCCGCTTCAACGGACGCGACACCAGCTTTCAATTGCGGCTCGATCCCCCAGAACTGGGGCGGGTCGATGTGCGCCTCGATGTCTCGCGCGATCACCGCGTGACGGCGGTGATTTCAGCCGACAGCCCGCAGGCGCTGAGCGATTTGGCGCGCGGTGCGCGCGATCTCCAGCAGGCGCTGCAATCGGCGGGGCTTGACGTCGCCGATGACGGCCTGCGCTTCGACCTGTCCTCCAACGGACAAGGCAATGCGTTCACGCAGGCGCAAGCCCAAAATCAATCAAATTTGCGCGCCGCGAATATGGCGCAAGCAGAACCCTCAATCGCGCCAGACGTCGCGTCGCGACCGCTCAGCATCGATAGCTGGCGCGGATCGCGCGTCGATCTAGTGGCGTAGGAGAACGAACAATGACTGTCTCTGGCGTCAACACCATTCCAACACCTACAAATCCGAGCGCCACAGACGCGACTTCGTCGCAGCAAACGTTGGCCGGCAATTTCAACACGTTCCTGACCCTGCTGACCTCGCAACTGCAAAACCAAGATCCGCTGTCGCCGATGGACTCGACGCAGTTTACTCAGCAGCTGGTGCAGTTCAGCCAGGTCGAACAGCAGATCAAGACCAATCAAAATCTGGAAGGTCTCGCGTCGCAGTACCAAGCCGCGTCCGCGGGCGCCGCCCTCTCCTATCTCGGTAAGGACGCACTCCTCCAAAGTGACACCACGAGATTTTCCGGCTCGCCGATCAGCTTTGGATACTCGCTTCCGACCAGCGCAGGCGCGAACCGGTTGGAGATCAGAGACGCCAACAACCGCACCGTTTATACAACGACCGGTTCGCTAAGCGCCGGTGATTACGTGTTTACGTGGGACGGAAAGGACACCAACGGCAACACCATGCCGACTGGCAATTATCACATTGTGCCGACCGCGACCGATACCGGGGGCGCAGCCATCACACCTACGATGACGGTTCAAGAAGTCATTCGCGGCGTCGATTTCTCAGGGACAACGCCGCAGATCATTACAGACTCGGGTTCGCACGATCTCTCAACGGTGCGCGCCGTGCTTAACGGTTGACGGGACAAGCGCCGGCTGAACGCCGGCGCCTATGCGCAGAAGCGCTCACATCAGGGGACAACGATCTGCGCTCGCGCGTGGATCATGATGGAGCAGGCTTATGTCGATTTATACCGCCCTGCGCGCGGGCGTTTCAGGCCTGACGGCCAATTCAAGCGCGCTCGCCGTGATTTCCGACAATATCGCCAACGTCAATACCGTCGGCTATAAGCGCAGCGATGTGGGTTTCAGCGCGCTCGTGAACGCGCAAAACTCCAACACAACATACAATGCCGGCGGCGTGCTGCCCCTGACACGCCAGCAGATTTCGCTGCAGGGTTCGCTGGAGCAATCGCGGTCGCCTACGGACATGGCGATCTCCGGCGATGGCTTCTTTATCGTCTCGACCAACAACCAGCAGCTCACCAATGGCGGCAGTGTGTTGTTCACGCGCGCCGGCTCCTTCACCATCGATCATAATGGCTACATGGTGAATGCGCAGGGCTTGTTCCTACAGGGATGGCCAGTCGCCCCGGACGGCAGCGTCACTTCCTCACCGACAAGTCTGTCTGCGATCGAGCCCGTCAACATTTCCGGCGTCGGCGGCCTGGCTGAGCCAACCCAGAACGTGAGCATCAACGCCAACCTGCAGTCGGGTGAAGCGTCATATGCAAACGCACAAGGCCCCTACTCGGCCGGCGCCTTGGCGACAGGCACGATCACGCCGGACTTCGAAAGTTCGCTCGAAATCTATGACAGCCTCGGCGAACCACGCACCATCGCGATGGGCTTCTTGAAGACCGCTCCGAACACCTGGCAAGTCGAGGCATATGCACGACCGAATACCAATGTAACGGGCGGCGCTGCTTCGGGCGGTCTGCTCGCAAGCGGCACTCTCACCTTCAACACCGACGGCACTGTGGCGAGCACGACCGGCAGCATCGCTTCCGCCTTTAGCGTCAACTGGGCTGCATCCACCGGCGCGGCCGTTCAGCCGGTCACGCTCAACCTCGCGAGCGGGATGACTCAGTTCGCGAACGCCTATGGCGTCACCAGCGTCACCGCCGACGGCGTGCCGCCCGGCGATCTCGTCGGTCTGGTGCTCCAAGGCGACGGCATGTTAACGGCGCAATTCTCCAACGGACGCGCGCGCGCGCTGTATCAAATTCCGCTGGCGACGTTCCTGAACCCAAACGGCTTGAAAGCGGACCAAGGCGGCGCCTTCCGCACCACGCTCGATTCCGGCCTCTACAATATCAACGCGTCAAATGCGGGCGGCGCCGGCAAAATCGTTTCGGGTGAGCTCGAAGCTTCGAACGTCGACCTTGCAGCGGAATTCACGAACCTCATCACCACGCAGCGCGCCTACTCTGCGGCGTCGCGGATCATCACCACCGCCGATCAGATGTTAGAGGAGCTTCTCCAGATCAAGCGATAAGAAAACTGATGTGAGGTAAGAAACGAGTAAGACCCGTCGTGTTCTAATTCGATACACGCGTCTGCTCGAAAATTCGATTCGCCTTAGTCGTTTCTTTAGCACCCTCGTTTATGTTGGGGCTTAAGAACAGGGAGTAAGGCGCTATGCAGAAGCAACGCCGCTATGATGGGGTGGTGATGGGTCCCGACGGGAATCCCCTCACTTTGGATGATCTGCCGCCGGCGGGCACGACCCGTTGGGTGATCCGCCGCAAGGCGGAAGTCGTTGCCGCAGTTCGCGGCGGGCTGCTGACCATGGAAGACGCTTGCGCGCGCTACGGCCTCTCTGAAGAAGAGTTCGATGGCTGGCGTAAGTCGATCGAAAAGCACGGTTTGCCGGGCCTGCGTACGACGCGCATCCAGCATTATCGTCTGGCCGACGCCTAACAGCGTTGGACTGCCCCAAGTTTTGAAAACCCTCGCCTCACGGCGGGGGTTTTCGGCGTTTTGGACCTGAAACTCTGCAGCCGTTCTCCGGGCGCACTTAACCATCCCTTCACCACGAACCGGGCAATTCTTGCCGACCGGCGAGATTTGCCCAGTTGATTCTGGGTCGCCGGCGCGAGGCGTGACGGCGTGAACGGCATTACCGACTTCATTTTCAAAGCCGGCCCAACGCGCCTGTTCGCGGCGCTCGGCGTGGCCGCGGTGATCGCCGCAATCTTCTTTACGCTCGTGCTGCGCATGGGTGGCGAGGACAAGGCCCTGCTCTTCTCAAACGTCGATATGCGGGAAGCGGGGCAGATCACCCAGCATCTCGAGCAAGCCAACATTCCTTACGAACTGCGCGGCGACGGCACTTCGATCTTCGTGGCGCGCTCCAAGGTGCTTGAAGCGCGCATGATGCTGTCGGCCGATGGCCTGCCCTCACGCGGCTCGGTGGGCTACGAAATCTTCGATCAGCCGGATGCGCTTGGGCAGACGCAATTCCAGCAAAACATCAATCGCCTGCGGGCGCTGGAAGGCGAGCTTGCGCGAACCATCGCTTCGCTCGATGGCGTCTCCAGCGCGCGCGTGCACTTGGTGCTGCCAGAGCATCAATTGTTTGCGCGGGAGACCGATCAAGCCTCCGCTTCGATCGTGCTGCGGCTGCGGCGCGACGCGCTAACGCCGGAGCAAGTGCGCGCCATCCGCAACCTAGTTGCGAGCGCGACACCAGGGCTCACAACCAATCGCGTGACTATTCTCGATGAGACCGGCCGCCTGCTCGCGGCAGCCACCGATCCGAACAGTCCAGGCGGCGATGACGGCGAAGATGCGCGCCAAGCAGCGGTCGAGGAGCGCATTCGCGGCACGGTGACCGACATCGTCGAGGGCGTCGTCGGGACAGGCAACGCGCGCGTGCAAGTCACCGCCGACATGGACTTCAACCGGGTCAGCGAAACCACCGAGCACTTTGACCCGGAAGGCCGCGTTGTCCGTTCCACGTCGTCGACGGAGGGCACGCAGACGAGCGCCGAGCGCGCGCAAGGCTCGACGGCCGGCGCCAACGTGCCAGACGCAACGACGGCGGCGCCGTCCAACAGCGGCTCGCAGAACCAAAACAATTCGAGCCAGGAAACCATCAATTACGAAATCTCGCACACCACGACGACTCGCGTGAGCGATGGCGGCGCCATCACCCGCCTCTCCGTCGCGGTGGCGGTTGACGGCGTCAGCACGCCGCCCGCGAACGGTCACGGCCAGCCCACATGGGCGCCGCGCAGTGCGGAAGAATTGGCGCGATTGACAACATTGGTGCGCTCGGCGGTTGGCTTCAATCAGCAGCGGGGCGACGCAGTCGAGGTCGTCAATATGCGCTTCGCCCGCGCGCCAAGCGAAGGCGCCGAAGCAGCGGCGCCTGGCCTGTTCAATTTCGCCGGACTCGATCTCACGCGCATCATAGAGATTGTCGCTTCGCTGATAGCGGCGCTGGCGTTCGTGTTCTTTGTATTACGGCCGCTGATCAGCGGCTTGATCCGTGGCGGCGCCAACGCCGGCCAGGCCCTGCCCGCGCCGAATGGCTTCGCGCCTGCCGGCGCGTTGCCGGCGCCCGAAGGCATGAGCGGCGACAGCATCGATGTCGATCAGCTTCAAGTGCGTCAGTCGTCGGTCAAGAAGATGGCCGAAGTCGTAAACCAGCATCCGGATGAATCTGTTCAGATCATTCGCGGCTGGCTGAACAACGCGATGTAGCGGCCGATGAACGCACTCGCAAAACTTTCGCCCTCTGGCTTGCCCGAACCGGTTCCCGACCTGTCGCGCTATAGCGGCCCGGAGAAGTGCGCCATCGTGCTGATGGCGCTGGGCGAAGACGCCAAGAAGCTCCTCGCCATGCTCGACGAGGAAGAAATCAAGGAAGTCTCCCAGGCCATGTCGTCGCTGGGCGTGGTGCCTTCGGTCGTCGTCGAAGCCCTGGTCATGGAATTTGTGCAGCGCCTCTCCGGCGCCGGCGCCATTCTCGGCTCGTTCGATCAAACCCAACGCATGCTCGCCGCGATCATGCCGAAGGACAAAGTCGACACGCTGATGGCGGAAATCCAAGGTCCTGCTGGGCGCAACATTTGGGACAAGCTCGCCAACGTCAACGAAGCCGTGCTCGCGAGCTATCTGAAGAACGAGTATCCGCAAACAGTCGCCGTGGTGCTCGCCAAGGTGCGCCCAGAACATGCGGCGAAGGTGCTGGCGGAGTTGCCGGAAGACTTTGCCTCTGAATGCATGCTTCGGATGCTGGCGATGGAGCCGGTGCAACGCGAGGTGCTCGACGAAATCGAAACCACCCTGCGCACTGAGTTCATGTCCAACCTGGCGCGCACATCGAAGCGCGATAGCCACGAGCTGATGGCTGAAATCTTCAACAACTTCGATCGTCAAACCGAAACGCGCTTCGTCACCTCTCTCGAGGAAAAAAACCGAGAAAGCGCCGATCGCATCAAGGCGCTGATGTTCGTGTTCGAAGACCTCGGCAAACTGGACACTGGCGGCGTTCAAACATTGTTGCGCGCTGTCGATAAGGCGGATCTGGCGCTGGGACTCAAGGGCGCGTCGGATGCGCTGCGGACGCTGTTCTTCTCCAACATGTCCGAACGCGGCTCCAAGCTGCTGAAGGAAGAAATGCAATCCATGGGCCCGGTGCGGCTCAAGGATGTGGACGCCGCGCAAACGCGCATGGTCGCCACCGCTAAGGACCTCGCGGCGCGCGGGGAAATCTTGCTCTCCGACGGCAAGACAGACGACGAGTTGATCTACTGATGGCTCAACACCAAAAATTCGCCTTCGACACCGAGTTCTCGCCAGATGGCGCGATCCTGCGCGATGCTGCGTGGAAGCTCACTGAGGAAGAGATCGAAGCGCAATCGGCGCAGGCCTATCAGAAGGGCAGGCATGATGCGGTCGCCCAAGCGGAGCGCGAAGCTGCTGTCGCGTTGCAAGCCTTGGCAGACGCCTCCTCCGCGATCCTCACGCGCCTCGACGCGGAGAGCCGAGCCATGCGGGACGAAGCGGCGCGGGTCGCACTCGTTGCCGCACGTAAAATCGCCGGCGCTGCGCTCGACTCGTTCGGCGCCGACCGCGCGGCTGCGGCCATTGAAGCTGCGATGGACTCGCTGCGTCACCAACCGCGGCTTGTCGTAAAGCTTTCGCCGCAAGCAGCGGAGACGTTGCAGCCGCGCATCGCCTCGATGTGTGAGACGCATGCTTATGCGGGCGCCATTCTCGTGCGCGCGGAACCTGGGCTTGGATCTGGCGAAGTCTCCATCGATTGGTCCGATGGCGTCGTGACGCTCAGCCCCACCGACGCCGCTGAACGCATCAACACCCTTCTCGAAGCGGCGCTCGCCGCTTCGGACACCCCATTGTGAGGCCGTAAATGAGCACAGACCTCAAACTCGACGAACTCGAGCCGACACCGCCGCCATCGCCGAATGAAGGGGGCGAACGCAGCGCCGCGGATTTGGCGGCCGTCTATGACGTGCCGATCAACATCCAGGCGGTGCTTGGCCGCGCGCAGATGGAAGTGGCGTCATTGCTGCGCCTCTCGCGCGGTTCGGTGATCGAGCTCGATCGCAAGGTCGGTGAAGCCATCGACATTTACGTGAACAATCGGCTGGTGGCGCGAGGCGAGGTCGTCGTCGTCGATGAACGGCTGGGCGTGACCATGACAGAAATCATCAAGGACGGCGACTCCGCCTGAGGCGGCGCGAAACGGAACGTTGGAGAACGAAGATGCGGCTACTTATCGTCGGAGCGCTCGGAGGCCAGATCTCCGCCGCAACGCGCATCGCCATGGATCACGGGGCGAAGGTCGCGCACGTGGACACCATCGAACAAGCTACCGCAGCCCTTCGCGCCGGACGTGGCGCTGACTTGCTGATGGTGGATGCGCGGCTGGACATCGCCGCGCTGATCGCCGCGAACGAGGCTGAACATATTGTCGTGCCGGTTGTCGCTGCGGGCGTAGGCATCGACCCTTCCCTCGCCGCGAAGTCCATCCGCGCCGGCGCCAAGGAATACATCTCGCTGCCGCCGGAGCCGGAGCTGATCGCTGCCGTGCTGGCTGCCATCTCTGACGACGAGCGGCCGCTCATCGCCGAAGACGCTTCGATGAAGCAAGTGATCGCGCTGGCCGACCAGATCGCGGCGTCCGATGCGTCAATCCTGATCACCGGCGAAAGCGGCGTCGGCAAGGAAGTGCTGGCGCGCTACGTGCATAAGAAGTCGAAGCGCAAGGACAAGCCGTTTATTGCCGTGAATTGCGCGGCGATCCCGGAACATCTGCTCGAAAGCGAATTGTTCGGCCACGAGAAAGGCGCCTTCACGGGCGCGATCGCACGACGGATCGGCAAATTCGAAGAAGCGGACGGCGGCACGCTGCTGCTCGATGAAATCTCGGAAATGGATTTGCGGCTGCAGTCGAAGCTGCTGCGCGCGCTGCAGGAGCGTGTCATCGACCGCGTCGGTGGCGGCAAGCCGGTGACCGTGAACATTCGTGTACTGGCGACATCGAACCGCGATCTGAGTGGCTTGGTGCGCGTCGGGGAATTCCGCGAAGATCTGCTTTACCGCTTGAATGTCGTGAACTTGCGTATCCCGCCGCTGCGCGAGCGCAAGGACGATCTGGCGGCGCTAGCCAAGTTCTTCATCGAGAAATATGCGCGCTCCAATGGGCGCCCTGCTCGCGCGCTCTCTCAATCCGCGATGGCGCAAGTCCTGGCGCACGCATGGCCGGGCAATGTGCGTGAACTTGAGAACGCGATGCATCGCGCAGTTTTGCTTTCCAATGGCGAGGAAGTCGCTGCAGACGCCATCCGGGCGCCGGACGGCGCTCCTGTTGGCGCACAGAGTGATGATCTCGGCGCGGCAATCGAAGCGGGACAGGTCGCGGCGCGCGCGCTCGTGGGACGCACGGTCGCTCACGTGGAGCAGGATCTCATCCTTGAAACACTCACACATTGTTTGGGTAACCGCACCCACGCCGCGCACATATTGGGCATCTCGATCCGCACGCTGCGCAACAAACTGAAGCTTTACTCGGACGACGGCGTGCGTGTGCCGCCCCCGCCAACGAGCCAGGCGGCCTAACCCCACATGGTCGACGCAGCACAACCACAACGACCGACGCTTTCGTTCGGCGAAATCCGCGGCTTCGTGCTGCGCGGAGAGATCGGCCTCGCTGCCGGCGTGCTCGGCATTCTGGCCATCATGCTGGTGCCGCTGCCGCCGATCTTGCTGGACGTGCTGCTGGCAATCTCGATCACCTTCTCGATCCTGGTGCTGGTGACAGCGCTGATGATCAAGAAGCCGCTGGAATTCACATCGTTTCCGTCTGTGCTGCTGCTCTCGACGCTGCTCCGCTTGTCTCTCAACATTGCGTCGACGCGGCTCATTCTTTCGGGCGGCCATTCCGGCGAGCACGCAGCCGGCGAAGTGATCTTTGCGTTCGCGCAATTCGTCATGGGCGGCGAATTCATGATTGGAGTGATCGTATTCGCGATCCTCGTGATCGTGAACTTCGTGGTCATCACCCGCGGCTCGACACGCATCGCCGAGGTGGCGGCGCGCTTCACGTTGGACGCCATGCCGGGCAAGCAGATGGCGATCGACGCCGATCTCTCGTCCGGCTTGATCAACGAACAACAGGCGCGCGACCGCCGCAAAGCGTTGGAGCAGGAAAGTTCCTTCTTCGGGGCCATGGACGGCGCCAGCAAATTCGTGCGTGGCGACGCCATCGCCGGGTTGCTGATCGTTTTCATCAACTCGATCGGCGGCATCATTATCGGCATGGTCTCGCACGGCATGTCGTTCCAAGACGCGGGCAAGACCTACACGCTGCTCACGGTCGGCGACGGCCTGGTCACGCAAATTCCAGCGCTGATCGTTTCTGTCGCCGCCGGTTTGCTGGTGACCAAGGCCGGTGTCGAAGGTGCGGCTGACAAGGCGTTGGCCAAGCAATTGGCCTCCTATCCAATCGTGCTCGGCGTTGTCGCAACATGCGCAGCCGCCATCGGCGTCCTGCCGGGCATGCCGCTCATTCCATTTTGGTCGCTCGCGGGCGGCGCTGGTTTGCTGGCGTGGCGCCTGCGGCAGTCGAACAAAGCTGCGGCGGACGCTGAAGCGCAAGCGCCGCCAGCTGCAGCGCCCGCAGACGAAACGCCGGCCGCATCGCTGGCGATGGACGAGGTGCGGGTCGAACTCGGCTTTGCGCTGCTGCCGCTGATCAACGATGTGCAGGGCCGGCGTCTTACCGATCAGATCAAGGCGCTGCGCAAAACCTTGGCGCAGGAATTCGGCTTTGTGATGCCGAGCGTGCGCATCCTCGACAACGTGCAACTGGCGCCGGATCACTACGCCATCCGTGTGCGCGAAATGGACGTGGGTGAAGGACGGTTGAAGATTGGCGCGTTGATGGCAATGGACCCAACCGGCGCAGGTGTGGGCCTCATCGGCGAAGCGGTGAAGGAACCGGCATTCGGGCTAGACGCGATGTGGATCGACGAGCGCATGCGTGAGGATGCGAGTTTCCGCGGCTATACGATTGTCGATCCAGCCACCGTGCTCGCGACCCACCTCACGGAAGTGATCAAGGAGCACATGTCGGAGCTGCTCACCTTTGCGGAAGTGAAGAAGCTGATCAAGGATCTGCCGAAGGACACACAAACATTGATCGACGATGTCGCGCCAACCCACATCTCGTGGTCGGGCGTGCAGCGCATCCTGCAAAACCTTCTCAAGGAACGCGTCTCAATCCGCGACCTCGCGTCAATCGTGGAGGCGATCGCCGAAGCCGCGCCGGCCATGCATGACCTGGTGCAGATCACCGAACACGTGCGCGGCCGGCTGGCGCGCCAAATCTGCTACCAGCACCGCAACAGCGAAGCGGCGTTGCCGATCGTCACGCTGTCGCCACCTTGGGAGCTGACCTTCGCGGAAGCTTTGATCGGCGAAGGTCAGAATCGACAATTGGCGCTCGCCCCTTCAAGACTGCACGATTTTGTCGCCGACATTCGGGGCGCGTTCGAGAAGGCGGCGCAGATGGGCGAAACGCCGGTGCTGCTCACCTCTCCCACCATCCGGCCGTTTGTGCGTTCGCTGATCGAGCGCTTCCGTCCGTCAACGGCGGTGATGAGTCAGGCGGAAGTGCACGCGAAGGTGCGGCTTAAGGCGATGGGGACGGTGTAGGGTCCGGCCGGAAGACCATTGGGAACATCAAGTGCCGCTGCGTTCCAGGGCACACTTCCAACTCACTCGCGAACGCCAACGCCGCGCCGCTCAAATCATACTGCGAGGGCGTATGGTTCGGCGCTTCGCACCGCAGCTTCTGATCTCGTTGCACATTGCAATCGAGAAGCACCATGCCTGCCGCTTGAGGCGCATCTGCACTCACCTGCAGAAACGGACGCATCGCTTGCGTGCCGCGCTCAATGCTCACGCTTGTCGCGCATGGCACGGCGGCGATCGGCGTCGCGGCTGCGTTCGCGGCTGCCATCATGGTTAACGCCAGCGCAAGCGTGGGTAACGTCCAGGTCATTAAGAGATTGTACACGATTTGCGACGCCCACGCTAACGCCTCCGCAACAAGTGCAGGCGCTATATCGTGACATGACCGGCGCAGCAGCCATGCCAGAACCGCCGATCCCGCGCACGCGCGCGGCGCCGATCTATGCCGTGGCTTCCGGCAAAGGCGGCGTCGGCAAAACCTGGCTATCAACTATGTTGTCGATCGCCTTTGGACGAGCGGGACAACGCGCGTTGCTGGTCGATTGCGATTTGGGCTTGGCGAACGTCGACGTGCAGCTCGGCGTGCGTCCGCAAGCAGACGTGCATTCGGTAGTGCGCGGATTCCTCGAGCTGGATGCGGCAGTCACGCCGGTGATGGGCGGTCCAGGCCGCAATGGCGGCTTTGATCTGATCGCCGGACATTCGGGCTCTGGCGCGCTTGGTGCGGTGAAGCTCGAAGAAGTGTCGCGCATCGCCAACGGGCTGCTGAAACTCGCGCCGCATTATGACCGCATCATTCTCGATCTCGCCGCTGGCATCGATCCGAATGTGTTGCGCTTTGCGCGCGCGGCAGATCGCTTGATCCTCGTGACCAGCGAAGAACCCACCGCCCTCACCGATGCGTATGCGATGGTGAAGCTGCTCCGCCTGCAAGGCGCGCAAGTGGTGCCGTGGGTGATCGTCAACATGGCGGAGAACCGCGTCAAAGGCCGCAAGGTGTTCGATCAGTTCTCGCTCGCGTGTAACGAGTATCTGGGATTCAAGCCGCGCTTCGCCGGCGTTGTCTGCCGCGACCCGCGCGTGCCGGACTCGATCCGCGCACAGACGCCACTGCCGGTCCGCCACCCGCAGAGCCAGGCCTACGAAGACGTGATCCGAATTGTGGAAACGCTCAACGCGAACTAATTCGCCGGCCGCAGCGCAAACGCTACACCATCGTTGAGCGCGCTAACGCCTGCAGGCGTGTGCTCCACTCCAGGAAACTCTGTGAAAACGACATGCGCGCCACGCCGCGACAGCCGTTCCGCGAGCCGACGGAGCTCTCTGGCCTTGTTGAACCCCGGCGGCGCCGGCGGAAACGTTTGCCGCAACGCCTCTTCAACGCTGACGCCGCCAGTGGCGCTGGGGTTCGCCAAAAAATAGCGGCGGTAGTCATCAACCTGTTGGGGGTTTGGCTGAGACTCGAGGCCGCCGACGGTGATCAAGGCGCGCACAGCGGTGTGTTCAGGGTTCACTTCGAAACCTGACGCTTCGCGCATCACCATGCCGTTCGAGAATCGGATTGACGGACTGGCCGCCAAATAGACGTTAAAGCTCTGCGGCGCGGTGAACATCGTATGCAACACGAACAGGCCGCCCATTGAGTGACCAAACAGCACCTGCCGGTTCGGATCAATTGAATGACGCTCGCGGACCCAAGGCTTGACGACCTCCACTAGGAAATTCAGAAACCGATCAGCGCCACCCTGCTCTTGCGGTGCAAAATCGGCATCCGCTGACCCAGGCGGCGTGAAATCGTAGTTGCGTCGCGGATCGAAGAACGCCCTGCTTGGATAACCGATGCCAACAACGATAGACGGCGTGAGGCGGCCCCACTCCCGTATGCGCGTCATCTCGACGGCGGTGTAGAACCACCCGTCGCCGTCGAGCACGTAGAAGACCGGGAAGCCTCCGGCGGGTGGCGGCCCTCGCGGCACAGAAACGAGAAGCCGGTATTCCAAACCTTCGCGCGATCGAAGCGTGACGTCCGTGAAATCACGCTGTCGAAGCCGTGGCGCCGCTTCTTGTTGTGCGGTTGAAGGCGATGCAACAATCGCCTGGGCGCGCGCCGCAGGCGCCAGTGTCGGCGACACGAGAATGGTCGCCGAAAGCATCATCGCCGTGATCGTTCGCGCCGCCATATCGCTCAAGATATCGCAGGAAAGATGGCTTAGCGTGAGCGCTTCTCGTCGCAAAGTTGGCGGCGCCGGTCGTTCCGCTCACCGCTGCCGACCGAGGCGCATCGTGGCCATTTCATCCAGCGCCGCGTCTTCGCGTTTCTCTCGCTGCAGCTTCTGTCGCGCCTCTCCGAGCTCGATAAGACGTTCGAACTTTCGCGTTTCGACATGCGCTTCAGCGATCAAAGCGCGCAGCCGATCAATGTCTTGACCGATCTGATCGTGCTCCGCCGCCAGCGCGTGGCGCACAGCGATCGCCGCGGCCGCGTACCCGCCGTAGGCGCGCGCCGACTCGTAGTCACGTAGCGCGGCCACCTGCTCATCCTTGATGGTTTGCTCATGGCCGAGCATGCGGTCGTGAATCGCCATTTGCCGGGAGATCTGCTCGGCCAAAGCGCGCCGCAGCGTTTCCAGATCGCGGCGGGCTAGTTTCAACAATGTGCGCAACGACTTCATGCCAGCGCCTCAGCCAGCATCGCAAAGCTTTCCTGGATCGATGTGCGCTCGTCGCGCTCTTGCGCGAGTACTGCTTCGAGCGCTGGGCGTACACGAACGGCCTCGTCGACTTCCGCATCCGCGCCTGGCTTGTAAGCGCCGATGCGGATGAGTTCTTCCATTTCGCCGTAGAGACTGAGCGAAGCGCGAGCGCGTTTGATCAGCGCGTTCTCTTCGGCCGAATGGCACATGGGCATGAGACGCGAGATCGACTTCAAGACATTGATCGCCGGATAGCGCCCCCGTTCGGCGATGGCGCGCTCCATGACGATGTGACCGTCGAGAATGCCGCGCACCGCGTCGGCGATGGGTTCGTTGTGATCGTCGCCGTCGACAAGCACGGTGAAGAGCGCGGTGATGGAGCCGTGCTCGTTCTCGCGGCCCGGACCAGCGCGCTCGAGCAGCTTCGGCAATTCGGAGAAGACCGAGGGCGTGTAGCCTTTCGTCGTCGGCGGTTCGCCGACCGAGAGACCAATCTCACGCTGCGCCATGGCGAAGCGCGTGACCGAGTCGATCAGCAGCAGAACGTCGAGACCTTCATCGCGGAAATGTTCAGCAACGGCGCAGGCCATGTGCGGCGCCAGCCGGCGGCGTGCGGCGCTCTCATCGGAGGTGGCGACGACAACCACCGAGCGTCGTCTGCCCTCTTCACCGAGCGTGTCCTCAATAAACTCCTTCACCTCCCGGCCGCGCTCGCCGCACAGGCCAATGACAATGACATCGGCCGCAGCGCCACGCGCCAGCATCGACATGAGCACCGACTTGCCAACGCCAGATCCGGAAAACACGCCCATACGTTGGCCACGACAGAGCGTGGCAAACATGTTCAAGACACGCACGCCGACATCGAGGCGCGCACCGACACGGGCGCGGGCGTGCGCTGAAACTGGCGGCGCGCGCACCAGGTGCGGCTTCATCCCCTGTGGTAGCGGGCCTTCGCCGTCTACCGGCTGACCAAAGCAATTGATGATGCGCCCGAGCCATCCGCGCGAGGGTCGTACACTGGGCGCACCGCCTTCGAGCGACACGCGCGCGCCTGGCCTGATGGCGTCGATCGGATCGAACGGCGCGATCAGCGCTCGATCGCCGCGAAAGCCGACGATCTCACCGGCCGTCGTGTGCGTTCCATGGATGGTGGCGCGTGCGCCGAGCGCCAACGCTTCGACTGGACCGCTCGCTTCGATCAGTGCGCCTGACAATCCTGTCACGCGGCCCTCGAAGCGGCGCGAATCCAGCGCTTCGATCTCGCGCGCGAGTGCTGAGAGTGTTGATGGCATTGCTGCAGAAATTTTCTCACAGCTTCTGTGAGCGCGTATGGTTAGCGAAATCTGAATCTGAGTAAGGCTCGTTCGTGAGCCGATTCAACCGCAGCCGCTTGCGGCGGTGAGTTGCATTGCGCCCAGCTATTGCGGCCCGCTGCGAACGCTGATT
The DNA here is from genome assembly GCA_049287825.1 of Vitreimonas sp. Classification (GTDB taxonomy): domain Bacteria; phylum Pseudomonadota; class Alphaproteobacteria; order Caulobacterales; family Aquidulcibacteraceae; genus Vitreimonas. The sequence goes on along the minus strand of JBAQGO010000021.1, from coordinate 24,970 downwards.
CATCTCTCTTTAACGAAGCGGACTAAGGGGCGGTCAACGCAAACGCGGCAACCACGGCAGTAACAAAGATGAACGCGTTAACCCGTTAGTTACGCGGAGCATGGTTATGATTCTGTGGATTAACTTATGCCGAGGCGCGCGCGCCGATCGGGGAGCATTCAATGCGAGTTCTTTTGATCGAGGACGATAGCGCGACAGCGCAGGGCATCGAGCTGATGCTCAAGTCCGAAGGGTTCAATATCTACTCGACCGACCTCGGCGAGGAAGGCATCGACCTCGGCAAGCTCTACGATTACGACATCATCGTCCTAGACCTCACCCTGCCCGACATGCACGGCTATGACGTGCTGAAGCAGCTACGGGTGGCGCGAGTGAACACCCCGATCCTCATTCTCTCCGGCACCGCCGACATCGACACCAAGGTGCGCGGCCTCGGCTACGGCGCCGACGATTACATGACCAAGCCCTTCAACAAGGACGAGCTGATCGCGCGGATCAACGCGATCGTCCGCCGCTCGAAGGGTCACGCTCATTCCGTCATCAGAACGGGCGACATCACCGTCAACCTCGACGCCAAAACCGTCGAAGTCACCGGCCATCGCGTGCATTTGACGGGCAAAGAATACCAAATGCTCGAGCTGCTCTCGCTCCGCAAAGGAACGACGCTGACCAAAGAGATGTTCTTGAACCACCTCTATGGCGGCATGGATGAGCCGGAATTGAAGATCATCGACGTGTTCATCTGTAAGCTTCGGAAGAAGCTGGCGGCCGCCACGGGCGGTGAGCACTACATCGAGACGGTCTGGGGCCGCGGCTACGTGCTGCGCGATCCGCAAGAGGCCGGCGCGACGCAGACGGCTGGGATCGCCGCCGCCTAAGCATCTCTTTTCGCCTCCAATTATAATGTGACCTAAGCGGTCGCGGCGCGTAAGCTCTGCACGCTGTGATTGCGTCCTTTTCTTTAAGGCCCTCCGCGCAATATCGGATGGGTAGCACCTTGCCGTTTGCGCACGCTTGGCCTATGTAGTAATGGTCATTACACTTTTGGGGATCAGACTCGGGCGATGGACGATTCCGGCAGCCCCCTCAATTCGTCTCGGATCCGCGAGCTTCTAGGCAGCGAGGCTGCGCTGCATGTGCGTGGGCTGGCGCGCAATCGCATTTTCCTGTTCGGCATCGGCCCCGCTCTGCTGCTGGTGGTCATGCTGGTCTATTGGGCGATGAACGCTGGTGCGGTTTCGACTGACGATGCAACGGTGTCGGCGGCGCGCGTGGCCATCAGTTCGGAAGTGCGCGGCCGGATCGTTTCGGTTGAGGTGCACGACAATCAGCTCGTACACGCCGGCGATGTGCTCGTGCGGCTGGACGAGAGCGATTATCAGACTGCACTGGCGAACGCCGAGGCTCAGCTCGCTTCGGCGCGGCTGCAGGTGGAAGCATCGCGCGCCCAATATGCTTACGCGCGAAGTGAATATGCCCGGCAGCGCAATTTGTTCGCCGCTGGCGTGGCTTCGCGTCATGACGTCGAAGAAGCGCAGAGCGCCGCGAATGTGGCGGCGCGCCAGGCCGGCATAAGCAGTGGCCACGACGTAAGCGTCGACCAACATCCGGCGGTGCTCGCGGCGCAAGCGGCGCTGACTCAGGCTCAAACCAACGTCACTGACGCCACAATCCGCGCGCCGCGGGACGGCATCGTCACGCGTGTCGACCAGATCCAGATCGGGACTTATGCGCAGCCAGCGCAATCCCTCTTCTGGCTGATCTCGGGCCAGCCCTGGGTCGATGCTTCGTTCAAGGAAGATCAACTTGAGCACTTGCAGCCTGGCCAACCGGTAGTGATTCACATCGACGCCTATCCGCACGAAAACTTCCGCGGCCACGTGGCCAGCCTCAGCCCCGGCACGGGGGCGGCGTTCTCGGTGCTACCGACGCAGAATTCCTCGGGCAATTGGGTGAAGGTTGTGCAGCGCCTCAACGTCCGCATCGCCTTCGACAATCTCCCGCAAGGCATCACGCCCGCGATCGGCCTGAGCGCCAACGTCCGCGTTGACACCAATCGCCACGCCGGACCACCGCTCAGGGGGCGCGAGAACTAATGCGCGCGCTCAGTTTTGCGGCGCTGGCGTTCGGCGTGCTCGCCGGAGGCTGCGCGGTCGGGCCGAATTACGAACGCCCCGGCGCGCCGGCCCTCAATGACTACGCCATGCAGGGCGATGCGGCAGCGCCCGTGAATGTGCAGCTGACACCGAGCGGCAGCGCGCCCGCGGGCTGGTGGACCAGTTTGTCGCCGCAGCTTGACGCGCTGGTCAGCGATGCACTCGCCAACAATCACACGCTGGCGGAAGCGGACGCCAATCTGCAGCAAGCGCGTGCGGACGTGGCCGCGACGCGCGGTGAAGCGCTGCCGCAGGCGAATGCGTCGAGCTCCGCGGTGCGTGAGCGGATCAATACGGCGGCGTTCGGCTTCACCGGTTTTCCGAGCCCTACGATCTCGCTCTATTCCGTGGGCGCCTCGGTCGGTTTCGACTTCGACATTTTCGGCGGCCACCACCGCGCCGTCGAACGCGATCAAGCGCACGCGGTCGCGCAGCAAGCACGAGTCGATGCTGCCTATCTGACGGTCACCGGCAATGTCGTGCGCCAAGCCGTGCTCGTCGCGGGCCTACGCGCCAAGGTCGCGGCGCAGGATGAAATTATCGCGGGCGATCAACGCGTTCTCGACATGGTGCGCCGCGCCATCCGTGCTGGTGGGCAACCACCGGCGGCCGCAAATACCATTGAGGCGCAAGTTTCGGAGGATCAGGCGACAGCGCCTGCGCTCCGGCAACAACTCGCAGAAGCGCGTCATCGTCTCGCTCTTTATGTTGGCCAACTGCCGTCGCAGTGGGCGGCGCCGGATCTCGATCTGGCGACATTCCGTGCACCCGATGCGATTCCTGTGGCGCTCCCGTCTGATCTTGTGCGCCGCCGCCCCGATATTCTCGCGGCTGAAGCAGAACTGCATGCAGCGACAGCGCAGATTGGCGTCGATACCGCGGCGCTCTACCCAAATCTGAGCATTGCCGCATCGTGGATGCAGAGCGCGATCAATCCATCCATGCTTTTTGAAAGCACAAGCGCGGGCTGGTCGGTCGGCCCAAGCCTCACTGCCCCGCTCTTCCACGGCGGCACGCTGCGCGCGCACGTCCAGCGCGCCAATGCGGCACAACGCGCGGCGCTTGCCAAGTATCAAGAAACAGTGCTGGAAGCCTTCGTGCAGGTTGCCGACGTACTGTCGGCGATCAGCAACGGGCAACAGGCGCTCGCGGCGCAACAGCAGGCCGTGCAAACGGCCGACGCCAATGTGCGCAATGCGCAGTTTGCGTATCGCAATGGCGCGGGCACGCTGCTGAACGTGGTCGACTCCCAACGCCAAGCCAATCGCGCGCGATTGGGCGCGGTCGACGCGCAAGTCGCGCTCTATCAGAACATCGCTCTGCTCTACGTCGCCACGGCGGCGGATTGGCGCCAGCGCGCGCCATGACCGCGACCACCGCCGCCGGCGCACCGCCCGCGCCGCTCAACCGGACCATGATCGTGGCTTCGGTGATGCTGGCGACGATCCTCACCGCCCTCGACGCCACCATCGCCAACGTCGCGCTGCCGCATATGGCGGGCTCGGTCTCTGCATCGCAAGACCAGATTGCCTGGGTTCTCACTTCTTACATTGTCGCCGGCGCCATCTGCACGCCCATCACCGGCTGGCTCTCCAACAGGTTCGGCCGCAAACGCCTATTGATCGTGTCCGTCATTGGCTTCATCGCCGCCTCCGCGCTCTGCGGCGCGGCTCAGAACTTGACGCAGATCGTACTGTTTCGTGTGGCGCAAGGCGCGTTCGCTGCACCGCTCATTCCAATGTCGCAGGCACTGATCCTCGACATTTTCTCGCTGAGCGAACGCGGACCGGCGATGTCGATCTGGGGCGTCGGCGTGATGGTGGCGCCGATCGTCGGGCCGGTGCTCGGCGGTTGGCTAACGGACTCGTTGAGCTGGCGCTGGGTGTTTTATATTAACCTCCCCGTCGGGGCGCTCTGTCTGCTCGGGATCATGACCTTTATTCCCGACACGCCACCCGATCGATCGCGAAGGTTCGACATTGTTGGGTTTTCGCTGCTGGCGATCGCCATCGCGGCGCTGCAACTGGTGTTCGATCGTGGCCAAAGTCAGGGTTGGTTCGATTCTGGCGAAGTCATCGCGGAAGCGAGCGTGGCGTTCGTGGCGCTATGGTTCTCACTCGTGCATTCGTTCACCAGCGACAAGCCATTCCTGCCGCTGAGCATCTTCACCGACAGGAATTTCTTCACGGCCAGCCTCCTCGGCATCATGGTGGGCGTGGTGATCCTGTCTGTGAGCGCGCTGCTGCCCACCATGTTGCAAAGCGAGTACGGCTATTCAGTGCTGCAAGCGGGTTTACTTACGTCGCCGCGAGGTTTCGGCAGCATCGTTTCGATGCTGGTCGTCGGGCGGCTGATCGGCCGCGTCGACACACGCATCTTGCTAATTATCGGCCAAGCCATTTTCGCCGCCAGTTTCTATCACATGAGCACCTTCACGCTCGACACATCGTCGACGGAGGTGATCGCCAACGGCGTGTTTCAAGGTCTCGGCACTGGACTTGTGTTTCTGCCGCTCACGACCATGGCGTTCGCGACGCTCGCGCCCAGCACACGCAATGACGCGACGAGCTTTTACACCTTGCTCCGCAATCTCGGCGGCAGCGCCGGCATTTCCATCATGCTGGCGATGCTAGTGAATTTCTCGGCTGGCGCGCGTGGGCAATTGGTCGAGCCCTATTCACCCGAAAATTCGATGATCTCGCCGAACACGTTGCCGCAGTCCATGAGCATTGCCGACCCAACCGGTGTCGTGGTGCTGTCGTCGCAAATCGATCACCAAGCGGCGATGCTCGGTTACACGCAAGTGTTCCATCTGATGTTCATGGTGACGCTGGCGATGATGCCGCTGGTCATGCTCATGCGTATGCCGAAGCAGAGCTTCGCGCCTAAGAGCGTGGAGCCGGCGGTGGTCGAGCACTAGCCATCGCCCGGAGACCTTGCGTGCATCCAAGTCGCCGCTCGGCGGCCACTAGCCCAGGTGGGCGTGCAAGGAAGGGCGAAGAAGGCAGCTGACTTCGTTGTAAGGCAAGGGAATTTAGGGGACGGCTCGCACCCGGACCCAGAACGCGCGTTGCGGTTCTCTCTCTGTGCATCTATATCGTCTAACGATAAACTTCCGCGGCGAGCGAGGGCGCCTGGTGAACGATAGATCCGATCAGCTGCGATCGCTCAGAATTGAGCGGTCCGCGAACGACAGCAACGACGATGACGGCGGCGGCGGGCGGCCTGGCTGGATCGTGCCTGCCGGCGCCGCAGCAGGCGCGCTGCTTCTTGGTGCGTTGGGCGCATGGTTCTTGAAACCTGCGCCACCGCCTCCCCCGCCCGCGCCGGTTGAAACCAGTGCGTCCACCACTCATGGCTCCTCCACCGCTTCGGGGAGCCTCGTCGCATCGGGCTACGTTGTTGCGCGGCGCGAAGCGACGGTCGCTTCGGAAACCACGGGCCGTTTGACGGAAGTGCGCGTCGAAGAAGGTCAGCATGTCCGCCAAGGCCAAGTGATCGCGGTTTTATCGCCGACTTTGGCGCGCGCTCAATTCGACAGCGCGCGCGCGCGCGCCGCTGCCGCAGATGCCGACGTCGCGGAAGCACAGCGCCAACTCGATCGGACGCGCGCGCTTTCCCAGCAGGGTTTCGCCAGCGATGCAGCCATGACTGGCGCTCAATCGCGATTTGATCAGGCGCAGGCGCAGCGCAACGCCGCACGCGCCGACGCCGCCAGCGCTGGAGCGCAGCTCGGTTACTTCCAGATTCGCGCGCCGTTCGATGGCGTCGTGGTCGATAAGGCCGCGCAAGTCGGCGAAATGATCTCGCCGCTATCCGCTGGCGGCGGATTCACCCGCACCGGCATCTGCACCATCGTCGATATGACCAGCCTCGAAATCGAAGTCGACGTGAGCGAATCTTACATTGCGCGCGTGCATGAGAATCAGCGCGTCGAAGCTGTGCTCGACGCCTACCCCGACCAGACTTTCCCGGCACACGTGATCGCGACTATCCCCTCAGCAGACCGCTCGCGCGCTACGGTGCGCGTGCGTATCGCCTTCGATCACCTCGACCCGCGCATTCTGCCTGAAATGGCGATTAGCGTCCGTTTCCTCGAACAACCTACTTAAAGCGCGTCCCATTCTTGGAGCCACGTATGACCGATCTCATTCGTCTCACCGATGTTCAGAAGACTTACACCCGAGGCAAGGAGAAGATTTCGATCTTCGATAAGCTCTCTATGCGAATTGAACAGGGTGATTTCCTGGCGCTGATGGGTCCGTCAGGCTCCGGAAAAACGACGCTGCTCAATTTGCTTGGCGGCACCGACCGACCGACGAGCGGCACGATCGAGTTCGACGGCAAGCGCATCGACAAGATGAACGAAGGTCAGCTCACCAATTGGCGCGCGCAAAATGTCGGCTTCATTTTCCAATTCTACAATCTGATGCCGATCTTAACGGCGGCGCAGAATGTCGAGTTGCCGCTATTGCTCACCAATCTGTCGCCGAAAAAGCGCCGTGAGAATGTCGCCACTGCACTCAATATTGTCGGCCTCTCCGACCGCGCCCGCCATAAGCCGCGCGAAATGTCCGGAGGCCAACAGCAGCGTGTCGCCATTGCGCGCGCTATTGTGGCTGACCCGAAACTTCTGCTGTGCGACGAGCCCACCGGCGATCTCGATCGCACCACGGCGGATGAAGTGCTCGGTACGCTTCAACTGCTCAACCGCGATCTTGGCAAGACCATCATCATGGTCACCCACGACGCCGCGGCGGCGGCATTCGCCAAGCGCGTCCTGCATCTGGATAAGGGCCACTTCAACGAGCAGGAGCTCGCAGCATGAACGACCTCATGCTCATGCGGAAAAATCTCTTCCGCAAACCGGTTCGCACCAGCCTGCTGCTGATCTCGATCCTGATCGCGTTCTTGTTGTTCGGCGTGCTCGTTAGTTTCAACATCGCCATCACCGATGTGCGCACCGCGCCAAACCGCATGGTGACGCTCTCCAAGATCAATTTCACCGAATCGCTGCCGATCGCCTATTTCGACCGCGTCACCCACATGGATGGGGTGCTCGCCGCCACGCACATGAACTGGTTCGGCGGTTACTACCAGGATCCGCGCCGCGGCTTCATGGCGGTGTTTGCGGTCGATCCGACGACCTATCTGCGCGTCTATCAGGATGATTTGCATCTCAGTCAGCAGGCGCGTGACACTTTCCTGCACGAACGCACCGCCCTGCTCGTACCGCGCAACATTGCCGATCAATATCATTGGCATGTGGGCCAGCACATTCCGATCAATTCGAACATTTTCACTAATGGCAGCAATGGCCGCCATGTTTGGGACTTTACGATCGCCGGCATTTTCGAAACGCCGGACGGCAACAGCCAGGCCAACAGCGTTCTGATCCGTTACGATTACTTCAACGACACCATTACGTTCGGCAAAGATCGCATCGGCTGGATTTCCTTCCTCACCACGTCGGCGGCGGTGAACGACCGTGTCGCTCACGCCATCGATGCGCGCTTCGCCAATTCGCAGGACGAAACCTCAACCCAGGACGCCGCAGCGTTTAATCGCTCCTTCGCCGCCCAACTCGGCAACATCGCGCTGGTGGTGACGTTGGTGGTCGGGGCGGCGTTCGCGGCGATTTTGCTCATCGTCGGCACAACCATTGCGTTGGCCGTGCGTGAACGCACCAAAGAGATTGGCGTGATGAAGACGCTTGGCTTCTCTTCCGGCCGCGTACTGCGCATGGTGCTAGGAGAATCGCTATTGCTTTCGTTCCTCGGCGCCGGTCTCGGCACTGCAGCGGCAGCGGGCGTTCTTTATATTCTCTCGCACCTCAATGGCGGTGGCGGCGGTGGCGGCGGCATCCATCTGCAGCCCATCGTCATCGGCATGATCGCCGCGATCGCTTTGGCGCTCGGCCTCGTCACCGGGCTCTTGCCTGCCCTTTCCGCCTATCGCCTGCGCATCGTCGAAGCGCTCGGCCGCAAATAGATTGAGGGACTGATAATGGCTGCCCTTGGCAAACAAATCGCGGCGATCACTTCGCTCAACATCCGCAGCATTCCCCAGCGCGCCGCGATGTCGATCGCCAGCGTCGTGGCGGTGGCGCTCGCCATCACAGTTTTGCTTTTTTTCTTGGCGCTATCGCACGGCTTGAATCAAACTGTCTCCGGCTCGGGCTCCAACGACGTCGCCATCGTGCTGCGAGACGGGGCCGGCGCAGAACTCAACAGCGTCGTGACCCGCGATCAGCTCAACGTCATCGCTCAAGCTCCGGGCGTTGTGCAACGCGATCAGCATCCGCTCATCTCCGGCGAGCTACTCGTCATCGTCGATGGCCTGAAGCGCTCAACCAACACCAACGCCAACATGCCTTTCCGCGGCATCGGCCCTGAAGGGCTAGCGCTTCGCCACACCGTGCACATCGTGCAGGGCCGCATGTTCCACCCCGGCACTAACGAAATCGTTGTCGGCGCCGGTCTGCTGCGCGAATTCGCCGGCTTCGAATATGGCCGCACCATCCGCCTGCGCGGCACCACCTGGCAGGTGGTCGGCGTATTCGAGGCGCCGGGCACGGTGTTCGATTCCGAATTGTGGGCGGACGTGGCAGTGACGCAGAGCTTGTTCAATCGCCCGAACGTGTTCCAGACCATGCGGGTGCAACTAACCGGCCCAGCGGCGATGGCGGAGTTCAAGCGCTTCGTACACGACGATCCGCGACTACAATTACAAGCGCTCAGCGAGCGCGAATATTACGAACAGCAAGCCTCGCAATCGACGGGCCAATTCACCATCATCGCTTGGTTCCTTGGCGTCGTGATGGGCATCGGCGCGCTCGCCGGCGCGCTGAATACAATGTATTCATCGGTTGCCGCGCGCTCCGCGGAAATCGCTACGCTGCGGATCATCGGCTTCTCCGGGTACGCCGCATTCTTTGGCACCATGGTGGAAGCGCTGGCGCTTTCGGCGCTGGGCGGCGTCCTCGGTCTGCTGCTCGCGTTCGTCGCGTTCAACGGGCGGAGCACCTCAACACTCAGCTCCGGTTTCACGCAGCTGGTGTTCCGGTTTGAGCTTTCCCCTGGCATCGTGCTGAGCGCGATCATTGTCGCTATCATCATTGGCCTGTTTGGCGGCTTCCTACCCGGCATCCGCGCCGCGCGGGTGCGGCCGCAACTGGAATTGGCGGCGCAATGAGGAAGCCTCTTGCGAGCGGGCTGCTGACATTAGCGTTTCTCGCGGCGTTTTCGACACCGGCGGCATCGCAAAGAGTGACGGATTTCGGGGACCGCGACGGCCATCTTTGCGCGAACACAAACCGCAGAGTAGCATCAAGTGTTGCGATCACGGCTTGCACTCGGCTCATCGGCCGCGGTTCCACGCAAGCATTGTGGTACCGGGCTAGACTGTACATGGAGTCCGGACAAAGCGAACTTGCCCACGCTGACTTTCTACGCGAACTCGACATCGAGAATCATCAAATTCAAGCCCATCCTGAGAGCGCTCTGCACTACTACAACAGAGCCACAACGTTCATTCAGCTCGCCGATTATGGTCACGCGCTCGCTGACTTTACGCGCGCTCATGAATTAGATCCAGCAGATCCGGACGCCGAACAGGGGCGTGGATATATGTTGTTTAGGAACGGGCAATATCGAGACGCAATTGCCGCATTCGATGCCGCGATGGCTTTAGCTGTCCGCCGGCCGCGGGGAAATGATCCAACACTTCTTAGCGCGGCATGCGACGCACGTGCGGCAGCCGGCCTTGACCTTGAGGCCGCGCGCGCACTTTGTGACAGCGCCGTACACGCAGCTGGCGACGCCGACGCCTACGCCTCTCGTGGATATTTGCAGTTCATGCGTGGTGAGCTTGCTGACGCCAAACAAAGTTTTCTGGAAGCAAGAAATAGGAACAACAACCACGCATCGGCAAACTATGGATTGGGAGTCGTGGAAGTTCGGCTGGGCCAGAGCGAGCAAGGCGAGGCGGACATGGCGCGTGGAAGGTCACTGAACGCACGGAATATCTCTTTCTACGCGGACGCAGGGCTGCGACCTTAGGCAAGGCTAGCTGCCGCTTGCGTTACGAACATAGTTCATATATGAACTATCTATGCGCGTAGCCTGTGTCGGCGGCGGCCCCGCGGGCCTCGTATTCGCCATTTCCATAAAGCTGCGCGATCCCGCGCACGAGATCGTCGTGTTCGAGCGCAACGCGCCGGGCGACACCTTCGGCTGGGGCGTGGTCTTCTCGGACCAAACCATGGACAATCTGCGCGCCAACGATCCTAAGAGCGCGGCCGAGATCGAAGCCGGCTTCGCACATTGGGACGACATAGACGTCCACATTCACGGCCAAACCATCACCTCTTCCGGTCACGGCTTCGTCGGCATCGGCCGCAAGCGTCTCTTGAACATCCTGCAGGATCGCGCCCGCGAACTCGGCGTGCGTCTGGAGTTCCGTACCGAGGTCGAGCCGACACCTGAGTTGTTCGCCGCTTACGACTTGGTGCTCGGGTGTGACGGCGCCAATTCGAAGCTGCGCAAAGCCTTCGAGCCGGAGTTCGGCGTCGACATCGATATCCGTCCCAACAAATACATCTGGCTCGGCGCCAACAAAGCCTTCAGCGCCTTCACCTTCGCGTTCGAGCAAACCGAGCACGGCTGGATCTGGGCCCACGCCTACAAGTTCGACGAAAGCAATTCGACGTTCATTGTTGAGTGCTCAGAGAAAACCTGGCGCGCCGCTGGTCTTGACGAGATGAGCCAGGACGAAACTTGCCGCTTCGCTGAAAAGCTCTTCGCCAAATATCTCGACGGCGCCACGCTCGACACCAACGCCAAGCACTTGCGCGGCTCAGCGTGGCTCAACTTCCCGCGCATCGTCTGCGAAACCTGGCATCGCGGCAATCTGATCCTGATGGGCGACGCAGCGCACACCGCGCACTTCTCCATCGGCTCCGGCACCAAGCTCGCGATCGAAGACGCCATCAAGCTCACGCAAGTGCTGCACGGCGGCAAGTCGCTCGCAGAGGCCCTGGCGGAGTACCATGCCGAACGGCAAGTCGAAGTGCTGAAGCTTCAGAACGCAGCACGCAATTCGACGGAGTGGTTCGAGAACATCGACCGCTACGCCAACCTGCAACCGCTGCAGTTCGCGTATTCCCTGCTCACTCGCAGCCAGCGCGTCAGCCACGAGAACCTGCGGCTGCGCGACAAGAGCTTCGTGCGGAACGTGGAGACGTGGTTTGCCGGCAAAGCGCTTTCTGACAACCCGCCGCCACCAATGTTTGCGCCGCTAAAGCTGCGCGAGATGCAGATCGCCAACCGCGTCGTGGTTTCGCCGATGTGCATGTATTCGGCGAAAGACGGCCTCGTGGATGACTTCCATCTCGTCCATTACGGCGCGCGCGCCAGCGGCGGCGCTGGACTTATCTTCACCGAGATGACCGATGTCAGCGCTGATGCACGCATCACGCCCGCCTGCGCGGGGATGTACGAGCCCGAGCACGTGGCGGCTTGGAAGCGCATCGTCGATTACGTGCACCAGCACTCAAACGCTAAATTCGCGCTGCAACTCGCCCACGCGGGCCGCAAGGGCTCAACGCGCGTGCCATGGGAAGAGGATTTCGCCGATCAACCGCTCCCGGACGGCAACTGGAGGATCATCGGTCCCTCCGCTATCCCATGGTCGGACCGCAACGCGGCGCCGCGCGAAATGACGCGCGCCGACATGGATCGCGTCAAAGCAGATTTCGTGCGCGCAACGCTGATGGGCGAGGAAGCCGGGTTTGACATGCTCGAACTGCATTGTGGCCACGGCTATCTGCTCTCCTCCTTCCTCACGCCGCTCAGCAACCAGCGCACCGACGAATACGGTGGCAGCGTCGAAAACCGCCTGCGCTATCCGCTCGAAATCTTCGAAGCGATGCGCGCGGCGTGGCCGAAGCACAAGCCCATGAGCGTGCGCATCTCCGCCACCGATTGGCACGATGACGGCCTTACCGCCGAAGACTCGATCGCCATCGCCAAAGCCTTCGCCAATGCGGGCGCCGACTTGATCGACGTCTCCGCGGGGCAAACTAGCGAACTGGCGCGTCCCGTCTACGGGCGCATGTTTCAAACACCCTTCTGTGACCGCATTCGGAACGAAGGCCACGTCAAGACCATGGCGGTCGGCAGCATCTTCGAGCCGGATCACGTCAACTCCATCCTCGCCGCCGGCCGCGCCGATCTTTGCGCGTTGGCGCGTCCGCACCTCGTCGATCCGTTCTGGTCGATGCGCGCCGCCGCTGAGCTGGGCTGGAAGGGCGTTGAACCACTCGTGCAATACCGGCAAGGCTACGCGCAAATGCAGCGCAACATCGCGCGCAAGGAAGCGGAGCTGAAGGCATGAGCGAGGCGCATCACGCTTTCATCACCGGCGGCGGTTCCGGCATCGGCCTCGCCACTGCGCGTGCGCTGGCGACGACCGGCGCAAGGCTTACGCTTGCCGGGCGCAATCTCGCGAAGGTGCGCGCGGCCGCTGAAGAGCTCGAGAACGCCTTTGCCGTCGCGTGCGATGTCAGCGATGAAGCCAGCGTTGGTGCCGCTTTCGCTGAGTCACGCGATCGCTACGGCGTCGTCGATATTCTGATCAACAATGCCGGCCAGGCACCGTCCGCGCCTTTCAAGAACACTGATCTCAAGCTCTGGAATGAGACGCTCGGCATCAACCTCAACGGCGCTTTTCTCTGTACGCGCGCCGCCCTGCCCGACATGCTGGACGCCAAATGGGGCCGCATCGTCAATGTCGGCTCGGTGTGTTCTCTCAAGGGTTACGCTTACGTCTCAGCTTATGTGGCCTCGAAGCACGGCCTGCTCGGTCTCACGCGCGCACTGGCGCATGAGACGGCGAAGAAAGGCGTCACTGTCAATTGCGTGTGCCCTGGTTACGTCGATACGCCGATCATTGCCGAAACCGTCGATCGCATCACTTCGAAGACTTCGCTCAGCGCCGAGGAAGCGCACGCGTCGCTGATCCAGTTCAATCCACAGGGCCGCATCATCACGCCGGAGGAAATCGCTTCCGCGATTGCTTACCTGTGTACCGACGCTGCGGCGTCCATCAATGGCGCCGCGGTGCCCATAACCGGCGGCGAGATATGATGCCGTCTTCTTCAGTCATTCCGGACGCGCGGAGCGCGATCCGGAACCTAGGAGCTCCGAGGCACGGAGCTTGTCGCCCCTGGGATCCGGGTCTCCGCTTCGCTCCACCCGGAATGACTCAAGAGAGTTGGCCTTTGTCATGACGACAAGCGCTCGCGACTCCATCAGACTCTCCCTCCGTCTGATCAGCACCAGCCGGCTGATCGAGCGCGAGGTGGATTCGCTGATGCGCGCGCGGTTTGGATCGACCATTGCTCGCTTCGATTTCCTGTCGGCGCTCGATCGCCACGGCGCGCTAACGCTCGGCGAGGTGTCGCAATACCTGCTTGTCTCCAACGGCAACGTAACGCAGCTGCGCACGCGGCTGTCCAAAGACGCCTTGATCGAGACCGAAGCGGACGCCAATGACCGCCGCATCCAACGCGTGCGATTGACGCCGCGCGGGCAAGGCGTATTCAACAAAATGGCCAAAGCGCACGCGGCCTGCGTCGATCGCCTGCTCGACGATCTCGCACAGACAGACAAACAAGCGCTGACGCGGCTGCTCGATGGCGCCAAAGCCTCGATCCGCCGCAGGCTCGAACGGGAGGCGACGCTGTGATCAACGATGCGTGGAAAGCGGCGGATTATCGCGCTGAGCATTTCGCATGGAGCGTTGAAGATCGCGTAGCCACCGTGACGCTCAACCGCCCCGAACGCAAAAATCCGCTGACCTTCGAGAGCTACGCTGAATTGCGCGACCTCTTCCGCCGCTTGAGCTACGCCGAGGATGTGAAAGCGGTCGTTATCACCGGCGCCGGTGACAATTTCTGCTCGGGCGGCGACGTGCATGACATCATCGCACCGCTTACGAAAATGACGATGCCAGAGCTGATGCGCTTCACACGCATGACCGGCGACACCGTGAAGGCCATGCGTGCCTGCCCGCAGCCGGTCATCGCGGCGGTGGAAGGCGTCTGCGCTGGCGCGGGAGCCATCCTGGCGATGGCGAGCGATCTGCGTTTTGCATCCGCCAATGCAAAGACAGCATTCTTGTTCACGCGCGTTGGTCTTGCCGGGTGCGACATGGGCGCGTGCGCCATTCTCCCGCGCATCATCGGCCAAGGCCGCGCCAGCGAGTTGCTTTACACGGGCCGATCGATGAGCGCCGAGGAAGGCGCTGCGTGGGGCTTTTTCAATCGGGTGGTGGACAAGCCGCTTGATGAAGCGCGCACACTCGCCCACGAGCTGGCGCATGGGCCCTCCTTCGCGCACGCCATGACCAAGAGCCAACTCAACATGGAGTGGAATATGAGCGTGGACCAAGCGCTCGAAGCTGAAGCGCAGGCGCAGGCGATCTGCATGCAGACTAAGGACTTCGAACGCGCCTACAGCGCCTTCGCTTCGAAGCAAAAGCCGGTGTTCGAGGGCGATTGATGAGCGCGCACGTCGACACTTTCGTGCGCGACAATCTACCGCCGCGCGATCAATGGCCGGAGTTCAGTTTCACGCTGCCGGAGTTGCAGTTTGCGGAACAGTTCAACGCCAGCTCCATCCTTGACCGCGCGATACAAAACGGCTTCGGCGGCAACAACGCTGTGTTGTTTTCGTCTGACACTCTGACCTACCACGCGCTGCTCCACGAGGCGTGCCGGATCGCGCATGTGCTGACCCACGATTTTGGATTGGTCCCCGGCAATCGCGTACTGATCCACGCATCCAACACGCGGCTGTCGATCGCCGTTTGGTGGGGCGTGCTTCGCGCCGGCGGCGTGGCCGTGGGCACTATGCCCATGCTGCGCGCGCACGAACTCGCTGTCATCCTCAACAAAGCGCAGGTCTCGCATGCCATCGTCGACTCCCACCGCCTAGAGGAGCTCGAGCAAGCGCGTGCCGGCGCAACGGCACTCAAGCACATCATCTCCACCGACGACCTAGAAACGCGCCTGACGAAGGCGCCCAGCGACTTTCCAGCTGTCGCAACGGCGGCAGACGATCCCGCGCTGATCGCCTTCACGTCGGGCACCACTGGCACGCCGAAGGGCTGCGTCCATTTCCATCGCGATATCGCGGCGATGGCGGAGACGTTTTCGCGTCACGTCTTGCAGCCGAAGGCTACGGACGTGTTCGTCGGCACGCCGCCTTTGGCCTTCACGTTCGGGCTCGGCGCGGGCGTCGTGTTTCCGGCGAGCGTGGGCGCGGCCACGGTGGTGTGCGACAAGCCTGGCTTCGATGTGCTGGCCGACACCATCGAAAAGCACAAGGCCACAACGCTATTCACCTCGCCTACCGGCTATCGCGCCTTGATGAAGCAGGATTTGAGCAAACTTGCCTCGCTGCACACATGCGTCTCCGCTGGCGAGCATTTGCCGCGCGCGACATCGGATCAATGGTTCGAACGCACCGGCGTCCGCATCATCGATGGCATCGGCTCCACGGAGATGATCCACATCTTTGTTTCCGCGCGCGGCGATGACATTCGCCCGGGCGCAACCGGCAAGGCCGTGCCGGGTTACGAAGCGACTTTGCTGGATGGGGACGATCAACCCTTCGAAGGTGAAGGCGAAGGCCGCCTTGCTATCAAGGGTCCGACGGGCTGTCGCTATCTCGCTGACGATCGCCAACGCAACTATGTCGTAAACGGCTGGAACGTCACAGGCGACATCTATCGCCGCGATGCTGATGGCTACTTCTGGTACGTCTCGCGCGCCGACGACATGATCATCTCATCAGGCTACAATATCGGCGCGCCGGAAGTGGAGAACGCGCTGCTGACGCACGACGCCGTTGCGGAGTGTGCCGTGGTTGGCGCGCCGGATAAGGAGCGCGGCTCGATTGTGAAGGCGTTCGTGGTGCTGAAACCTGAGGCGCAAGCGTCGGACGCCATGGTCCGCGCGCTTCAGGATCACGTGAAGCAGACCATCGCGCCCTATAAATATCCTCGCGCCATTGCATTCGTTGCGCAGTTGCCGAAGACGCACACGGGCAAGGTGCAGCGCTTCATGCTGCGCGAGGACGCATGAAAATCTTCTCCCGCAAGACGATCGTCCGGTTCGAACACTGCGACGCGGCCGGCATCATGTTTTATCCGCGCTTCTTCGGTCTCGTGAATGAAGTGGTTGAGGATTGGTTTGCCTCAATCGGACATCCGTTCGCTGCGATGCATGTGGACCAGCGCAAGGGCGTGCCGACGGTGCGGCTCGAGTCTGAGTTCATTGCGCCGGTGCGCATGGGTCAGACTCTGAACCAAAGCCTCGGCATCGATGCGATCGGGCGCTCTTCTTGTCACTTGAAGCATCTTGCGGCAGTGGGCGACGCGATCGTGGCGCGCTTTGATCAGACCATTGTCTATGCAGATTTGGAGACGATGAAGGCCGAGTCTTGGCCAGACGATTTGCGCCGAGCGATCGCCGTGTTTGCGGGAGAGGCATGATGCGTACATTGCTTCCCGAAGGTTGGCCGCGCCCGAAAGGCTATTCCAACGGCATTGAGGCGGATGGCCGCATCGTTTTTGTCGCGGGCCAGATTGGCTGGACGCCGGACGGCAAATTCGAGGCAACCACCCTGCCCGCGCAATTCGCGCAAACGCTGGACAATACTCTCGCGGTACTGCGCGAAGCCGGCGCCGCACCTGAGCACATCGCGCGCATGACCTGGTACATCACTGACAAGCGCGCATACCTCGCGGCGCTCGCAGAGATCGGCGCGATCTGGCGCGAGAAGATGGGACGGAACTATCCGGCCATGGCAGTGGTCGAAGTGAAGGCGCTGATCGAGGATAAAGCGCTCATCGAAATAGAGACAACCGCCGTCGTACCGCGCTAAGCTCGTGACCCAGGAGTTCGAGATGGCCGACCATAGCTTGTTCGTGTTCGTGCGCGTGCAAGGCGCGACACCGGAAGCCGTCGGCAACGCGCTCAAGGACGGCAGCGACAAAATCCTCGATATTTATTCGATCATGGGCGAATGGGATTTGCTGGTGCGCATCGAACACCCGGACTTGAACGAGATTCAGCGCGTGGTGGCAGAGGCGATCCGCGCCAATCCGAACGTGGCGCAGACTTACACCGTGCTCGGCTATCAGATTTACGGCTCGAAATGGCCGGGCTTCGACTATCCTGACACCGAATGACGCTCGATCTCGAACGCGAATACAACAACCGCGCCCGTGTGCCGGAAAACCCCGGCATCATCAAAAGCTGGGCCGATGACTCCGGCGCGTATCGCGCGCAGAAGCCGCCGCGTGAAGTGCGCTACGGCGACGGCGCGCGGCACACATTTGATTTGTTCGAAGCGGGCAATGGGCCGGCGGTCATGTATATCCATGGCGGCTATTGGCAGGCGCTGGACAAGAGTTTTCACTCCATTCATGCGCGCGGGTTGAATGCACGCGGTGTGACCGTCGCTGTGCCAAGCTACGATCTCTGCCCCAATGTGCGGATCGGCGACATCGTCGAAAGCATTCGCGCCGCGGTGCGGACGTTGGCGCGCGAAACGCGGCGCGATGTGATCGTAAGCGGCCATTCCGCGGGCGGACATCTGGCGGCGTGCATGCTGGCGACGGAGGGCGTCGTTCCGGCGGCGTATGCAATTTCTGGCGTGTTCGAACTCACGCCACTCATTCCGACCACGCTTAATACGGCGCTGCGCTTGGACGAGGCGGAGGCCGCAAGTCTGAGCCCCCTGCTCTGGCCGGCGCCGGAAGGGAAAATTCTGGACGCGGTGGTCGGTGGCGCGGAGAGCAGCGAATTCCTGCGTCAGAGCGCGGATATGGTGCGTACTTGGGGCGAAGACGGCGTTGAGACACGTTACGAAGAGATCGACAATGCCAACCACTTCACTGTGATTGCGCCGCTGACTGATCCGAACTCGCCAATGGTCGAACGCATCGCGCAGCTCGCGCGCCGCGGTTAAGCGGCGATTTGACTCTTCAGTTTTGCGATCAATTGCTCGCGCGCCTGATCGCTTGGCGCCTTTTGCAGGGCCTGACCCAGCACATTAAGCAAGTCAGCACGTGCATTGTGCCAATCGTGGCGCGCCGGCGCATCGACGGGAATACGCGGCGGCGGCGCCGCTTCCGGGATCGCATCCGCGCTCTCCAGGCGGAAACACGTGTCCAGGAGCGGCGTAACGACGCCTTTGGCGGCGGCGCCCGCGCTCTGCAATCTGCTCTGTAGGCCGTCGCGACTTTCGGGTTCGCCGTGCGTCAGGAAAATGCTGCCGCGAATGGGCGCACGCGCCTGCGCCCATTTTAGTAGGCCCGCGGCGTCGGCGTGGCCGGAATAGATATCGAGTGAGCGAATACTTGCTCCGACTTTGATATGCTCACCCTGCATGCGCACATCCTTCACGCCATCGCGCAGCAGGCGCCCAAGCGTGCCAACCGCTTGATAGCCGACCAACATGACCGTCGCTTGTTCATTCCAGAGCAAACGCTGCAAATGGTGGCGCACACGTCCAGCGTCGCACATGCCGCTAGCGGAGATGATGATATGCCAGCCGTGAAAGCGCGCGATGGCTTTGCTTTCCTCGGCGCTCTCGGTGAACTGCAGCCAGTTCGACTCCTTCAGTTGCTCGAACGGATTGCTGCCATCCTGCGCTTTGCCGAAGCGGAAGTACGAATCCATCACGCGTACCGCGAGCGGTGAATCGACGAAGATCGGTCCACGCGGCGCCTTGCCGGACTCCATCGCTTGCAAGAGGTCGATGACCAATTCTTGCGTGCGCTCAACCGAAAACGCTGGGATGAGCAGCGGTCCACCCGCGGCATGCGCTTGCAGCATCTCGTCGACGAGCTTGGCTTGCCGCTCCTCTGGCGTGAGCTTGGGACGTTCGGTGTCGCCGTAAGTACTCTCCATCACGACGAAGTCGAGACCGCTCGGCCCTTCGGGATCGGCGGCGAATTGGCTGCCGCCAGCGCCGAGATCGCCGGAAAACAGCAGGCGCTCGACCGCGCCGCTTGCCTCCGTCACTTCCACCTCGATGGACGCGGCGCCCAGAATGTGCCCAGCGTTCCACCAGCGCGCGCGCAGGCCCGGCAAAATCTGCGCCCATGTATTGAGCTCAATCGGTTTGAATTGCTTCTTGCAAGCCTCCGCATCGGCGCGTGTGTAGATCGGCGTTACGGGCGCTCCGCCCTTTTGCTGATTGCGGCGATTGAGTTGCTCGACTTCCATTTCCTGGATGCCGGCGGAATCCGCGAGCAACGCCGCGCAGAGTTCAGCGCTGGCGGGCGTCGTCCAGATTGGGCCTTTGAAGCCGTTGCGCGTGAGTTTCGGCAGCAAGCCACTGTGATCGATGTGCGCGTGTGTAAGCAGCACAGCACTGATCTTGACCGCGTCGAACGGGAACGGCCTGTAGTTCAATTCCTTCTCAGTCTTCGAGCCCTGAAACATGCCGCAATCGATCAGCACCGATGCGCCATCGTGTTCAAGCTGCATGCAAGAGCCGGTGACGCTGCCCGCTGCGCCGAAGAAATGCAGTTTCGTGGTCATGCGCCGCGCCTTCCTGTTCAGAGCGCGGACGTTACGACTTGCGACGGCGTGCGCAAGCGGCGCTTTGGCGCGGTGTCAAAGCCCCGCGGCCCGCGCGATCCAATACGTCGCGCCGGCGGCGATGTAGGCGAGCCCAAACAGGTAGAGGATTGTGAACCAGAGCCACTTCCAGGAATTGGTTTCACGCCGGAGCACAGCGAGGCTGGCGATGCACTGAGGTGCGTAAACGTACCAGGCGAGAAATGAGAGCGCCGTCGGCAAAGACCAGGCGTGCTGGAGGACATGCGCGAGGCTCGACTCGTTACCGCCTTGCACCGCGTAGACGGTGCCTAACGCGCCGACCGCCACTTCGCGTGCGGCCATGCCGGGCACGATCGCAATCGCCATTTGCAGATTGAAGCCAATGGGCCTGAGCAAATACTCGATCACCGACCCGATGCGGCCGGCGAAAGAACCGGCGATGCCTTGATCGGTCACGGGGAAGGACGCCAGGAACCAGAGGCCCACGGCGACGGTGAAAATCACAGTGCCGGCGCGCTTCAAAAACGCCCAAGCGCGGAAAAACAGATTGATCGCGAAGTCTTTCAAGTCCGGCAGTTTGTAAGTCGGCAACTGCATGAGCAGCGGCTGCGCCGCGCCCTTGGTCACAGTGCGCTTCAGCAAAAACGCGACCCCGACAGCGCTCAGCACGCCTGCAAGGTAAAGAGCGAACATCACGATGCCTTGCAGGCCGAACGGTCCGACATTGGTGTTGGGAATGAAGGCCGCGATGATCAGTGTGTAGATCGGAATACGCGCGGAGCACGTCATCAACGGTGCGACCAGAATCGTGGTGAGGCGATCGCGTTCGTTCTCGATGGTGCGCGCGGCCATCATGCCCGGGATGGCGCAGGCGAAGCTCGAGAGCAGCGGAATGAAGGCGCGGCCGTTGAGGCCAACGTTCAACATCAGCTCGTCCATCAAAAATGCCGCGCGCGCCATGTAGCCAGAGGCCTCCAGCGCTAAGATCAGGGCGAACAAAATGACGATTTGCGGCAAGAACACGATAACGCTGCCGACGCCGGCAATGACGCCATCAGTCAGCAGGTCGCGCCACCACGCCTGCGGAAGTTCTGCCTTGATCCAGCCTGAGAGCGCGGCGAACGCGCCATCGATGGCGTCCATCGGAACGGTCGCCCAGGTGAACACGGCCTGGAACATGAAGAACAGGATGGCCGCGAGGATGATCGGCCCCGCAACTTTGTGGAGCACCACGCGGTCAATGGCGCGCGTGAGGCGGTTCATCACCGGCTCGGCGAGGATCACCGCCTTGGCGATATCGCGCGCTTCGCGCTGGAATGAGGTGATGGTGTCAACCTTGCCGGTTTGATGAGGACGCTTCCATTGCCCATTGGCGGCAAGATCATCGATGCGCGCCAGGAGTTCAGCGCGGCCGTTGCTGCGTGTGGCGCGCGTGCGCACGACGGGCACGCCAAGCAACGTTTCCAATTTCTTCTCGTCAATGCGGACGCCATCGCGTTCGGCGAGATCGATCATGTTGAGCGCAACGATCATCGGCCGGCCAAGCGCACGGACCTGCAGCACGAATTGCAGGTGTGTACGCAGGTCGGAGGAGTCGACGAGTACGAGCAACCCATCGGGCGGGGCGACTTCGCTCGCGCCGACGATGGAATCGACTGCGATCTTTTCATCCAGCGAACGGCCTGAAAGACCATAGATTCCCGGCAGGTCAATCAGATCGATCGCGCGGTCTGCCGGCGTGTGGAAACGGCCGATGCGGCGCTCGACGGTGACGCCGGCATAGTTCGCGACTTTGGCGCGTCCGCCGGTGAGGCCGTTGAACAATGTGGACTTGCCGCAGTTCGGCGCACCGACGAGCGCCAAGCGAAGCTCAGTCATGGTCAACTTCGATGGCCGCGGCTTCGTTGCCGCGCAAGGCGACCATTGTGCGGTTTAGGCGCACCGCCAGCGGCTGGCCGAAGGGGCCCGCAGTGATCATCTCGACTTCGTCGCCCTCAGAGAAGCCGATCTCGCGGAGCTTCACGGCGAGATCCTCGTCCGCAGTGACGATGCCGCGCACCCGCCCCTTCTGGCCTTTCCGGAGAGTTTGGAGGGTCATTGCCCGAGCCCAGAGCGCCGCGTACTTGCGAATGATTATAAACAACACCAAAGCGGCTTTCCGTCAAGGCGGGACGCTCAGCGAAAACGACGCGGAATGCCGGGGGGCGTAAGCCATCCGAAGCTCGCGAATGGAGTTGCTGCGTCCTCCTACGCCAAGGCTTCGGAGGACATCCCGCGCACGCTTCGCGAGCGCAGGATGGTGGGCGCGACAGGGATCGAACCTGTGACCCCTACGATGTCAACGTAGTGCTCTCCCGCTGAGCTACGCGCCCTACCGTTGGGTGGACGCCTATAGCCGCCGGGGTGGGGCGGATGCAAGCAGGCAGAATTGTTCGATGGCGTCCGGCTTGTTAGTGTCGTTGACAAATGATCCTGGACATCAAGGGCGTGCTGGCGGCGCCGGAAATCGAGCGCCTGCGCGCCATCGCCAAGGAAATCAGCTTCGTCGATGGGCGGGCGACCAACCCCGCCAATGAGACGAAGCTGAACCTGCAGGCCGACATTACGGCGCCGCTTCATAGTGAATCGTCCAAAGTTGTGCATGACGCATTGGGGCGCTCGCGGGAGTTTCGCGACTTCGTCATGCCGAAACGCATCGCGCCGCCCCTGCTCACGCGCTACACGGCCGGCATGAAGTACGGCGCGCACTCCGACAGCGCCTACATGCCGGGGTCACCCGGTTTCCCGCTTCGCGCCGACGTTTCAGTGACCGTGTTTTTGAACGATCCCTCCGCTTATGAGGGCGGCGAGCTTGTGGTGCGCGTCGGCAGCCGCACCACAGCCGCTAAGGGCGCGGCCGGCGATGTGTTCGTCTATCCTTCCACAACGCTGCACGAAGTCACGCCCGTGCGCTCGGGCGAGCGGCTGGTTTCGATCACCTTCGTCGAGAGCCTCGTGGGCGACGAATTCAAGCGCAATATGCTCTACGAACTTAGTGAGATCGGCGCGCTCGAAGGCCTTAAGATGAGCTGGGACAATCGCGTTCGCCTTGAGACGGTGCGGAACAATTTGCTTAGACTGTGGTCGTGACCGGCCCTCAGGCCGCCGCGATTACCCGTTCGATCTCGATCACCAGATCCTTCAAATGAAACGGCTTCGACAGCACCTTGGCGTCTTTCGGCGCCTGGCTTTGGGCGGACAGCGCCACGGCTGCGAAGCCGGTGATGAACACGATCTTCATTGCTGGATCGGCCTCGGCGCCGCGCCGCGCAAGTTCGATGCCGTCGAGGCCCGGCATGACAATGTCGGTCAGCAGTAAATCGTAGGAGCCGTGCTCAAGCGCTTCCCAAGCGGAGTCGCCATCGCCATAGCCGGCGACGTCGTGGCCAGCACGCTTAAGGCTCGTCACCAGGAATTGCCTGAGCGAGTCATCGTCTTCTGCCAACAGGATCCGCGCCATGCGCCGCTCCGGGGATTTGCCCCATTCGAAGCGGTACCTCCTAGCACAGCGCGGGTAAAGGCAGCCTGAACCGTCACACGCAGGTGGTAACGATTGAGCAATATTGACGGCCTTAACCGCGGCGGCGAACAATGCCGGCCATGGATGGTTCGGACTTCAGGCGCGCCAGAGCGGCGCCAAGCTTGGCGCAGCCGGCGCCAAGCGCTGTGCAGGAAGCGAAGCCCGAGCCCCCGTATGTCCTGATTGAGCCTTTGCGGCGGACCGCTCCGCTCATCTTTTCTTCGCCCCATAGCGGGCGGCGCTATCCGGCGGAATTGCTGGCGCTGACGCGCGTTGGTCTCTTGAGCTTGCGACGTTCGGAAGATGCTTACGTCGATGAGCTGTTCGCGAGCGCCGCATCGCATGGGGCGGCGGTGCTGTCGGCCGCGGTGGCGCGCGCGTACGTGGATTTGAATCGCGATCCCGCCGAACTCGATCCGGAAATGTTCGAGGAGGTTTTGCCCAAGACCACCACCTCAGCGCGGGTGCAGGCCGGGTTGGGCGCGATCCCACGCATCAGCGGCGACGGACAGACGTTGTACCGGCGCAAGTTGCGACTGGCGGACGCCGAGCAACGGATCGCTGCGGTGCACCGCCCCTATCACGCGATGCTCGCTAATCTCGTTGCAGAGACCAAGGCGCTGTTTGGGTGCGCGGTGTTGGTGGATTGCCATTCGATGCCGTCGAGTGCGCGCGGCGCGCATGCGCCGGATGTCGTGCTCGGCGATCGCTTCGGTGCGTCGTGTCATGCTTCGGTGACCGCGCTTGCCGAAGCGACATTGCGGCGCTTGGGCTATCGCGTCGCGCGCAACGCGCCGTTCGCGGGGGGGCATACGACGCAGACTTACGGCCGGCCGGTCGATCATGTGCATGCGCTGCAAATCGAGATCAACCGGGCGCTCTACGTGGACGAGCGCACGCTGGAGCGCACCAATGGCTATGCGCGCGTGCGCGCCGACATGGGCCGGCTGGTCGAAGCGTTGAGCGCCGCATCGCTGCATACATCGCTGGCTTGATCTTCCCTCAAGGCGCCACTGCCCGAGCCCGCGGCATCACGTTTCCGGGGCGAGCGCAGCGAGACACTCGGGATCCAGAGTCGTGGGCGCCGGTGCGTGTTGCTCTGGGTCCCGGCTCGGCGTCGCTCACGCGACTTGGCCGGGAAGCGTCGGACAAGCGTCATGGTCTGCTGATCCTCAACCGGAAAAGCCAATGTGGTCCGCCTACCCCCGGATCAAGTCCGGGGTACGGCGAGACGCCTTCGCGTCATTGGGCTCGGCCATCGCCGTAGCGGCGGAGCCGCGAAGGCGGGAGAGCGGGGCGCGCAAGAAGCTTGCGCAGAAAGATGGTAGTTGGGGTTGGTGCTTAGTGCGCGCCCCGCGTGATTTGTTTGGCGACCGGAGAAGACTCAGTGGCGTTCCTACGGAGCCGCGGCGGGCCATGCGTTTGAGAGACGGGGTTTCACTGCTTCGATAACGGAAGCAGCGAAACTGAAGACCGGCGCTTTCTCTTCACCTAGCCGGATTGCCTCCGGACCGATCCCCGCGACGCTGGGTATGCCGAGCGCCCTTGGCGCCTAATCTTCCTTGCCGGACGATGTGCAGGCCAACCACAACATGCTGACCTGGACCTTTCGAG
>JBAQGO010000020.1:0-28818 GCA_049287825.1 Vitreimonas sp. | reverse complement strand
TCGATGTGCAGCTGAACCACAACATGTTCAGCTGGACCTTTCGAGTTTCGTTTTCTCTCCTCGAAACTGCGGCGCCCGATCTCGCGACCATCTTCCGCATCACACTCAAATCACATCTCTTGAACTGAACGCTGTTGTCGACCTCAGCCTCCCTACAAGAGACGGCGTCAGTGTAAGCAGGTTTGGGAGCGGTCGAATTGGGCGCTTGAAATCAACCTAATTCGGAGCGCGGGCGTCCTCGCCCGCATTTGTTTTAAGAAAGAAAAAAGCGGGCGGGACGCCCGCGATCTAAGGAGCGACTCGGCCGAATTGGGTGCGAGCCGATCCGCTGCGATTAGGCCGCCAGAGCTACGCCTTTGTCTTGCAGGAGCGTCTTCAGTTCTCCCGTCTGAAACATCTCGCGGACAATGTCGCAGCCGCCGACGAATTCGCCCTTTACATAGAGCTGGGGGATGGTCGGCCAATTGGCGAAGGCTTTAACGCCTTGGCGGATGTCTTCGTCGGCGAGCACGTCCACGTCGAAATAGTCGACGCCCAGATGATCGAGGATTTGCACGACCATGTTGGAGAACCCGCATTGCGGGCGAGCGGCCGTGCCTTTCATGAACAGCACCACATCGTGGCCCGCAATGGTGTCGCGAATGGTTTCAACGGCGTGCGGCATCTCAGTCTCCAACGGCGGACGTAAGAGGGAATGCAAAGCGCATCAAGGCTTTGCGCTTGTCTCAAGCGCGAGTGCATGAAGCTCGCCGCCCATTTTGCCTTGCAAGGCGGCATAAACCATCTGGTGCTGCGCGACGCGCGATTTGCCCGCAAAGGCAGACGATCTGATGATCGCCTTATAGTGGTCGCCGTCGCCGGCAAGGTCCTGGATCTGAATGTCGGCATCAGCGAAGGCCGCCTTTAGCAGCGCCTCTAGGGCAGTCGCGCTCATTGCCATGGGCCAAACTCCGAAGAATTGTCGATTTAGAGCTTGCGCTGCCGGAGCGCGGGGGAACAGATGACGATCACGAAAGTTTTGGTTGCGCCAGATACCCTCCCCAGGGCATTGGCCACAGTTTGGGGGGAGGCGGGCGGTCGAAAAGATCGCCCACTGCGTGGGAGACGTTGACAACGACACCTTTTCCGAAAATTTAGGTGGCTGGCGTCGGTAACCGCCGGGGACACAAGACCGCGAATGCGGCAACCCGAAGGGACTTGGTGGGAGGGAAGGACGGCCCTGGTGGAGGGCGCTCCGGATCATTTCGCCAAGCGCGCACAAGAAATTGACCTTGCGGCGGCAAAAGCGCCGAACAAAAACCGCGTTGCTAGAACCAAAATACAGTCCAGGCAGAAGGGCAGACCATGACGTTGATGAATTCGCTGCTGATGTTCGCGCAGCAAGGCGGCGCAGCCGCAGGGCAAGCAGGCACTACCACAGCGACGACGACCGCGGCGCCGGCGCCCATTGCTCCACCGCCATCAGCAGCCGATCTGGCCGCCGCGAAGCAACGCGCGGCCGCCGCCGCTTCGGAAGCGGCCGGCCACAACGAAGTCAGCCTGCTTGACCTCATCCGCCAGCTCAATGCCGTTGAGTTGGGCGTCATGATCATTTTGGGGCTTTGCGCTATCTACGCGGTGGCTCTGCTGTTCGAAAAAATCTACGTCATGCGTAAAGCGGCGCGGCAGACGCGCGAGTTCCTCGCCGCGTTCCGCAAGGCCAATTCGGTGCAAGACGCCGAAACCATCGTGCGCAAGCTGCCGCAATCGGGCATCAAGTCGATGTTCGACGCCGGCATGGCGGAAGTCCGCCGCACGCAAGACCTCGGCCTCTACGCCATGCGTGATGCGCGCGACCACACCATGCAACGCGTCGCCGCGTCGATGACCACCCGCGAAAACGAGCACCTCGAAGATCTCGGTTCTTCGATGACGTTCCTGGCGTCGATCGGCGCGAACGCGCCGTTTATCGGTCTTTTCGGCACGGTCTGGGGCATCATGGTCGCTTTCGTCGGTATCGCGAAAACGCAAACCACGTCGCTTGCGGTCGTCGCTCCCGGTATCGCCGGCGCTCTGCTCGCGACTGCCGCCGGTCTGGCGGCTGCTATCCCGGCGGTGCTGATCTACAACTTCGCGGCCAAGCAAATCTCTAAGCAAGGTCAGAAGCTCGACGACTTCGCGTCGGAGTTCATTGCTCTTGTTTCGCGCGACATGGACGGTCGCGCCGGTTGAGATTTAGTTGCTTTGGAGGACTAGCCAATGGCGGCTAAAATCTCTGCGCCCGGTGGTGGGAAGCGCGGAAGGATGGACGTGACGGCGGATCCAAACGTGATCCCCTTCATCGACATCATGCTGGTGCTGTTGATCATTTTCATGATCGCAGCGCCCATCTCGAGCGTAGACATTCACGTGACCATGCCGAGATCGAAAGTCGATCCGTCCAAACGGCCGCCACGGCCGACTTGGGTTTCTGTGAGTGAGAGCAACGGAGGCGTTCGCGTCTTTGTGATGAACGATGAAGTCTCGTGGGACTCGCTAGGCCAGAGGACTGTCGATGCCGTGCGCACCAACTCGCCGCAGATCGCCAACGACGATTTCGAAGTGAAGCAGCAGCGCATTTACATCCGCGCCGACTCCGACCTGCCCTACCGCAACGTTGTGCGCACGATGAACCGCTTGCAGGACGTGGGATTCACTAAAATTGGCCTCGTCGCCGAGGACCGGAGGTAGGCGATGGCTGGCAAAGTAGGTGGTGGCGGTGGGAAGGGCATGCAGCCCAACTCTGAGCCCAATGTCATCCCGTTTATCGACATTCTTCTGGTGCTGCTGATCATCTTCATGGTCACGGCTCCGCTGCCCACGGTCGACCTGCGGGTTGATCTGCCGCCGCCCAACCCGGTGCCGATCCATCTGGAAGGCAAAAATCCGACTGTTGTCGGCATCCGCGAAGGTGCGGGGGGTCTGGAAGTCTTCGTAGACGAGGAAACAGTGACGCTCGCGACGCTTGGTCAAAAGACCCTGGATCATGCCATCCGCAACAACCCGGCTCTAAATATCGAGGACATTTACGCGCAGGCGAAAATTTATGTGCGCGCGGATCAAAGCACTGCCTATGGCAATGTTATCGACGCGATGAGCAGGCTTGAGGAAGAGGGCTTCGTCAACGTCGGAATCTTCTCAGAACTCGCGCAGGAGGGCTGAGCCATGGTCCGCCTTCGCCTTATCTCGCTCGTCCTGGCCGCCATTATTTGCGCAGGCATCGCCTACCTGGCGTTTACCGGAAAGTTCAGCGCGGTCACGGACATGTTCCAAGACCGCAACGCCGTGAAAGTCGTGGTCGAGGCCAAACGCCCGCCGCCGCCGCCGCCGCCGCCGCCAAACCGGCCGCCGCCACCGCCGCCGCCTGAACAGCGCGTGCCGCCGCCGGATTTGAGCGCGCCGCCGACACCGACACCGTTGCCCGTGGCTGTCGATCCGCCGCCTGCGCCGCCGTCTCCAATCCTGACCGGGATGGTATGGCTGCAACGGCCAAGCACGCAGGACTTCAATCGCTTCTATCCGTCGCGCGCGTCGGATCGCGGCCAAGAAGGCCGGGTCATCCTGAACTGCACCGTCGCCGCGTCGGGACGGATTACCTGCGGCGTGAGCTCCGAGGATCCCGAAGGCTGGGGCTTCGGCGAAGCCGCGCTGCGCATTTCGCAGTCATTCCGGGCAGCGGCGCAAACCTCCGATGGACGCGCTACATCCGGTGGCCAGGTGCGCGTGCCAATTACGTTCCGACTTGGGGGCGGCTAGCCACGGTCACATCGTATTTTGGCCGAGATTGACAGCGACAGACCCGCTGCGAGGGCGCGCGAGGTAGGAGAGTTTGATGAGAGTTCTGATTGGCGCCGCAGCGGCGCTCCTGTTCGCGGCCTCAGCTGCGGCGCAGCCAACGCCCCCAACGCCGCCAGCCGCTCCTGCCAGCGCTTGCGGTGACATACCAGCCGCGCCAACGCAGCCGGATCCCGCACACACCACCGCGGCTCAAATGAATCGCGCCAATCAAGCGTTTGGAACTTGGTCCGCGGACGCCCACGCGAAGCTCCAATGCCGCTTAAATGAGGCGCAGGCGCTTAGCGCTCAGGCGCGGGCGGTCGAAGCAACCTACAACGCGCAAGCAGCGTCCTACACCAGCACGGTCAATGCGTGGAACGCAGCGACGGCGGCCTATAATAGCCACGGCGCCAGCAGCAGCGGAACGACGGACCGTCGCCACAGCACGCTGGGTCAGCACGGCCCGAACTAGGCTGGCGCGTTGACGTGAGCTTAACGGTCGCGCGCGCTCACTCGCTCGCGCGATGCCCACCGCGAATCATCAGGATGCAGTTGAGCCATTGGAGCTCAACGAGGCACATAATCCGCGTGCCCGCACGGCGCTGGTCCAGCGCTTGTGCGAAATCGTTTCGTGGCCGGAAAGTCGTGTCCCCGCGCACGAGCGCCAACTTGCCGCCGACATCCTGGTCGGGCTGCTTCGCACCAGCGGTGTGGACTTGCGCAAGCGCTGCGCCGAAGGATTGGTGCGCATCCACGACGCGCCGAAGACGCTGCTGCGCTATCTCTCGCGCGACGAGATCAGCGTGGCGTTGCCCTTGCTCGAGGGTGGGATTGGGTTCGACGAGTCCGACCTGATAGCCACCGTGCGCGCTGGGGTCGCTGCACATTGGCTGGCTCTGGCGCGGCGTCGCGGGCTCAATGAGCCCTTGACCGACGCATTGCTGCAAACGGGCGATGTTGCGACAATGGAGGCGGTGCTGCGCAACACCACAGCCAGGCTTTCGTGGCAGGGGGTCGATCTTATCGTTTCGCGATCGCGTCAGGCGCCCACGCTAGCGGCGCTGCTCGCGCCGCGCCTGGAACTGCGCGCAAACCAGGCGTTGGTGTTGTTTTGGTGGGCGGAATTTGAGGCGCGGTTGCAGATTTTGCGCCGCTTTGCGGTTGATCGAAGCGTACTCCTCCAGGAATTGGGCGACGTGTTCGGTTTAGCCGCGGCTGAAGGCTGGTCAGACGCCGACACCAGGAAGGCGCTTCAAATCATCGAGAGGCGCCAGCGCAACCGCGCGGCCGCTGCGCAGAGCGAGTTTGGGTCGCTCGAAGGCGCGCTCCTCGCCTCTGAGCATGGCCTTGATCGCAAGCTTATCAACGAAATCGCGCACCTGTCGGGCGTGAAGCCAACGACGGCGTCGCAAATCTTCGCCGATGTCGGCGGTGAGGCGATTGGCGTTTATTGCAAAGCCGTTGGCTTGAAACGGCCGGCTTTGTTGGCGTTATGGCGCGCGTTGCGCCGGCCGGCGGGCAATCCCGATCTCACCGACAATCCGCTCGGACGCACAGCTTACGTGTTTGACACGTTGGCGACCGCGAAGGCGCAAACGGTGTTGCGCTACTGGAATTGGTCGTTCACGGCCGACGCCGCAGGCGTCGAGCGCACCTCCTACGAAGATCCCGACAATGAGTTGAGATTGGCGCGCCGCAACGCCTCGTTGCTGTTTCACCGCAACGGCTGATTCGGTCGCTCGCGAACTGGCGAATCCCATGCTCCGGCGTTAAGCGTCTTCATCGCGCCGCGTGCAGAGGAAGGCGCCACGATGCTTCAGGCCATTGCGTTGTTTTCGGGTATGTTTGGCGCGTGGTTGCTGCTCGAACAGCGGTTCACGCCCGCGGCTCTGGTTGTGGCGCTCGCTGCCGCAATTGCGTGCGTCGTGTTGACGGCGCGTCTGCCGCGTCTTGGGCGGCGCACATTCACGCTGATGCCGAAGCTAGCAGCGGTGCAGTTCATGCGCACTGGCGCGGCGTTTTCTGATGCCATCCGGACAGTGCGTGCGGCGATTGCAGCGGACGTGAGACTGAGGCCCGCTCTCGTTCGTGTGCGGACCCGCGGCGGCGATGCACTGAGCGTGGCCACACTGGCCAACTGGATTGGCGCCACGCCGGGCGCGGTCGTCATTTCGATCGATAGCGACGGGCTCTTGGTGCACGTCAACGACGAAAGCGATGAACGCTTTGCCCGCATCCGCGATTGGGAAGCGCTGCTAACACACAAACGGAGCGGGGAGCTGCCGTATGATCGCGCTTAGCGCCGCGCTGGCGGCGGTTGCAGTGCTGTTGCTGTGTTTGATCCGGTTGTTTGCGGGACCAACGCTGTACGATCGCGTCGTCGCCGCCAACGCAGCCACTCTTTGCATCGTTGTGGTTGGCGCGACGCTCGCGGTTTTGAGCGGCGATGCCCACGCACTTGATGTCGGCATTGCGCTAATGTTCGGCCTCGTCGTCGCCAATGTCGCGTTGTTCAAGTTTTCGTACGCCAAAACCTTCCAGCCGCCGATTGCGCGGGCGGAGGACGCGTCGTGATGATGATGTTGGATTTGCTGCGCTCCGGGCTGAGCGCTGTGTTCATCGCGGCAGGCGCCGCGATGATGTTGGGCGCGGTGCTTGGATTGCTGCGTTTTCCGGATGTGTTCACGCGACTGCATGCGGGCGGCGCGACGATGTCACTCGGCGTTTGCTTGTGCCTCATTGGTCTTCTCGTTCTTTCGAGCTCAATTTTAGCGGCGGCGAAGCTGGCGTTCCTGATCGCGCTTATCGCCGCTGTGGCGCCGGTCTTGTCTCACATCGTTGGCAGCGCCGCGCACGCGGCGGGGATTTCTCCAGTCGTTGGCGCGTACACAGCCCCGCGCCCGGGCGGCCGTGCGGGGCCGCCATGAGTTCCGCCAACGAGATCACCCTTATAGCGTCTGCGTTAGCGGCGCTCGTGCTCGGGAGCATCGCCTTGACGCTGGCCGTTGCGGCGTTGCGTGCGAGGGCGTTGTTTGTCGGCGGTGTGTGCGCGAGCCTTGTGGCGGCGACGGCGTGTGCGGCGCTGCTTGCGCATGGCGCTGTGTTGGCGGCGGTGGCGCTGGCGCTTGTGGGCGCCGCTCTGGTGCTGGTGTGGATCTTGGGCGGCGTGTTGCTGAGCGCGACGTCGGTCAAAGCGCGACGCGGGGCGCCATGGCTGACAGTCCTTATGGCGTTGGCGGCGGGCGCCTTGATCTTGGCGGTGGCGCCGGAAATCGCAGCGACACATGCGCCGCGCATTGCTGAGCCCCTCGGCCTGCCTGCGCTGCTTTCGGCTTTGATGCTGGCGGCCGGCGTCACCGTCATTGGCTTGATCGGTTATGGCGAACGCGGCGCACTCCAAATACGCAGACGGGACGCGCCATGAATTCAAGCGAAAACGCCATCATCGCCGTCGCCGCGCGCTGGATCACGCCGCTCGCCGCCCTGTTTGCGTTCACGCTGCTCGCGAACTGGCCGGCTGGCGCGGGCGTGGGACTGGTTGCCGGCTGGGCGCTGGCGTTGGCGGTCGTTTTGAATGCACTGATCTTTGGCGTGCGTTCGGTTTTGATGGTCGCGCCGCCGTTCGTCCTGCGCGCATTGCTGATGCTGGCGGTGATCTTGGGGTTTGCCGGCGTAGGATTGCCGAATCTTGCTTGGAGCTCGCAACTTGTGGAGTTTGGCGCGTTTCTGGCGACGGCGGCCGGCGCGTCGCTGATCGCCTTGGCGATCATGGGTCGCGCGGGCGCGCTGCGCGATGCGACGTGGTGATGGTCGCTGTGCTCGACATCGCAAACCTGGCGATTGCGGTTCTGCTGCTGAGCGGGGCGGCCGCAACGTGCTTGAGCACGAATAATCTTAGCCGGCGGCTCATCGCGCTGTTCGTGGCGATGATTGGCGCCATCCTCGCCGCGGCGAGCCTGCATGCTGACGGCGGCGTGCTGATTGCGGGTGTCGCAGTGGCTGCTGGTTATTCAGCGGTGGGCGTCGCGCTGCTTGTGCGCACGCAAGAAGCCTATCAAAGCGTTGAAGCGGATGAACTCGATGCGGCGGATCTCACCGATGAGCCGGCGGACCCGCGCGCATGATGCAGACTTATCTGGATTTGGCGCGCGCGCATGCGGGATTGCTCGCAGTGGCCATTCCGTTTTTCGGCGCCGCGCTAGCGGCGACTGTCGGGCATGGGAGGATAAGCTGGGTGGTGGCCAGCACTGCCGCCGTCATGGCTGCGATTGTCGCGTTGGACTTTTGCGCGCGCACATTGGGTGGAGGCGCCCCGGTAGTCGCGCATGAAGGCTTGGCGATCGAGACGGATGGTCTTGGTGTATTCGCGATAGCTGCCATTGCCAGCGCGACGGCTGTCACGGCTTTGTGCGGGCAGGCTTTCTTTGGCGGCGCAGAGCGGGCCGCAGCTGCGTTCTCGCCTGCGCTGGTCTTGGTGCTGGGAGGCGCGTGGTCCGGCGCCGTGATGGCGCGCGATTTTACAACGCTGCTGGTGTTTGTTGAGATTGCTTGGCTGGCGAGCATAGGTTTGGTGGCGCTGTCTTCGTACAGGAGCCGCGGCGCTTTGAACGGCGCGCTCCGCATGACGACGTTCGGCGGCGTAGCCGCGGCGTTGTTTCTGCTGGGCGTAGCGCTTGCTGAGCGCGCTTTGGGAAGCGCGACGATCGCGACCATCGCCAGCCAACGCATCGTTGCCCCCAACATGGCGGCAGTCGGTGTGACGCTTATGTTGGCGGCGCTCGTGTGCAAGGCGGGGTTGACGCCGATGAACGCATGGGCGGCGACGACGTACGGCAAAGCCAGCGGTTTTGCCATGCTTGCAGTGGGCGCAGTCGGCGGGTCAGGCGCGATGTTTGCACTCGCGCACGTCGCCACCGCTGCGTTGGCCGCGCCTGCGATCGGCGCCGGCATCGGGTTGGCATTGTCGGTGTTTGGCGTTTTGAGCGCCATCATGGGGTCGGTGCAGGCCATCGGCGCCGGCAACATTTGGCGCCTTTCAGCGTACAGCGCCGCCGCGCAGATGGGCTGTGTGGTGTTGGCGATTGCTCTGGGGTCGCCCGCAGGTTTCGAGGCGGCGCTCATTCAAACCATTGCGCTGAGTGCTTCCTTGGTCGCGCTTGTGGGCGGCGCAGTGCTCAGCGGCGTCGATGCAAGCATGACATCGCTGGACGGACTTGGCCGGCGCGCGCCGCTGGCGGGTATTGTGATGACAGCCGGCGCCTTGAGCCTAATGGGCGCGCCATTGACGCTATCCTTTCTTGGACGCTGGCGCCTTGTCGAGGCCGCGCTTGGCATTGGGTGGTGGTGGGTCGCCGCAGCGGCGATCGTCCTTTCATTGGCGGGCAGTTATTATGGCGGGCGCCTGATCGAGCGAATCTATTTCCGCCATGCGACGCATTCGCCCGCAGAAGCCAGCGGTTTGCGTTGGAAGGCGGCGCTAGCGCCGGCTCTGTTGGCAGCGTTCGTCACGATTGTTTCGGCTGTCGAGCCAACGTGGCTGCTGCACGCCGCGAGCACGGCGTCGCAAATGCTCATGGACCGGGCGCAATGAGTGGGGTCGGCACACTGGCGCTTCTGCTGGCGCTGCCGGTGGTTAGCGCAGCGTTGGTGATGCTGTGTGCGCGTCCGCCTGGCTTGCGCGACCTGATTCATATTGGTTTTGCGCTCGCTGCCGGCGCGTTGAGCGCGTCGCTATTCTCCGATTTACGCCACCACGAGACTATTCGGTTGGCTCTTGCGCATCCTTTGCCTGGCGTGGAGCTCGCGTTCGGGATCGAGCCGTTGGGAGCGCTCTTTGCCGTGATTGTCGCGGGCTTGAGCATCCTGCATGCGGTGCACACCGTTGGCTTTGTGCGCGCCACCGGCATGCAAACGCCGGCGCGCATGATGGCGTTCATCGGACTGACGTCGGGCGCGACCATTGCGTTGGCTCTCTCCGCCAACTTGTTCACGCTGTTTGTCGCTTACCAGGCGTTGATCCTCGCCGGCGCGCCGCTGATCCAGGACCGCGATCCGGAAGAAGAAGGCCGTGCGGCGCGTGTGTACCTCACGACCCAGCTCGGCGCTTCAATCGGTTTGTTCTTGCCCGCTGTGGTGTGGACCTATTCGCTGGCTGGCGCCGCGGAATTCCGAACCGGTGGGGTGCTGGAAGGTCTGGTCGATCCGCTCTCGGCCAATGCGCTGCTGGTCTTGTTTGTGCTTGGCGCGTCGATGTCGATCGTGCCGCCGCTCAGCTCATGGATCAATGCGTCGACCGCTTCGCGTTGGCCGGCGCTGACCTCGATCCAATCCTTGGCGCTGGCGCCCGCGGGGGTGATCACCATCGTTAAGGTCGCGGCCTATGTGTTTGGTCCCGCCTTGCATGAAGCGAGCGTCGCGGCGCACGCCTTATTGGTGCTGTGCGGCGGCGGCGCCGGCTTGGCGGCCTTGATTGCGATTTCGCGTCAGGATTTGAATGAGCGCATCGCCTATGTGTGCGCGGCGCAGAATCTCGCGGCGCTGGTTGGCGCGTTGCTTGCGCTTCCAGCTGGTTTGTTTGCGGCGACGTTGCAAGTGGCGGCGACATGCTGCGCTGGTTCAACTGTCATCATGGCGAGCGGTGCGGTCGCGGCGGCGACAGGACGCATCAAGGCTGCGGACTATGTTGGATTGGGTCGCGTAATGCCGTGGACACTGGGCGGCTTCGCGGTCGGAAGCGCCAGTATGATTGGCATGCCGCCTTTCGCGGGCGCGTGGGCGAAGCTCTGGCTTATCACCGCCGCTGCCGGCGCGGGCTTGATCTGGGCCGCCGGTCTTGTGGGCGCAGCGGCAGTGCTGACCTTTGCCGCACTCGGACCACTCGCGGCGAACGCGCTCGCAGGCGGAGCGCCAACCGATGCGTTTCGCAAGCCGGATGGCGCGTCGATCTTTCTGGCAGCGCCCATCGTCATTGGCGCAGCGGCGACACTGAGCTTGCTTGCGCTAGCGGATTCGCTGGCGACGTTCTTGTCGCCGGTTTGGACGCCGCCGACATGAGCCGCCGTCCGCAGCCCCGAAGAAGTCGCGCAGGCATTGGCTTGGCATTGTTGTTCTGCGTTTCGGCTGCGGTGTTGGGGACGGGATTGGATTTCGCGACCGCTTCGGGCTCGAGATTTTGGTTCGATCAGCAACCAGGCGCCTTGTTGTTGCTCGGCGGGGCAGCGGCGGTTGTCGCCATTGTCGTCGCGCATTGCGTGCGCTTGCTCCTAGGGCGGCGCAAAGCCCCGGCTGTGGGGAGGCGTGATGCTGACGCTTAACCCGGGCTTCGTTCTCATCGCGGCGGCGCTGCTGCTGTTGGCCACGCCGAAAGGACTGCGCGTGCCGAGCATGGCGGGCGCGGCGGTCCTTGCCATTTGGCTGATGCTCGATCGTGAGTTCGGCGCGGCCGCGACTATGGCGCAAATGGGCGTGCCGGTTGTGCTGCTGAATCTCGATCCGCTCAACCGCATCTTCGGCATCGCCATGCTGATCGCGACGGTGCTGATCGCGATCTATTCCGGGGCGCGCCGCAATAGGTTTGAGGACGCTGCATTTTTGCTGCTGGCGGGTGGCGCGGTGTCGGCGCTGTTCGTGGGCGACCTTGTGAGCTTCGTGGCCGCCGCCGAGCTCGCCGCGCTTGCCATGGCGGGCGTGGTGTTTGCATCGACGGCGGAAGGCGCGGGCGCCTCCGGCGTGCGATTGTTGATTTGGTTCGGCTTAGAGGGGCTCCTCTTCCTTGTCGGCGCGGCGTTGCATCTCTCCGCGGGCGCCGACAGTTCAATATTTACGCGTCTCGATGTGCGCCAGATCGGAGACGCGTTCATCTTTGCGGCCTTGCTCATCCGCGTCGGGGCGCCGTTTGCACACGTTTGGTTCAAAGACGCCGTGCGCCACGCCTCTCCGGTGGGGGCGCCGGCGTTGACGGCGTTCTCAACAACGCTCGGCGTCTATGCTCTAGCGAGATTATTTCCTGCGGAGCCGATTTTGATCCCGATCGGCGTCGCCGTGATCGCAATCGGTCTCCTCTACGTTGTCGCTGAAAACGATCTGCGCGCGGCGGGCGCGGCGGGCATGAGCGCGGTAATTGGCGTTTGTCTGGTTCTGATTGGCGTTGGCTCGCCTTTGGCTTTGGCCGCCGCGGCTGCGCATGCATTTGCGGGGACGTTTGTGTTCGTGGCGCTGCAGATGGTGCTGGGCGCGATTGTTGAACGCCAAGGCTCGGCGCGGCTGTCTTCGCTCGCCGGCCTGTGGCGCGCGATGCCCATCACCGCGACGCTTTTGCTATTCTGCGGTTTGGCGACGGCGGCGGCGCCGGGGACCGCAATGTTTGCGACGCTCGCCGTGACGTTGGACGCATTAGCGCGCTGGGAGACCAACTGGTTGTGGGTGACGTGCCTGGTGATCGCGCCGATCTTTTTCGCGAGCTTGGCGCTGCGTCCTGCATTTGCCGGCGCTGCCGAAGGCGCGCAACGCGCACGAAACGAGGCGCCGTTCGCGATGTTGCTGGGCAGCGCGGTAGCGTCGTTCTTCTGCATCTCAATCGGCATAGCGCCGGGCTGGCTCTATGCTTTTCTGCCATCAGAGATGACGTATCAGCCGCTATCGCTGAGCCACATCGCGCTTCAGCTCGAGATCCTTGGTGCGGCGGGGCTGACTTATGCGGTGCTGTGGGCCCTGGGGCTTGCGCCGCAGAATACCGCGATGAGGTTATGGGACGTGGACGCGTTCTATCGTGGTCCGCTCTCAAACTTGGCGCGCTGGGTGGGCATCATCATGCTGCGTGTTTACGGCGCGTCACAGAGCGGCTTCGCGCGCTTTCTGGACGCGATGAGCAATGCCGCCTCCCGCTGGGTCCGCAGTTTCGACCGCCCTTACGCCGCGAAGTCCTTCGCCTGGGCCCAGTTTGCGCTCATCGCCCTAGTCTTGCTGGTCGTGCTGCTGTTTCGTGAATTTTGACCAATCAACAGGTCAAATAGCCGTTTTATTTGATCCAGTCGGAAAAACATTCGATCCTGGGACGCCAATATTGATCTAGCATTGACTTCGTCTTGCCCCGCTGTCATTTTTTTTGATTGTTGACTGTGATTTTCTTTGTCACTAGGCGAGCAGATGGAAAGCAAGGACGATCTCGTCGACATGGCGGCGACCATTGTGTCGTCTTATGCCTCGCGCAACGAGTTAGCGCCGCAGGAGCTGCCGCACCTGATCCGCACAGTTTTTTCGGCGCTTCAGGAAGTAGCAGGAGCGGCTGTGCCGCAAGATGTCGGCAGAGAACCGGCCGTTGCAATCAAGAAATCAGTGACTGCTGACCACATTATTTGCTTGGAAGACGGCAAGAAATTCAAGTCGTTAAAACGGCATTTGCGGACGCGTTACGCGATGAGCCCTGACGAATACCGGGCGAAATGGGGCTTGCCGCACGACTATCCTATGGTCGCACCGAACTATGCCAAAGAACGCTCCAACCTCGCCAAGCGCATGGGCCTTGGCCAAGGGCGTCGCACCACGGAATAGGAAAAAAAGCATAAAATAGGAAAAAACACATCCTACACCTTGGATCCGGATGTATCGTTCGGGTCGGCCGGCGGCTGGGCGGGTTCAAGAGGAGTGTTGGATGGGCGTGAGCAAATCACGCGTTGAGGACGCCGCGAAGGCGCGTCTTTCTGCGGACATTGTGGGTTACGCACTGGGGACACCCAGCTCTGATATTCTCAGCGAGGGCAAGGGCGCTCCTGATGCCGTCTTCGCGCGGCAAGTGGCCATGTATCTCTGCTACACCGGCTTCGCACTCAGCCTCGCGCGCGTAGCTGTCGCGTTCGAGCGCGATCGCTCGACGGTATCGTATGCGTGTCACCGCATTGAAGACCGTCGCGACGACGCTGCGTTCGATCAATGGATTGAGTCATTGGAAGCAATGGTGCGGCAGGCGCCGTTAGAAGCGGTCGCGGCCCCACACTGCGTGCAACCATGAGCGATCAGGTGGAGCGCGCGCTGGCGCGTCTGCAACAAGCCGGTTCGATTTTGGCGCTTGAAAAGAGCGGGCGGTGGTTTGGTGTTTTTGCGAAGGGCGATCGCCGGCGCCGTCCCGTGGCGCGCCTAACAACGACACAAGTGCGCGGGCTTGAATCATGCGGGACGATCGTGCGGAGCGCCGAGCCAAATTGCTTTGTGCTGTCGCCGGCGGGGGCTGCACGCGTCTCGCGGGGCCACGCTGCGCCAGCAGAAGCGTATCTTGCGCAGCATCGGCCAATTGTGACGCGCACTGTGATGGCGTCCGACGGTATTGCGCGAGACGTGCGCGGACACGCGCTCAATGACACCGTCCGCAAACTCGCGGCGATGCATGATGCGTCCGGCGCGCCCTGGTTTACTGCGGACGAACTATCAGCTGCGGCGCGGCTACGCGCAGATTGGGAGCGCGGGCAGATCGGGTTGACCAAAGGCT
Organism: Vitreimonas sp.; assembly: GCA_049287825.1. Taxonomy (GTDB): domain Bacteria; phylum Pseudomonadota; class Alphaproteobacteria; order Caulobacterales; family Aquidulcibacteraceae; genus Vitreimonas. The sequence goes on along the minus strand of JBAQGO010000020.1, from coordinate 14,543 downwards.
CCGATCTATCGGCGCCGCCGCGAGGCCAAGCGGCGCGCGGCGTGGGCAACGCCACGGAGCGTCTCGCGGGTGCGGGGTGTGATGCGCGCCGTCGCGTGGCGGAGGCTTTGGAGAGTCTGGCCCCGTTGCTGCGGCGCGTTGTCGAGACTGTGTGTTTCGCAGAGCGAGGATTGGAGGTTCTCGAGCGCGCGCAAGCGTGGCCGCCGCGATCGGGAAAGTTGGCGTTGAAGTTGGCGTTGGCGCAGCTCGCCGCGCGTCAGCGGGGACTATGAGCTGGCGGCCTTTGCGGCTTGCTGGATGCGCGCCATCATCGACAAGAGGCCGTTTGAGCGCTGGGTGGTGAGCGCGTCCTTCAGTCCAAGGCGGTCAAACACCGCGCGCGGTTCGACGGACAGGATCTCGGTTGGGGTTCGGCCAGAGAAAATGCGCAGCAGCAACGCGACCTCGCCACGCACCAAATGGGCATCGGAATCGCCGCGAAAGTGGAGTTTTTCGGGTTCCTCCAGACGGGCGTCCGAAACCAACCATACCTGGCTGGCGCAACCGCGCACGCGTGAAGCTTCGTTGCGCTCAGCGTCGGTAAGGGGCGCGAGACTGCGGCCCAGCTCGATCACATACGAAATGCGCTCCTCCCAGTCCGGGAGGAGCGCAAACTCGTCGGCGATCTCTTGGATCGTCTGATCGATGTTCGGCATAGCTCAGAGATGAGCCTCTAAGCGACGCGCTGCAAGCTTACGGCCGCGACGATCTCGTCGATGAGCCGGTTGTCGCGGGCGCGGCAGTCGGGATCGGCGTCATGGCGGTCGTGTCTGGTTGGCCGACGGCGCTCATGCAAATGCCGACATCGCGCAGGCCGTGCTGGCCGAGGCAGAAGGCGTTTTCATAGCGGAAATGCGCTGCCGACATGCATTGATAGAGCTGCAGCTGCGCCATCTCGAAGCAATCGCGCGAGCGCGGATCGGAGAGGAGCGCGCTGACCGCCGATTGGTTAGCCGTCGTGGCGTCGAGCGCTTGCAGCGCGGCAACCGCCGCCATGCGGTCGAGCGCCATGCCGCGGGTGACGTTCACGCGCCAAGCGGTCGGCGCCGAAGCGGAAACTGCGACAACGTCGGTGTGGGCGCCGCCGTGAACGGCGTCCCAGAATTGACGGCCGCCAAGTGCGGCGGGGTCTGCGCCCGGCGTGACGCTGAGCGTAGCTGCGGTGAGGTGTGGCGCGACGCCATCCGGCAAAGCTGCACCGCTGCCTGGTGCTGCGAGCCCGCGGACCCGTTGCAAGCGCGCAGCTTGGCCCGGCGCCACTGCGCTGGCCCAACGTTGGCGTTGCAGTGAGTAGGCCATTTCCTGGTACCGATCAGCGACGCCGACGATCCGCGCTGCGTCACCCTCGACGGTGTCGAGCAGCATGCGGGTGGCTTCTTGGCCTCCGCGCAGGCCGCGCGCGTAACCGGGATCGACCGAAACCGCCCAGATGACGGCGTCGCGGCCGTAGAAAGCGGCGGCGTCGCGCACGCCTTGCACGAACGCCGGCGATTGCGCGGCGACTTGCGAGCCGTAAGCGATGAAGCCGCGCGTCATCTCGTCCTTATTGTGACGGCCGACGCGATCAAGCGCTGTTTCGAGCGCGTCGTTGCCGCTGATGGAGGCCGCGCGCAAATCGGTCACATCTGTCTGATAGCGCGCGTAGCCGGCGACCGCGCTCTGCAGATCGCCGCTGGGCGCAGTGGCGGCCGTAGCAACGGGCGCCGCAGAATTCGTTTGGGCATGGGCCGCAACGCCAAGAAGGGCGACGGCCGCAGTCGTGGTCCAGACCGCAAGGCTGCGCATCGGATTCGCTCCTGTCCTAGTTGGGCGAGTTCACTTTCCGCCCCGATTCGAAGTGGGCAGCATCTCCCCCATCGCGTTAAGAAGTCTTTTACTCGCGGGCGACCTTCCGGTGTCAACACAAGACGCAGTAACTGCCGAAGCAAATGCAGCGCCAGAAGCAGTTCGGGCGGCAATCGCCGCCTGGATCTGGGTTGCCGCAAGCCTCGTTTTGGCGGCGACAGCGTGGGTAAATGGTCTGCAACCAAGTGTGGCCGCGTCGTTTTTTGCGGTCGGCGTTTTTCCCGCGTTTTCGACATTTGTTTTGTTACCGGTGCTTAACCGAAGCGTCGGCGCCATCTTGGCGCTGAGCGTTTGGCTCGCGTCGGTCACGGTGCTGGTGGCGGCAACCGGCGGAGCGGGCTCTCCGCTCGTTGCGGGTTACGCGCTGGTGCTGGCGCAATGTCTTGTGCTGAACCGTGCTTGGGTTGCGGAGGCTGGCGCGGCTGCGGTGCTGGCGTATGCGAGCGCTGCGCTGATTGGTGCGCGCGCCGGCGCGCCGGTGAGCGACTTTGGTGGTTGGATGCAGATGATGGGCGTCGCCTATCTGGCGTTGGGCGCTGGATTGTTCGCGAGTGCGCCGCGTGGTGTTGCGCGCAGCCGTGTTGAGCAACGCCTCGCGGAAGTCGCGCACGAGCTGCGCACGCCGCTCACGCACATTTTGGGCTTCTCCGAAATGATCGAGCGACAGATTTTTGGACCGGTGAACGAGAAGTATGTCGAGTACGCCGGGCTGATCCGTGAAAGCGGCGCGCACCTTTTGTCGCTTGCCAACGACATGCTCGATCTCTCGCGCATCGATGCTGACCGCTATCCGCTGACATTGGAACGCTTCGACGCGCGCGCTGTGATCGAAGACGTCGTGCGCATGTCGTCCGGCGCTGCGTCGGCAAAATCAATCGCGCTGTCGTCGGAGTTGCCGGAAGGCGCGCTTGTGGTTCGCGCGGATCAGGCGGCGTTGCGGCGGGTTCTCATCAACACGGTGGGCAACGCCTTGAAATTTACGCCGGAGCATGGCGCGGTGCGGGTGCAAGCGGCATTCGAAGGTGACGCCCTGGTGCTGGACACCATCGACAATGGTCCAGGGCTATCCGCAGCGGAAAAGACGCGGCTGGGTTCGGCTTATGAGCGCGGCGAAAGTGGCTTGGGCGTGGAAGGCGCGGGGCTCGGGCTTTCGCTGGTGCGCGCGCTGGCGGCGCTGCACCGAGGAAACTTGAGCTTTCACGATGCGCCTGGTGGCGGCGCCATCGTGCGCGTGAGGTTGCCGGTGCGCGCTACTGAATAGAGAGAAACGCGCGGGCGACGGCGACATCGCCGACATCCACGAGCAAGACTTGCGGCGATCCCGAAAAATGGATCTCGACGGTTTCGCGCGGATCGAGACTGAGCAAGTTGCGGAAGGCCGCGTCAGGAAACACGAACGTGGTTTGCTGTGCGTTGTTCGGTCCGCGTTCGACGCGCGCCGAAAGTGCGCTGAATTGGGTTGCGGTTGCTGGCGCTGGTGCGCCGGCGCGCAGGCCATAAACGATGCGTTGTGGCAGGGCGATGTCGACGGTCGGTGTGCGAAGCGCATCGCGCATGACAAGCGTTGCAGAACTCAGCGCTGGGTTGGCGACGCTCAGCGTGAGCTGCTCGTGGCCGTTATTGATGCGCACGCCAAAACTCGCGGCGTAGGGCGCGTTGATGGCTTGACTCAAGCGCCACCCTGCGGAATCGGGCGCGCGGCGCGCGTACCAAGCGCGGGTCCAGCCTGGAAAGGTTTGTGCGTTGGCGTTGATCCAAGCGGCAGAGGCGGTGCGCGCGGTGGACGCCGATGTTAGTGTGCGTGGGTCCTGGCAGGTGCGTCCGCGCGCGGCCGCGACCACGGTTTGCTCAAGGTTCTGAACCATGGCGATCGACCAGCCGCCGCGCAGCAAGGCGCCGCGCGCTTGCAGGGCGGTTGCCTGCAAGGCGGCGCGGATGTTGGGGTTGAACAGGCGGCACTGGGCGTCCAGTTCGAGAACGCCGCGGCGCTCTACGTACGAAGCGCGCGCGTCGGGCGCGTCAGCGCTGGCGGGCGCGGCGAAAGCCATAGCGGCAATGAGGAGAAGAAAACGCATCGGAGCGGCAAGCGTTAAGATATGTTAGTTGCGTTCTTCTAAACGGATCGATGCGTGATCGAACTAAAGACAGAGATTTGGGTGAGTGCGTTGCTGCGCCGGGTGGCGGTTGGGGGCGCCTTTGCGGCTGTGGCGCGCAAGGGCGATCCAGACGGCGGTGCGGTGCTGGTGAAGGTGGCGACCATGGATGGGCGCGCCCGGCTCTATGCGCCCGCCCGCGCCGGCGAAGGCGACCGGATTTGGCTGGATTTGTCGGCGGGCTCGCTCGGCGCGGTAGAGGCGGATGTGGACGCCTACGCCCGCAAACGGGCGGACACCGATCCCGATGTCTGGGTCGTGGAAATCGAAGATAAGCACGGACGCAACTTCCTGGACGAGCCGATCGATTCCGCTGGTTGATCAAATGGACCGCCGGCTTCCAGCCGGCTCTCTTCTCTATTTTCCGACTAACTGGGCGTGAAGTGACGAAGTGCCGGCTGGAAGCCGGCGGTCCGATGTCCTAAATGCGCCGCTTCACAGAAAACACTCTCATGTCCCACGACCCTGCCACCGAGGCCGCGCGCCGAAGAACGTTTGCGATCATCTCGCACCCGGACGCCGGCAAGACGACGCTGACGGAGTCGCTGCTGCTGGCCGGCGGCGCCATTCACTTGGCCGGCGCGGTCGCGGCGCGTGGTCAGGCTCGGCGGACCAAGTCCGACTGGATGAAGATCGAGCGCGAGCGCGGGATTTCGGTGTCGTCGTCGGTCATGATGTTCGAGCACCGCGATCTGATCTTCAATCTGCTTGATACACCGGGTCACGAAGACTTTTCTGAAGATACTTACCGAACGCTGACGGCGGCGGATTCCGCGATCATGGTGCTCGACGCCGCCAAAGGCATCGAGCCGCAGACGTTGAAGCTCTTCGAAGTCTGTCGTCTGCGCGACATCCCGATCACCACCTTCATCAACAAGATGGATCGCGAAGCGCAGGACCCTTTTGCGCTGCTCGACGAAATTCATTCCAAGCTGGCGATGGATACGGCGCCGATGTACTGGCCCGCCGCGTCCGGTCAGCGCTTTGCGGGCATGCTTGATCTGCAGGCCGATGAGTTCGTGCCGTTCCGGCGTTTGGAAGCGGGCGAACAAGGCTTCGCGAGCATGGAGCGGCAGCAGCGCGGCGACGGCGATTTCCTCGCTGGTGTGAGCGATGACGTGCGGGCCGAGTTGGAAGAAACGTCGGAGCTGGCGCGCGAGGGCTTGCCGAAATTCGATCTGGCGTCGTTCCGCGAAGGCCATTTAACCCCCGTTTACTTCGGCTCGGCTTTGCGCCGTTTCGGCATTTTGGAGCTGCTGGAAGGGCTGGCGACGAATGCGCCTGCTCCGCGTGCACAACATGCGAATGTGAAGGGCGAAGAAACCGATGTGAGCCCGGCGCGCGATGAGGTGACCGGGTTTGTGTTCAAGATCCAAGCGAACATGGATCCGAAGCACCGGGATCGCGTCGGCTTCTTCCGTGTGTGTTCGGGGCGCTTTCGGCGTGGCATGACGCTGAAGACGGCGGCGGGCAAATCGCTGAACGTGCATAATCCGATGATGTTCATGGCGCAGGAGCGGGAGATTGCTGATGAGGCGTTTCCGGGGGACGTGATTGGCATACCGAGCCATGGCGGTCTTCGGGTCGGAGACTCTCTGTCTCAGAATGGCGATGTCGTGTTCCGCGGCATTCCCAACTTCGCGCCTGAAATCTTGAAGCGCGTGCGGGTGCGCGATCCGTTGAAGCAGAAGCATCTGCGCAAGGCGCTGGAAGCGCTGGGCGAAGAGGGTGTTACTCAGGTGTTTAAGCCGGTGCTTGGCGCCGATCTGATTGTCGGCGCCGTCGGTTCGCTGCAGTTCGATGTGCTCGATGAGCGCATGAAGGCCGAATACGCGCTGGAAGTGATCTTCGAGACATCGCCCTATCAGGCTGCGCGCTGGGTCAGCGCTGAGAGCCGCGCGGACCTTGAGGCGTTTGTCGACAAGTCGTCGGCGCAAATGGCCGAGGATGTCGATGGCGCGCCGGTTTTCATGGGCAAAAGCGCCTGGGAAATCGGCTATGTGCAGGAAAAGAACCCGAAAGTGCGCTTCAGTGATGTGAAGGAACGGCTGGCTTAAGCCGCGTCGCGCTCAGCGCCCTTGCGGACTTTGAAGAAGCGGACGGCGCGTTGGGCCGCTTCGATCGGCACCGCGTTATACATGCGCCCAAACTCTTCCGCCTTGTTCATCGCCTCATCGCCGCCGCATGCCAGCACCGCAAGCGTGACGAAAAGCGGGCGTTCGACATTGGCCGCCCGGCAAATCATGGCGAGGCCATCGACGTCGCGGCGTTTCAGCAGCTCGGCAACCGTGTCATTATCGACACCGGTGACTTCCGCCAAACCGTAAAGGAAGTGCAATTGTTTGGCCTCGCGATAGAGCGAGACCAGCAAGCGTGCGTTCAGCTCGCCGCTGTTCTTTTTGGTTTGAATGAAGGCGAGCGCATTCTTGGCCTCGGCGCTCATGTCGCCGACATTCTTGTGGATGCGGTCGCGGGCCTTTGCGAGCGCGGCGTCCAGCGTTTTTGGATCGACGGACGCGTTTCGGTGCAGGATTTGATCTCGCAGCCGCGTTTCCACCACGAAATACATCTCGTTAAGCAAGTCGAGCGGCAGGTCGCGGCGCATGACCATGGCGCTGTGCAGCGCCACGTTGCGGCGCGCCCGATCGACGGCGGTTTCCATGCTGTCGCGTGAAAGCTTGGCGCCGTCGTTGCGGATCAGCACATCGAGCGCGGCGTCGTCGCCGAAGCGAACGATGGCGTCAGACAGCACTTCGCTGACATCGCTGCGCCTCGCGACGGCCTTGATGTGGTTTTGGCTTTGATAGTTGACGATCTGCACGAGCGCTTGATCGTCCAGCGCCCGGCTGCGCTCCAGCACGGGGCGCGCCACTTCGAAGGAATGATTGGCCAAGTCGCGCATGAGGCCCATGGGTGGATCGCTGGCGTCGGCGAAGAGTTCGGACAATTCCGCCAGAACGCTTTCCTGCATTTCGGCGGCCACGAGCTGCAGCACGTCGTCAAACAGAGCGTTTTCGCGGGCGGTGCGCTGGTTGCTTGTCTCGAAGAAGAGATCGGTGACTTCCCGCAACAATTCGCGGCGCTGCGCGCTTTCGGTCGTGCGCGCCAGATCGACCAGTTTCGCGAACCGTGCTGTGGACATATCCGACTCGGAACTCCTGAATTGCGTGAACGCTACGAAGCGTCCGTAAACAAACCTTACCGCTGTCTCAATTGCCCGCGCCCAAGCGGGGGCGGAGATCCTCGGTGCGGGAGTCGCCGCCGAGCAGCGCGACAGCCGCAGGTTCGTGGCGCGGTGGCGTTGGCGGCGGCGCGGGTGCCGCCGCTTGCACGATGGTGGGTATGTTCTGCGCGAAGCCCGGTGCGCGGCTGCTCAGCGTGAAGGCGGACGGCGCTTGTTTCGGCACGCTTGCCCACAACGCACAGGCGCCAGCGCCATAAGTCCAGCCCACGCAGAGCGTGTCATCCTGGCAAACCTTTATGCAGTCGTCAGCGCTTGCGACTGCGGGCGTGGCGTAGGCGCCGGATGTTTCGGCGCGGGCGGTCGTGAAGACGAGGGCTGCGAACATCAGCAGCGTTGCAATCAGGCGCATGCCTTACGTTTGCGTTGATTGCGGTTAACAAGGATTCAATCCTGGCTCGCGAGGCGCTCCCGGAGCATTTCGATTTCCAGCCATTCCGTTTCGGCGGCGTCATGTTCGGCGCGTACTGCAGCGAGCTTTGAGGCGGCAGCCTCGTAGGCTTTGGGGTCGCGTTCGAAGGCGCCGCTGCTGGAGAGCATTCGTTCCAGAGCGGCAATGTCTTCCTGAAGACGCGGCATCAGCGTTGAAAGTTCAGCGGCGCGTCGCTCGTCTTTGAAGGAGAGCTTCGTAGGGCGCGTGGCCACGCGTTCCGCGGGTTGCGCGCGAACAGCCGGTGTTGAGGCTGTGGGCGCGAAGGCTGTTGGAAAACTGCGCTCGAAATCCGCCCAGCCGCCCGGTGACTCCACCCAACGCCCCTTGCCTAGAGGCGCGACGATTTGGGTGGCGACGCCGTCCAGGAAGGCGCGGTCGTGGCTGACGATCAACACGGTGCCGTCATAAGCCGCGAGCATGTCCTCCAGCGCGTCAAGCGTATCCATGTCGAGATCGTTGGTGGGTTCGTCGAGCACCAGTACATTGGCGGGCCGCGCCAGTGAGACGGCCAGCGCCACGCGATTGCGCTCGCCGCCTGACAGCGCAGAGATCGGTTGGCGCAATTGCGCGGGCGTAAACAGGAAGTCACCAGCGTAGGCCGCGACGTGACGTGGTTGTCCGCGCACCATGACCTGGTCGCCGCCTTGCGGGACCAGCGCTTCCCATAATGTGTCGTTCGGATTGAGGATGGCGCGGGTTTGATCGACGTAGGCGATCTCAAGATTTTCGCCAAGGCGGACCGTGCCAGCGTCCGGCGCGCGGCGTTTGAGCAGAAGTTCCAACAGCGTGGTTTTGCCGGCGCCGTTGGCGCCGACAATGCCGACGCGGTCGCCGCGCATGATGCGAAGCGACACATCCTTGATGAGCGTGCGCTCGCCGTAGGATTTAGAAAGACCTTTCGCATCGATGACCAAGCGCGCCGATTCAGAACCGCGCGCGGCGATCAACGCAGCTGTTGGTGCGTTGGCAACCGCTTCCCGTTCCCGGCGCTCGGCGCGCATGGCGACGAGACGCCGCCTGCGGCCCTCATTGCGCGAGCGGCGCGCGGTGACGCCGCGGCGCAGCCAGTGCTCTTCAGCTTTCAGTTGGGTTTCGAGACGGGCGAGCGTGCGCGCCTCTTCCTGCTCGACGTTATCGGCCCAATCATCGAACGCCGCGAACCCGCGTGAAAGCTTCAATAGGCGCCGCAGCCGCAGCCAAAGCGTCGCCGTTGACACTCTCTCAAGAAAGCGGCGGTCGTGGCTGATGATCAGGCAGGCGCCGCGCGCTTTCGCCACGATGTCTTCGAGCGCTTCGATCGCTGTGATGTCGAGATGATTGGTGGGCTCGTCGAGCAGCAACACGTCGGCGTCCGCCGCGAGCGCGCGCGCTAACGATGCGCGCCGCACTTCGCCGCCAGAAAGTGCGGTCGTGGCCCGCTCGGGGTCGAGCCCGAAGGTTTCCAGCGCGGCGTCGGCGCGATGAGCCGGTGCGCCGTCGCCGCGCGGCGTCGAGGGCGACATGGCGAAGTCGCGCAGCGTTGCGAATGCCGTGAGCACCGGTTCTTGCTGTGCGAGTGCGACGCTGGCGCCTGAGGCGAACGCAATCGTGCCGCTATCGGGCGCGGTTAGTCCCGCAAGCATGTTGAGCAGTGTGGATTTGCCTGCGCCGTTAGCGCCGACAAGGGCTGCGCGTTCTCCTTTGTGAAGAGAAAACTCCGCGCCCTCGAAGAGTGGCGCTGCGCCGAGCGAAAGGCGCAAGTCCTTGGCTTGAACGAGAACTGGCGGCGGCATGCTTGACCCTAATTGTTCGGGCCGTCGCCCTCGTCGGGCTTGTTGTCATTGCCGTTGTTGTGGTCGCCGAGGCCGAAGGCGTTAGCGAGATCGTCAAAGAAGCCTGACATCTCGACTTCGCGCGGCGACGCCACAGGTTGCTCGATGCCTGGCAAGGGATGCGATGGAATACCGCGATGCGCGACGCGCATGGTATCGGCCCACACTTGCGCCGGAATGGTGCCGCCGGTGGTGCGGCCCATCGAAGTGAAATCGTCGTGACCGACCCAAACGCCGGCAGTGAAGTCGGCGGTGTAGCCAATGAACCAAGCGTCGCGCCAATCGGAGCTGGTGCCGGTCTTGCCCGCGACATCGCGGTCACCGAGTTGGGCTGCGGTGCCGGTGCCGCGCATCACCACGGCGCCCATCATGCTGGTCATGTGGCGCACGATGTCTTCGTCGAGTACACGCGGACCGGTGTAAGGTGGGCGCTGGTAGAGCACCTGGCCGGCGGCGTTGGTGACTGAGTCCACAATGTGGGGATCAACGCGGCTGCCGTCGTTCATGTAAGTGGCGACCGCAGTCGTCATATCCCATAGCGTCACCTCGATGGAGCCAAGCGCGATGGACGGCGGCACGAACTGGCCCTGCGCTGGCATCGTGGTTATGCCAAGACGGCGCGCAACATCCGCAACGCGTGGCGGACCGATTTCCGAAGCGACTTCGGCCGCGACTGTATTCACGGAAAGCGCAAAGGCTGTCCGCAAGGTTATCGCGCCGCGATAGCCATCGTCATAATTGTGGGGACGCCAACCGTTGATGACCACCGGTTCGTCATAGCGTACGTCCTCGGTATCGAGGCCATTTTCGAGCGCGGCGGTGTAAACGAAAATTTTGAACGCCGAGCCAGGTTGCCGGCGCGCTTGCGTAACGCGATCGAACTGCGAGGCGCCATAATCGGTGCCGCCAATGAGGCCGCGAATGCCGCCGTCATGATCAATAGCCATAAACGACGCTTGCAGCGGGCGGCGCCCGAACGCGCGGTTGCCAAGGCGTGCGCGGATCGCGCGCGAGGCAGCTGCCTGCACGTTGCCGTCAATAGTCGTGTGAATCACGAGGTCCGGTACTTGATCGCCGACAGCCGAGCGCGCCTGTTGCACAGCGAGGTCGAACGCGTAGCCTAGGCTGCGCTCGATCGGCGGACGCTGTACAACGTGAATCTCTTGCGCCCGCGCCTGATCGCGCTGCGCCGGCGTGATGAAGCCGGCGTCGACCATGGCTTGAAGAACGACGTGTTGTCGCGCGGTGGCGCGTTCGAGACTTTCAGTCGGCGCCGAGCGTGAGGGCGCCTTTGGCAAACCAGCGATCATCGCGGCCTCCGCGATCGTCAGACGGCTCGCGGGGTGACCGAAGAAGCGGCGCGCGGCTGCGTCCACTCCAAATGCCTGATCGCCGAGATAAACGCGATTAAGGTACAGTTCGAGAATCTCATTCTTGTTCAGCCGCCGCTCGATGCGCGAGGCGAGCACCATTTCGCGGAGCTTGCGGTTGATCGATTGTTCGGGCGTGAGGAAGAGGTTGCGCGCGAGTTGCTGCGAGATGGTCGACGCGCCCTGCACAGTTTCACCAGCGCGCAGATTGGCGAGCACGGCGCGCAGGATCGCCATGCGATCGACGCCTTCGTGTTCGTAGAAGCGGCGGTCTTCGATGGCGATGAAAGCTTGCGGTACGTAAGCTGGCAGCTCGGACAGGTGCACGCGTTGCCCATAATACGGTCCGCGCACGCCGAGCACCTGACCAGAGCGGTCGAGGAACATCGTCGATTGCTGACGATTGAGCGCCCAGAGCGCGTCCGCGTTCGGGACCTGTGGCAGACCCCAATAGATCCAGAGCCATAACGAGACGACGACAAGCAAAACAACGCCCGCGACGGCGCTGCTAATGCGCCGCCATGTCCACGTGCGGCGGTCCAAAAGCTCGGCGATGTGCTGCTGGGCGGCGGACGCACGCAGCTTTGCCCAGTCGATACGGCGTGGGTCTGGCTGCTGGTCGTCGCTCAAGGAGGTCTCCGGAAGTTCGTGTCCAATAGAGGTATGGCTGAATTCTGGCTAGCGCGCCGGATTTGAATTTCACCTGAGTTCAGTGGCGAGCGCTGAGATTCGGGGGATTGGCAGGGCGCCAATCCTACACTTTTCGGCCCTGCTCGCCTTGAGTCTCCGCGTTTTAGTCAAACGCAATCCGACCGTTCCGGCTCCCGCTTATGATGCGGGCACTGTCGAGAAATCAGATCAAGGAAAGGAACTCATGACGGATGCGGTCGCGGCGCTCCAGAAATCGCTCGTGGAAGCGGGCCAAGCGCTGACCGGCGGCGACGCCGCCGACGCCGAGCGCCGCGCCAAGGCGATTACCGCCTTAGTGCGTGCCGAACGCGACGTGGCGGAACTTGCCACGGCCTCAACCAACTCCGAGAGCGATGACGAAGAATTGTGCGACGACCTCCTACGCCGGCTTGTTTGCTACGCTGAAGCCGATCGCCAAGACGCTCCTCCTGAAGTGTTGGAGCGGATCGCTCTTGCGGGCCTTGTTCGATGATTGGCGCTTCTGGGCGCGGCCGGAACAATTGCCGCCCGATGGCGACTGGCGCGTGTGGGCGTTCATCGGCGGACGCGGCGCCGGCAAAACACGTTCAGGTTCGGAATGGATCTCAAGGCTGGCGCGCAAAGGGCTGGCGCGACGCATCGCTCTCATTGGTCCAACCTTTCATGACGTGCGTGAAGTGATGGTCGAAGGCGCATCGGGCTTGCGCGCGGCTGCGAAGGCGCGGCCCACCTATGAGGCGAGCCGCAAGCGTCTGCTCTGGCCGAACGGCGCGGTGGCGTACTGCTTTTCGGCGGAGGATCCCGAGAGCCTGCGTGGCCCGCAGTTCGACGCTGCATGGGCCGATGAGTTGTGCTTCTGGACCTATCCGGACGAGACGATGGCGACGTTGGAACACGGATTGCGCCTCGGGCAACACCCACAACTGATGGTGACGACGACGCCGCGCCCGATGGGCGCGCTGAAGCGCCTGCTCGCCGCGTCGGACACAGTGATGACGCGCTCGACGACTTGGGACAACGCTAGGAACTTGGCCCCCGGCTTTATCGCCGCTCTGAACGAGCGCTGGTCAGGGTCTGCGCGGCACCGGCAAGAATTGCTGGGCGACTTGATCGAAGATTTAGATGGCGCGCTGTGGCGGCGCGCTGAACTCGAACAGATGCGGCGAGCGCCAGGGGGCGCGTTCGATCGTGTTGTGGTCGCCGTCGATCCGCCCGCGAGCATCGGCGCCAATGCAGATGCGTGCGGCATCGTCGCTGCGGGCGCCCGCGGTGAAGGTTTTGCGCGCAGGGCGACGGTGCTTGCCGACGCTAGCGTGCAGGGCGCCGCGCCGCAGGTTTGGGCTGAACGCGTCGCTGAGCTTGCGCGCGCGGTTGGCGCAGACGCGATCGTGGCCGAAGCCAACAATGGCGGCGAAATGGTGCGCGCGGTGCTGAAGGCGGCAGCGCCGGAGTTTCTCGTGCGTTTGGTGCGCGCCAGTGACGGCAAGCGCACGCGGGCTGAGCCGATCGCGGCGCTCTATGCGCAAGGGCGCGTCGCGCATGCGCAAGCGTTCCCGGTTTTGGAAGACGAGATGTGTGCGTTCGGCGCCGCAGATTTCAAAGGCAGCCCCGATCGTGTGGATGCGCTGGTGTGGGCGCTGACCGATTTGATGTTCGGCGGGTTTCAGCCGCGCCTGCGCGCGCTCTGACAAGAAAGACAGATATGTTCGATTGGATACGCCGCCTCCGCGCGCCCGGCGCGGAGCGGAAACTCATGGCTTGGCATATGCTTGGCCGCCCAGCTTGGCCATCGCGCGACCCAAGCGCGTTCGCGCGCGAAGGCTACGCGCGCAACGCCATCGCTTATCGCTGTGTGCGCATGATTGCGGAGGCGGCGGCGAGTGCGCCGCTGAAAGTTGGGCCGAGCGATCACCCGCTGGCGCGCGTGCTGGCGCGGCCGAATCCGGAGCAAACCGGCGTCGAGTTGCTGGAAGCGTTCTACGGACACTTGCAGGTGGCGGGAAATGCCTATCTCGAAGCGGCGAGCTTCGATGACCAACCGCCGTCAGAACTTTTTGCGCTGCGCCCAGATCGCATGAGTGTTGTGCCTGGCGCCGATGGTTGGCCGATTGGATGGGAGCATCGCTGCGGCGCCAACGTGCGCCGCTTCGAACGCGATCCCGTCACCAACGAAGCGCCGATTCTGCATTTGAAGCTCTTCAATCCCACGGACGATTGGTACGGGCTCTCGCCGATGGAAGCGGCGGCCTACGCGATTGATACGCACAATGCGGGCGGCGCTTGGAATAAGGCGCTGATCGATAACGCGGCACGACCCTCGGGCGCTTTAGTCTTCAGCGGCGCCGCGGGCGCCGATCGCTTGAGCGAAGAGCAATTCCAACGGCTCAAGCAAGAATTGGAAGAGATGCACACAGGCTCGGCAAATGCAGGCCGCCCGCTCTTGCTCGAAGGCGGCCTCGATTGGCGGCCGATGTCGCTCTCACCCGCGGAAATGGATTTCGCGGAAGCGAGGTATGCCGCCGCGCGCGACATCGCGCTGGCGTTTGGAGTGCCGCCAATGTTGCTCGGTATTCCGGGCGACAACACCTATTCCAATTACCGCGAAGCCAATCTCGCGTTCTGGCGTCTCACCGCGCTGCCGCTGGCGATGAAGGCCGCGCGCGCTTTGGAGGCTTGGCTTGGCGATCGGTGGCCGCAAGCTGGGCCTGCCGCCATTCATATTGACCTCGACGCGGTGCCTGCGTTGGCGATCGAGCGCGATGCGCTCTGGTCGCGCGTTTCCAGCGCCGATTTTCTCACTGACGACGAAAAGCGCCGCATGGCCGGTGTCGAAGAGCCGGAGCGGGCGCATCCATGAAATTCGATCCCCGCATCACCTACGCGCTGTTGTTGGCGCTGTTTCTGGAAACCGCAGGCGGCTTGATCTGGACTGGCCGCGCCGCGGCGCGGCTCGATGCGGTTGAGCGCGCCGTTCAGACGCAG
>JBAQGO010000019.1:0-22580 GCA_049287825.1 Vitreimonas sp. | reverse complement strand
GCGATTATTCTCGCTGGACCCGCCGCGAACTTGATCACCGCCGTCGTGGCGTGCGTCATCGCCCGGTTTTTCCTCGATGATGGCGTCGCGCTGCGGTTGATGATGGGTTTTGCATTCGCCTCGCTCGCGGCCTTCGTTCTCGGCGCATGGCCGTTCCGCTTGGCGTCCGGACGTGCCAACGATGCGCTCGCCTTCATCCAGACGTTCGATTTCGGAGGCCCCGTCAAACCAAGACGGCCGAAGCGTTCGGGCTGGCAAGCGCCCTAAAAAGCCAACGGCCGCGCTGTCGCCAGCGCGGCCGTCATGCGTCGAGTGGGCGTCTCCTCCCCGAGGCGCGACCGGCCCGCGACGCTGCGGATTCGGCCGAGGCGGAAACTGACGCCGCTCCGCGCTGCGGTCAAGTGTCGCGGCGTCAGCGGGTCAGCATCTCGCGTACCGCTGAGACCAATTCGCCACGCGGCACTTCGCGCTGCACCTGCTCACGCGCCTTAGCATAGGCCTCGCGATCCTCGCCCAGACCGCTCGCAACACGCGCGCCGAGCTTCAAATCCTTCAGCGTCACCACGCCTTTGGCGAGTTCGTCACCGCCCTGGATGACCGCGATCGGGGCTGCGCGTTTGTCGGCATATTTGAGCTGCGCTTTCATGCCGGACGCGCCCAGATAAACCTCGGCCCGCACGCCGCCGTCGCGCAATTCATTGGCCATCGCAAACGCGTCGCCGATGCGTGCTTGGTCCATCACTAACACGACGACGGGCCCCTCTTCCTCGCTCTCCTGCTGCGCCTGTAGCGCCGCCGCGAGCCGCGACACACCAATGGAAAACCCAGTCGCCGGCACGCGCTCGCCACGAAACCGCGCGACCAAATCATCATAGCGTCCACCGCCGCCAACCGAGCCCAAGCTCTTGCCGCTCTTGGTCAGCAGCTGCGCCTCGAACACGGCGCCGGTGTAATATTCCAACCCGCGGACAATCGAAGTATCGAGACTCCAGCACTCGTCGCTCACGCCAGCGGCGCTCAACGACGTTGCAATCACACGAAGGTCAGCCACTGCCTGAACGAGCGAGGGGCTCGATGCGGGATCGATATTTAAGAACAGATTGTTCTCAAGAAAATCGATCTTGGCAGCATTCGGCATTCTCGTCGCGCCACGGTTGGAGCTGCCCGAATTTGATAAGACATTCATCAACTCGAACGCCACTTCGTCAGGGAGACCAACGCCCTCGGTGAAATCGCCGGACTCGTCCTTACGTCCCGCTCCGAGCAATTGCCGAACTGCATCGTCGCCAAGACGATCCCACTTATCTATTGCTCGCATAGCTCTCAGACGACGACTCGGAGAAATCGTGATTGATCCCTGAGAAGCACCAGCTGAGCGACGCAGGCAGACATCGATTGCACCGTCCAACACACGTCTATCGCTCACATTTAGTCGATAGCTTCCCCGCGCGATCCCTACCGCCTCCAGCGCCGCGCACGCCATCGCGATCATCTCAGCATCCGCCGCAGGCGAGGCACTGCCCACGGTGTCCGCGTCGCACTGCCAGAACTCACGATACCGCCCCGGCCCGGGCTTTTCATTGCGCCACACCGGCCCCGCCGCCCACCGGCGATAGGGCTTCGGCAGCGCATCAAAGTTCTCCGCCACGTAACGCGCCAACGGCGCCGTCAGATCGTAGCGCAGCGATAGCCAGCGCTCGTCATCCTGGAACGAGAACACACCTTCGTTCGGGCGATCGAGGTCCGGCAAAAACTTGCCCAGCGCTTCGGTGAATTCGATCGCCGGCGTCTCCAGGCGATCGAAGCCCCAGCGCTCGTAAACAGCGCCCACCGCCTCAACGATGCGGCGCTCGGCGGCGGCTTGATCGCCGGTGCGATCGATGAAGCCGCGCGGTTTCTCAGGCGTGGCGAGATTGGATTTGTCAGTCATGGGTCTGCTCTTCGGATGACGAGATGGGGCTCAAAGCGGGACGCGCGCAAGCGCGGAGTCGCGCTTCAATGGGAGCCTCAATGTCGCGCGAAGCGGAAACCGGTGGCGTCAGCGATTTCCCCGGCGAGCACTTTCGCAGCCAAAACCATCATGTCCTTCGACACTTCTCGATCCCGCTCCACTGGCGGGAAGGCCTGTCTAATCGCGGCAATCGCCGGGGCGGTCAACGTGCTCGCCGCCAGTTCCGCGCCACTCATCGACATGCGCCAGGTTTTTTCAAACGCAATAGTGCGGCGGCGCCCGCCCCAATCGGCTTGGCTCGGCGCAGGCGTTTGCCCACCCAAGCTCTGGTCAAGCACGCGCGTGACCAGGCCATCATTCTGTGAGCGCGTAATCATTGCTTGCGACGCGTACGCCAACTCGATCGCCAACACTTCCGCCAAACGGCTCGCAGCCTGATAGGCGCGCATGGCGACACTCGCGGCCATGCTAACGTGATCTTCTTGCCCAGAGTCCGTCGACATCGACATCAGATGCGACGGCATGGCGAGGCCCCAGATTTCGTTGCAGAGGCCTGCCGTCGTGTACTCGGCAATCAGCAAGCCGGACTCGGTCACGTCCGGCGCCTCACCACGCACTTGCGGGCCGAGCCCCTTGTTGCGGCGCGCATCGACATAACGCACGCAGCGCATATTCGAGAGCCGCGCCATGATGCCCGCGGCTTGCAGTAAGCCAAACGCATCGACGGCAACCGGCATCCCGTGGAAGTGTCCGCCTGACGTGATTTCGTCGAGCCGGTACGACGCGGCATTGGTGTTCAGATCGATGGGATTGTCGGTGACACTGTTTGCTTCGCAAAGCAGCGTCGTCTCGGCGCGCTTGATCAGATCGAGGCACGCGCCCAGCACCTGCGGCGCGCACCGCAAATTGTACGGATCCTGAATCTCACCATCGAACGCCACACGGTCATCGGCGCTGGCGTCCCGGAACGCATAGCCATCGAGCAACGCCCAAATCCACCCAGCAATCTCTTGCGCACCTGGATGCGGACGAAGCGCGTGCAAGTCGGCGCGGAACGGGCGCCCCATGCCGACCATCGCTTGCACGCCAAGCGCCGTGGTCAGCGCCGCCGTCTCAATCAAGGTGCGCATGCGCGCCGCCGCCAGCAGCGCCCAAGCCGCCGAGTATTGGCAGCCATTGTTGAGCGCCAACCCCTCTTTCATCTCAAGCGTCACCGGCGTGAACGTCGGCAAGCCATGCTTCGCGGCCTCCGTCAGGTAGCGCGCGGTCTCGACGCTTTCCGCGCCGAACGCAGCGCGGCCCTTCACATCGAGCAGAATGGCGCCTTCGCCGATCAACACAGCCGCAACGTGAGAGAGCGGCGCAAGGTCGCCGCTGGCGGAAACGCTGCCATGCGCGGGTACGGACGGCACAATGTCCTTATTCAGGAGATCAAGCAGCGTCTCGACGACGAGTGGACGAATGACGCTCTGTCCCTCTGCCAGCGAACGCGCGCGCAGCAGCATGGTGGCGCGCACCACGTCGCGCGGCGCGGGCGGGCCCATGCCGGCGCAGTGCGAGACGATCAGGTTGCGCTGCAATTGGCGCAGCCGTTCAGGACTGACGTAGTCACGAAAATTGCTGCCGAAGCCGGTGTTGAGCCCATAAACGCGGCGGTCCGGATCGGCGGCGAGTTGCTCCTCAGCAGCCCTTCGGAGAGCAGCCATGTAAGTCTTCGTCCCGTCTGCGAGCGAAACGCGCACGGCCGGCTGCGCCGCGCATGCGACCACATCCGCGAGCGACAATTCGCTGCCTTTGTTGAGCACGATGGAACGGGCTGCGGCCACGCGACTCTCCGCTGCGTCAAGTGCGCTTCATGTGCAGCGGCAGGCGCGGCCTTGCAAGCAATCAAGCACCGATTGCGTTCAGTACGGCCGTTTCGCTCAGAATTTGCGGCAGCACGATCGGCTCGCCGCCCCCAGGCGGATAGTAAAGATAGAGCGGCACGCCGGCTCTACCGTGCGCCGCCAGCTCGGCTGCAATGGCGTCATCGCGATTGGTCCAATCGCCCTCAAGATAGACGATTCCGCGTGCGCGCATCGCGTCCTGAACGCGCAATGAAGAGAACGTTGTCGCTTCGTTGACTTTGCACGTGATGCACCATGCCGCCGTGAAGTTCACGAACACCGACCGGCCCTGCGCGCGTAGTTCTGCCACCTGCGCGACACTCCAAGTCTGCGCGCTCGGCGCCGCCGGCGATTGCCTTTCCGTCAACGGCTTCCAGGCAAACAACAGTGTCACGGCGAGCGCTGCCGCGCCGACGATCAGCCAGGTACGGCCCCAACGTGCGACAAGCAGCGCAAACCCCAACGCGGTCGCCAGCGCCAACAAGGCCAATACGCCCGTCGCGCCGCTCTGTTGCGCCAGCACCCACGCCAGCCACGCCGCCGCGGCGAACATCGGAAACGCCAGCACATTGCGCACGCGCTCCATCCACGCGCCGGGCTCCGGCAGCAAACGCTGCAGCGCCGGCGCAACCGACAGCACCGTTAACGGCAGTGCAAACCCAATGCCGAGCGCGGCGAAAATGGCGAGCGCGATCGGCGCTGATTGCGTGAGCGCCACACCGACCGCACCCGCCATAAACGGCGCAGTGCAAGGCGTCGCCGCGACAACCGCCAGTGCGCCGGTAAAGAACGCACCCGCATCGCCGCCGCGCCCAGCGAGGTTGGCGCCTGCATTCTGCACGCTGCCGATCGCGAAAACGCCAAGCAGGTTGAGGCCAATCGCGAAGAAGAGCAGCGCGAGCGACGCCGTCATCCACGCCGCCTGCAGCTGGAAACCCCACCCCACCGTCGCACCGCCCTCGCGCAGAGCGATCAACACCGCAGCTAACGATAGAAATGCCGCCAGCACGCCCAAGAAATAGAAGCTGCCTTCGTGCCGCGCGCGCCCCTCATACGCCCCGCCCGCCAGCGACAGCGCCTTCACTGACAGCACCGGCAAAACACAGGGCATCAAATTGAGAATGAGGCCGCCGAGAAACGCGAACAGGATTGCTGCCAGAATGCCGCCGGCGTCCGTTGTGGGCGCCGACGCCCCCGAGACTGGTAAGCTGGCGGCGTTGATCCCTCTTGCCGGGCTCGTGTCCGTTCCCGCCAGCGCTTCTCCCGGCGTTGCTTCGATCTCAAAGGCGTGACGCTCATTGTTTGCCATGTAAGTGACGACACCTACGAGTGGCGCTGATCCCAAAGAGCGATCGACGCCCGGCGCCAAGCGAAAGCTCAAGCCTTGCGGTCCAGTCCGTGGTTGTTCAGACGCGGCGTGCGCGATGGCGTCTTGGCTGTATGGGAAGAAGTAAGGATCGCGAATATTGGAGGCATTTGGCAACGCGATACTCAGGATCGCTGGTGAGCCGCGTGCGATGCGCACTTGCGTATCCAGTCGTCGCGGCAACGCCTCCACCGCCGCGGCGATACGCGGCGCCCATTGCGGATCGTCGCTGCCGCGCGCCGCAATTGGCACGGACAACGACAACGCGGCGTGTTCGGGAATACAGATGTCGGAGCAGACCAGCCAATCGCCTTCGGCCGTAAGCGGCACGGTCTCTCCCAAGCGCGCGCCGCGCGGCGCCGTCAGCTCAATCGGAAACAGCACCTCGTTCGAGTAGACGTAGCTCATCAAGCTCGCGAAGCGCATTCGCACGGGCGCCGGCCACCTGATCTCCCCGCCGCGCCAGCCACGGGGCAAATGCCAAGTGATGCGCGTGGGCTCCCCGGAATCCCCAGGATTGCGCCAATAGGTATGCCAACCCTCGCGGATGCGTTGGCGCAGCACAATCGTGAAGGATTCACCCGGCGCGACTGCGGCGCGGCTGGAGATCAGATCCGCTTGCACATGGGCGCGCGTCGCGGTCTGCGCGAATGACAGCGAGGCCCAAGCCGCCAAGAGCGACAAGGCAAGCGCCGCAGCGATGGCCGGCAGTCTCAGCACACCCTTCCCCAAGCACAAACCGCGCCCGAAGGCGCGGTTTGATTGAGTTCGCTTGGCGCGTCATCGGGTTTCACCCCGTGGCCAATCAGCTCAGCGGCGTGGACGCCTGGATGCGGGCCGCGCGGCTCAAAATCTTCGGCCACAACGCCAGCGACAGCAGGTGCGCGTGCATCACCGCGGTGACGCCCTTGTCCCGCAGATCGAGATAAACATCCTTTGGCAGCGCGTTGAGCTTTTGCTCTGAGATGCGCAGGTATTCTCCAATCTTTTGCGGCTCGTCCGGCGTGCCGTCAGACCGCGCGCGCGGCAGCGACAGCGGCGTCAGCTCGAACAGATTGTGCTGGTCCATCAGCTTGCAGAATTCCTGCGTGCGTTTGCCGAGCATGTCGAACTCACGGCAGAACTGGATGGCTTCCTGCGTGTAGCGCGAGGGCTTGTCGCCTTCGAAAAACGGCAGCTCAGGCGTTTGCGAGAGCATCTTGGCGGCGCGATCGATGCAGACGAAGACACGGTCGCCGTCGGCATTGGTGTTGCCTGTCGGCTGCTTGCCGTCTTGCCCAGCCACGATTGGGAGGAACGGATAGCGGCGCGCGAACGCGGGAAGATAGACTTCCGGATCGAGCGAGCCGTCGGCGCCCAAAAACACGTTCATGCCCGGACGCAAGCCCATGACGGCGAGCGGCGTCTTGGACTGCGTATCGAAAATGATCGGATAGCACACTGCCGCCAGGCCGAACTCGTCCACGGTCAGCGGGACAAGATGTGTGTCGGCCAGGAACGCAAATGGGTTCGTAACTTGGCTGACGCCGAGCCTTCCGTGTTTCTCATAAGAAAGCGGTTCGAGCTGGCGATAAAAAAGAATTTTGCCAAGTGTCTGTTGGCCGCCGCTAGCGGTCATTGGTGTCTCCGGAATTCCCTACCACTGGGGCGCTGTCCAACCACGAAAGTGCGCCCTCCGCAACAGTCCAGCACAAAACAACTGTCGTGCAACCGCTTTTCCCACACGCGCCGCATGCTATGCCGCTGCCGCGCGAAGTGATTTGGGGGAGTGATGCGAGCGGGTGGCTGGGCGATCTGGGCGGCGCTCCTGATCAGCGCAGCGGCGTGCGGCCCGTCGAGACCCCCGCCGATGACAGCCTTCCAGGGCAGGCTTGCTGATTGGACGCGCGAAATTCTGGCCGATAGCCCCGAACTCGCGGCGCAAGCCGGGGTCTCAGCTCAGGACGCTGGCGGCGCTTACAACAATCGGCTCGACGATCGCTCGCAGGATGCGCTCGATACGCGCCGCAGCGCGGCCATCCGCCGCTACGCGGAATTACGGGCGCTCGATACCGGCGCGTTGAGCGCTGACGAACGTCTGACCTATCAAATTCTGCGCGAACAATTCGAAGGCGCCTCCGACAGCGCCGCGTTCGATTATGGCGGCTTCTTTCCGGTCGGCGACGGCGCCGGCGCAGAACCTTACGTGCTCAACCAGATGTCGAGCGCGTTCATTACGCTGCCGAGCTTTCTCGATCAGCGCGCACAGGTGCGTAGCCTCGCCGATGCGCAAGCTTACCTGCAGCGTCTGCATCAAGTTTCAGTGGCTATTGATCAAGAAACGCGTCGCGCTCAATCTGACGCTCAGCGCGGCGTGCGCCCACCGCTCTTCATCATGGATGAAACTATTGCGGCGCTAGACGGCGTGCGCAGCACGCCGCTCGCGGCGCAACCTTACGTGACCAGCTTCCAGCAAAAGCTAGCGGCGTTCGTCGCCTCACAACCGGCAGCGCAGCAGTCTGGTCTGGAACAGCAGGTGCAAACGCTGCTAGCGCAGGCGCAAGCCATTGTGCGCGACGAAATCCTTCCCGCGCACGAGCGCGCCGCGATTTTCCTGCGCGCCGACCGCGCCAACGCCACCGATGAAGCCGGCGTGTGGCGTTTGCCGCACGGCCAGGAATTCTATGCCGCGGCGTTGAAGCTGCAGACGACCACCGATTTCACGCCGCAGCAGATTCACGCCATTGGCCTGGACCGTGTGCGCGAACTGAATACTCAGCTCGATATCGCACTGCGCCGTGTCGGGATGACGGCCGGCCCGGTCGGCGAGCGCCTCGCGCAGATGACGCGCGACCCCCGCTACATCTATCCCAGCACCGATGAAGGCCGGGCGCAGCTGATGCACGATGTGCAAACACGCCTCGGACGCATGTTGCAAATGGCGCCGCAATGGTTTGGCCATCTGCCCCGCGCCCGCTTCGAAGTGCGCCGTGTACCCGTGTTCGCGGAAGCTGGGTCATCCGGCGCCTATTACAGTGCGCCCTCTATCGACGGCTCCGCCCCGGGTATTTACTTCGTCAACCTACGTGACCTGTCGGAGATGACCAAAATCGATCTGCCGACCCAGGACTTTCACGAAGCTATTCCCGGCCATCACTTCCAAATTTCCCTGGCGCAAGAGCTGCACAACATTCCGCTGCTCCGGCGGCTGATCAGCTTCAACGCCTACACGGAAGGCTGGGGCCTCTACGCCGAGCAGCTCGCCGACGAAGAAGGATTCTACGACGACGATCCTGTCGGCCGCATCGGCTTCCTGCGCTGGCAACTCTGGCGCGCTGCGCGGCTCGTGGTCGACACCGGCATTCACGCCGGTCACTGGACCCGCCAGCAGGCGATCGACTACCTGACGCAGACGACGGGGGACACGCCAGGCGTGATCGCCACTGAAGTTGACCGCTACGTGGTTAATCCTGGTCAAGCCTGTGGCTATGAATTGGGCCGCCGCGAAATCGTGCGGCTGCGCGAGGGCGCCCGCAATGCGCTTGGCGCGGATTTCGACCTCCGCGCGTTTCATGACACGGTGCTGTTGCACGGCGAACTCCCGCTCAACGTCTTGGACCAGGTCGTGCAGAATTGGATTCCGGAGCAGCATCGTGTTGGCGAACGCGAGCGGCGCCGGCACTGACGCGTGCGCGGCGCCATAGACTTCACGCCAGGCGAAAACAGCCAACGCGGCGGTTGGCTTGGCGACTTTCGCTACGAGAACGGCCGCATCCTGGTGAAATCCACCGGCGTGTGGATGAAGAACGATTTCCAGCTCTGGGCCGATATTTTCCGCTGGCTGACCTATTACGCATTCGTGCGCTGGCACGGCCTATGGGCGCGCCGTGGTCCGCGCATTTTCTTCACGCCACACAGGCCACGTCCTTGGTACATTGTGTGGGCTGCCGCGGTTTGGGGCGGCATGCGCTTTGCGCGCAGCGCGGCTGATGCCGACGCCAGCTTCTATTTCGAGGACCAAACGCAAGCGACGCCGCCCGCGCCGCCCAGTGCCCGTGCATTGAACTTTGGCGTCGGCGACGTTTCCAAGAGCTGCGTGTCGCAGATGATGGAGACCGCGTTCGGTTATCCGCTCGCCGTCGATCCCGCCACATTCAGCGGCGAAGCTGTTGAAAAAGGCGAAGGCAACGGCTTGCATGACGGCCGCATTGTCATCTGTCCCACTCAAGCCGCGCCCGGCAAAGCCTATCAACGCGTGATCAAGACCGAGGGCGACGATGGATGGGCTTATGATCTGCGAACGGCCTGCGTCGCGCGCAAACCAGTCGTTGTCTTTTTAAAGAAGAAGCCTGCCGCCGCCCGGTTCGCGATCCAAAACACCAGCGTCGTGGTTAAACGTCCGGAGGAGGTCTTCTCTTCTGCCGAGATCGCCCAAATCGAAAAGTTCTGCGAGGTGATGCAGTTGGATTGGGGTGGCCTGGATGTACTGCGCGAGCGGGCGACAGGCCGTCTCTACATAGTCGACGTCAACAAGACCGATACCGGCCCCGCTGTCGTGCTCACCTGGAAAGACCGCGCCAAGGCGACACGATGGCTCTCCGACGCACTCCGCGCACTGGTCACCGCTTCGTAGCAACGACGCCAACTACTGCGATGCGCTCAACGTCGGCGTATTCATCGCGCTCCAGCTCCTCTCCGAAGACATCTGGATCAAGCTCGCGGTAGGTGATGTCGAACCCTTCAAGAGCCTCGCACAGCGCGGCCCTTAGTTGATCCGCACCATCAACGATGGCACTTCCTGTGTAGAGCAAAAATGCGCCCCCGCGCGCCAAACGATCGGCCGCAGCCTTTGCCCACTGAATCGAAACAGCGCCACCGTGCGCGCCACCCCCGTCGCGATATACGCGATGCGCTTGATCTTCGATGTAAGGCGGGTTGGCGATAATCGCGTGGATGGGTCCTTCCACGCCATCCAAAGCAGATGTGTTCTGAAACGCGATAGACATGCCGCGAACGCTGGCTTCGCCTGCGGCCCTTGAAGAGAACAAGACATTTGCCCGCGCCAGATCGAGCGCGTTTTCGTTAACGTCGGTCAACACGAGGTTTGCGATCTGCGCCGCGCCCATCGCGGCGACACCACCGATTCCGGTACCCGTTCCAATATCGACGACGCAATTAATCGGTGAAAAGCGCCGCAGCTCGGCGCGAACAAAGGTAGCGAAGCGATAAGAGTCTGGCCCGAAGAAAACCGCGTCGCTCCCTGAGGTTGGAAATGCCGAGTGCAAAAAGAGAAAGTCGTCAAGGCTCGACACGCGGACATTGCTTTTGAGCAGATCGCCAACGGCTTCCAGCGCGCCGGCCCGGTTCAACAACGCCACAATGTCAGCATCGAGAATGTCCGGTTCGAACGGCAAACTCCAGCCCAACACATCACGCAAGCCCGCCGCGACTCTCTTGCGCGCCACGACGCGCGCGTGTGTGAGCGGCGTCGGCGTTACAAAGCGATAGTCGCGCTCTTTCAGCGCCTTAAGCAGTTCCACGCGCGCAAACAGCAAATCCCGCCCATCTTCACTCACGGCGGCGGCGTACGGCCGTCACCGCCCCAGAAATGACGCCGGTACGCATCAAAGCAATCTGCGCCGCATTGCAGCCGCATCAGCGCGCCCTCGGCCATCCACCGCGCCGCCTCCGGCGTCTCCGCTACGATGCTCGCAAATACTTCGCGATTCCACGCTTCCGAATGCTTCACATCCAGCACCGCATGGAGATCGAAATAGTGCCGCGCCTTAGCGGAGACCCTTAGCCGCCGCAGCGCTTCGCTGACTTTCACCGCGCGCGTCGGCGCGGTCAGCTCAATCGCGCCCAACGCGCCGATGGCGTGATACGCGTAGCGCCGGTTGGTCCCGAACGCGACCATGGTGTTTCCCAGCGCCAAAGATGGCGCCAGCGTATTTTCAATCAGCGGCGTCACGCGTAGCGCTTGCACCAGCGCATCGAGCATCGGCCCATGCATGCCCTTGGCGTTGCCGCGCCCCATCTCATCCCAATAATTGCGCGCCAGCTCCAGCTTGGCTTGCACCGGCGTCTTTACTTGCGCCATCGCGACGAGATCGTCGAAGCCCGCTTCGCCCGCCGCTTCCTGCTCCACGAACCAGCGCATCTCATCCAGTGACGCGCGCTCAGCCAGCCAGGCGAACAGCGCATCGCCCTGCCCAGGTCCATTTTGCTTCAGGCCTTCAAACCACGCCACGAACGCTTGTGGCGCGTGCGGCGCAGTTTGTGCGCGCTCGCTCTGCGCCTTCCGCGTCGTCTCGATGAAATCGATTTCGAGCGAGCGCATCGCATATTCATCATCGAGCGCTGTGCGCCAGTCGGCCGCCGGCGTCTGCGGCGCTAGACGCGCGCGGTTCCAGGCAGCGAGCGCCGCCTGCAAATCGTGATCCTGATGGGGATGCGTCGCCGTGTGCGCGAGGCGCATGCGCCCCGGCAAAGTTCCGTCCGGCATGAATGCTCCTCCGTGTCACCCACCCAGCACTTGACGAAAACTCCAACAGGCCCCTTGTTCCCAAAGCAACCCATATTCGCTTGATGACGCCCCTATGACCGCCTTGGACGCCCCCGTTCGCCGCGATCTCGCCCGCGCCGCGCTCGCTATCGCAAGCGCCTCGCCTTGGCGCACGTTGACTTTGTTGGATTTGGCGCGCGCGGCGGGCCGGCCTGTCTCCGATTTCTATGGTGCGAGCATGGGTGAAGCTGTCGATTGCGTAGAAGAAGCTTTCGACCGCGCCATTTCCGACAATCTTGAAACGCTAGACGCCAACCAAACTGTGCGGGATCGACTCTTCGACCTTATGATGAAGCGCTTCGAGGCGATGGAGCCTCACCGCGCGGCCGTTCTCGCCATGGAAGCTGGCGTCGACCGCGATCCCATTCTCCTGGCGGCCCAACATCAACGTCACGTGCGCTGCGCCCGCTGGGTTTTGGCGCTGGCCGGCCTGGAAGCCGACGGCATGACCGGCAATGCGCGCGCGCAAGGGCTCGGCGTCATCATCGGCCAAGCCCGCAGCGCCTGGCGCGGGGACGACGCCGGCGACTTCACCAAAACCATGGCGTCGCTCGACAAGAATCTGCGCCGCGCCGAAGAAATGTTCGGCCGCTGGGCCGGCTTCGAAGCCAAGCCCAAGCCTGAGGGCGACAGCGCGTAGCGCCAAGTTCGAACGCTTCACATTTGATAGGCCCGCTGCACTTCGTGGCGCGCGTAAACCTTTTGGTCAGCTCTTGTTTACGCTTCGGTGAGCATGATGACGCTTGAGGAGCGTGGCCCATGTTCGGATTTGCGATCGATCTGCATGATCTGCGGGAGCAGCTTCATGACTTGGTCGCCGCGCACGCGCGGACCTGGATGGGCGCGGCCTTCGTCGCCGCCGCGATGTTTTCAATCCAATATGAAGAAGTGTTCGCGCCGCACGTGACGCGCATCTCGGACGCCTGGACCAACACAGCCGCCGACATCACCCGCAAACTTGCGAGCTTCGCGCCCTAGGCGAGGCGCACCGCGGCGCGAAAAACACGTCAGCGTGATGCACGCCCACGTGATTCCAAAATACCGCTACCGCGCCGCAAACTAGCCGCGTTCAGAGCGCTGCCTCTGCACTGTCAACACCGTAGTCCGGACGGTTCGGGAGGGAAACGTCCATGCATACACGCACGCTTTTGCGCGCGAGCCTTGCTCTGTGCGCGCTCGCCATGATCGGTTGCGCTCAAACCACAAACGCGCCAACGGACGGCGGGAGCACCGCCGATGAAGCTATTGTCGTAACTGGAAGCCAGCGGGTCAGCCCAGAGTCCGAAGCGCGCGCGCCCGGACCACCGCCGCCGATGTCGTCTCCAGCGCCTCTTATGGAAAACCGCGCCGCTGTCGCCGGATCGGTCGGACGTGGCGTGCCTTACGCGCAATACGCGCCGCAGCCGATGCCGGGCGACGTCGATCGCGATCGCTACGAGCATCAAAACGACAATCCGATCCACCAGGTCTCGACCGATCCCATCTCGACCTTCTCGATCGACGTCGACAGCGCCTCCTATTCAAACGTGCGCCGTTTCATTAACGAAAACCGCCTGCCGCCGCGCGACGCTGTGCGCGTCGAAGAGCTGATCAACTATTTCCACTACGACTATCCGCTGCCGCAAAGCCGTCAGCAGCCCTTCTCCACCACCGTCGCGGTGACGCCCTCGCCTTGGGCGCAAGGCCGCCAACTCGTGCACATCGGCCTGCAGGGCTACAACATCGTGCCGCGCGAACGACCGCCGCTGAATCTGGTGTTGCTGCTCGATGTTTCCGGCTCAATGGAGCCAGAGGATCGTTTGCCGCTGCTGATCCGCGCTTTCCACGGCATGGTCAGTCAACTCACGGCCCGCGATAAGATTTCCATCGTCGTTTATGCAGGCGCCGCCGGTTCGATCCTTGATCCGACCTCCGGCGCCGAGCATGCGCGCATCGATGCGGCGCTCGACAACCTACACGCTGGCGGCTCAACCGCGGGCGGCGAGGGTCTGCGCCTTGCCTACACGTTGGCGCAACGTAACTTCAGCGCCAACGCCGTCAATCGCATCATCCTGGCCACGGACGGCGACTTCAACGTCGGCATCAACGATCCGCAGCAATTGCAGGACTTCATCGCGCATGAGCGCGAAACTGGCATCTATCTCTCGGTGTTCGGTGTCGGCCACGGCAATTACAACGACGCGCTGATGCAGCGCCTCGCGCAAAACGGCAACGGCGTCGCCAGCTACATCGACACCATGAACGAAGCGCGCCGCGTGCTGCACGACGAACTGGCCTCCAACCTCTTCATCATCGCCAACGATGTGAAGATCCAAGTCGAGTTCAATCCCCAGCGCGTCGCTGAATATCGCTTGGTCGGCTACGAAACCCGCATGTTGAACCGCGAGGATTTCAACAACGATCGCGTCGACGCCGGCGAAATCGGCTCCGGCGCCTCGGTCACCGCCATCTACGAAATCGTACCCGTAGGCGGGCGCACCTTCGACGATCCGCTGCGCTATCACAGCGAAGGCGCACGCCCCGCGCCCAGCACCGCACGCGAACTGGCTTTCCTGCGCATTCGCTACAAGCTGCCAGGCCAAAGCAATTCGCGCCTGATCGAACGCCCCATCACCGACACAGATGCGTATGCGTCCATCGATCGCGCACCGGAAACCACACGCTGGGCCACCGCCGTCGCCGCTTACGGGCAGATGCTCCGCGGCGAGACCTACCTCGACCACAGCTACAGCTGGAATGACGTCGTGCGCCTAGCGCAAAATGCGCGCGGTGAAGACGACTACGGCTGGCGCAGCGAATTCGTACAGCTCGCGCGAACCGCGGCCACGCTCGGCCCGCTGCCAGTGGCGGAGAACGCGCAAGGGAAATAACTCCGCCCGTGGCCGCACCCCTCCCCGCACGCGGGGAGGGGCTTAGGGGGTGGGGCGCCTCAGAACGCGCGTCTCCGCCGAAACTGCAATCATCTGAGCAACGCCCCTCACGTCCGCAAGCACCTCAGCATTCGTGAATCGCAGCACCTGAAAGCCACGTTCAGCAAACCACTCATCGCGCTGCACATCCTTTTCACGCGCCTCAAGCGAGTCGTGCGCGTTACCATCAATCTCCACGACAAGCTTCGCAGCCCGGCACGCAAAATCGACAATGAACGGACCGATCGGCGACTGGCGCCGAAAGTGCGTGCCGTCCAATTTCACGCGCCGCAGTTCAAACCAAAGCGCTGACTCCGCTGGCGTCATGGATTGACGCAGACGTCGGGCAATTACGATGGGATCTTCAGGCCGACGGCGATGGCTGGAAACTTCTGTTGCGTCACGCATGGCAACCACCCCACCCCTTGATCCCCTCCCCGTTTCACGGGGAGGGGCAGAGTCTCCCCCGGGCGCCTTAGGCCGCCCACACCAGCCTTACGCCCGCCTCACCCGCGGCTTCTTCCAATTCCGCATCCAGGAACGGCCCGTTCATCACCGGCTTCAGCGAGCTGGCGAGGTCGGCTTCCACGTATTCGCGCACATCGCGCTCGTCTTGCTGGTGCACGAGCACATGCGTCGCGCCCAAGAGTTGCGCTTCTTCCCATTGCTCATGGCCAGCCAAGCGCTTGGCCAAATTTCCGGTGCGAGACAGAAACAAAGGCGTCCAGCCGCGACCAGCCGGGCCAGGACGGGCGAAGCAATAGACAGCCGGGCCAGCGGCGAACGTATCTTGTGGCCGGCACGCGTTGAAACGGTGCAAGCGCCCTGAAATACCACGGAAAATTGCTTCTGCCATCGTCTGCCCTTCAATGATGTTCGCTCTATGTTCTGAGAGATACCCGAGTCAAATGTTCTTGTAAAGTTCCATTGCGAACACGATCTCATTTCTCCACGCATTGCTCCCCATCTTTGAGAAGCAGGCTGCACCTGCGATCATGCCGCCAATGCCTCACGACCATTCCGCTGCAACGCGCGACGCTCAGATCACGGAAGCCGAACGCCGCTGCGCTGCCGCTGGCGAAACTTTCACGCCGCTGCGCCGCCGCGTACTTGAACTGCTGCTCGATCATCACGGACCCGCAAAGGCCTACGATCTTCTGCCTCTACTCGGCGGCGACAAAGGCGTGGCCAAGCCGCCGACGGTTTACCGCGCACTCGATTTTCTCACCCGCCTCGGGCTCGCGCATCGCATCGAAAGCCTCAACGCTTTCGTCGCCTGCGATATCGGCGCCTGCGCGCGCTCCACCATTTTTCTCATTTGCGAGAAGTGCGGCGCCGCTGAAGAATTCGACGCCGGCCACGCGCTGGTCGATCTCGCCGACGCCGCCAAGCGCGATGGCTTCGCCATCAATCGCACCATGATCGAAGCGAGCGGACTCTGCTCGGCCTGCCAAGCGGCATGAACCATCCGGCGCCGCATCCACCGGCCCTGCCCGCGCCGCTCTACCAGGGCAGCGTCAACGCCTGGGAGTGTGACGACGGCGGTCACCTCAACGTCCGCTTCCACCTAGAGCGCGCCATGATCGGCTTGGCGCATTTCGCCCACGCGCTTGAAATGCCGCACGCCTTTACGAAGACCGCGGGCGCGACGCTCGTGCCGATTGACGCACATATCCGCTTCTTGAAGGAGGCGCGCCCCGGCGCGCCTCTTATCATGCACGGCGGCGTCGTGCGCATGGGTGAGAGCGACGCCACTTTGTGCCTCGACATGCGTCATGCCGATGGCGCGCCCGGAACGGTGTTCACGGTCAGGATCGCCCACGCCGACACGCGCGGCTTCAGACCGTTTCCATGGTCGGCGCGCGCACGCGCCGCCGCCAAACGCCTCACCATCAAACTGCCCGCCCACGCCGCGCCGCGCTCACTCGATCCCTCCATGGCTCTTGCCGGCGATGCATCGCGCGCCCGCGCCGTGTCGCTTGGCGCCACCAGAATTGGCGCGACCATGGTGATGCGTGATCAGTGTGATGTGTTTGGACGTTTGCGTGGTGAGCAGTTCGCCGGGCGCATTTCCGATTCCGTGCCAAATCTGATGGCCGGCTGGCGCCAAGAAGCCGGCGCGGCAAACAATGCAGAGGCGGCGGGCGCCGTGGTGGAAGCGCGCCTGGCGTTTCGCCGTTTTCCGAGCCCGGGCGATCTTATCGAGGTGATGACAGGCGTTGCAGAGGTCAGCGAAAAGACCTTCCGGCTGGTGCACTGGCTTTGCGACCCCGAAAGCGGCGCGGTTTGGGCGAGCATGGAAGCGGTCGCGCTCACCTTCGACACCAAGACCCGCAAAGCCATTCAAGGCACACCCGAACAGCGCGCCAAGATGCAAGCGCGCGTTATTGCGATGCAAATATAGAGTCATTCCGGCCGGAGGCGCGAAGCGCCGTAGAGCCGGAACCCAGGCATCGTAGAGCGCTGAATGTTGTCCTGGGTCCCGGGTCTCGCTCGGCTTGCCCGGAATGACTCTGGTTAGATATCATCGTCGCTGAATCTCTTGCCGCCCCGCGCCATCAGCACCGCACTCTCAATGGCGGCGCGGAAGCGATCAGGACGCTCCATCGGCAACATGTGCCCCGCGCCCTCCACCGTCGCTACGCGCGCATGCGGCTTCAGCGCCGCCACCCGATGCATTGCGGCCGGCGAAATCGTCGAACCATTCTCCGCACGCAGCAGCACTAACGGGCACGACACCATGCGCAACGCCGCCCACGGATCGTGGCGCTGCGCACAATAGGTCGCCGCTTCAAATTTCGGGGCGCATGACAACTGCAAGCCGCCACGGCGGTCGTCTTTCAACCCATCGGTCACGTAATCGGCGATGACTTCTGGTGGAAACGTCTTGAACACGCCGCGCCCAGTGAACGCGCGCGCCGCGATGTCGCGATCCTCAAAGCGCTGGCGTCGGTTGGCCGCGCCGCGCGCGAGCGGATTAAACCAGCGCTGCAGCAATGGACCGAGCGGCAATTCAAAAACGGCATACGCCGCCGCCGGCAAGATCACCGGCTCGATCAGCGCCAAACTCGCCACAAGATCGGGGCGCTTAGCGGCCACCAGCAAGCTCACAGTCGCGCCCATCGAGTGCCCCGCCAGCGTCACCGGTTGCGTGCAATGCTTTTCCAGCACCGCAATCAGATCGTCGCGATGACGCCGCCATGACGTGTAGCCGAACGTCCCCGCCGGCAGCGTCGTCAGCCCATGCCCACGCGCATCGAACGCCCACACCTGATAGCGATCGCCGAGCGGGGCGAGCAGCGAGCGATAGGTGTATGCGTTAAAGCCCGTCGCGTGTGAAAACACGATGTCCGGATTGGCGCCGTCCATACCCAGCGCGATGCCGGCCATGGCGCCCTTTCCCATGTCGAACGAGATGCGGCGAACGCTCGCCGCCATCGTCGTTTCGGCGCCAGTTTCGGAGTCCGTCACCTCTAGAGTCTGACCGTCCGCACGTCCGCGATCAAGCGAACGCTCTCGCTTTGTTGCGGCGTGTTACGAAATTCGGCCACAGTGGGAAACAAAGTGCGAAACAAATTGCCGCGTGAGCCTGACACAGGCAACGCGCGTGCTTAAGTTCCTACCCAATGACGCTGTCCGATCTCCTTCCGAAACTTCATTACCCGACGCGGCTGGAAAAGCTGGTGGACGGTTGGGTGCATGGCGTCGGCCTCGGCGTGTTTTCGCTCGCCGTGTTAACCGCACTCGGCCTGGCCATCTGGAAGGGCGGGCTCGGCATGGGCGCGGCCATCGCCATTTACGCGGTGTGCGTGATCACCATGATCGCGGTGTCGATGGCCTACAATCTGATGGAAAACGCCAAGTACAAATCGCTGCTGCGCCGCTTCGACCACGCCGCCATCTTCCTGATGATCGCCGGCTCCTACACGCCCTTCACCACCCAACGCTTCGACGCGACCTGGGCGTGGACCATGACCACCATCGTCTGGGTGCTCGCCGCCATCGGCATCGCCGGAAAACTTTTCCTACCGGGCGTCGGCAAGAAGGTTTGGATCGTGTTCTATTGCGCGATGGGTTGGCTGGTCGTCGCCGCCATCGGCCCGCTGATCGCCGGCGTGCCTCTGCCCGGCATCATCCTGCTCGCCATCGGCGGCGCGCTCTACACGCTCGGCGTCCCGTTCTATGTCTGGGAGCGCCTGCCCTTCCGCCGCGCCATCTGGCATGGCTTCGTGCTGGTCGCGGCCGCTGTGCAATACGCAGCGATCCTCACTGGCGTGGTGTTCGCCTAGACCATCCAAGTCACGATCGCCTCGACCACCGCGGGATCGCTTTCGTCGCTCAGCATAAAGCTCTGCATCTGGTCGAGCCCCGCCGGTGCGCGCTTGTACATGTGCTGCAGCTCAGGGAAGCGCGCGATCTCGGTCGGCAAGCCAGCGCGCGCCGCCGCAAGCTGATCCACCTGCTCCGGCGTCACCGAAAGATCGCGCCCGCCTTGCACCAACAGCATGCGATGCTTCACCTTCGCAATCTCGGCGCACGGATCGACCGCATCGATCTGCGCAATAAACTCCAATGCAGCCGCCGGCATGTTCGCGATCCCAGCCAATGTTGGATTGCTCTTGGCCTCCTCGGGAAGCGTCGCGTTCGCGCGCAGGCTAGCGACCGCGCGGTCAAACGCGGCCATGTCAGAGGCCCCGCCCATCATGTCGAACGTCTGCCCGCGCATCACATCGAACAAGCGCAACGCCGGCCCCGACAAACTCACCGCGCCATCCAGCCGCACATCCGGCTCCGCGCCCAACAGCGACGCCACCACCGCGCCCTCGCTGTGGCCCGCGACGAAGATCGGCACACCCGGCGCCTCGCCCCGCAAATGCTCCAGCGCCGCACGCGCCACCGCCACGCGGTTCACGAAGCGCTGATGCGCCTTCGCCTTCTCCGCATCGACCGTCTCTGATCCCGTCCCCGGCCCAATCTTCGCTTGCCGCATCGAGACAACGCCGCGCGCCGCAAACTGATGCGCCAGATCGCGCAGCGTATGCGGCCGCGCATTCCACATCGGATAGTCGCCATCGACATCGCTGAACAACGATCCCGGCAGCAACAGCACCGCAGCGCGCACGACGCCATTGGGCCACGCGATCCGCCCGGGTATGCGAACGCCGTCGATCTCCAGCGTCGCGTCCTGTTCAATCATCGCATGTCTCCAAACTCAGTGCGGTGCTTCTGAAGCCATCCCCTGGGGCCGGCGCAAGCCGAAATCACGGGCAGAGCTTTCGCCGCTCTTGCTGTCATTGACCCAGAACGGCGTTGCCGGTGATATGAGCGGCGCCGATTGATCCGCGCACAGACTGGGGACTGCTTGTGCTCATCGCGCTTCTCATTCCGCTCGGCCTCGCCGCAGTGCTCTACGTGGCCACGCTCATCCGCGCCGCCGCCAAGCGCCATGCCGCGCCCTTGCCGGAAGGCTTGATCCTCGGCGCCATCACCAATTTCTTCGACACCCTCGGCATCGGCTCCTTCGCGCCAACCATGGCCTGGATGAAATTCCGCAAGCTCACCCCGGATCGGCTGATCCCGGCCACCATGGTCGTCGGCCACACGCCGCCGGCCATGACCGAAGGCATCATCTTCCTGATCCTGCTCGGCGTCGCCGTCGACCCCGTCTTGCTCACCGGATGCGTCATCGCTTTGCTGATCGGCGGACTGATGGGCGCGCCGATCGCCGCGAAGTCGCGCGTGTGGGTGGTGCAGAGCGTCGTGGCGTTCGCGCTGATCCTGGCGGCCATCCTCTACGCCATGACCAATTTGCACTTGATGCCGCATGGCGGCACGGCCACGTCGCTGCCTTTGCCGCTGATGATTGCCGCCATCATCGCCAACTTCATTTTCGGCGTGCTGCTCAATTTCGGCATCGGCAATTACGCACCCACGCTGGTCATGCTGAGCCTGATGGGCATGGACCCGCATCTGTGCTTCCCGATCATGGCCGCCGGCGCAGGCCTCGCCGGCGTCGGCGCCAGCATCCGATACATCAATATGGGCGAGATCGACCTACGCATGACCACAGGCATCGCCCTCGGCGGCATCCCCGCCGTGCTGATCGCGGCATTCGTCGTGAAGGAAATGTCCGTCGACATGCTGCGCTGGCTAGTGATCGTCGTGGTTCTCTACGCCGCCGCGGTGATGCTGCGCTCGGCCTACACGGGGCGGCGTGAAGAGTTGGCCGGCGCGGTGGCGGCGACCTGATTGGCGCATCGCCCCACCGATCGCCAGTGTCTGCTTTTGGCCCATTGCGGACATTGACGACCAAGACCATTTGAGCCGTATTCGCTCGGAAATCCAAAGGTCTGCACTTCAGCATAGCGTATTGGGTACGCTGACATCCGGGGGCAACCATGAAGAGAATCATCGGCGGCGTTTTTTTGTTGGGTCTGTGGTCTGCGCAAATCGCCAACTCTCAGGTCGCAAGTTCGCTGACTTCTCCAACAAGCGGCCACATCTACTTCAATCGCCCTGGCGCGAGCCTGTCCGACGAACAATCCGCTCTCGAAGACTGTCACACGGCCACGCGCGCCCTTTTTCAACCACCCTTGATTGCCAGCGCCACTCCAGGTTTGTTCGAGGTTGACCAGCAACAATACATGACGAGACACGCAACGTTCGCGAACTATGAAAACTGTATGGTTGTCCGCGGTTGGCGCGTGGTGAATTTGGGCGCCGCAGGCGCCCAATTCGACAACCTCGATCAAGCTGCTGTTGCTGATCGGCTTTCGCCGTTGGTCGGAGCAGATGTTATGCCCGCCGACATCAGGCGCACGTTTCACAACGAAATCTCGCTACCAACAACCAGGTGGATTGGTGACCCGCCAGGAGGCGCCATTGATATTCCGCTGGCGTTTCGAGCGCTTCCTCCAACAAGCTCGGCTGCGATGCCCCCCGATCCTCGTCTGCCTTCGGGGCCTATTAGTTCGTGGACAAGCGAACAATTAGCTCAACGCGCGGCGGATCGTCGACTCGCACAACAAGAACGAGACGCACAAGCCAACATTAACTCGCGGGCGGAGCCACTGCTCTTGGGGCATCGCGAGGTGCGGCGGGTTGGTGCGCGCGACGTGGCATCACTACCCGCGGATTCAACACTTATCATTGTTCACGTAACAGATCACGCCTGGGGTGCCGGACTCAAGTTGGTGCGCGTTGGTCCATCTGACCGACAACCCGATGTCCTCTCGCCGTCCATTCCGATGCCGCTGCTGTGGGGAGGCCAGCTCAGGGAGGACACATTCGTGTTTTCAGTCACGCCTGGACACTGGCGCCTCACGGCGTTCGTGGGGAATTTCGGCGGCCACGCAGGTTATATAACGAGCTTCTGTCTTGGTGCGCCGGGTTTCGACGTAGCTGCAGGCGACGTGATCTTTGCTGGTACGTTCGCGTTTAGCTCGGACAGCCCGCGCCTCGATCGTTCAATGGATGCGGGTCGAGCGGCATTGGCGGACGCGCCTGCGCTCGCGACAAAAATGCGCGCTGCCGCGTACTCAAATGGTGAGACATTCGAATGCGGCGCCGCGGCTTATGTCTATGCCTACGAAATCGATGGCGCCCCCTTCGTCGACGGTTACGCATGGGGGTCCCGTGCAGCCGCCGTCCACTGAGACAAGATTGGAGTCGCATTTGCCGCGGCGATGTCGAGACTACGCCCACACGATAAACGTCCGCTTTCGGCGAAAAACAGACGCTCGTGGAGAACAGCAATTTAGGGGGATTGGGCGGCGCCCAATCCTACAGCTTTCGCCCGAAAATCCCTTTGCCATCAACAAAAGTGCGTTTCGCAATCCGACCGTGTTTGACTGCGCTTATACTACCTCGGTCTCTTGTTGAGAGGTTGAAGGTACCAGCACTTTTCCGCGCAAGAGATGTGGTT
>JBAQGO010000018.1:0-19677 GCA_049287825.1 Vitreimonas sp. | reverse complement strand
TGGAGACGCGCGACCCGCTGGAGGAATTGCTGCAGCGCGCTCTGAAGCCGCACGGCTACGCCGCGCCCACGCTGCAGCGTTTTCTCAGCGACATCGAACGTGATGCAGGACAAGTGAAACGTGAGTTGGAGGCGGAGACGGGCGCCATTCGGGTGATGACAGTACACGGCGCCAAGGGATTGGAAGCGCCAGTGGTCGTGCTGCCGGATTGTACAGGCGCGGTGAACGACAAGCCTGACGATAACCTGATCTTTGACGAGAATGGGCCGTATTTCTCACAGCGCGAAAGAGACGATGACGCGGCCGGCCGCGCCGCGCGCGTCGCCTACAAGGAGCAAATGCTCGGGGAGCACTGGCGCTTGCTCTATGTCGCGATGACGCGGGCGCGGGACCGGCTGATTGTTTGCGGTGCGCAGCATGGCAGTTCGGCCGCGGGTGAAACGCAGGAGAGTTGGCGCCTGGCGGTCGAGCAGGCGCTGACAAAGCTGGGCGCCCAGCCGTTTGAAACACCGACGGGCGCCGGCCTGTGCCTTGGCGCTGCACTGCACGCCGAGGCGCAGGCGCGTGCTGAACCGGCGTCGCACGCACTACCGAATTGGGCGAAGCAAGCGGCGCCCGGCGCGGTCGCTGTCGCCTTCGCGGCGCCTTCGCGCATCGGCCATATCGATCCAGTTCTGTTTTCACCGCGTGGCCAGGGGCAGAAGCGGTTCCGCCGGGGTCTGATGATCCACGCATTGCTGGAGCGCTTGCCGGATGTGGCGCCGGAGCGTCGCGGCGAAGCGGCGAAGGCGTGGCTGACACGTCAAGGCGTCAGCGAAGCAGATGCGCTGCTGTTCACGCGTGAGGCGATCACTGTGATCAATGACGCGCGCTTTGCGCCGTTGTTCGGCGCCAACTCACGACCGGAACAGCCGATTATCGGCGACGTCGATGGGCGCTTGGTGCGCGGCATTGTCGATCGTCTCGCTATCGATAACGAGCGCGTGATGATTCTCGATTACAAGACCGATCGTCCCGCTCCCGAAAACCCCGACAAGGCGCCTGACGCCTACGTCGTACAGCTTGCGCTCTACCGTAACGTTCTGCGGAAAATATTCCCTGGGCGGACTGTAACTTGCGCGCTGTTGTGGACGGAAACACCGCATCTAATGGCGCTGCCGGACGCCCGCTTGGATGCTGCATTGCACGCCCTCCAGCGAGGTTGAATCGGTAACCTTTCGCGCCTACATCGGGCCTTCGACCCTCTTTACGGGAGCATATCTTGGCTACGACCAAAACCAGCGACGACGGCTTTGAAAATGACGTGCTTAAGTCGAGCACGCCTGTCCTCGTGGACTTCTGGGCGGAGTGGTGTGGTCCCTGCAAACAGATCGGCCCGGCGCTGGAAGAGATCGCCACCGAGATGGGCGGACGCGTCAATATCGTGAAACTCAACATCGACGACAATCCGATGACGCCCGGCCGCTACGGCGTGCGCGGTATCCCGACTTTGATGGTGTTCAAGGACGGCAAGGTGGCTTCGACGAAGGTCGGCGCCATGCCGAAGTCGAAGATCGTCGAGTGGTTGAACGAGAGCGTCTAGGCGCTCTCAGCCGCTAGCGCTTCGGCGACCAGCAAGAACGACCCACAGATCAGCACACGCGGCGCAGGCAACTGCGCCGCGTTTTGCATGGCGGCGGCTAGGGATGGCGCGGTTGTGGCGGCGATGTCCTTTGCTGTTGCGAATTCAGCGAGCGTTGTTGGCGCGATGTGGTCCTCTACCAGTGGCACTGCGAAGAGCTGACCCACTGCGCAGGCAAGCGTGCTTACAAAGGCATCCGCATCTTTGCGCGCGCGCATGCCGACGATGGCGATTGTTGGGGCTGGACGCTTTGCGTTCATGCTGTGCAGCGCCTGTACCAACGCATCGGCGGCGTGAGCATTGTGTCCAGCGTCAATCCAGACTTCGCCGCCACGCGCGCGAATGGGCGCGCTGAACGGGCCGCGTGTCAGTGGCTGCAACCTCGCGGGCCAGCGGGCGTTAGCGACGCCAGCGGCGAAGGCGCCGTTGGAAATGGGCGCGTCGGCAAATAGCAGAGCTGCGACGGCGAGGCCTGCATTGTCGATCTGGTGTTGGCCGGCGAGTGTCGGCAGCGGCAGGTCGAGCGTTTCTTCGTTGGTTTGCACTGCGAGCCGGCCGTGCGCAGCGTAAGCATCCCAATCGACACCTTGTAAGTGAAGCGGCGCGCCGATGCGCGATGCCGTCGCCTCGATGATCTCGCGAACCTCGTCGCGCTGGCGCGAAACGATGGCGGGGACGCCAGGCTTCAGAATTCCCGCTTTGTGCGCGGCAATTTCGGCAAGCGTGGCGCCGAGCGCGTCCTGGTGATCGAGCGCGATGGGCGTGATGACGGTTGCGACGAGCTTGCC
This sequence comes from Vitreimonas sp., assembly GCA_049287825.1. Lineage (GTDB taxonomy): Bacteria > Pseudomonadota > Alphaproteobacteria > Caulobacterales > Aquidulcibacteraceae > Vitreimonas. The sequence goes on along the minus strand of JBAQGO010000018.1, from coordinate 17,268 downwards.
GATAAGATTGGAGGAATCGTCGCGCCCGCCCATGCCGGTTTCGATCAGCGTGATGTCGGCGGGTTCTTCGCTGAGCAGCAGGAAGGCCGCGGCGACTTGGGCGTCGAATTGGGTGAGGTCGCGAGAGATTTCGGCGATCTGTTCGGCGGCGAGAATGAGTGCGTCGTCTGCAATGGTTTCGCTCGCGACAGTGAAGCGCTCAGTGAGGTGGTGGAGGTGCGGTTTGGTGAAGGCGTGGACCCGTAATCCCGCTGCTTCAGCGATCGCGCGCATGAAGGCGATGGTTGAGCCTTTGCCATTGGTGCCGGCGACATGGATCGGGAAGGGCAGCTTGTCCTGCGGATTGCCGAGCGCGTTCAGGGTGGCGCGCAGAGGCGCGAGATCGAATGACTTGCCGTGACCAAACTCTGGGCCGAAGAGGGCTTCGAAACGTTCGAGCGCGCGGTCGCGCAACTATTCCGCCGCCTTGGCGCGCGGCGCTTTCGCTGGTTTGCGCTTGGCGGAAGATGCTTCTTCCTCCGCGCCTTCGAACATTTCGATTGTCTCGGCATCAGCGCCAGTGTTAGCGGCGCGCTTCGACATGAGCACGGAAAGCAGAGTCGAGAGCGTCGGCTTTAGCTGGCGGCGATCGACCACCATGTCGACCATGCCTTTGTCGTGCAGATACTCGGCGCGCTGGAAGCCTTCCGGCAATTTCTGACGGATGGTTTGCTCAATCACGCGCGGACCGGCGAAGCCGATGAGCGCCCCAGGCTCCGCAATGTGAATGTCGCCGAGCATGGCGTAGCTAGCGGTGACGCCGCCTGTCGTCGGGTCGGCGAGGATCACGATATAGGGAAGGCCCGCTTGCTTCAGCATCTGCACTGCGAGCGTCGTGCGCGGCAGCTGCATCAGCGAGAGAATGCCCTCCTGCATGCGGGCGCCGCCGGAAGCGGTGATCATCACCATCGCGGCGTTGCGGCGCACAGCGGCTTCCGCGGCGGCGATGAAGGCGTCGCCCGCGGCCATGCCGAGCGAGCCGCCCATGAATTCGAAATCTTGCACGAGGATCACGGTCGGCAAACCGCCGACGCGGCCGTAGCCGGCTTCCATCGTGTCATCGCGATGTACTTTGTTGCGCGCGGCTTTGAGACGATCGACGTACTTCTTATCGTCTTTGAACTTCAGCGGATCGGCGGCGACCTTCGGCAGCGTGATCTTTTGCCAAGCCGCATCGTCGAACAATTGTCTGAAGCGCGGCTCCGGGCCGATGCGCATGTGGAAGCCGGACGGCGTCACCCAATGCGAGGCTTCCAGCTCAGAGCGGTAAATCAAATCGCCGCTGACAGGATCCTTGATCCAGAGATTGTCTGGCGTGTCGCGCTTGGCGTCTTCGGCGCCTTGCTTTTTCAAGCCAGGCCGGGCGAAATTCGAAAGCCAGTTCATGGCAATTTACCTTCAACTTCCCGGGCCGTACGCACAGCATCGCTCAAAAGCTTGACCTTGTGCAAGACGCGTTCGACGGGCCCGTTCTTCGAGTTAGGGTCTTTCGCATTATTGGCGATTTCGTCGACAAAAGCTGAACCTACCACCACGGCGTCGGCCGTTAAGGCTATGGCGCGCGCAGCTTCTGGCTCGCGTACGCCAAATCCAACTGCAATCGGCAAACTCGTGGCGCGCTTTATACGTTCCACGGCGGCGCGCACGTCACCCGCGGCTGCAGAATTGGCGCCGGTAACGCCCGCGACAGCGACGTAGTAAATGAAACCCGAAACGCCTTCGAGCACGGTTTTCAAGCGTTCATCATTCGTTGTCGGTGTGGCGAGGCGAATGAGTGAGACTTGATGTGGAGAAAACGCTGCGCGCAGCGGCGCGTCTTCTTCCGGCGGTAAATCGACGATGATGCAGCCATCGACGCCGGCCTTGTGTGCCTCTTCTGCAAAGGCCGTGTGACCCATTTGCTCCACTGGGTTTGTGTAGCCCATCAGGATGATCGGCGTGTCTTTGTCGTGTGCGCGAAAGCGCGTGACGAGGTCGAGGGTTTTGCGGAGCGAGCCGCCGGCTTTCAGCGCGCGTTGTGCGGCTTTCTGCACCGAGACGCCGTCGGCCATCGGATCGGAGAAGGGAAAGCCGAGTTCGATAACGTCAGCGCCGGCGGTGGGCAGTTGGCGTAGAATCTCGAAACACGTCTCGTGATCCGGATCGCTCGCCATGATGTAGGCGACCAACGCGGCATGATTGCGCTGCTTCAAGTCAGCAAAACGTTTGTCGAGACGCTGAGTCATTCCCCGCCCCCTTGCGGGGCGGGGGCGGGGGCAGGGCATGGGGGGCGTTCAAACGCGCAGGTATCTGCGAATTGCGGCGCGTCGGAACGCCCCCCCTCCGTCGCGCTCGCGCGCGACACCTCCCCCGCAAGGGGGGAGGCGCAAGAGCGAGCGCGTTTCGTCACAGCTTCACGCCGAGCGCGTCGGCCACCGTGAACACGTCTTTGTCGCCGCGGCCGCAAAGGTTCATGATGATGAGGCCTTTGGGGCCGAGTTCGCGCGCAACGTCGCCGACGCGGGCCAGTGCGTGTGATGGTTCGAGTGCGGGCAGGATGCCTTCGAGTTTGGCGCAGAGTTGGAAGGCCGTGAGCGCTTCATCGTCGGTGGCGCTGAGATATTTGGCGCGGCCGATATCGTTCAAATACGAATGCTCGGGGCCGACACCGGGATAGTCGAGGCCGGCGCTAATCGAATGGCCTTCGAGAATTTGGCCGTCTTCGTTTTGCAAAAGATAGGTGCGATTCCCGTGCAGCACGCCGGGGCGGCCGCCCGCGATGGCGGCGGAATGTTCGAAGCGAGCGTCAATGCCGCGGCCCGCTGCTTCGACGCCGTAGATTTTCACGTCGGCGTCATCGAGGAAGGCATGGAAGAGGCCGATGGCGTTGGAGCCGCCGCCGACACAGGCCATCACTGCATCCGGCAAGCGGCCTTCGCGTTCCAGAATTTGCGCGCGCGCTTCGCGGCCAATCACGCTTTGGAAGTCGCGCACCATTTCCGGATAGGGGTGCGGACCGGCGACGGTGCCGATGCAGTAAAAAGTGTCGTGCACGTTGGTGACCCAATCGCGCAGCGCTTCATTCATGGCGTCTTTGAGCGTCGCCGCGCCTGACGTCACTGGGCGCACTTCGGCGCCGAGTAGCTTCATGCGGAAGACGTTGGGCTTTTGCCGCTCGATGTCGGTGGCGCCCATGAATACCACGCACGGCAATCCGAAGCGGGCGCAGATGGTGGCGGTGGCGACGCCGTGCTGGCCGGCGCCGGTTTCGGCGATGATGCGGGTTTTGCCCATGCGCAGCGCGAGCAAAACCTGACCGAGGCAATTGTTGATCTTGTGGGCGCCGGTGTGATTGAGCTCGTCGCGCTTGAAGTAGATTTTGGCGCCGCCGAAATGCTGCGTAAGGCGCTCGGCGAAATAGAGCGGCGACGGGCGGCCCACATAATGGGTCCAGAAATCGTCCATCTGCGTGGTGAAGGCAGGATCGGCTTGGGCGGCGCGGTAAGCCCTCTCCAAGTCGAGCACTAAAGGCATCAGCGTCTCAGCGACGTAGCGGCCGCCATAAGCGCCGAAACGGCCTTTGTCGTCGGGCAGGTCCTGCCAGTTGCGGCGCGTTTCTACCTGTTCGGCCATCGGGGAGCTTAGGCTTTCGCGGCCGCCAGAAATGCGGCGATTTTCGCTGGGTCCTTTAGGCCGGGGCCGCTTTCGACGCCAGAGGACACGTCCACGATGGCCGCCCCCGAGGCTGCAATCGCCTCCTGAACGTTTGAGGGGGTCAATCCGCCCGAGAGCATCCAGGGCCGCGCGACACGCTGGCCGGCGAGGATGGGCCAATCGAACGCCGCCGCATTGCCGCCAGGGGGGCCGCCAGGCGGCGGCTTGGCGTCGAACATCAGCATTTCGGCCACGTTCTCGTAGCCGCGGGCGGCTTCGAGGTCGTCGCGGCGCGCAACGCCGAGCGCTTTGATCACACCGGTGCGGGCGTACTGGCGCGCGTGCGCGACCAACGAGGGGCGCTCACCGCCATGCAGCTGAATCCAATCGGGATTGGCGTGATGCTTGATGAGCTGCAGCAGCTCATCGTCAGCATCGACGGTGACCACAACGATCTCGGCTTTGCCGCGCGCACGATCGCTCAGCGCTGAGAGCTTGTCGCGCGAAAGATGGCGCGGGCTCTTCGGATAAACGACGAAGCCGACATAGCGCGCGCCGCCATCGATTGCCGCGTCCAGCGCGCGTGCATCGGTAATGCCGCAGATTTTGACGTCGGCCATGCGCCCTAGTTAGGGGCGCGCCTTCAGTAAATCACGGATTTCGGTCAGCAGCTTTACGTCCGCCGGCGTTTCGGCGACTGGCGCAGGCGCTGCTTCTTCCTTCCGCTTCATCGAATTCATCGCTCTGATGATGAAGAACAGCACAAACGCGACAATGATGAATTTGATCGCGGCGTTAATGAACTTGCCGTAGTTGATCGCGGTTTCCGGCACGGCGGCGATGTAGCCGGGCTGGCCTTCGGCGCCGACGGCGGCTGTGGCGGGATGCAGGACCAGCTTCAGCGTGCTGAAGTCGATACCAGCCAGCATGAGCCCAATGGGCGGCATGATGATGTCGTCGACGAGCGACGAAACGATGGTCCTAAAAGCCGCGCCGATGATGACGCCGACCGCCAGGTCGACGACGCTGCCTTTGAGTGCGAATTCGCGGAACTCTTTCAGCATGGACATTGGCAGACTGCTCCCGAAACCCCCGGCGGTGATCCTTTGCCACCATTCGTGCTGGGTCTCCAGCAAATGCTCGGGCTAGGTTCCCGAATAAGTCGTTCGGCCTATGTGAAATTCTCCGCCGAGAAGAATGTCGGGCCAGTGATGGGTGGTTCGTCCTTGAGACAGGAGAGAATACGCAATGCGCTTTATGATGCTGATGATTCCAAAGGGCTACGAAACCGCCGCGCCCGGAACCATGCCCGAGGCGAAGGCGGTCGAGGCCATGATGGCCTACAACAAATCGCTTCAAGACGCTGGTATCCTGGTGGATTTGAACGGTCTGCATCCGCCCTCGATGGGCGCGCGGGTTTCGTTCAAGGGCGGGACGCCGTTCGTTACCGATGGCCCGTTCACCGAAACCAAAGAAGTGCTCGGCGGCTATTGGATCATCAACGTGAAATCGCGCGACGAAGCGATTTCATGGGCGAAGAAGTGTCCAGGCGGTGACAACGAGACGATCGAAGTGCGCCAAATCCAGGAGATGGAAGATTTTCCGGAGGACGTGCAGAAAGCGGCCGCGGGATTCCCTGATCTAAGGGCGTAAGGGTCAACCGGCGAGATGCGTCCGCGCAATTTCGGGAAGTGCTTGCTCTTCCGGCACTTCACCGAACTGCTCGCTGGAATCGATGTTGCTTGTCGAGCCGCCGCCAGGGAGAATCATGAATCTTGTGACTCTGCCTGTCATCGAAAACTCGACATAGTAATGTTGTCCGGCCTCCACGTTTACCGTCACATCGGGCAAGTGCAGGTCTACCATTGCGGTGCTGAAGGCGCCGTGGCCTGCTACCTGCCGGAGAACGTGAGCACCGCTAGGGACCCGCAAGATAAGATACCGCCCGTTCCCCAACGAATATTCCGTGTCGCCGTCGTCTAGCTTGAAGTGAAATGACGCCACCGCGCCAATCATATGTGAGGAGCGATAAACGTAGATGATTGCTTCGTCAGCGGACTGATTGATGACAGGCGTGAATGGTGCGTTGCTCGCAAGAGCCTTGCCGGTCGATGCGGCGCTGGCCAATAGCACCGCAATTGCGTGTCGGCGAGTCAGGCGCATTGGCTTGATTACGGCTCTTCGCCGCCATTGACGTTGAGCCGCAGCTCTTTGCCCGGCTTGAAGAACGGCACGCGCTTGGCGGACACTTTGACTGCTGCGCCAGTGCGTGGATTGCGGCCGGTGCGCGCGCCGCGCTTGCGCACGGAAAAGGCGCCGAAGCCGCGCAATTCCACGCGGCCTTCGGAGGCGAGCGCGGTGGCGATTTCGTCGAGCACGATATCGACAGCGTGCTCGACCTCTTGCGCTTTCATCGGCGCAAATTCTTCTTGAAGCTTGGCGACCAGTTCGGATCGCAACATGGACCGCTCCCCAATGATCCAACCGCCCTCAAATAGAGGCCTGGTCAAGCCTGAGGTCAATCCTCTAGGCGGTTGAAATAATGAAAAGAAAAGGCCCGGCGTTGTCCGCCGGGCCTATCCGTTTTGCCTGTGGGTCAGGCTTATGGCTTGTTCTTGTCCTTGAGCGCCGCGCCGAGGATGTCGCCGAGCGAGGCGCCTGAGTCCGACGAGCCGAACTGAGCAATGGCTTCCTTCTCGTCCGCCAGCTCCATGGCTTTTACCGACAGCGAGACCTTGCGGCTCGAACGGTCGAAGCTGGTCACCATTGCATCGAGGCGGTCGCCCACCGAGAAGCGGTCGGCGCGTTGCTCTTGGCGATCGCGCGAAAGGTCGCTCTTGCGGATGAAGCTGCGCAGCGCATTACCTTCGCCGAACGCCACTTCGATGCCGCCGGTCGCCACATCGACCACTTCGGTGGTGATGATCTGACCCTTGCGGAAGTCGGCTTCCGACATCGGGTCGGAAGCAACTTGCTTGATGCCAAGCGAGATGCGCTCCTTCTCGGCGTCAACGTCGAGCACCTTGGCTTTGACCACGTCACCTTTGTTGTAGCGGGTGAGGGCTTCTTCGCCTTGGACGTCCCAAGCGATGTCGGACAGGTGAACCATGCCGTCGAGGTCCGGCGTAATGCCAACGAACAGACCGAACTCGGTGATGTTTTTGACTTCGCCCTCGATGATCGAGCCGACCGGGTGCTCAGACGTGAACGCATCCCACGGATTGGATTGCGCTTGCTTGATGCCGAGCGAGATGCGGCGCTTTTCACCGTCCACATCGAGAACCTGCACGTCGACTTCCTGAGAGGTGCTCAGGATCTTCGAGGGGTGCATGTTCTTCTTGGTCCAGCTCATTTCACTGACGTGGACCAGGCCTTCAACGCCCGGCTCGAGTTCAACGAACGCGCCGTAGTCGGTGATGTTGGTGACGCGGCCGGTGAACTTGCCGTTGACCGGGTATTTCGCGTCGACGCCATCCCACGGATCGGTCAGCAGCTGCTTCATGCCGAGGCTGATGCGCTGGGTGTCCGGATTGATCTTCACGATCTGGACTTTCACCGTGTCGCCCACGTTGAGCACTTGGCTCGGGTGGTTGACGCGCTTCCAGCTCATGTCGGTAACGTGCAGCAGGCCGTCGATGCCGCCGAGGTCCACGAACGCACCGTAATCGGTGATGTTCTTGACCACGCCTTCGCGGACTTCGCCTTCCTTCAGTTGGCCGACGATTTCAGCACGCTCGCTGGCGCGGCTCTCTTCGAGCACGGCGCGGCGCGAGACAACGATGTTGCCGCGCTGACGATCCATTTTCAGGATCGCAAACGGCTGCATGATGTTCATCAGCGGCCCGACATCGCGCACGGGGCGGATGTCAACTTGACTGCCCGGCAGGAACGCATTGGCGCCGCCGAGGTCCACCGTGAAGCCGCCCTTGACGCGGCCGACGATGGCGCCGTTCACCGCTTCTTGCGCGGCAAAATTCTTTTCAAGACGCGTCCATGCTTCTTCGCGGCGCGCCTTCTCGCGACTGACGACGGCGTCGCCGAGCGCGTTCTCGATGCGGTCGAGATAGACTTCGACGATCTCGCCCGGCTTCGGCAGCGGTGCGTTGTCGTCGGTGTAGAATTCGCGAACCGGGATCCGGCCTTCCGTCTTCAAGCCGATGTCGACGACGACGAAGTCGTTTTCGATGGCGACGACGGTGGCTGGAATGACCTTGCCTTCGATCATCCCGCGGGTTTCGAAGCTTTGGTCGAGGAGCGCGGCGAAGTCGTCGCGCGAGGGGGTCATAGATTGGGTCTGGGCTTGTGCAGCCATAGGAACTTCAACTCCGGAATTGACACGGGCCGACCGGTTGGCTCCGGCGGTCTCGGCCACACCATGCGGCCGTCCGAGGTAGGCTGTGGTAAGGGCCAAATGCGCAAAACAGCCCGAGGGCCGATTTAGCCCGCAGGTCGCTTGAGCGCCGCGTCGACGATGCGACGGGCGGCCTCCACCGCCGCCTCTATAGAAAGATGGGTGGTGTCGAGCAAGTGCGCGTCTGGCGCTTGCCGGAGAGGGGAATCGGCCCGGTTCATGTCCCGGGCGTCCCGTTCGGCGATCTGCCGCTCCAGCTCCGCATAAGTGATGTGCTCACCCCGGCTTTTCAATTCCGCCAGTCGGCGGGCCACCCGGGCGGGGGCGTCGGCAGTGACATAGAGCTTCACCCGGGCGTCCGGGCAGATCACCGTCCCGATATCGCGCCCGTCCAGCACTGCCCCGTGCGGGTCGTTGGCGAAGACCCGTTGGGCTTTTCGCAGCACCACTCTGACAGCCGGAATGTTGGCGACCACGGAGGCGGCGGCGCCGGCCGCGGCCGAGCGAATGCGGTGCTCATCGATGGCGGCCAGATCGAGTGCCTCCGCGACGGCCACGGCGGCGGCTTCGTCTGTTGGATTGCCGCCGGCATCGAGCACGGCGAGCCCCACGGCGCGATAAAGCGAGCCGGTGTCCAGCCGCTTCAGTCCGTAGTGCTCCGCCAGGCGCCTAGCGATCGTGCCCTTGCCCGACGCCGTGGGTCCATCCACCGCGATGATCATGGGCGCGGCTCTATCAGCATCTCTTGCAGCGCGCGAGAGCAGCACCTGACGCGGCGTCCGGCTTGACACTGAGGCGCGCGAGGCCCGGAATCTGGAAATGCAAAACGAATTTGATGTCTTGGTGGTGGGTGCGGGGCTCTCGGGCATCGGCGCGGGCTATTATTTGAAGCGCGACTGTCCGGATCAGAGCTTTGTTATCCTGGAAAACCGCGAGGCCATCGGCGGCACCTGGGATCTTTTCCGCTATCCCGGCATCCGCTCCGACAGTGACATGTACACGCTCGGTTATGCCTTTAAGCCGTGGAAGGAAGAGAAGGCGATCGCCGACGGACCGTCCATCCGCAAATATGTGAACGAGACCGCCGATGAGTATGGCATCCGAGAGCACATCCGCTTCAAACACAAAGTACTGCGCGCCTCGTGGTCGAGCGACACGGCGCGTTGGACCGTGGAAGCGGAGCATGATGGCAAGCCGGTGCGCTTCGTGTGCAGATTCCTGCTGAGCTGCGCGGGCTACTACAATTACGACAAGGGCTATCTGCCGGAGTTCAAGGGCTCGGACCAATTCAAAGGCACGCTGATCCATCCGCAGCATTGGCCGGAGAATTTGGACTATTCCGGCAAGCGCGTCGTCGTGATCGGCTCCGGCGCGACGGCGGTGACGTTGGTGCCGGCGATGACCGACAAGGCCGCGCACGTCATCATGCTGCAGCGCTCGCCGACTTACATGGTGTCGCTGCCCGCCGAAGATGCGATGGCCAACTGGATGCGGCGGCGCCTGCCGGAATCGCTGGCATATGACATCACGCGTCTGCGCAAAGTTCTTTTCCAGCAAGTCTTCTTCCGCTTAGCGCGCACGCGTCCGGAGAAGACCAAGGAACGTTTGCTTGGCCTGATCCGCGAACAACTCGGCCCCGACTACGACATGGAGACGCATTTCACGCCGCGCTACAATCCGTGGGAGCAGAGGCTCTGCCTGGTGCCCGACAACGACATGTTCCTGGCGATCAGAGCCGGCAAAGCCTCGGTTGTCACCGATACCATCGACACGTTCACCGAGAAGGGCATCAAGCTCGCATCGGGCAAGGAGCTCGAAGCTGACATCATCATCACTGCAACCGGCCTGAACCTGCAAATGTGGGGCGGGACGCAGCTCACCGTCGACGGCGTGAAGATCGAGACAGGCAAACTCTACGCCTACAAGGGCGCGATGTATTCCGGCGTGCCGAACTTCGCTTCCGTGTTTGGCTACACCAATGCGTCCTGGACTTTGCGCGCGGACCTGATCTGCCAATACGTCTGCCGGGTGATCAATTACCTGGTCGACTACAAGCTCGATTCCGCCACTCCCCGCTTAGGACCCGAGCATCAAGACAAACCGTTCGTAGATTTCTCGTCCGGTTACTTCCAGCGCGCCCAAGACATCCTGCCGAAACAGACCACGATGGCGCCATGGAAGCAGAACCAGTCCTACGCGCACGACCTGATGGATTTGCGTTTCGGCGCGCTTGAGGACGGCGTGCTGGAGTTCAAGAAGAAGCCGGCGCACGCGCCGGCTCAAACATCAGTACGTGAAGCGGCGCTGGTTTAGCGCGGCTGGCGCAGCCTCCATGGTCACGCTAAGACGCGCGACCTTCATGGGGGCTGCATGACCCGTTCTTTGAGTTTGATTGTGCTTGCTGCGCTGCTCGCAGGCTTGCTGGTAGGCGCGTGGATTCAGTCAACGGCCAGTCCGCAACTCCTGGGCGCTGCAGATGTGGTGCAAGCGTTCGGCGGACTTTGGCTCAACGCGCTGCGCATGACGGTGATCCCGCTGGTGTTTTCGCTGCTGGTGGTCGGCATCGCTTCGGTCGCCGATGCAACGGCGACTGGCGGCTTGGTGGCGCGGGCGGTGGTGCTGTTCACTGTGCTGCTGGTGTTTGCCGCGATCTTTTCGATCTCGCTGGTCAATGGCTGGCTCTCGCTTTGGCCAGTAGATCCCGCCTCCGCCGCAAACTTCATCGCCGGCGCCGGAGCGAACGCGCCCCATATCACCGCGCCGCCAAGCTTTGCCGATTGGCTGCAGGGCTTGGCGCCGTCCAATCCGATCACGGCGGCGGCGGAAGACAAAGTTCTGCCGCTCGTCGTCTTCGCGATTTTCTTCGGCTTCGCCGCGACCAAGCTCAGCGTAAGCATGCGCGAGTCGCTGGTTTCATTCTTCCGCGCTGTATCGGAAACGATGATCGTCATCGTGCAATGGGTGCTGCTGGCAGGACCGATTGGCGTGTTCGCACTGTCGCTCGGTGTCGGGGCGCACACCGGTTTCGCTGCAGCGGGGACGATTTTCCACTACATCGCGATTGTCGCGGGCACGCTCGCCGCAAGCACGTTGGTGGCGTTCCTCATCGCCATCATTTTTGGAAGGCGGCCCCTCGGTCAGTTTGTGTCCGCCGCGACGCCAGTATGGGCGATTGCTTTTTCAACGCAGTCCTCTCTCGCTTCGTTGCCGGCCATGCTGGAAGCGGCGCGGCGGGGCCTTGGCATTTCAGAACGTGTCGTGGACGTCATCTTGCCGCTGGCGGTTGCGGTGTTTCGCTTCACCAGCCCGGTCGGCAATTTGGCGGTCTGCTTTTTCATCGCGCACTTGTACGGGCTGCACCCGGGCGTCTTTCAAATTGCGAGCGGCGTCGCCGTTGCATATGCGATGAGCATCGGCGCCGTTGGGCTGCCAGGACAGGTGTCTTACATCGCGTCGATTGCGCCGATCTGCTTGGCGCTGGGGATACCCACGGATTTGCTCGGAATCTTTCTCGCAGTTGAAGTTATTCCCGACATCTTCCGAACATTGGGAAATGTAACAGGCGATCTCGCCGCGACATCCATTCTGGCGCGCGGCGAGAAAGCTTCAGCCCCAGCGGCGGTTTAGCCGCGTCGGAATGACTGGCACGTCTCGGCGTAGTGGCTTTGCACTTGGTCGATACGCGTCATTGAATTCGAGCCTGGCTCGGTGGCGTCGGTGCTGGCGCCGGCCGCCGCGGCGTCACCCTGCGCATTGATCCAAGACCCGATGCCGCGCGCAGCAATGCGCACTTCTTGCGGCGCGAGCGCTTGCGCTACGCCGGCGGTTAAGCAATCGCAGAATCCGAATGATTGATAGCGTTGGCACGACGCGCGATATGTACGTCGCGCAGCGCCGATGTCGGCATCACTGGCAATCTGGCGTGCGTCTGGCGATTCCACAGACGGCGGAGCCGGGGTGACGCTCGCGTTTGCGCTGGTGGGTTCTACTGGCTTCAGCCCGGCGTCCTGGGCAAATGCGAACGTGGCTGCTGATGCCGCAGCAAATAACGCCGCGGCAAGAATGGCGGTCTTCATGGCGCTCTCCTTCGCTCAGCCTAACGCGCGAAGAAGCTCCCGGTTGCGCCGGCACTTTCTTTTGATCGAGTTATGTAGCTCTGAACCGGATTCTAGTGGAGATGCGCCGGCGCGAGGCCTCACATGCCTTCGATATTTGCGCCGAAGCCGCGCATGAAGCCGGGAAAGTCGGGGAACGACGTGGCAATCATTTCAGCATCGTCCACGACCACCGGCTCCTTTGACGCCATGCCAAGCACTAAAAAAGACATGGCGACGCGATGATCGCCGTGCGTGCGAATGCTGGCGCCGCCGCGCACGCTCCTTGGCCCGGCGCCGCGCACCACCAAGCCGTCGGGCAATTCCTCAGCGTCGACGCCGCAAGCTTTTAACCCATCCACCATCAACGTGATGCGGTCACTTTCCTTCACACGAAGTTCGGCAGCGCCTTCGATGCGGGTTTCGCCTTCAGCAAAGGCGGCAATGACGGAGAGGATGGGGAATTCGTCGATCATCGCTGGCGCACGGCGCTCCGGCGGGGTGACGCCCTTTAGCTTGCTGGTGCGCACCACGAGATCGGCGATTGGCTCGCCGATGGGATCGCGGCGTTCTTCAAACGTCAGCGAGGCGCCCATTTCCAGCAGTGTCTCGATCAAGCCCAAACGCAGCGGGTTCACCAGCAAGTCTTCGATTCGAATTTCGGATTTCTGCACGATCAGCGCAGCGGCGATGGGGAATGCCGCAGAGGACGGATCGCCCGGCACGTAGATGTGCGCGCCCTTGAGTGTGCTAGCGCGCACGCGCGGGTGCAGAGCGCCATCCACTTCAATGTCTTCAATGTCGGCGCCGAACACACGCAGCATGCGCTCGGTGTGATCGCGCGAGCGCTCTGGTTCGATCAATGTCGTGTCACCCTCGGCGCCTAGGCCCGCGAGCAACACAGCCGACTTCACTTGCGCCGACGACACCGGTGAACGGTAAGTAATGCCTTTCAACCTGCCGCCATGCACCACCATCGGCAGCGTGCCTTTGGCGCTGTCGAAGCGCGCGCCCATTTGCGTCAGCGGCGCCACAACGCGGTTCATGGGCCGTTTGCGCAAGGATTGGTCGCCATCGAAGCGTGCGCTGATCGCGTAAGCGCTGGCCGCCCCAATCAGAATGCGCGCGGCGGTGCCGGAATTGCCGCAATCGATGGTTTCGGGCGGCTGTTTGAACCCAGCCACGCCTTCAATCGTCCACCGCCCGTCTGCGCCCCGTTCAACACGCGCACCAAACGCGCGCGCGGCGTCGGCTGTGTGCAAAACGTCGTCAGCTTCGAGAAGCCCGTCGACGGTGGTTGTTCCTTCAGCCAGCGCCCCCAAGATGAGCGCGCGGTGCGAGATGGATTTGTCGCCGGGAGGCCGGGCGCGACCCCGCAAGGGGCCCGCGAATCGCGACTTCAGCCGCATTAGTCCACTCGCGCCGGCAGCCGCTGAAAATGCAGCGATAAAGCTTTTGACAGGCGCCCCCGATGGTGGCAAGCGAGCGCCCCGCGTAAAGGCCGTGAATCAAAGACGTGCCGAAGGAGAGCCATTTGGCCAGGACCGATCTGGGCGACAAGCAAGTTTGCCCGAGTTGCGGAGCGAGGTTCTACGACCTTCGCAAGCGGCCCGCCACGTGTCCAAAGTGCTCAACCGCTTTCGATCCGGCCGAAGAGGGCGTGCGCGTGAAGCGTGGCCGTTCCCGCGTCGCTGCTCACGATCCGGCCTACGAGGACGACGAGGAACTCGAAAAGAAGAAGGTCAAGACCGACGGCGACGATGAAGAAGACGAAGAAGTCGAGGAAGCCGTCGAAGTAGATGCAGCAGCCGAAGCTGAACCGATCCTCAGCACGGATGACGAGGACGAAGAAACCCCCGCGGCCGGCGAGGAAATCCCCGAAGGCTTTTCCGAGGAAGAAGAAGAGGTCGGCGACGCCGCTGACGACGACTCGGTGCCGTTGATCGAGGACGAGGAGGAGTTCAACGAGGACGAACTCGGCGTGCCAAACGCCGAGGAGGACGACGGCAACCGCTAGGCCGCTTGACGCCAAATCGGCGGCGGCTAGGTTCCGCCCGTCCTAAATCCGGAACGCCGCTGCGCGCGCAGTAGCGCTATCGGGCCCTTAGCTCAGCTGGGAGAGCGCCTGCATGGCATGCAGGAGGTCAGCGGTTCGATCCCGCTAGGGTCCACCAACCATATCTGGCGCGCACCGTTAGCAGTGCGCGCTCGCTGCAAGAGCCGGACTTCACGGCAATATTCCACGCAACAGGTGGTCATAGAGAGCGAAGTGGCAGCGCGAAATCGCGCCGCGCGCCGCATCTCAGTGCGCGTCTCTCTCGCCGTATCGAAAAAGTTAGCTCTTCGCCGCCGGCCGCATCAGGCGAAGGCGGCAAACCTCGCGCGTTGGCCGGTCCAGTCGAGGGGAAGGGGCTCAGAAATCAGCGCGGTCAATGTCAGCGTCCGCGGTTGGCGGCCTTCAAGGATTTGCGCCACCAAATCCGGCGCCAGGAACGCCAGCGGCAAAAGCTTGGCTGTGTGCAGGACGCACATTCCCTCAGCGCGCGCCAAGCCCTTGATTGAGTCGGGTTCGCCGGATTCCAGCCGTTTTACCCATGCTCGGGCCATAACCACCGCCCGCGTGAGGGAGCGATCGATCTTTGTTGGAACGTGGGCGCCGCTGCGGATCAGTGCGGTGGAGTTGCGGGGGCGCTCGAAGGACACCGCACACTTGAGCGTGACCACTTCTGTGTCACCGCCAGGTCCGAGGGCGTTGGCAGCCACATCAATTAACAATTCCGTGGGAAAGATTTGGACGCGACGAACAGCTTCAATGGCGCAATCCGCCGCATCGGGTTTCCAGCTGGCAGAGAGATGCGGTCTTATTTCGGCGATCACCGCTTCTTCCAAGTCCGTCATCGGGACCCGGTGGACCACGCCTTTTGGGCCATCCAGACCGTGCTCGCGGGTCATGTAATAGCGATAGCGGACAGATGCCTTCGTGGTGATGGTTGGGCTCATAGGGTTGCCCAGTGAGTCAAACACCTTGCCGATGAGGCGTGCGCCAGAGCGCAGAAGCGATGCGCGGCCCTTTCCGAGCGTCTTGTTTCTCAATTCTTTGACGGCCTCCCAAAGATCAGGATCGATGATGCGCGCATGTTGCCCGGGATGCTGAACGCCCTTGTGACGGATGACGCCGCAATAGATCGGGTTGTCGAGGATTTGGGCTAGAGCGCCGGGATGGATTGGAACGCCGCCGCGCGTGTTGCCTTTGCGACTCGTGTAGCGCTTAGACATGATGGCGCGCTCTCGCAGATCATCCGCCAGATCGGACACCGATCGGATTTCGAGAAATCGCCGAAAGATAAGACGCACTCTTTCGGCCTCCTCGGCATTCACGACGAGTGCACGCTCGCCAACATCATAGCCCAGCGGCGGCGTCCCGCCCATGAAGATGCCTTTGGCTTTTGATGCGGCAAACTTGTCGCGAATGCGCTCGCCGGTCACTTCGCGTTCGAACTGCGCAAACGACAGCAATACGTTGAGCGTCAATCTGCCCATGCTGGTCGTGGTGTTGAAAGACTGGGTGACCGATGCAAACGATGCCTCTTCCCCATCCATGATCTCAACGATTTTGGCAAAATCAGCGAGCGAACGGGTAAGTCGATCAACTTTGTAGACGACGACCACATCAACACGACCGGCCTTGATGTCTTCCAGCAATTCGCCGAGAGCAGGGCGGTTCAGTGAGCCCCCGGAATAACCGCCGTCTTCGTAGATGCGTCGTGAGGCCACCCAGCCTTCGCTCGCTTGCGACTTGATGAAAGCAGCACAGGCTTCAGCCTGCGCATGCAAGGAGTTGAACTCCTGAGCAAGCCCTTCTTCAGTCGAGGTGCGTGTGTAGATCGCGCACTGCCTTTCGACTTCATGCCTCGCGCGCTCCATTGGTGAGGCGAAAGAAGTGTGGGCCGTTCAAATGTGTGCCGGTGATAGCGAGGGCGACAGCGGTGAGTGATGCAAACAGTTTGCCGTCATAAAGAAAGCCAGTATCGGTTACCGTGACGGCGTAATTGACGCCGTTCCACGCACGCACGAGCACGCTGCCTGGTTTGGCGCGCTCTGCCGCGGCCGGTGCGAAGTCTCGGTTCGCAGCGAACCGCGGCGCCAAATCGTCCAGCTTGCGCCGTAGTGTCTGCGTGAGGCCGCCATCTGTTCGAGCTTGAAGGTGATACGACAGCGCCCGCACCATAAGGTCGCGCGAGCGATGCTGCGGAAGCGGCAGCTTCAAGTGCTTCAGCCATAGCTCGCGTGCTTGATCCAACGACAGCGCGGCGAAGTCGATCGGCGCCCTCATGTGAGACCCCGCAACCTTGCCAGGACTTCTGCGGCTCGCGAAAGCGCCAAAAGGTCGGCGGCAATTTCGGCGACTTGCTGCGCGCCGCTCTCAGACGTCAACCGTTGCTCGTTCACAACCATGTCGTTGCCGGCCTCTGCCAGCACAACCATCGTCTCCCATACGCGGGCGAGCGCTGCGCCGGCTTCTTCGGCGACATTCATCGCGCGCCCCCGATTCTGTAGACGCGCTCGCTGCCTGACTTGCTCGATGCTATTGTGAAGCCACGCTGTTTTTTAAGTGCGCCCGACAACGCCCCGCGCACCGAGTGCTGCTGCCAACCGGTGAGGGCCATGAGTTGTGCGAGTGTCGCGCCCCTGGGAGCGCGCAGTGCGGACACGATCTGATCGAGTTTCGTTGATGGGGATTTGTCGGGCGCTTTGCGCTGCTTAGCAGTTTGTTTGGCCATATCGCCACTCCTTGACCGACCAAGCGCCGGCACGACCGCAAGCCCCGGTGAAGCGGGGCAAAGTCGTGGAAGAGGGCAAGATGCGTTTCTAGATTTTGACCTTGTTGCAGTGCGACATACGCGTGTTCATGGTCCCTATGAACGCTCCAATCGCAGCACTAGTCCAGTCGAGTTCTTCGCCGGCCTCAACGTCTGCAATGGGGCAAAAGCTGACGCGCTGAGCGGCTTCGGTTTATCGAAGACGGACATTTCTCGACCTCGGCGAAAGCTTGAGCGTACTCTCTACCGCGTGTTCTCCGCCGCCCGCTTGGATTTGGAGATCAAAGATCGGTTTGGAAACACCGTTCGGCCGCGCGAATGGTTCTTGGGG